>DFGE01000039.1:0-9040 GCA_002371675.1 Clostridiales bacterium UBA3758
ATAAGATGGCGAAAAGCCAAAAAGCTTTTCGCCGCGCGGCTTTGCCGCGCAGCCAAACAGCATAGCTGTTTGGCCATATATTCATTTCAATGAGCATCGGGCGAATGACCCTTTGGGTCATTCGCTGCCAAACTTGTCGTTTGGCAGCGAAATCAATCGAACCCTCGATTGATTTCGCCATCCGATGGTCATTATAACATAGTCTTTACAAAAATGGTAGCACAAGTTTCAAAAAACACAACAACATTTTGCAGTTTGAAGACAGAAAAACACGCCTCAGACCACAAAATAGCCGGGAGCGGTTGACCGGGAGCGCCGCGGCTGATAAAATAAGGAGCATGAAAAATGAACGCAGGACGGTCGTAGGCATTCTGGCTCATGTGGACGCGGGAAAGACCACGCTCGCGGAGGCCATGCTGTATCAGACCGGAAAACTGAAAAAACTCGGCCGCGTTGACCACCGTGACAGCTTTCTCGACAACCAGCGTCTGGAGCGCGAGCGCGGCATCACGATCTTCTCCAAGCAGGCGCTGCTGCCGCTTGGAAATACGGACGTGACGCTGCTCGATACGCCCGGCCATGTGGATTTCTCCGCCGAGATGGAGCGGACGCTGCGCGTGCTCGACTGCGCAGTGCTCGTCGTCAGCGGGACGGACGGCGTGCAGGCCCATACGGAGACGCTCTGGCGGCTGCTGCGGCATTACGCTGTGCCGACTCTGCTCTTCGTCACCAAGATGGATCTGCCCGGGCCCGGCCGCGATGCGCTCGCGGAGGAGCTGCGCCGCCGCCTGAGCGACGCCTGCATCGACTTCAGCGACGGGCGGGAGGCGCTGGGCGAGAGCCTTGCGCTGTGCAGCGAAGAGGCCATGGAGGAGTATCTGGAGGCCGGCGCGGTCTCGGAGGAGAGCGTGCGGCGCATGTTCCGCTCCCGGCAGCTCTTTCCGCTGCTCTTTGGCTCCGGGCTCCGCCTCGAGGGCGTGGACGCGCTGCTGCAGCTGCTCGATTCTCTTGCGCCGCCCAGCCCCGATCGCGGCGGCTTTGCCGCTCAGGTCTTCAAAATCGGCCACGAGGGCGGCGCGAGACTGACCTATATGAAAATCACCGGAGGCGAGCTCCGCGTCCGCGACCTGCTGCGCTATCGCAGCGAGCGCGGCGAACCCTGTGAGGAGAAGGCCGCCCAGCTGCGGCTCTATTCCGGCGGCAGATTCGAGGCGGTGGACGCCGTCGGCCCGGGGCAGATCGTTGCCGTCCCCGGCCTCACGGCCACCTGGCCCGGCCAGGGCCTCGGCGCGGAGAGCGACGCCGAGAGTCCGCAGATGGAGCCGGTGCTGAGCTATCGGGTGATCCCGCCCGCGGGTATGGACGCGATGCTGCTGTTTCCGATGCTGCGGCAGCTCGGCGAGGAGGAACCCGCCCTGCACCTGGGCTGGGACAAGAGGAACCGGCAGATCGAGCTGCGGCTCATGGGCAGGGTGCAGACGGAGGTCTTCTGCAGTCTCGTCCGGGAGCGCTTCGATCTTGACGTGACGCTCGACAAGGGGCATATCCTCTACCGCGAGACCATTGCCGACACCGTGGAGGGCGTGGGTCACTATGAGCCCCTACGGCACTATGCCGAGGTACACCTGATCCTCTCGCCCGGCGAGCGCGGCAGCGGTATCGTGCTCGACTCCTCCTGCAGCGAGGACGCGCTTGACCGCAACTGGCAGCGCCTCATCCTCACGCATCTGATGGAAAGACAGCATCTCGGCGTACTCACCGGCTCGCCGCTGACCGATGTGAAGATCACGCTTGCCGCCGGGCGCGCCCATCTCAAGCACACCGAGGGCGGGGATTTCCGCCAGGCGACTTACCGCGCCGTGCGCCAGGGGCTCATGCAGGCCAAAAGCGTGCTGCTCGAGCCGGTCTGCCGTTTCTCGCTCGAGGTGCCCGCCGCGGAGATCGGCCGCGCGATCAGCGACGTGCGCCAGATGTCCGGCAGCTTCGAGGCGCCTGAGGAGGCGGGGGAGTTCATGCGTCTGGAGGGCACGGCGCCGGTCTCAGAGATGAACGGCTATATGGAGACGCTGCTGGCCTATACCCGCGGCCGCGGGCGGCTCTCGATGCGCCCGGCGGGCTATCTGCCCTGCCACAACAGCGAGGCCGTGATCGCAGAGGCCGCCTACGATCCGGAGAGCGATCCGGAGCATTCGCCCGACTCCGTCTTTTGCGCGCACGGCGCAGGCTTCGTTGTCAAGTGGAAGCAGGTGCCGGACTACATGCACCTGGAGAGCGTGCTCCGCAAGCCTGAGGAGCCCGTCTCTGCGCCCGCTCCGCTGCGCCGCTCGCTCAGTATCGACGAGCGGGAGCTGGAGGCCATCATGGAGCGGGAGTTCGGCCCCATCCGCCGCGCGCAGTATTCCGCCCCGCGGCGCAACGAGGCGCCGAAGCCTGCTGCGCCGCGCAAAAAAGAATACCTGATCGTCGACGGCTATAACCTCATCTTCGCCTGGGAGGAACTGAAAAAGCTCGCCGCAGATCATATGGATCTCGCCCGTACCCGCCTCATGGATCTGCTCTCGAACTACTGCGGCTTCACCCGCACGGAGCTTGTCCTGGTCTTCGACGGCTACCGCAACCCCGGCAGCCGCGGCTCGCGCTCGGAGTACCACAACATCCATATCGCCTACACCGGCGACGGCGAGACCGGCGACGCCTACATTGAGCGCATCGTCGACGAGATCGGCAAAAACTACGACGTCCGCGTCGTCACGAGCGACAATCTCATTCGTCTCTCCGCGCTGCGCTCCGGCGTACTGCGTACTTCCTCCGGGGAGTTCGTCAAGGAGGTCGAATGGGTGCTCGCGCAGATCGAGGACGTGCTGAACAAGACCAACCTCCAGGCGCATATGACGAAATTGAAAGATGGAAAACAATGACCTGCTCCGCCGCGCGGCGGACCTCTATGAGCGCTCCCAACGCTCCGCGACCCTAACGCATACCGGCTTTCTCAGCCCCGCAGAGCGCTATGCGCTCGAGGCCTGGGCGAAAAAGAGCGGCGCGGCCCCCGTCTTCTGCGGCGGGGGAGCAGACAATGAGCGCACAGCCGCCTTTTTCCTGCCGGACTGGATGGAGGAGCTGGACGCGGCGGAGGAGCTCTGCGCCATCCGCCTCACGGCGCATTTCGGCGAGCCCGGCCACCGGGATTATCTCGGCGCGCTGCTCGGCATGGGCATCGGCCGCGAGTGGCTGGGGGACATCCTCATTCGGGGCAGCCAGGCCTGGATCTTCTGCCTGCCGAGCGTGCAGAAGCACCTGCTCGGGATCGAAAAGGTGGGGCGCGTGAGCGTGACGGCGGAGGCCGTGCCGCTCTCCGCGGTGCCCGCGCCGGAGCGGAAGGTCAAGCCCAAGAGCTTCTCGGTCATGAGCATGCGGCTTGACGCCGTGGCGGCGGGACTCTTCGATCTCAGCCGCAGCGAGGCCGCCCGCCGGATCGAGGGCGGCGCGCTGCAGCTCAACTATCAGGAGTGCCTCAAGACGGATCAGCTTGTCCGCGAGGGGGATATCCTCTCCCTGCGCGGCTCCGGAAAGGGGAAAATCACCGGCACCGGCGGCACCTCCCGCAAGGGGAGGCTGTTCGTCTACGGCGAAGTGTATCAATAACGACGGCCAAGAACCACAATCAAACTAACGGTACGAAAGGGGAAAACAACATGCGCGCATATGAAAGACTCATCCGGTACGTTCAGGTCCATACGGCCAGCTCCGAGGACACGGAGAAGACGCCCACCACCGAGCGGCAGTTTGACCTGAGCCGCCTGCTGGCAAAAGAGATGGAGGGCCTGGGCTTCGAGGGCGTCCGCGTTGACGGAAACGCCTATGTTTACGGCTTCCTGCCCGCCACGCCCGGCTGCGAGGACAAGCCCTGCATCGGCCTCATCGCCCACCTTGACACCATCCCGGATTTCCCCGGCGAGAACGTCAAGCCCACGCTCGTGGAGAACTATGACGGCGGCGTTGTGCAGCTCGGTTCCAGCGGCCGCACGCTCGATCCGGCGCAGTTCGCGCATCTCAAGGAGCTCGTCGGCCACACGCTCATCACCACCGACGGCACCACCGTCCTCGGCGCGGACGACAAGGCGGGCATTGCCCTCATCCTCACGGCCTGCGAGCGCGTGCTTGAGGAGAAGATCCCGCACGGTCGCATCGCCGTCTCCTTCACGCCCGACGAGGAGGTCGGTCACGGCGCGGCCCTGCTCGATATCCCGGCCTTCGGCGCGGACTTCGCCTATACCGTGGACGGTGAGGAGATCGACGAGATCAACTTCGAGACCTTCAACGCCGCCTCTGCAGCCTGGGAGCTGCACGGCTTCAACATCCATCCCGGCAGCGCGAAGGACAGCATGATCAACGCCGCCCTCGTCGCCATGGAGGTAGACTCGCTGCTCCCCGCAGCGGATCGCCCGGAGCACACCGAGAACTACGAGGGCTTCTATCACCTGACGGAGATGTCCGGCAACGTCGAAAAGGCGGAGCTGCACTACATTATCCGGGATCATGACGCCGCCTCCTTTGCCGCGCGCAAGAAGACCATGCGCCACATCGAGAAGTACATCAACGAGAAGTACGGCGCCGGCACCGCGCGCCTCACGCTGCGCGATCAGTACCGCAACATGGCCGAGAAGGTGGCCGAGCGCATGGAGGTCGTGGAGCTGGCCGAGAAGGCTATCCGTCTGGAGGGCATGGAGCCCCGGCGCGTGCCCATCCGCGGCGGCACCGACGGCGCGCAGCTCTCCTTCCGCGGCCTGCCCTGCCCGAACATCGGCACCGGCGGTTATTGCTGCCACGGCCCGCAGGAGCACGCCTCCGTACAGAAAATGGATACGATGACCGGGGTCATCGTGAACATCCTCCGCCTCAACGCAGAGTAAGCAGTGATTTCCTGCGTCGGGCATGCGGGGAAGATCCTTCAAATTTTGTGTGTGAACGCATGTACAAAGAATTGAAAACGGTCGAAAACAATGTTATAATAAGCGCATAAACATTCACGATGGGATTCCAGGTCGTTTTCTCGCCGAATGCGCGGCCTCCGGAAACGAAAGGAGAACAAGATGAAAAGATTCACAGCAATCCTGCTGGTCCTTCTGCTGGCGCTGTCCCTGGCTGCCTGCGGGCAGAAAGCGACCGAACAGAATGCAACCGTACAGAATGCTCCTGCGCCGACCGCGGCGCCGGAGGCCACCGTCGAGCCGACGGCGACGCCGGAGCCGACTCCGACGCCGATCCCTGCCGACCTTCTTCCGGTGATCAAGATCCTTGACGAGCGCTCGCCCGAGCAGCTTGTTCAGGGGCGCAAGTTCGGCGTGCGCGGCATTGTGTACACCGAGAAAGGCGTGCTGACCGAGGTCTTCGCCAAGGTCAACGACGCGGACGGCAACACCGTCCTGAGCTCCAACATCTATAAGCCGAACGAGGCGAGGATCGACCTGCACAGCTCCGTGAACAACGACCTCTCCTTCGGCAAGCTGGAGGCGGGCACCTATACCTACATCGTCACTGCAACGGCGAACAACGACGGCGCCATCGTGAAGACGGACGTGGTGAAGCGCGTCTTCACCGTCTCCACGGACGGGGCGGCGCAGGTCGCGGCGGGCGGTAACCCGGCGCCGGCTGAGGGCGACGCGCTTGCCGATTATGTCGGCTCGTATGTGATCTTTGCCCCCGAGGGCATGACCGGCACGCTGGAGCTGCGCAAGGACGGCGGCAGCTATCCCTTCACGCTGAACATCCCGGATCGCGCGCACGTTGAGGGCAGCGCGAGCCTGGGCGCCGCATACCAGGCGGTTCTGAGCGGCAAGGATGTCAATGACAGCGCGGTCAAGGCCGAGCTTGTCAGCGGCGACTACAACACCTGGAAGCTGCTCGTCACGGAGTCCGAGTGGACGCTTCTGCCTGCCGGTACGGAGCTGGTTCTCGCGCGCAGCGGCGGCGAGCCCGGCTCGGTCATCGGCAACGTGGTCGATTACTTTGTAGGCAACTACAACTCCGCGGACGGTGCGGCGAAGCTCGAGCTCGGCAAGAACGACACGGGCTATCCCTTTACGCTGTCCGTCGTGAACCTGACGCGCATCGAGGGCATGGCGAGCGACGCCGGCGGCAACAAGACCCTGCTCGAGGGCAAGGACGCCAACGGCAACCCGATCAAGGCGGAGCTTGCCTACGCGGGCGACGGGGAGTACACCCTGACCTTTACGGATTCGCAGTGGAACCTGCTGCCGAACGGCACGGAGATGCGCTTTGTCAACCCCGATGCGCCGAACGGCCCGAACATCCCGGTCGTTCCGGAGCCGGTGGAGGAGCAGCCTGCCGAGGACGAAGAGCCTGAGCAGACCGTGCCCCAGACCCCCGCGCCGACCGTGAAGCCCACGCCGCAGAAGGGCGAAAAGAGCGGCCCGTCCGTCGGCCTGATCGCGCTGATCATTGTGCTGCTGCTGGCGGCCGCCGCGGCAGGCTATCTGTTCTACAGGAAGAAAGCCGCCCCGGAGGAGACCTATCAGGGCCGGCACTGATCCCCTGGCACATAAGCATTACCAGTGACCTGAACATGCGGCCCGACCCTTAAACAGTCGGGCCGCATCCTGTTACCCGAAAGGAGAGATCATTATGCCGCCAAGAGGAGGCCCGGGAGGCCGTTTCCTCACGGAGGAGGAACAGAGAGAAAAACCGAAAGTGACCAAAGCCCTGCTCGAGCGGGTGTTCTCCTGGCTGCTTCCGTACCGCAGACAGATGCTGCTGGTGCTGCTGTGCATCCTCGTATCGTCGGTGTTCTCGCTGCTGCCCTCGGTGCTCACCGGGCGCATCATCGACGAGGGCCTCATCGCCCGCAGTATGCCGAAGCTCGTCACCTACATCGTTCTCTCCCTGGCCGTGACCCTCGGCGCGAATCTCATCGGCGTCGCCGAGAGCTATCTCAACAGCTGGATCGCCGAGCACATCACCTTCGATATGCGCGGGCAGATGTATGAGCATCTGCAGAAGATGAGCCAGTCCTTCTTCACCTCGAACAACCAGGGCGACATCATCACCCGCATGACGAGCGACATTTCCGGCGTCCGCTCCACCATCACGAGCACGCTCACGAGCATCCTCTCCAACACCGTGACGCTGATCGTGGCGCTGGTGCTTATGTACCGCGAGAACTGGATCCTTGCAACGATCGGCCTCATCATCGTGCCGCTCTTCGCGATCCCGACGCGCTCCGCCGGCAAGACCCGCTGGGCGATCACCAACGATGTGCAGGCCGCGCAGGACGAGATCAACGGCATTCTCAACGAGAAGCTCTCCGTCTCCGGCCAGCTGCTTGTGAAGCTCTTCGGCCGCGAAAAGGATGAGCTGGAACAATACCAGAAGGTGAGCGGGAAGCTCGTCAAGCTCAGCATCAAGGAGTCGATGGCCGGGCGCTGGTTCCGCGTCGCGATCTCCACGGTGTCGAGCGTCGGGCCGATGCTGCTCTACCTCGTCGGCGGCATCCTTATGATGAAGTACGACTCCAGTCTCTCCGTCGGCGATATCACGGTGCTGGTCGCGCTGCTCGGACGCATGTACGGCCCGGTCAATAACCTGCTCAATATCCAGGTAGACTGGATCCGCTCCATGGCGCTCTTTACCCGCATTTTCAACTATTTCGACATGCCGGTGGAGATCGAGAACGCGCCGGACGCCGTCAAGCCCGCCTCCGCGGCGGGACGCGTGGACTTCGAGCACGTCGATTTCCGCTACAGTCCCGAGCGGCAGATCCTCAAGGATGTGAGCTTTACGCTCGAGCCCGGCCGCAGCGTCGCCATCGTCGGCCCCTCCGGCTCCGGCAAGAGCACCATCATCAATCTCATCCCGCGTCTGTACGACGTGGAGAACGGCTGCGTGAAGTTCGACGGCCTGGACGTGCGTAAGCTCGATCTGGGCTTCCTCCGCCGCCAGGTCGGCATCGTGAGCCAGGAGACCTATCTCTTCAACGGCACCATCCGCGACAATCTGCTCTACGCCAAGCCCGACGCCGGCGAGGAGGAGCTGATCGCAGCCTGCCGCTCCGCCAACATCCTCGACTTCATCGAGAAGCAGGAGCAGGGGCTGGACACGCTGGTCGGCAACCGCGGTCTCAAGCTCTCCGGCGGCGAGAAGCAGCGCATCTCCATCGCGCGCGTGCTGCTCAAGGACCCGGCGCTGCTGATCTTCGACGAGGCCACCTCCGCGCTCGACTCCATCTCCGAGAGCAAGATCCAGGAGGCGCTGGAGCCGCTGATCGAAACGCACACCAGCATCCTCATCGCCCACCGCCTGTCCACCATCCTCGCCGCAGACGAGATCCTCGTCGTGAAGGACGGGGAGATCGTGGAGCGCGGCGTACACAGCGAGCTTGTCAAGCGCGGCGGCGTCTACACCGAACTCTACGAGACGCAGTTTGCCGCGGCGCTCAGCGGCGGCGCAGCCCGCACCCGCGCGGCGGACCCGGCGGAAACGGACGAGCTGCTGCGCATCTGGGGCAGCGCCTCCGGCGAGACTGACGCGGAGCTCCATGAAAAGACCGACGCGATGCGGAAAGAACTCGAGAAGGCCGAGGTCTACGTTATCGGCAACGCTACCGAAAAGAACGAGGCCGTGCTGGGCTTCATCGGCCTGCAGGGCGAGAGCATTACAGCCTGCTTTGTCGACAAGGGCTTCCAGTCCCAGGGCCTCGGCAAGAACCTGCTCGATTACGTCAAGGCGCGCATGCCGCGCTTGCTGCTGCAGATCCCGAAGGCCAACGAGCGCGCCGTGCAGTTCTACCTGCGCGAGGGCTTCACCGTCGCCTCTGAGACGCGGAACGCAGCGGGTGAGGCAGTGCTCAACATGGCCTGGGAACAGGAAAAATAAAAGCAGACACGAAAGCCGTCCGCCATGGGGAAATCCCCCGCGTCGGGCGGCTTTCAAACAGCTCGAAACTGCACAAGCAAAGGCAAGAAGAAGCAGCGGCAGCGCTGTACGCACGGAAAGGCTTCGTTTATAATGACCATCGGATGGCGAA
>DFGE01000039.1:9237-13258 GCA_002371675.1 Clostridiales bacterium UBA3758
GGCGAAAAGCTTTTTGGCTTTTCGCCATCTTATAGTCATTATAATAATAATGAAGACAGAAAAATGTGATAATCCGGCAAGTCCCGGATCGTCAGGAGGAACGCCATGCAGTACGGCCATTTTGACAATGAGCACCGGGAGTATGTGATCGACCGGGTGGATCTGCCCGTCTCCTGGACCAACTATATCGGCACCGGGGACATGATGGGCGTGTTCAACCACACTGCCGGGGGCTATCTCATCTGCGGCTCCTCGGAGTATCACCGCGTCACGCGCTTTCGCCCCAACGGCGTCCCGATGGACGGCCCCGGCCACTATCTCTATCTGCGCGACGATGAGAGCGGCGACTACTGGACAGTCTCCTGGCAGCCCGTCGCCAAGCCGAAGGAGCACTATTCCTGCCGCCACGGCCTTGGTTATGTAAACTACCGCAGCGATTACAGCGACATTGCCGCCTCACAGACGCTCTTTGTCGCCATGGACGATCCCGTAGAAATCTGGGATCTGCGGCTGCGGAATGACAGCGGTCGGGCGCGCAGCCTGTCCGTCTTCTCCTATTTGGAGTTCAGCTTCCACCAGGTGGACATGGACAACCGCAACTTCCAGATGAGCCTCTACGCCGCCGGAAGCCGCTGTCAGGACGGCGTTATCGCGCATGAGCTGCATTATGAGGAGAACAGCTTCCAGTTCTTCACGGGCAGCTTCGAGCCCGACGGCTTTGACTGTCTGCGTGACGTTTTTCTCGGTCCCTACCGCACGGAGCGCGACCCCGTCGCCGTGGAGCGGGGCGCCTGCTCGGGCAGCTTCATGGACGGCGGCAATCACTGCGGCGCCCTCCATAAGCGTCTTACGCTGCAGCCCGGCGAGGAGGCGCGTCTGCTCTTCCTGCTCGGAGAGGGCGGCATAGACGCCGGACGCGAGATGCGCGAAAAATACACGCCGCAGCGCGTGGACGAGGATTTCGCCCGCCTCGCGCGCTTCTGGGACGAGAGGCTGCGCTGCCTGCAGGTCCGTACCCCGAACTCCGCCATGGACACCGAGCTCAACATCTGGAATCTCTATCAGAGCGAGATCAACGTGCTCTTCTCGCGTTTCACCTCCTTCATCGAGGTCGGCGGCCGTGTCGGTCTCGGCTATCGCGATACCGCGCAGGACGCCATGATGACCGTTCACGCGGACGCTCCGGCCTCCCGTATGCGCCTGGTGCAGCTGCTGCGCGCGCTAACCACGACAGGCTACGGCCTGCACCTCTTTGAGCCGCGCTGGTTCGAGCCGGAGCAGAAAACGCAGTCCTTCAAGTCGCCCACGGTGATCCCCACGCCGGACAAAAGCCAGATCGTCCACGGGATCAAGGATGCCTGCGCGGACGACGCGCTCTGGCTCGTCTCCTCCGTGGTGCAGTATATCCGCGAGACCGGGGACTTCTCCTTTGCCGATGAGCAGGTGACCTACGCCGACGGCGGGGAGGGGAGCGTGTACGAGCATCTTGAGCGGATCCTCGACTTCTCCGCCCGCGAGGTCGGACAGAACGGCATCTGCAAGGGTCTGCGCGCGGACTGGAACGACTGCCTGAACCTCGGCGGCGGCGAGAGCGCCATGGTGAGCTTCCTGCATCTCTGGGCGCTGGAGAACTTCGTCGCCCTCGCACGCAGACTGGGCCGCGCGGACGACGCGGAGCGCTATGAAAAGCTTTCAGCGCGGGTCCGCGAGACTGCACGCCGCGTCCTCTGGGACGGCAGGTGGTTCATCCGCGGGATCACTGCGGACGGACGCAGGATCGGCACGCAGCGGGACGCCGAGGGCAAGGTGCACATGGAGTCGAACACCTGGGCGGTGATCTCCGGCGCGGCTACGCACGAGCAGGGGCTCTCGGCCATGGACGCGGTGGACGAATATCTCTACACCCCCTACGGTCTCATGCTCAACGCCCCCTGCTTCCGCACGCTCGACGACAGCATCGGCTTCGTGACACGGGTCTATCCGGGCCTCAAGGAGAACGGCGCGGTGTTCAGCCATCCGAATCCCTGGGCCTGGGTCGCCGAGGCCAGACTCGGCCGCGGCTCGCGCGCCATGAAATTTTACAACGCGCTATGCCCGGCGGCGCAGAACGACCGGATCGAGCTGCGCAAGGCGGAGCCCTACAGCTACTGCCAGTTCATTGTCGGGCGCGATCACCCCGCCTTCGGCACGGCGCGGCACCCCTTCATGACCGGCTCCTCCGGCTGGGCCTATTACGCCGCAACGCAGTATATCCTCGGTGTGCAGCCGGATTTTGACTGCCTGCGCGTCGACCCCTGCATCCCCGCGGACTGGCGGGAATTCACCGTCACGCGCCTTTTCCGCGGCGCGGAATACCGCATCCATGTCGTGAACCCCGACGGGGTGGAAAAGGGCGTCCGCTCCCTGAAAGCGGACGGAAAAGCGGTCGCCGCCCTGCCCGTGCTCCCCGCGGGCAGCGTATGCTGCGCCGAACTCATCATGGGAGGAGAACAATGATCCATTTCGGAACAGGCGGATGGCGCGCTGTCATCGCCGATGAATTCACAAGAGAGAACCTCCGCCTCCTCACGGCCGGACTCTGCCGTCTGATGGATCGGGAGGGGTATGCCGGCGCGGAGATCTGTGTCGGCTACGACCGCCGCTTTCTCGCCAAGGAGGCCGCGCATTGGGTGGCCGAGGTGCTCGCGGGCTGCGGATATCGCGTGCTGATGGTAAACCGCTCTTCGCCTACCCCGCTCATCATGTACACCGTGAAGACGCGGGACATGCCCTACGGCATGATGATCACCGCGAGCCACAACCCCGCCGTCTACAACGGCGTCAAGGTCTTTACCGCCGGCGGGCGGGACGCGGATCTCACGGTTACGGCCAAAATAGAAGAGGAGATCGCTGAGCTCGACCCGGCGGATATCCCCTCCATCCGTTACGAGGAGGCGCTTGGCCGCGGACTCGTGCGCGAGGAGAACCCCGTGGATGACTATATTGACAGCATCCTTGCTCTCGTGGACACCGAAGCCATCAAGCGCGCGCACCTCAAGATCGTGCTCGACCCGATGTACGGCGTAAGCCAGACGAGCCTTCGCACGATCCTCATCACCTGCCGCTGCGACCTCGACGTGATCCATGATCGTCACGACACGCTCTTCGGCGGCAAGCTGCCCGCCCCGAACGCCGCCACGCTCACTTCGCTGAGCAATTTCGTGCTGGATCACCGCTGCGACCTCGGCATTGCCACGGACGGCGACGCCGACCGCCTCGGCGTCATCGACGAGAAGGGGAATTTCGTCCACCCCAATACGCTGCTCGTGCTGCTGTATTACTATCTGGTGAAATACCGCGGCTGGCAGGGCCCCTGCGTGCGGAACAACTCCACCACCGCCCTGCTTGACCGTGTGGCCGAGGGCCTGGGGCAGAGCTGCTATGAGGTGCCTGTGGGCTTCAAGTGGATCTCCGCCAAAATGCAGGAGACCGGCGCCATCATCGGCGGCGAGAGCTCCGGCGGCCTTGCCGTCAGGGGGCATATCTCCGGCAAGGACGGCATTTACGCCGCAGCGCTGCTGGCCGAGATGCTCGCGGTCACGGGCAAGTCGCTCTCGGAGCTCTATGAGGAGATCACCGCGCAATACGGTGTGCTCGTCTACCGCGAGGCGGATTTCCGCATGACGCCGGAGCGCAAGGAGGAACTGCGCCGGCTGCTCTTTGAGGAAAAACTGCTCCCGGCCGTCGAGGGCATTGTCCGTGTCAGCCGCGAGGACGGCGTGAAGCTCTGCTTTGCCGACGGCAGCTGGGTCATCTGCCGCTTCTCCGGCACGGAGCCGCTGCTTCGCATGGCGGCCGAAGCGGAGACCGCCGAACAGGCGGACGGATACATCGCCGCCTGGAAGGCGCTGCTCTCGCTTTAGTTTAATAAAGGAAAAGCGGAGAGAACGTATCCCTCCGCTTTTCCTTTGCCTGTAAATATGATATGATAACCGCAAGGCGGTTATCATATTTGATTTGGTAACAAGACAACCCCTAGCTC
>DFGE01000009.1 GCA_002371675.1 Clostridiales bacterium UBA3758
GGAGGATGCGGATGCCGCAGGCCTCAAAGGAGTAGTTCTCCGGCGTAAAGCAGAGCTTCAGCACGACGCCCTCCTCCGTGTGGTACTGGGAGCGCTGATAGGGCGTGTCGAAAATGAAATTTCCGAGCGAGTAAAAAATCGCCTTTTCGCCCACGAGCTCGTAATTCATCGGCACATGCGGATGGTGGCAGACGACGAGGTCCGCTCCCATGTCGAGATACTGCAGGTAGCGCTCGCGCGTATAGGGCGAGGGCAGGGCAGTGAACTCCTCCCCGCCGTGGCTGACGACGACGCACCAGCGGCAGCGCGCCTTGATCTCGCGGATCGTGTCGCGGATCGTGTCCATGTCGCTCCAGCTCAGGCAGCCGGCCTCGGTCTCGGAGGCCTTGCGGCAGGCGCGCTGGTAGCCCACGCCGAAGAGCCCGATCCCGCCGGCCTCGTCGAGGATCAGCGGTCTGCGGGCGGCCTCGAGATCCATGCCCGCGCCAATGGTCTGCACGCCGGCCTTCGCGGCCTCCTGCAGCGAGCAGCGCAGGCCCTCGGCTCCGGCGTCCATAATATGGTTGTTGCAGAGGTTCCAGATATCGGCGTGCATGCGCTTGAACACGCGTACCGCAGCCGGATTCATCGTGTGCTTGAGCTGCTGCGCGCCCTCCGTCGCCGTGTTGGCGGGCTGGGCGACCAGCGGCCCCTCCACATTGGTGATCACATGGTCTGCGCTGTGGAGAAAGGCGAGCACCTCATCGGAGATGAGCGCGTCGTCCTCCCATCTGCCGTCCATATAGCGGTCAAAGCCGACGTCGCCGGTGAAGACCAGCGTGCAGCGATCAGTCATGCCGCGCCTCCGCTCCGGCCGGGCGCTCCTCGATGGCGTTTACGAGCGCCATGAAGGCATTGCCCCGGTCTTCGAAGTTCTTGAAATAGCCATAAGACGCCGCGGCCGGCGAGAGCAGGCACGCGCCGCCCGGCGGCGTGAGCTCCTGCGCGAGGCGCAGCGCGTCCTCCAGCGTCTCCGTATAGCGGCAGCAGGAAAGCTCCGCGACCTCGCGGTAGATCCGCGCGCCGGAGGCATAGCAGAGGATGTAGTTATATGCCGGGTGCTGCCGAATGAAATCGACCAGCACGCCGTAATGGATGCCGCGGTCGAGTCCGCCGATCAGCACGGTCTTCACGTTTTCGATGCTGCGGATGGCGGCGATCGTCGCCTCGGGGATGGTGGAGATGGAGTCGTTGTAATAAGAGACGCCGTTGACCGTGCGCACAAACTGCATGCGGTGCGAGAGGCCGCTGAAGCCTGCCATGCTCTCCCGGACGGCGGCGCCGTCACAGCCGAAGAGCTCCGTGCAGATGGTGTAGACGAAACGGGCGTTGAACTGGTTGTGGCTGCCTCTGAGCTGCAGCGCAAAGGCGTCGGGCCGCTCCGGGCCGATGACGCGCGTCCGCGCCGCGGTGGAGAGGGGCGGCACCTCGCTGCCGACAAGCAGCAGATCCTCTGCGCTCTGGTGGGCGGTGATGTTCCGCTTGGCCTCGAAATAGCGTTCCCTGGTGCCGTAGTAATCCAGATGGTCCTCGTAGAGGTTCAAAAAGACGGCGATATGCGGCGAAAGCCGCAGATGGCAGAGCTGGTGGCAGGACATCTCGAAGACAACGACGGTGTCGGCGTCGATGCTGCCGTAGTAGTCCAGGCAGGGCAGGCCGATGTTGCCCACGAGCAGGACGTTCCTCTCCAGGCAGGCCGAGAGCGTGCTGTACAGCAGCGAGGCGGTGGTGCTCTTGCCCTTCGTGCCGGTGATGCCGATCGTCTGCGGGGCAAACTCGCTCAGGAACAGCTCAGTCTGGGAGGTGAAGTTCTCCGGGCAGCGCTCCGTGCGGATGCCCGGGCTCTTGATGACGAAGTCGTAGCGGGAAAAGTCCTTTCCGTCCTCCGGCCCCTCGTATATCTCGCAGCTCTTCACATGGCAGAACGTGTTGAGAAAGCGCTCCGTGGACTTGCCCTCCCGTCCATAGCCCCAGATCAGCACGCTTTTGCCGTCCAGGCGTTCGGATATTTTCATGTGCGCCTCACCTCCATGCAGACACGCGCTCAGGTTTCGTTGCTTTCCCCCTCCGGGCAGACGGGGAAATCCTCCTGGAGCGACTTGCAGAACAGATTCCGGGAAAACCCGTATTTTTGGATGCTCTTCACCTTGCGATAGCCCAGGCGCAGCATGTTGCGCTCGCTGTATTCATTGTCGGGCGACACCGTTGCGCAGATGAGCCCGGCGCCGGCTGCGGCAGCGTATTCCTCCAGCTTCCTCCCGAGAATGACCTGGAGGGAATTGCCGCGGAAGTCCCTGTCGACGATGCACAGCTTGTAATTCGCGGTGACGCTGCGGGCAAGCGCCGGGCAGATATAGCGCGCGAGGTTTTCTTCGTCATCGCCCGGGACAAACAGGATGGCCAGCGCGACCAGCTTTCCCCGGTATCGGACGCCCAGCGTCACATTCGGCGTCCGGGTGCAGTTTTCAAACATCTCGGCCGTGTTCTTCCGCAGCAGCTCCGGCGCCTCCAGCGTCCCGATAACGGCGTCCTGCAGTGCGAGAATATCCGGCACGTCTTTCGCAGTACAAACTGTATATTGAAATTCCTTTGCGTCTATGATCACAGGTTACCCCTTTCTTCCCAGGTATCTCTCATAGTCTTTCTGCGGGAAAAGCGCTTCGAGCTGGCGCATCTCGTAAACGTTGTCCCAGGAGAGCTCATTCCCCTTTTCATCTTTTCCCTCGCAGCTGCGGAACAATTCGCGGCAGGCAGCCAGCTTTTCCTTGCTGTTTTTCCCTTTTTCGATGCGGTAATCGAGCCACTCGCGCTCCAGCAGGAAAATATTCCTCCAGTTCTCGGGCTGCGGGCAGATCTTGCTCTCCTGCACGATCTTGCTGTGCACCGCCAGGAAAAAGCGGTAGGCGAACAGATCGTCGATGATAGCAAACGAGACGACGCCCTTGCTGCACAGCAGATAGAGCGTTTCAAAGAAGGTCAGATAATTGGAAATCTCGCCCTTGGTCAGTGCGAGCCCTCTGGCCTCTGCGCCTTCTTCGCCGTCATAGATGGCCTGCAGCGCGTCGTATACCTTTTTGTAGTCCTTGTTCTCCACGAAGGAGCGGTTCAGCTCCGTGACGAATTCCGCGCGGGTGATCTCCTTGGAATCCCGCAGCTGGATGATCGCAAGGATGATGGACGGGATGATGCCGACGGCCTCCAGCAGCGTGATCCACAGAGCCAGACCATCCTTGGATTCAAAGAAATAGCTGTGGAGGTTCAGCGAGACGACAAGCAGCAACAGCAGCAGCCCGGAAAAGCAGATCCAGACCACGTCCTCCCGGTCGCGCGCCGTCTTTCTGCGGGCCGTGAGGGCAACGACGATCAGGCAGAGGTTCTCAGCGAGAACAATCAGATAGGCGCGCTCTTTGGTAAGCAGCGCACCGGCGCAGGCCGCAAGCTCGACAAGCACGGCGATTACGAGAAAAACCAGTCCGCGGAGGCTGTCCGCAGGCATTTTCTGTTTCTGCATGGAAAACCAGCTCCTCGTATGTCTGTTTTCTGGAATTTATAATATAACGCAAAGTCCGCTGTAATACAAGGAAAACTTGCCGCCCGCCCCGCGTTTGGGGCTTGTGTTTTGGAAAAAGCGGGTTATAATAGTCCCTACCGACCCGACACTGACCGAGGCCGGCCGACCGGAGGTGACCCCCATGAACATTGAACTGACCGACAAGGAATTCCGCCGCCTGCTCGATCTCGTGTACGTCGGCAACTGGATCCTCAACTCCGCCCGCGGGGACGACCGCTTTGAGGACTACGATCTGCTGCAGGAAAAGCTCTTCGCCCTCTCGCGCAAGG
>DFGE01000003.1 GCA_002371675.1 Clostridiales bacterium UBA3758
GGTTGCTTGTCTCTAAAGAGCCAAAGCAAAACACCGCCGCGCCCGGACAATGCCGGGCGCGGCGGTGTTTCATTTATGGAATTGTCGTTGTCTGATCCTCTCGTTCCGTCTCCGGTTTTTTGTCCCGGAAGACCCAGAGCTTCTGGATAAAGAAGCTCAGTACAAAAAGCGTCCCGTCCACGAGGATTTTCACGGTCGTCGAGGCGAGCGCCGTATCCGCGCCGAAGAGGCGCCCGAGCAGGTTCAGCAGCAGCGTGGAGAGCAGCGCCTGCGGCACCGCAAGGCAGTAATAGCGCAGCAGCGCCTTTCCGTAGGAGCCCCCGTTGCGGAATACGATGCGGTTGTTCAGGTTGAAGTTGAAGAAAGAGGAGATCACGCGCGCGCCGATGTTGCACACCGTCTCCGCATACGGCCCGAGCGCCGCGGAAAAGAGGCGGAAGAGGATGTAGTATCCGCCGGTATCCACCGCCCAGGAGGAGACGGAGCTGAGCACATACAGCAGCGGCTGTTTGGCTTTTTTCATCGCTCAGCCCTTTCTGAACAGGCCCTTGAACATCACCTTGAAGATCCGCCAGGAGTCCTTGACGGCGTTGTAGTGCGAGCTGTAGTCCTCCGGGTCATAGACGGTGGCGATGGGCTGCTCGACAAAGCCGACGCCCATGCGCTTCATCTGCAGCAGCATGTTGGTCTCATACTCAAAGCGCTCTCCGGAGATTGCGCAGAAGCGCTCGAGACAGGAGGCCGGGATGGCGCGCAGGCCGGTCTGGGTATCGGACAGGCGGATGCCGTAGAACAGGCGGAACATGCGGGAGGTGGTCTTGTTCCCGGCGACGGAGCGCGGCGGGACGCCCGGCTGGTCAAAATCCCGGCAGCCGATAACGACCTTGTCCCCCTCGCGGAGCATGCGCTCGCCGCAGGCGATGATATCCGGCAGCAGATGCTGGCCGTCTCCATCGATCGTGACGACGCCCTGCAGAAAAGGCAGATGCTCTCTGACATAGGAAAAGGCAGTTTTCAGCGCCCTCCCCTTTCCGCGGTTGACCTCATGGTGCAGCACATGGCACGCGGGATGGGCTGCCGCCTGCTCGAACCACTTCCGATTCTCTGCCGCGCTGCCGTCGTCCACGATGACGATGTGCCGGAAGCCCGCCTCGAGCAGGCCGTCCACCACGGAGATGAACTTGGCGTTTGGGTCAAGAGACGGCAGCACGATGGCCACCGCCTCCTGGACTTTATTGCTTTGGGTCATGGTTTTCCTCCTGAGGCTCTGCTCAGTAGTCCTCCACTGTGAGCGCGCGGATATCTCCGCCGGAGTCCACACAGGTGATGAGGAAATTGCGATCGACATACTGCGTGCCGGCAGGCTGCAGCGTGGTCGCAGTCGCAGAAACATCAATGATATAATAGCCGTTGCCGAGCGGCGTGACATTGTGCAGCTGCGCTCCGCCGAAGGAGAAGGCCGTGGTGTGACTGTATCCGTACTGGCCGTCGATCGCCTGATGCAGACGCACATCCAGGTCGCTGTCAAGCACGATATAGGGGCGCAGCAGCTGGTAGAGATAGGTCATGTCCTGCACAGATGCGTTGAAGGCGAGGTAATTCCGGCAGAAGTCCACCGAGAAGGTCTCCATGCGGGCGCGCGTGCCCTCGTCCACCGGCTCGATGAACTGGGAATCGTCCCGCTCGGGATCAATGACGGTCTCGACGCCGTGGCGGTCAAGGATCACGGGCTGGATATGCCCGAAGATCTGGTCGACATGATAGGTGACCTTGGTCGGGAGGTTCGGGAACTCCGCATAGTACTTCTCGAGCACATCGTAATGGATGCCGGTCTGCGTGATGGCGCTCTCATCGAGGAGGCGGCCGTTGACCACAACGCTGTAGTCCGAAGGGACGGTCACGGTGAGGCCCGTGTAGAAGCCGTCGAAATAGAACTCGTCCTTCAGGACCTTCCAGGGCAGCATATCGGGGAACATCAGCTCGTCCTTCCTGGAGTCATCCCGTGCGAGCGTGACCCGCCCGAAAATGTTCTCCCCGCACAGCAGGTCGTACACTGCGGTGGAGGGGTCCTGAGAGGCGCCGCGCGAATAGCTCAGCTCGCCCTGCAGCATGTCGAGCACCACGGCCTCGCATTCCTCGTCCGTCTGGAATTCATGCGGCATGGATTTTATCGTCTCGACGACACCGGCGGACAGCAGATTCTCCCGCAGGCCATCCATATAAGCCTCGATGGTCGGCGTGATCTGGGAGGCCTCATACTCCTCCGCATAGGTCCAGACATAGTGCTTGAGCACAAAGAAGGCGGCGCCCGCGAGGATCAGCGTCCAGAGCGTAATAAAGATCCCGTAAAGGACGGAACCGGATTTGTTCCGTTTTTTCTGTTTGTTCATTCTGTAATCTCCTACTCTCAGCGCACCAGGAAGGCGTTCGGCAGCCAGCGGGAGCCGCCGGTGGCCGAGGAGGGGCTGTTGATGACCTGGCCGTTAAGATACATGACCGTGGACGAGCCGCCGTCCATGTTGCTGGCGTTCACCGCGCCGTACTGGAGCATCATCTCCATACAATCGGTGTAATTGGCGCCCATGCTGGCGCCCTGGCGGCCGTCGATGACAAGCATGAGGATCGCGCCGTCCGCCCGCTGGCCGATGGCAGTGCGGGGATTCACGCCGCTGACGAGCTCGGCAGGATCGGCCGGGTTACCGTTGATGATGAGCGGCGGGCCGAAGCTCACGCAGGAGACGATGCCGCTGTTCACGGCCTGCTCCAGCGTGTGATAGCCGACATGGAGGATGTGGTTCTCGTCAAAGCCGGCGATGGGATCGCAGCCGTAACCGTAGGAGGCCACCACGCCGTCATAGATCGTCAGACCCTCCGGCTTGCCGCCGCTGCCCTGGCCGTTCGGATCGTAGAACGCGCCGGCGTTGATGCCCGCGATGGCGCCGTTGTTCTGCACCATCGTCTCAATGGTAAGTCCGCCGCCGCCATTGGCGATGAAGACGCGGCTGGGATCGAGCACGATCAGCATATAGCCGGAGAAGCCGCGGCCGTGGACCTCCTCGAGAATCAGGCCGTCCCCGTCTTCATCGACAAGGCCGTAGGGAGAGCCCGTGCTCTGTCCGTCGAGGGGCTGCGCCGGGTTTTCCTCTCCTTCATTCTCGGAGGCGATCTGAATCAGCGTGGGGTCAAAATCCACGTTCTGATGCACACTCTTGAGCGCGCGGATCTCCTCTACCTCCTGCTGCGTGAGGAAAATGCGGGGGATGAAGCCGAAGCGGCGCGTCTCCAGCATGGTCATGACAAAGGTGTCCCGCAGCGCGGGGGAAGGTCCCTTCACCAGCACGTATTCCAGGCCCAGGCAGGCAAGACCGACGACGATCACCGTCGCCATCAGGAAACCGAAGATGCGGTCGATCACGACGCCGGCCCGTTTGCGGCGGGCTTTCCTGCGGCGCTGTCTCAGCTCCTGCACCTGCTCCGCATTCAGCTCCGGGCGTGTCTCTTTTTTATTGCTCACGATGTATACCTCAGTTCTGTATTGTTCTCAGGAAGCGGCAGAACGGTTCTGCGCATACACAGGGGATTTTACCACAGTTCCCACCATATGACAAGCACTTTTATCATATCCGTCTTTTTCGCCCATATTCCTTTTCCCCTTATTTCGCCGCAAAAGCTTATTCCTCCCGCCTGCAAAAACAGGGATACCGCGCACGAAAACGTGCGCGGTATCCCTGTTCAGCTTGTCGTCTTATCGTCCGCCGTTTTCAGGCAGACGCCCGAAGCAGCTGAGGGTTATTTTTTTTCAATGGCGTCCTTCACTTCGCGGATCACTTCCGCGCCGAATTCCTTGGCTTTCTTGCCGGTGTCCTCGTGGAGGATCTCCACGACCTCTCCGTCGGTCTTGACGACCTGAACGCGGCAGGAGAAGCCGATGGTGGCGATTACGGTGGCGATCATCGCCCAGGGGGAGGCAAGGGTGACCAGAGCGGTGCCGAGAATGCCCGCGTTCAGGGGAACGTTCAGGATCGGCGCATCATTGTGGATCACCACGACGCGGGCGACATTGCCCTTCTTCACCATTTCCTTGATCTGCTCGACCATCTTCCGCGCGTCTCTTTTGTTTTCCTCAGAGGGTTCGCCCTCGACGGTCTCATTCACTTTTTCTTCGTCCATGATTCTGGCTCCTTTCCGAAAGAATACTGTCTGATAGGATATGCAGATATGTTATATGATATACTTCTTGACACTCTCGCCGAACTTTTCCGGGTCGGCCGAGATGCTGATCACAAAGCTGATCTTCTCCTGCTCGGAGAACTCCTCCAGCCAGGCGAGGAAACGCTCCAGCTCGCTGGGGCTCTTGTCATTGACGAGCTTGTAGAAGTTGTCGATAAAGAAATGCGTGATATCATAGTTGCCGGCGTGCACGCCGCAGATGAGTCCCTTGAGGAACTCATAGCTGCCGATATCGTAAGTGCCGGCGTCGATCAGACGGGCCTGATAGGGGATGTCAAACGTGAGCTTGCGTTCTTTCTCAATGCACACCACGTCGCCGGTCTCTTCCGCTACGGCGGCGCGCACCAGATCCACCAGTTTCTTGGTCTTTCCGGAGCCCTTCAGGCCCATGATAATGCCAACCATATGGATCAGCCTCCTTTATTGTTATAGCTTTGGCTTTCTTGTGTTCATAGCTTATCATTTTTTTACCTGCCTTGCAAGGGTAAAGAAATGAACCAACGGTAAATTCTGTTCTTTCTGGTAAATATGCCGGAACACCCTTCTTTCTGCCCCTCTCTCCTTGACTGTTTCCTGTGGAAATGCTAAAATATTTGTTACAATTCCCGGAAAACTTCAAACGATAAGAGGTGTATTGCGTGAAAGACCTGAAGCATCTGATCTTTTTTGAAAACCTGCTGCAGGACGCGCAGAACGAGCTCGTGAGCAAGGCCAAGGCGGAGGGCAGACTCGCCCTCGGCTACAACTGCTACTATGTTCCCGAGGTCCTGCTGAACCTGCCCGGCTGCTTCTCCAGCCGCCTGCGCGCTCCCCGCTGCACATCCACCGACATAGCCGGCTACTACATGACCAACCGCACCTGTCCCTACGCCCGCTCGATCCTTGAGCGCGCCGTCGAGGGCGGGTACAACTACCTCGACGCCCTTTTCGGCGCCGAATCCTGCGCCACCATGGACCGCATGGAGCAGCACTTCTTCCTCATCAAGCCGATCAAGAACGAGCGCTTCTTTGTCACGCAGATCGACCCGCCCATGAAGGGCGACCAGACCAATCTCGACTACTACAAGGTCCAGCTGCGCGTCAAGATCCTCGAGCCGCTGCGCGAGCGGCTGGGCGTAGACGTGTCCGAGGAGGCCATGCGCAAGGCCATTGAGGAGCACAACCGCCTCTGCCGCGTCGTCACCGAGATCGGCAATTTCCGCCGTCTGCCCAATCCCCCAATCACCGGCTATGAGTTTCACGTGATCCAGCTCGTGAGCCAGGTCTGTCCGCACGACCTCATCCTCCCCTATCTGGAGGAGACGCTCGAGGAGCTGCGCAGCCGCGAGCCGGAGCCGAAGTTCCCCTTCCGCGCGCGCGTCGTGCTGGTGGGCAGCGAGATCGACGACGAGGGCTTCACCAAGCTGATCGAGGGCTGCGGCGCCATGGTGGTGGCCGACCGCTACTGCTTTGGCTCCTTCCCGAGCCGCGAGGAGATCGAGATCCGCGAGGGAGAGAGCGCCTTCGACGCCATCGCCCGCACCTATCTGTACTGGAACCAGTGCGCCCGCTTTATGGACGGCATGAAGATCGACCAGCGCACCAACGAGGTCAAGCGCCTGGTAGACGAATTCCATGCCGACGGCGTCATCTACGAGAACATGAAGTTCTGTGAATTCTGGAGCTACGAGAAGGTGCTCAAGTCCAACATCCTCATCAACGAGCTGCACGTGCCTACCTGCACCATTGAGAAGGAATACGCGCTCGGCGCGGTCGGGCAGCTGCGCACCCGCTTCCAGGCCTTCATCGAGTCGCTGGAGATCAAGCACATTCAGGGAGGGAAAAACGCATGAAACTGACCGACAAGCTCCTCGCGCCGATCGACAAGGCGCTGGAGCGCTTTGATCCCCTGTGGCAGGCCGAGAACGGCAAGGGCGGCCTGCGCAGCCGCTATTACGACAAGACCGGCGTCGCCAAATGGCGCGAGTGGCGCGGCGTGAAAGACACGCTCTACGATTACACCGCCTGGCTCAACAACATCCTCTCCATGGTGCAGATGGTGGCCTCCGCGCCGCTGCCCATTCTCAAGGGCTTCTGGGAATATCGCTGGATGGGCTCCTACCTGGGCACCTTCATGTTCATCGACCGTCTCTTTGAGGGCTACCGCGGGACGGAGCTGCGCATCGCGCACATGAACATGCACGCCATCGTGCAGTCCCTCACCAAGAAGATCGCCTTCGGCCTCAAGAACGACGCCCGTCTCGGCGGCGGCAAGGACACCTACAACATCATTCCCCATGACGAGACCATCACCCCGCTCTTCCTCAAGGGCTTCAAGGGCCTCTATCCCTTCCCGCTGCAGACCCTGCCGGAGTTCATCATCTGCGACATCGACCAGCACATCGAGCCCTATTACATCGACGTGGCTGAGTCCTACGGTCTGCCGGCGGACGTCTGCTCCCGCTGCGCGGCGGAGACCGGCGTCGCCATCGACGACGCGTTTCCGCTGGTCGGCAAGGTCATGCTCTCGACCAACATGCCCTGCAACGCCTCGGAGGCCACCTCCATGTTCCAGCGCCGCCGCATCGGCAAGCCGGACTTCCCCATTACGCTCGCCATGCAGCACAACAATCCCGAGGCTCTGCCCTACTCCCGCCAGACACTCAAGGACGCCATGGCCTTCGTCGAGGAGCACTACGGCGTGAAGTACGACTGGAACGAGTTCTTCAAATACGCCAGGCTCATGAACGAGCAGAACACCATCGAGCTCGAGAAATGGGATCTCTTCAAGACGCCCTACTCTCCGCTCAGCGGCGTTGCCGAGAGCCTCTACCGGCTCTACGAGTGGCAGAGCGTGAACGGGCAGGAGCCCTACTTCAACAAGGTCGACCGCAAGGTCATCGAGATCATGCGCAGGGCCTATGAGCAGAAGTACCGCCCCTTCAGCGGCAAAACACGGCACCGCGCCTTCCTCTGGGGGCCCTCCGCCGTGTATTACACCGACTTCCCCACCTGGGTGCAGAACTGCTGGGGCATCACGATCGTGCTGAACATGGACTCCACCATGGGCTACAACATGATCGACACCGAGGACCCCAAGAAGGCCATGGACGACCTGACCCGCTTCACTGAGAAGGCCTGTATGCGCCATCACGCCGTCGGCGGCTGGGACAACATCAACGCACTCTGGGACTGGGCCAGGAACTTCAACTGCGACATGATCCTCTTTAACGACAACATTGCCTGCAAGGGCATGCTCGGCACGCACGCGCTCATGGAGGAACAGGCCCGGGATCTCGGCTTCCACTTCATCTTTGTGGAGCACGACCTCCAGGACAGCCGCACCGTGTCCCGCCAGGATATGCGCAACTGCGTCAACAATTACATGTCCGTGGTCCTGAACGAGAAGCCGCTCGACCCCACGATCGTGGAGTTCGACGATTCGCAGGCCTACTGAGAAAGGAGAAGAGACGATGCGGAAGAAATGCTCCTGCAAGCTGCTCAAACTGCTGGGCAAGCTCCTCGGCAAGGTCGCGCTCATCGGTCTGATCGGCTTCGTGCTCACCTTCGCCCTCTACATCACCAACGGCGAGAACAAGCTGATCTACTACGTGATCCGCCCCTGGCTCAACAAGCACTACGACTCTCAGGTTCGCGACCGCAAGGTCTGACCTGGCTCCCGACGAAAAACACGCTCCCAAGGGCGTGCAAGTTAGGGATACGGCAGCCTGAAAAAGGATCTTTTCCCGTCATGCTTCGTTGAAAATGCTCGAAATACATTTCCAGTATTTCTGCGCTTTTCGCCTCGCCTGACAGAAAAATCTCTCTTTTTCAGGTCAGGACAGTTTTGAGCGAAGAGTTTTTTCAGGCAAAAAGAAAAATTGCGGGAATACTTGTGTGTATTTCCGCAATTTTTCATGAAGCACGGGCGGAAAAGGCCCGCGCAAAACCTGTCGTCTCCCTAATTTGCACGCCCCTATGCAGGGAGCGTGTTTTTTGCGTTGTTTCGTTTTCGCGGTATCAGGATCCGTATATGCCGCCGCCGATGAACTCGCGGATCAGGGAGTCCGGCGCGACATCGTCCTCGTCGATATGGCCGAAGAGCTGGATGGCGGGCAGGACGGCGCGCAGCTCCTCATAGCGCTCGATCCCCTCTGGGACAGTCTGAAAGAGCTTCGTGGCCGTCGCATTGAAGACCGCCGGCTCGTAGGGCAGCGAGGTGTCGAATTGGAAATCCGCCTTGTCCTTGAAGGGCGAGATAAAGAGCTTCTCGCCTCGGCGGACGTTGGCCCACATGGCCATGGTGACGGCCGGGTCGGAGCCGCGGAACTTGAAATCCCGCACGGTGCGGCGCACAAGGCGGAACCAGGTGCGCTTGAAGACGACAGCGTTTTCAAATTCCACGTCGCTGCGGGCGGAGACATAGAGCTTGAAGGCCTCCGGGTGCTTCTCGGTGATCATGTCGTTGAGCGCATGGATACCCTCGAAGACCACGACCTCGTCCTTCCCCAGCTTGAGGGACTTGGACGGCTCCTGGATGCGCATCTGGCGGGAGAACTCGTACTTCGGCACATAGATGCGCTCCCCCTTTGCCAGCTGCGTGAAGTGCATGTTGAGCAGCTCCATATCCAGGCAGAGCGGGCTCTCCAGGTCGATCTCCCCCTCCGGGGTGCGCGGAGCGGTCTCCCGGTCGACGGTCTTGAAATAGTCATCCATCGCCACATAGTGCGACTTCACGCCCCGCTTCTCGAGCGCCTGCGCGATCTTCATGGCCGTGGTGGTCTTGCCGGAGCCTGAGGGTCCGGACAGCAGCACGATCGGGCTGCGCGAGCGGTTGTTCAATATCAGTTCCGCCGCTGCTTCCACGCGGCTGTGGTAGCGTGCGTCGGCCTCCTCCATAAAGCCCTTCGGGTCGGAGACGGTGCGGAAATTCAGTTCTGAGAGCTGGTAAGCCATGTGATTCCCTCCTGTCGATAGAATTCGCCGATCTTCTCCTTGTCGGCGCAGGTCTTTTCGATGCTGTTGACGTATTCGAGCGGGTATTTCGGCGCCATGAGGCGGATGTTCCGGCCCTCGCCGGGGGCGATGAGCTTGGTGGAGCCGCCGCCGCCCATCGCGAGGATCGAGCAGAGCTCCTCCATGATGCAGATGTTATAGAGATTCTCATAGCCGGGCTTCGTCCAGCCGACGTTCTCAAAGCCGCCCGACATGAACTTCTGCCGGTAGAGATAATAGGGACTGTAGCCGGCGCCGCGCAGACGCGCCATCGCCTCGTCGAGCATGGCGGAGACCGCCTCGCCGTCCGGCAGCGCAGCGCCCTCGAGGGTGATGCGGCTGCCCTTTTTGAGCGAGAGCGTGTGCACGGTGATGTTTTCCGGCGCGAGCGAGAGCACCGCGTCGAGCGTATGGGAGAAGCCCGCAGGACTGTCCCCGGGCAGGCCTGCGATAAGATCCATGTTGACGCTCATTCCGCCTACCCTGCGCACCAGCTCCAGCGCGGAGACGATCTGCGCCGCGCTGTGCTTGCGGCCGATGGTCTCCAGCACGGCGTCCGACATGGTCTGCGGATTGACGCTCACGCGGTCGACCCCATTGGCGCGCAGAACACGCAGCTTTTCCTCGGTTATGGTGTCGGGCCGGCCGGCCTCGACGGTGTATTCCCGCAGATGGGAGAGGTCGAACTCCGCTTCCAGCCGCGAGCAGAGCCGCTCCAGCTGCGCCGCGGAGAGCGTGGTGGGCGTGCCGCCGCCGAAGTAGATCGACAGTACCCGCAGCCCCAGCGCCTTCACCTGTGCGGCGACGGCGGCGAGCTCCCGCTCCAGCGCCTCAAGAAAAGGCGGGATCAGCTTCATGCTCTTCTCCACGGACTGGCTCACGAAGCTGCAGTAGGAGCAGCGCGTCGGGCAGAACGGGATGCCCACATAGAGGCAGACGTCCTGCGGCGCCATGGAGCGCTCCGCCGCAAGGGTGTAGCGGCTCGCGTCCAGACAGAGGACGGCGCGTTCTGCGCTCACGTCGAACTCCTCGCGGAACTGCCGCAGCGCTTCCTCTTCGCCGAGGCCCTGCCGCTGCAGCGCGCAGAGGAGCTTGCCGGGCCGCACGCCCGTGAGCCCGCCCCAGGCGGGTCTGGCATGCCCCGCGGCGAGCGCTGCGCGGTACATGGCGTTCTTGACCAGTCGCTGGCATTTCCGATCCGTCTCCAGTTGAGAACGGAGCGCGTCGCTGCGGACAGCAGCACGGCCGTGAAAGCGCCGCCCGTCCCGGACGAGCAGGCAGGTCGCCGTCGTGAAGCGCGCGCCGCGGCTGAGCCGGATCTCCATCCGCTCTCCCTCCGGCTTCCCCGCCGGGTAGACGGGACGCTCGTCGGGATAGAGCGTCAGCAGCATCTGCTCCACCGCATATTTATATTCGTGATCCCGCAGATATAGCCTCATTCTTTTTTCCTTTGCCGAATCTTATGTCATTTTATCATTATATTGGTATATTGGTAATTATAGCAAATACGCTTTGAAAAAACAACGAGTTTTCCGCGTCATCTCGCCTTTTTTCGCTGTTTTCGCTCATTTCCGGGAATTCTTCCGTTCATCCCTTTCAATATTTCTTTTAACTTTTTTAATAATAAAGGCTTGAAATCGCCCAAAATATATAGTATTATAGTACCATAAGTTATAGAGTGGGGGATATTATCGATGTATCAGGTCGGAGATAAAATCGTATACGGGGAGAACGGTGTGTGCACAATCGTGTGCATCGCGCCGCTGAATGTCAGCGGCGCCTCGCGCGACAGGCTCTATTATCACCTTTCGCCGCTGATCGGGAGCGGGACCTATTTCGCTCCTGTGGACACTACGGCTTTCATGCGCCCCGTCATGAGCCGGGAAGAAGCCGAGGCTCTGATCGACCGCATGCCGGAGATCGAGCCAGCCATCTGCAAGGACAGCCGCTTCAATCACGTGGACGCGTTTTACAAGGATCTTTTCCGCACGCACAGCTGCGATGCGCTGGTCTCCATCGTCAAGGGGCTGCGGCAGCGCATGGGCGAGCGCAAAACCCGCTCGAGCCGCGCAGAATCGACGATGAAGCGCGCGAAGGACATGCTCAACGGCGAGCTCTCCGTCGCGCTGGATCTGGATCTGCGGGACGTGGATGATTACGTGCGCAGCCGCATCGGAGCGGGCTCCTGAGCCTTCCCTGTCAACAGCTGCAGCCAGGAAAAACCCCGGAACGATTCTCTTTGAATCGTTCCGGGGTTTTCTTCGTTTTAACGCAGGCGCGTCAGTCCGTCATCTCCGTGAGCAGCGTACCGATGCCCTCGATCTCGACGCGGATGACGTCCCCCGGCTCGATCCAGCGGCGCTTGTCCTCCCGCTGCTCGAGCGCAACACCGCTCGGCGTGCCGGTGAAGATGAGGTCACCGGGCTGGAGGCGCACATAATGCGAGGCGAAGGAGACGATCTCGGCGCAGGAGAAGATCATATCCGTGCTCAGGCCGTCCTGGCGGAGTTCTCCGTTTACATAACTCCGGATCGCGTGCGGCTCATCGGGGTCGAATTCGTCCGCCGTCACGATATAGGGGCCGCAGGGGCCGAAGCCGGGCATGTCCTTGCCGATGAGCCACTGGCTCGTGAGCATCTGCGCGCTGCGGCAGCTGAGATCGTTGCCGCAGGTGTAGCCGAAGATGCATTTCTTCGCCTCCTCGACGCTGACTCCCCAGGCCGTCATGCCGATCACAATGACAAGCTCCGCCTCGTAGTCGTAGCTCGTCTCCCAGGCGGGAAGCGAGACCTTTGCGCCGCTCGGAACCAGCGCATCGGGGAACTTGGAGAACAGCACCGGGTGCTCCGGAAGCTGCATATGGATGCCTTCTGTGTGCTTTTTGTAGTTGAGACCCACGCAGAGGATCTTCCCCGGACGCTCGACGACGTTGGCAAAGCGCGGGTTTTCCACAACGGGGAGACTTTCGTCTTCTCCATAGAGCCGCAGGCGTCCATGGCCGACTCCCGTGATGACATGCTCCATGCCGAACGGCATGCCCGCCTTCGCCGCGTCGATAATGCCGCGCGCAGTCACCAGGCCTACATGTACGCCCTCCGGCGTCTCGATCCTGCAGAGCTTCATGTGTATGTCTCTCCTTTCGGGTAATACAAGCGCGATCCCGCACAGCGGCGGCAGAACGCGCCGCCCCTGCAAGATTCAGCTTAGTTGAGGAAATCGCGCAGCTTCTTGGAGCGGCTGGGGTGGCGCAGCTTGCGCAGCGCCTTGGCCTCGATCTGGCGGATGCGCTCACGCGTGACCTTGAATTCCTTGCCCACTTCCTCGAGCGTGCGGGTGCGGCCATCCTCGATGCCGAAGCGCAGCTCCAACACCTTCTTCTCGCGCGGCGCCAGCGTGTCGAGCACTTCCTCGAGCTGCTCGCGCAGCAGGGAGAAGGACGCAGCCTCGGAGGGCTCGGAGGCATCCTCGTCGGGAATGAAGTCTCCCAGATGGGAGTCCTCCTCCTCGCCGATGGGGGTCTCCAGGCTGACCGGCTCCTGCGCAATCTTCAGGATGTCGCGCACCTTGTCGACCGGCATGTTCATCTCCTCGGCGATCTCCTCGGCGGAGGGATCGTGCCCCAGCTCCTGCAGGAGCTGGCGGGAGACGCGGATCGTCTTGTTGATGGTCTCGACCATGTGAACGGGGATGCGGATCGTGCGCGCCTGGTCGGCGATGGCGCGGGTGATCGCCTGGCGGATCCACCAGGTGGCATAGGTAGAGAACTTGTAGCCCTTGGTGTAGTCGAACTTCTCCACGGCCTTGATAAGGCCAAGGTTGCCCTCCTGGATGAGGTCGAGGAAGAGCATGCCGCGGCCGACATAGCGCTTGGCGATCGAGACGACCAGACGGAGGTTGGCTTCGGTCATGCGGTGCTTGGCGTTCTTGGCCTCCTTGATCTGTCGGCGCAGCGCCTCCATCTCGGCCTTGTGCGCCTCGGGCAGCTCGGGCCGCTCTTCGGCGTGGGGCTCGATCCCGGCTTCGCGGATCTGATGGAGAAAACGCTTGTGATCCTCCGCGCTGAGAGAGAGCTCCTTCAGCACGGCCTCGACCTCCGCGGGCACGCCGCCGCTGTCGCGGACGATTTCAAGCAGCGTCTGCTGCACAGCCTTCTCGTCGATGACCATGCTCTTGGCGAGCTCCAGCTCCTCCTCCGCGGTGAGCAGGGGCACCTTGCCGATCTCCTTGAGGTACATGCGCACCGGATCGTCGGTGGAGAGGCTGTCCATCATCGAATCCGTATCGGTGAGCTCCTCTGCGGCCTGCTCGATCTCCACGAGCTCCTCCGCGTCGGGCAGATCCTCGTCGATCGGGGGCAGATCGTCGGGAACGTCCACTTCGATGCCGTTCTGCTCCAGGGTCTCATAGAATTTGCTGATGCGGTCGCCGTCGAGGTTCATCTCCTCCAGGCACTCGAGCTCCTTGGCCGAGATCTTGCCGTTTTTCCGGCCCTTCTCGAGAAGCTCGGCCAGGCGCTCCTCCGGATTCTTGACGGGCTCCGGATTCTCCTTCTTCTTGGCGGCGCGTTTCCTGGGCTTGGGCAGCTCCGTCTCCGTCTGGGAAGCCAGATCGTTGGCGGACGCCTCCTCCAGAAGCTTGTCTGCCATGCTCTCCAGTTCTTCCTCGGTGAAATTGTGGTTCTCGTTCATCTGTGGGTACCCCTTTCGTTTTCTCTGTCATTCTCTGCATGCCTGCGCATGTCAAGGGTGATCTCGCACCGTCTGTCACAGGCGGGCGATTATTATTTTTGTTAAGTCCAAGGATCCTGCTGCTTGCAGCTTTCCTTGCTTCAGCCGTCCTTATAGCCTTTTCCGCTCCGGCGGTACTTGTCCGCCTGTTCGCGCAGGCTCAGGGAGCTCCCGCCGCCGGCGCTCTCGCGGATCTTGCGGATGTAATCCCGCATCGCCTGCTCGCTGTTGGCCAGGCGCTCGGGCTTGTCCTGCAGGGAGATGAGCAGGCTGAGCTGTTCGCTGCTCAGCACCCCGCTCAGCATGGCGGGATTCACCGATTCATGCCGCGCGATGCGCTCGCGCAGGACATGGTAGATCTCCCGCAGCGCCGGCGCGGTGAACTCCTCCTCCCCCGGCAGCTCCAGCTTGACGCCGAGCTCCGGCTCGAAGGACAGCAGACGGATCACGCCCTCCTCCCCGACCGCGGAAGAGAGATTGTCATAGCGCGGCTTCTTCTCGCCGGAGGCCGGGCGCTTTTCCACGCGCATCGCCTCGCGCTGCTCGCTGCCGCGCGCATGGCGCAGCAGGCGCTTGTGCCGCGCCTCCACGTCGGTCAGCACAGCCTGCTCCTTGACCTCCACCATGGCGGCGAGCTTCGCCGCGTAGATCTCCCGGCGGGTGGATTCCGGCAGCCGTGCCACGATGTCATAGGCCTCGTCGAGGAAGGCGAGCTTCTGCTCCGTGTCGCTGAGGTCGTAGTTTCGGGCGAGGGTATTCAGGCGGTAATCCACCTGGTTTTCCGAGCCCTCCAGCAGCTTGCGGAAGGCCTCGGCGCCCCTGGTCTTGATAAACTCATCCGGGTCCTTGGCGCCCGTCATGCGCAGCACGCGCACCTTGAGGTCGAGCTTTTCCAGGATGCCGATGGCGCGCTGGGAGGCCTTGAGGCCCGCGCCGTCGCTGTCGTAGGCGATGATGACCTCATTGGTGTAGCGCGAGATGAGCCGCGCCTGCTCCGCGGTCAGCGAGGTGCCGAGCGAGGCGACGGCGGAATCGAAGCCCGCCTGGTGCAGCGACACCACGTCTATGTTGCCCTCTGTGAGAAGAATATATCCGCTTTTTGATTTTTTCGCAAGATTCAGGGCGAAAAGGTTGCGGCTCTTGTTGAACACGAGGGTCTCGGGGCTGTTCATGTACTTGGGCTCCCCGTCGCCGAGGATACGGCCGGAAAAGCCGATCACGTTCCCGCGCACATCGATGACGGGGAACATGAGACGGTTGCGGAAGGTGTCGTAAAAGCCGGCGGACTTGCCGCGGCGCACCAGCCCCGCGTCCGCCAGCTCGAGGTCCGTAAAGCCCTCGGCGCGCATGGCCTTCTCAAGACTGTCCCAGCTGTCTGGCGCGGCGCCCAGGCCGAAGCGGCGCGCGACCTCCGGGGAGATCTGCCGCCGGGCCATATACTCGCAGGCGGCGCGGCCGCCCTCGGTCGAGAGCTGGCTGTAGAAAAAGCGCGCAGCCGCCTTGTTGAGCGCGAGCATCCTGGCGCGTCTGCGGCTCTCGGCGTCGTTGGTCTCCTCGGGCAGCGTCATGCCCGCACGGCGCGCGAGGAAGGCCACGGCGTCGCGGTAGCCGAGATTCTCAATCTCCATGATGAAGCTGATGACGCCGCCGCCCTTGCCGCAGCCGAAGCAGTGGTATATCTGCTTGTCCGGCGAGACGGAGAAGGAGGGTGTCTTCTCGCTGTGGAAGGGGCAGAGGCCGAAGAGGTTGGCTCCGCTCTTCTTGCCCAGGCGCACATAGGAGGACACGACGTCAACGATGTCGCTGCGCTCGACCAGCTCCTCTATGAACTTTTCCGGGATGGGCAAGGCGCTCGCCTCCTCTCTCTGTTTTTCTCAGCGGTCGGCCGGGGCCGACCTTGCCGCTCACTTCACGCTCCAGGCAAAGGGGATGAACAGCTCGCCGTATTTCTCCATGGCGTAGCCGTCGGTCATGCCGGAGATATAGTCGCAGGCGGCGCGGCCCACGCCCTCGCGCTCGGCGATGGGGTGAAGATCCTCCGGCAGCTTCTCCGGGTGCGTGCAGTAATAGCCGTACAGGCGCTCGAGAATCCCGTCCACCTTGCTCTCCTCGCTCTTGGCGATGGGATTGGTGTAAACGTCAGAATACATAAAACGATGGAAAAAGTCAAATGTCTGCTGCATTTGGGGGGACATGCGGAGCTCGCCGCCGCCGGAATTGGCGATCAGGTCGCTGATGAAGGCATTGATGCGCTCGCTGTTGCGCTCACCGCAGCCGAGGCGGATCTGCTCCGGCACAGCCTCCGCCGTGAGCAGCCCCGCGCGGATCGAATCGTCCAGGTCGTGATTGATGTAGGCGATGCGGTCGCAAAGGCGCACGGCGATCGCCTCCAGCGTGTCGTCCTCCGCGCCATAGGTGTGGTGGAGGATGCCCATGCGCGTCTCATAGCAGAGGTTCAGCCCCTGCCCGTCGCGCTCGAGCCGGTCCACAACGCGAAGGCTCTGTTCGTAATGCTTGAAGCCGCCCTCGTAGATACGGTTGAGCGCGCGCTCGCCCGCGTGTCCGAAGGGCGTGTGACCCAGGTCATGCCCCAGGCCGATGGCCTCGGCGAGATCCTCGTTGAGCCCGAGCGCGCGCGCCACCGTGCGCGCCAGGCGCGTGACCTCGAGGGTGTGCGTCAGGCGGGTGCGGTAGTGGTCCCCCTCAGGCTGCAGGAAGACCTGCGTTTTATGCTTGAGGCGGCGGAAAGCCTTGCTGTGCGTGATGCGATCCACATCCCGCTGGAAGCAGGTGCGGATGCTGCATTCCTCCTCCGGATGCAGTCTCCCCCGGGAGTTCTCCGCCCGAACCCCGTAGGGCCCGATCAGCATTCGCTCAAGCTTCTCCCGCTCTCTCCGCGGACAATCCATGGCGCAGCCCTCCCCATTTTTTCTTTCATATACTTATTACGACGCAAAGCGGCTTTTCCCTTTTGTTCCCGTGAATTTTTTTCAAAAAAGTTTTTTCCCCTGTCCCTATTCTTATTCCATTCTCAAATATTTTGTGTTATACTCACAAAATGTAGAGAAAAAGCCGAGTGCAAAACGCAATATTTTGTTTCTTTTCTGTCATCTTCCCTTCGGAGGTATCTTCTATGAGAGCGATCTGGAAACGCGGCGCAGCCCTTCTTCTGCTGTGCTGCCTGCTTATGAGCATCACGGTGAGCGCATCTGCGCAGGAGGCGGACGTTTTGCCCGCAGAGGCGCCCGCAGAGGAGAGCGCCGCGCCCGCCGAATCGCCCGCGCCGTCGGACGCCCCCGCCGTACTCACGGCGACCGCGGCGAAGAGCTACGCAGAGTTCTTTGTCTCAAAGGACGGCAGCGACGAGAGCGGCGACGGCAGCGAAGCGAAGCCCTTCGCAAGCCTTGCGAAGGCCGCTGAGGCCTCCAATGCCGCGGCGGACAAGGCCGTGTACATCATCGTGCTGACGGATCTGGAGCTCCGGAACGTCGCCCGCTTTGCCGGGAAGGACGTGACGATCCAGGGCGACAACGGCCAGAAGCTCCTCACCCGTGCGGAGAATTTTGCTCCGGCGCAGGACGAGACGCGCGGCAGCTACAACCCCGCGCTCATCGAGATGGGTACGCTCGGCCGGAGCGGGCAGACCGCAGGCTCCCTGAAGCTCGAGAACATCGTGCTCGATGATGCGGGACGCAGCGCGGGCCGGCAGTTTGTCCCGGCAGTGGACAAGAACACCGTCAACACCGAGAAGGTGCAGGACGCCATGATCGCCGTCTATGACAACGGCAAGCTCACGCTCAGCGCCGGTTCGGAGCTGCGCAATTTCGGCGGCCTCTCCGCCATTCGCCTGCTCGGAAGCTCCGCGCTGGACATGGAGCAGGGCAGCGCGATCCTGGACAACCTTGAGGGACTCGGCAGCCGGGAGATCGAAGCGCAGGAGGCTCCGAAGGCGATCCTCAGCGACGCGGGCGCGCTCGTGAAGTTCTTTGAGGACGCGCATGTGACGGATCGCGGCGTGACCAGACCCGCCGAAGAAAAGAAGACGGACCAGGATGAGAAGGCCGTGCCTGAGGCAGAGGAAAGCCCCGCTCCGGAAGCCTCCCCCGCCCCCTCCTCCGGTCTGCTCGGCCTGGAGCCGTCCAATCTGGGCGGCGACGGAACGAGCCTTGTTGCGCTGGAGTTCAGCGGCCCCGAGACGCTGACGCGTCTGGAGGACAGCAGCCTGACCTTCTACAAGGTGGACTACACCTTGACCTTCACTGTGAGCGACACGGTCAAAAATGTAATTGAGAAGGCAAAGCAGGCCGGCATCACTGCCAGCTGCAGCGGTGTGATCACGATCACGCTCGATGAGCGTCTGGAGTTCACGACACTGCGTGAGAGCGTGCTCACGAGCAGCGTCTTTGAGCTCGATGGCGAGCCGAGCTTTGACAGCGAGAGCCATGTGCTTACCGCGAAGTTTAAGCTGAAGGAGGATTTCGAGGGGCACCTCTCCGAGCTCACCGAGCCCATGACTTTCAGCTGCCCGGCTGATCTCTCCGCGCTGAAATTCGAGGAGAGCACCCCGGAGGAGGACAAGTACCTCACGTCCTCCGCGCTTGTCACGCTGAACTATGCGATCGAAGGCAATACCAACACCTACACCACCGACCCCAAGGAAGCCAAAACCAAGATGCTCGGCCTGGGGATCTGCATGGTCAGCTACGACCCCAACGGCGGCGCCGGCGCGCCGGAGGCGGAGCGGGTCTCCGCGCAGAACGCCTACAAGCTCAAGACCGAGCCCGCCCCCACGCACGAGGACATTGACGGCAAGCCGGTGGTCTTCATCGGCTGGACTGAGACGAAGGACGGGACGATCTACACCCGGGACAGCGAGAACAAGCCCGACACCGTGGAGACCGTGAAGGTCACGCTGGAAAATAACCTCCTGAACCCGAAAGTCGTCTATGCGGTTTACGGCTATGACGAATACGGTGAGGACGGCCCGGACGGCGTCGCCGACGTGCTGCAGGAATTTGTCACGCTGCGTTATGACCCAAACGGCGGCAAGGGCGGCCCGGAGCCGCAGGTCAAGCTGGCCGGCACGGTGGGCGCAAAGTTTGACATTGCCCCCGAGGAGCCCACGCTCGATTACTACACCTTCCAGGGCTGGAGCAAGGATCCCGCGGCCACCGAGGCCAAGTACAAATACAACTCCGAAAAAGCCTCCCAGAAGGACATTCTGATCACGGAAGACACAACGCTCTACGCCGTCTGGCAGGAAAACCCCAGCTACACGCTGACCTATAACGCCAACGGCGGCAGCAATCCCCCCGCGGCGCAGTCGCAGGTGAGTCTCTACGTCGGCGGCGACTACGTCGCCTACATGACCATTACGAACGCCGCGCCCAGCCGTCCCGGCTACAGCTTTGCGGGCTGGGGCACCGCACGCCGCGGCAACGCGGAGTTCTTCGCCGGCGAGGACGTTGAGCTCAGAAACGGCAACGTGACGCTCTACGCCATCTGGACGCGCAACGGCCAGACGCCCGGCGGAACCAACGGCGACACCTCCAATCCCAAGACCGGCGACACGGTGCAGCCCGTGCTCTACGGAATGCTTGCGGGCTTCACGCTCCTCTCCGCCGCTGCGCTGGCGATCCTCCGCCGCCGCCTGAAGCGCGACTGAGCAATCGTTACCGATAACCGAAAAACGGACACTTCCGGGAGAGGTCTGTTGCAAAATAAGGATGAGCGCGTAAATGTCTGAGTTCGTAGGGGCGGCGGCTCTGCCCCGCCCGGCGGCGCTACAGTATACACGCAAAAAATGTTCGGCGAATTCGCAGATTGTACGAATACGCCGAACATTTTTGCCATTCATACAGCTTGATGCTGCCGGGAGGGCACAAGGCCCTCCCCTGCGAGGCAAGCAGGGCTTTAACATTTTGCAATAGTCCTTTCTTGACCTTTACGGGGACTGCTGCAGGCGGAGGGTCGATTGACTGTCCCGGCAGGCAAAGCTATAATCCTTTCAACAAACAGGAGGTTGTAAAGATGATTTCCCTCTGTCCACAGGAATAGCAAGCATGGGGTTCCAAGAATCCGCACAGACAGCCGAAACCGGTGTGACCGTAATGATCACACCGGTTTCATTTTTAGCCGGTAAACGATGGCATCCGTGCACCATCCTTACGGAGTGTGCCTCGGGGAAGAATCTCTTTCTTGCATTTTCTTTCCGATTCACGCGTTTTCTGTCGCATGTCGCTTCTTTGTCAGGAGGCCGACCATAGCCGCATCCAGCAGCGCAAGCGCCAGAAACAGCAGCGGCATCCAGGCAAAGGACGGCGTGCGCAGCCTGCAGGCGAGCAGACCGGCGATCGCTGCGACCAGAGAGAGCGCAAGCAACACTGCCGCTGCGCGATGCACGCCCAGGATCAGCAGCGCGAGCGCCAGCACCGCCAGCACGGCGGACAGCACCAGCAGCACGTATACCAGGCGCAGCATAGGGAGCTCTGCCTTCAGCTCGGCGGACTCCTCGGCGAGGAGAAGCTCCGCGGCGTCGCAGACTTCCGCGACTGTGGCGCCGCCCCCGGCGATCCCGGCGATCCGGCTGTCCCGCATCAGCGCGTCCAGCCCTGCCTTGAGGCGTTCGTTCTTATCGGTGTAGTCGTTCAGGAAGCTCATGTCCTCGGCCAACTGCGCCCGGTTTTCCTCCAGGGTCTCGCGGCCTTCCGCGAGGGCGTCCTTCCCGGCGTTCAGCTGGTTTTCCCCGTCTGCGATCTGTTCGGCGCCCTCGGCCAGCTGCTGGCGGGCGTAGTCCAGAGCCTGTTTGCCCGCGGCCAACTGCGCCTCCGCCTCGTCCAGCTTCTGCTTGGCTTCTGCGAGCTGGGCATAGCCGTCGTCCAGCTGTTGCTTACCCGCAGCCAGCTGCTGCTCGGCCTCCGCGATCTGCGCCGCGCCGTCAGCCAGCGCCTGCTGCCCGGCCTGGTACTCGCTGACGATCTGTGCCAGAGAATAGCCGGTGCTGCCGAGCTGCGTCTCAAAGGCGGCTCTGGCTGCCTCCACCTGCACCGCCAGGATTGCCGCAGTGACCAGATCCCCGGCAGCCACGGCCTCGTCATAGCGGCTCTGCATCTGCTGGTAGCGGGAATAGAGCGGCATGATCAGATTATAAACAGGCTGGATCGCGTTCAGCCGCGCCTCGCCGGCGGCATACTGTTCCTTGGCGGCGTTAAGCTGCGCAAGGCCCTCGTCATAGGCGGCCTGTCCGACGGCCAGCTGCTGCTCGGCCTCGGCGTAGGCAGCCTTGCCCGCCTCATACTGCGCGAGCCCCGCCTCATACTGGGCAAGCCCCGCTTCATACTGCGCCTCTCCGCTGGCATACGTCGCCTTGGCGGCATCCAGGCTCTGCTCCCCCTCGGCGATTTTCTCCTCGCCCTCTGCAAGCTGTTCCCCACCTACACTGTCGGTGACCAGATGGGTGGCGAAGCTCAGCTTGGCCTCGTCGTAGCTCTCCTTGTCCAGACTCATCTCGACCGCCAGCTCGTGCAGCTCGGCGACCTGCTCAGAGATCGTCTCATTTTGCGCAAGCTTCTCGTTGAGCTCATCCTCCGCGTTCTGCAGGAGCCTCGCGCCAAAGACAACAGAGAAGATGGCCGCGGCGGCCAGCGCCGTCGCCAGGGCGGGGCGCAGGAAGCTCCGCAGCTTTTCCCCGGCGGCGCGCAGCGTCGTGCCGCGAATGAAGCCGTCACCCAGTACGAGGATCTGCGGCAGCGCGAAGTTGACGAAGAGCAGGGAGATGGCGGTGCCGGTGCCGACATAGTACCCCATGCCCGCGATCACGCACTGGGAGACACGCGCGCCGATCAGCAGGCCGGCCGCCACCATCATCGTTCCCGAGGTAATGACCGTCGGGAAAGCCAGGTTCAGCGTCTCGACGATGGCATCCCGACGATCCCTGCCCCCGTCGCGCAGGCTGATGTAGCGCGAGGAGATGACGATCGCATAGTCGATGTTCGCGCCCATCTGGATGGCCGTGACGATCAGGAAGCACATAAAGAACACATACTTCCCCTGCCAGGCAGGTATGGCAAAGTTCAGCCAGATGCTGCCCTGAATGACCAGGATCAGCAGCAGCGGCATGCCCACGGAGCGGAAGGTCAGCAGCAGGATCAGCATGACCAGCACCAGAGACAGCACCGTGACCGTGGTGTAGTCCTTGCGGAAGCTGTTGTTGAAATCGTTGGCGGAGACGGCGTTGCCCGTCATCACCGCGCCCTCGGGATAATACTGCGCGGCGAGCACGTGCATCTTGTCGAGGAAGTCAAAGGTCTCGTCTCCCTGCTCGGGGAGGTCGACATAGACGAGCATACGGCTGTAGTTCTCGCCCTGGAGCTGCTCCTGTGCCATGTGCAGCCTGGCATAGAGCGACTCTACCAGCTCCGCCTGCTCCTGCGGGATCTCCACCGAGGAAGCGGCATCGCTCTCGAGCAGATCATGGATGGAGAGGAACAGATCGAGCAGCGGCGCGCGGTAGGACGCGATATCATCCGTGACGGCGGCCAGATCGTCCTGCCCTGCCGCGTAATAGGCGAAGAGCGCCTGCGCCGTGATCCTGTCCACCCCGGAGAGCTCCATGAACTCCCGCATATCCACGCTGTCGCCCAGGCGATAGCCGTCCATGGCCTCGAGCCCGGCGAGGCTCAGCACGCTGTTGATCTCCGGGCAGGCGGCGTAACGGTCGGCAAGCGCCATCTCCTTCTCGTAATCGCCCGACGGGACCATGACGGCGATCAGATTGTTCTTGCCGAAGCTGGCCTCAATATCGGCTTTTGCCAGGTCTTCCTCGTTTTTGTGGGCGTTTTCGATGACGGACATGGCGTAGCCGTAGCGGGTCTGGCCGAGGCCCAGATAGGCAAAGATCACCAGAGCGAGGAACAGGGGCGGGATGACAAAGCGCGTCAGATACGCGAATTTGCCCGCGAAGGAGATTTTCGGCACAAAGCTCTTGTGCCGGGTCTTGTCCATCAGCCTGCCGAGCAGCATCAGCATGGCGGGCATAAAGAGGAACACCGTCAGCAGGCTGCACACGATGGCCTTGATGAGGGCGACGCCCATATCCAGGCCAAGGCGGAATTCCATGAAGGTCATGGCGAGCAGGCCGGCGACAGTAGTCAGGCTGCTGGCGCTGATCTCGGGGATCGAATGCGACAGGGCGGAGACGACGGCCTCCCGGATGGGCAGCTTTTCGTGTTCTTCCTTGTAGCGGTTGCAGAGGATGATGGCATAGTCCACGCTGAGCGCGAGCTGGAGCACCACCGCGACGGCGTTGGAGACAAAGGAGATCGTTCCCATGAAAAAGTTGGTGCCCATATTGATGATCGCCGAGGTCAGGAAGGTGGCCAGGAACACCAGCACCTCGGCATAGGTGGACGAGGTGAAGAGCAGCACCGCGACGACCACGATCACAACGATCACCAGTACGCCGGCCATTTCGGTGACGATGATCTCGTTCAGAGTGCTGAAGGAATCGGAGTGGAAGGAATAGGTATAGGCGCCGAGCGCGTCCTTTACCCGCGCCGCGCCGTCGATGGCGGCCTGATCCGAGGCTGTGCCGCTGAAGGTTATATTATAGAGCGCCTTGTTGTCGCGGAAGTGCTTGGCGCTGCCGTCATAGTTCACCAGGGTGACGCCCTCGGTCTCCGCGAGCAGGTCGGCGATGCGCTGCGCTTCCTTCTCATCGACATTCTCCACCATGATGTCCGCCGTGGCGTAGGTGCGGAATTCCTCGTTCATGATCGTGATGCCGCGCTTGGACTCGGCGGAGTCCTGCAGATAGGCGGTGATGTCGTTCTCAACGTTTACCCAGGAGATGGAGAAGCAGGAAAACACGATCAGCGCCGCGAAGACGACCAGGAACAGGCTGCGCAGGCGCACGATCCCCTTCGCCGTACGGATCATAAAGCTTCTGTTGTCCATTCTGTTCTCACTCATGCTGTGACCTCAGTATTCAGCGCCTCGCGGCGTAATAGCTGGGCTTCAATCCTGCCCGGCGAAGCGCGTCGAATCAATCTGATCTTTATTTTATTGTAAATCTGACGGAAGATGATGTCAAGGAATACCGTCGTCCGCGTCGGGACGCGAACATTCCAATCAAAACCAGCACTGAAGTGGTGGTTTGCATGAGCCCTAGAAGGGCAATGTACAGGCAGAACCCCTCAAGGGGCATTGAAGTTTGGCTCACGCATTACCTTTACAGGCCTCCGCTAAAGCGGCCTGTTTTTATGCCTACTTATTCTTGCGACCCGTAAACGGGTCCACAAATTCTTTCATTGTAACTTGATCCATCATTTCATCTTCCTGCATTTGATTGCGGATATACTCTGCTATCATTTTCTCGTTCTTCCCTACTGTATCCACATAATATCCCCTGCACCAGAAATGACGGCTTCCGTATTTGTATTTCAGATTCGTATGCCGGTCAAAAATCATCAGTGTG
>DFGE01000010.1 GCA_002371675.1 Clostridiales bacterium UBA3758
TCTAACAAATGGGGTGCTGTTCATCTGGCTGCGGCTTTTCTTTTTGCCGTCCGGGTAGCCGAAACGGTAGACCGCGTATTTCCGTTCACGCAGCGGCAGATCAAGCAGCGAATAGAAGATCCACTGCGAGTGATCGTGCCGGATTGCGATCTCTTCCGGGCCATGCTGGAGAGGATCGAAGTAGGTTTCCCGGTAGGTGAGTTGATCCTCCGTTCCCGCATAGCGATCCAGGCTCACCAGCTCGCCGCCTGCCTGCTTGTATCGGCTGCCAACGGAGCGCATCACGCTTTTGAGCTTGTTGTCGATGCACACGCCGGCGTAGGTGGAGAACATGTTTCCCAGCTCCGGCTTGAACTTGGCGATGGCTTTCCAGAGCTCGATCCGCGCGAGCTGGATAAAATCGTCCTGTGTCAGCGACTTGTCCATGCCGGTCGCATAGATGCCCTCCCAGTAGGTCTTCGCCTTTGAGACGACCAAGCCCTCATTCTTCTCCATCATCAGTCGGATGGCGCGATCGCAGCCGCCCATGGCATAGACGACCAACTCCTCATTGGTCATCTCGGACAATTTGGTCCATTCATCCATCGCTCATCCCTCCCGCGTGAAAGAGCGGCAGTACGGCGCGGTACAGGTTTTCCTTCATATCTTCCGACACACCGTCCATCAGACTGACATACTCGCAGATGCTCCGGGAAATCTCCTCCGGCGTCACAGACAGAATGTCCACGGCATTCCCGTTCTTATCCTGTTCCTCCAGCAGATGATCGAAGGCCTCTTTCGTCATGGCCTTAGCTTCTTCCGCCTTGTTGGGGAGATCCTTCTTGATGGCTTTCAGAGTTCGCTCAAACTGCACGCCGAGCTGCGCCAACTCCGTCTTGTATAGCGGGATGCACTGAGCCCGCGCCTGTTTGGCCAGAGAGGTCGCCATTTGGCGTCGCTGCTTGTCCTCGCGCGCGATGCGGGTGAACAGCTCCGCCGTGCTCTGGTGGATCTGATTCTGCGTGGCGATGGCGGAGGCATAGGTGTCGTTGAAATAGTCTGCGATCATAGCTGTGAGCGCGGCAAACTCCGGCTCTGCCAGCAGACGGTTGACCACCGTCACATCTACGCTGCCGGTGTAAAGGTTCCTGGCCGCCTGCGCAGAAAGGCCGAGCTCTTCGATCGTGTAGTTTTTCCGGTCCGGCACATCCGTTCGCCCGAGAAGGAAGTCCGTGGATACGCCGAAGAATTTGGCGAGCGCCAGCACCACGTCGTCATTGACCGTCTGCTGTTTGCCGCTCTCGATCCGACTGAGCAGGGATTCCGAAAGACCGGTTTTCTCCGCGATGGTCTTGTTTGTCACGCCGCGCGTTCGCTTCAAATCAACGATCCGGTCCCGAATGCACCCCGGCAGATACTCTTTTTCACTCATGTTCCTCGCCTCCTCGATGGATTCTACAGAAATTCGTGCGCATTTGCTGTCGAAACAAAGCGCCACATTTTCTACGTGTATCCGAATTGTAACATAAATGCTGTCCAATAAAACGGACTCTGTTTTGTGATGCCCCCAAGATTGCAAATCTGCAATTTTTTCTTCCCTGCGCCGCATAAATTGCAGATGTGTCGTTTTCCTGCGCGTTTTTCGCTGCCGAGCGTATACTCTTACAGAAGCGGAAACACGGGAACGCAGGCAGGCTCAAAAGACTTGAAATTGCAGATTTGCAATTTCTTTTCCGCCCGTGGCTCCAAAATTGCAAATGTGTCGTTTTCCGGCGCAGTTTTGGCTCCCCTGCGTATACTCTTATAGAAGCGAAAACACAGACAACTGAATAGAAAAGTATAAGACCTGAATTCTTCCGTACATCCGTACTACCGTACCCGGTCGGAAGCGTTCGGGTCTTTTTCTGTTTCCGCTTCAAAACGCGGAGTCTGAATCCAGATTCCGTTCTTAAATAACTGCTCTCACTTTTCGGGAGTTGAGAAAGGGGGTGAACCCTATGGCAAACATTTTTGAAGCTGTCAAGGCGGCTGTGACGGTTCCCGTGGCGGCGGAGCGCTATGGCCTGAAGGCCAACCACGCAGGGATGGTGTGTTGTCCATTCCACGACGACCACAAGCCCAGCCTGAAGCTGAACGAGGACTACTTCTACTGCTTCGGCTGCGGGGCGGGCGGTGATGTCGTGGAGCTGACCAGGCGGCTGTTCGACCTGCGGCCGTACGAGGCGGCCAGCAAGCTGGCGGTGGACTTCGGCGTGGACGTTCCGGCTACCGCGCCGCCGGATGGCAGCCTGAACCGTTTCCGGTCGGATTTGCTTCGGTGCCAGCAGGTGCTGGATGAATACCTGAATCTGCTGATCCGCTGGCAGAGAAAGTATGCGCCGCGCTCGCCGGACGAAGAGCCGGACGGCCAGTATGTGGAGGCCTGCCAGATGCTGGAGCCCATGGACTACCTGGCTTCGATGCTGGCAGCCGGGACACTGGAGCAACGCATTAAGACCGTGGAACGGCTCCTGGCCGACGGCAAAATGGATCAGCTGGAAGAACGGCTGAACAGAATCAAAGAACAAGAATTGGAGGAGGAAAATTGAATGGAACACTACAACTACAATGGAAAAGAAATCATCGGCATCGACCACGGCTTCGGCAACATTAAATGCCGGCACGTGGTCTTTCGCTCTGGCGTCAAAGAGTACGACAGCGAGCCGGCCATGACTTCGGACGCTCTGTACTACGGCGGCAAGTATTATGTGGTCGGCGAGGAGCACAAGGGCTTTGTCAGCGACAAGAGCCAGGACGAGGATTACTACATCCTCACCGTGGCGGCACTGGCCAAAGAACTGGAGTTCCGGCACATCACGGAGTGCGATGCCGTGCTGGCAGTGGGGCTGCCTATTCAGTGGATCGGCGCGCAGAAGGAGGCCTTCCGCAAGTACCTCATGCGGAATGAATTGATCGAATTTCGGTATCACGGACAGGATTACCTCGTCCGCATCGACGATGTGCAGGTCTTTCCCCAGGGTTTCGCCGGGGTGGTGCAGAGGCTCGGAGACTTCAAGGGTCTGAACATCCTGGCGGATATCGGCAACGGCACCATGAACACCATGCTCATCAAGGACGGCAAACCCATGTCCAGCCGCTGTTACACGGACAAGCTGGGCGTGGAGCAGTGCATCATCCGCATGTCCAACGAGTTGCTGGCGGTCAGCGGCTTTGCCATGCCCTACGACGTGTGCGAAGACTTCCTTCGACGTGGAAACGCGGAGCTTGCAGAGAAATATACCTCGGTCATGCGCAAGGCTGCGGAGGAGTATTCCGACACCATCCTTGCCAAGCTCCGGGAATACGAGTTCAACCCCGAGATCATGCGCCTCACTGTCATGGGCGGCGGGGCCTGCATCCTCAAACACTTTTGGAACGGTAGCAATAACCGGGTGCAGTATATCGAGGATATCTGCGCCACGGCCAAGGGCTATGAGCTGCTGGCTCTGAACAACCTGAAAACGGAACGCCGGTGAAAAGTGATGATGGGGAAAGGAGAAAAGAATCTGCTTCTCCGCTTCAACCTCAACCGTAAGACAGACCGGGAGATCTGGGAATGGCTGCATGAAAAGAGCGAATCGCAGACGCTCTCCATGAACGCCTTCCTGATCGAAGGTCTGCGAAAGCTGATGGCGCAGGAGGCAAACGAAAAGCCGCTGGATGTACGCGCCCTGGCAGAGGAACTCTGCCGGGAGATGCGTACCCAGCGGCTTTTTGTGCTTCCGGAGAGCGAGAGCCCGGAATCCACGGTGGAGGCAGATGATGACATTCCTGCCGACATCATGGATTTTGCCAACAGCTTTTGATGCTTGCAATTTGAAAGCATGTCGTATGACCACTGCTTTCATTTTGCAAGCATGGATCGACGGCACGGATGAGGCGGCGATCCGGCGAAGGGGTACAGGGGAAGCAGCCGCGTCCTCTGTGCTCTCGGCAGAGCCCACGACACTTTGCAGCTCTTCGGGCTGAAAGTGTCATAGTGGGTTACACACTTTGAAAAAGCTGTGTAACCCGCGCCCACCCCCCGCGAAAAAACAAAAGAAGGAGGAATCGCCTATGAGTAAAAACTATGCCGTTGCCCGTGTTCAGCAATACACCAAGGCGAGCATCGGCAAATCCGAGCGCCACATCGAGCGCAAGAACCAGAACTACGAGAACATGAACGTGGATCTCTCGCAGACGCCCCGGAACGTTCATTTCCAAAGCTGCGGAGATCTGACCTATAACGCTACCCTGGATAAGATGATCGAGGAAGGAACCGTTTCCCTGCGCGGCCTGAAGCCGGATGCCAAGCTATTCGACGAAATGATCTTCGATGTGAACTCCGCGTACTTCGAGGAACACGGCGGTTATGATTACGCCTGCCGGTTCTATGAGGAGGTCTTCCGCTTCGCCCAGAAGGAATACGGCCCGGAGAACATCCTCTCCGCCGTCATGCACGCTGATGAACTGAACAGCGCGCTGACGGAAAAGCTGGGCTACCCGGTCTACCACTACCATCTGCATGTGGTCGCCTTGCCGGTGGTGGAGAAGGAGGTCCGCTATTCCAAGCGATGTAAAGACCCGGAGCTGGTCGGCAAGGTCAAGGAGGTCATCCATCAGGTCAGCCACTCCAAGAAGTGGGCCTCGCAGAAGGTCACGGACGAAAATGGGAAATCTCACATCATCAAGTCCTATAGCCTTCTGCAGGATCGCTTCTTCGAGCACATGCGGGACGCCGGGTTTGAGGACTTTGAACGCGGCGAGCGCGGTAGCACCGCGCAGCACTTGTCCGTCACGGAGTTCAAGGTCAAACAAGAGCAGCAGCGGCTTGCAGATATCACGGATGAGAAGCTTGCAGCGATTGACGCATTGGACCGCTTGGCAGAGGAAGAGATTCAGAAACAGGAAGCTCTTACGAAGCTCGAACAGCAGGCCAAAAAGGCAGAAAAGAAGCTGGATGCCGTTGTGCCTGTCGTGCAGGACGCCGAGACATTTGCCCGGAACAACATCAGCTATTTCGAGGATCTGATCCCGGAGGCCGGAGCGCTGGAGAGTGCGAAGAGCTATCGGGAGCATAAGATCATGCCGCTGGTACAGAAGCTCAAGGAAAAGTTTCTGGGACTGTACCGAACGATCCTTGATCTGAAGAAAAGGCTGGAGAGCCTGCAAAAAAGACTCAGCAAAGCGGAACGGGATCGGGATCATTACAAGAGCAAGTTCGAGCAAGAGCAGGAGAAAACGGCCTTGCTTCAGGAAGATGCCGCTGATTTGTCTCGGGTAAAGCGTGCTTTAGGGCCGGATAAGATCAATTCCGTAATCGCCTTTGAGCGAGAACGGGATGCCGCACGAGAAGCGGAACTTGCAGAGTTGGAACGTCAGCGCAAGCTGGCGCGCAAGAGCCATGATCGAGACGCACGCTAAGGGGCCGGTCATTTTTGATCGGCCTTCATTTTACTACGAAAAGAGGTGAAACGAATGCAGGAAATATCACAACTGCCGGAGTGGTTTGACGGGAAGAAGGTCAACGAGATCCTGTTCTGTCAGGAGTTTCTGGCAGAACACCCGATGGTCTGTGTGAAAGGAACCTTCTTCACGGTGGACAAGCGGATCACCGACGAGCGCGAGCTGAAAAAACTCATTTATGACAAGCTCAAAGGAGCCGTCAGCAGCGGCGTGGCCAAGAAACTGGACAGCATTCTGGAGGTGCTGCGGTCAGAGGCCTATCTGGAAGACCTGCCGCTGCAGACCGACCGCATCCATGTGGCAAACGGAACGCTGTTTCTGGAAGGGACCTTTACAGAGAACAAGGAATACTGCCGGAACCGGCTGACCGTAGCCTATGCTCCCGACGCACCTGCGCCGGAGCGCTGGCTCAGTTTTCTCCATGAGCTTTTGGACGCGGAGGATATTTCCACGCTGCAGGAGTATATGGGCTACTGCCTGATTCCCACGACCAAGGCGCAGAAGATGCTGATGCTGGTGGGCCAGGGCGGTGAAGGCAAGAGCCGGATCGGGTCGGTGCTATGGGCCATTCTCGGCGACAATATGGTGAATGGAAACCTAAACAAGGTGGAGACCAACCGCTTCGCCCGCGCGGATCTGGAGCACGCGCTGCTGATGGTGGACGACGACATGAAGACTGAGGGTCTTCCCCAGACCAATTATCTCAAATCCATCATCACGGCTGAGCTGCCCATGGACCTGGAGAAAAAGAGCCAGCAGAGCTATCAGGGCGAGCTGCACTGCCGCTTCCTCGGTTTTGGCAACGGCTCGCTGAAAGCGCTCTATGACCGCAGCGACGGCTTCTTTCGCCGTCAGATCATCCTGACCACCAGGCGCAAAGACAAGAACCGCGTAGACGATCCCTTCCTCTCGGAGAAGCTGATTTCCGAGAAGGAGGGGATTTTTCTATGGATGCTGGAAGGACTGAAACGCCTGATCGACAACAATTACAAGTTCACGATCAGTGAAAAGGCGAAAGAGAACATGACGGAGGCTGTATCCGACGGCAACAACATCGTCGAGTTTATGGCCTCCGAGGGCTATTTCCGCTTCAAGGCGGACTACGAAGTCAGCACCAAGGATCTGTACGCGGTGTATAAGCTCTGGTGCGAAGACAATTCTCACAAGCCGCTGAGCGAACGGAGCTTCAGCCTGTTTCTCCACGAGAACGAGGACCGCTACAATCTGGAGGTCACCAATAATATCTATCTCGGGAACGGCCGGAGAGTCCGGGGCTTTCTGGGCATCGAGCTGCTGGTCAAGCCCGACAGTTTTTGAAAAAGAACAAAAAAGATCCGTACATGCGTACCAGTGTACGGGTCAGCCCGTGCTGTAGTACGCATGTACGGATGTACGGAAGATTTGAAACTTCATCTATATTTTTATGAAAGGATCATTACCATGAATACAACAAGAAACGAGATCAAAGCAAGGATCGTCGGCGCAGGCCTCACCATGCAGGAGACTTTGGATCGGCTCCATCGGCAGTACGGCTGGAGCGATTCTGCCTCCAACTTCTCCAACAAGCTGCAGCGCAATTCGCTGCGCTACCGGGAGGTCGTGGAGTTGGCCGACGTGATCGGGTACGAGCTGAAATGGGTACCCAGAAAGCGAGGAGATGCAGATGACGAATGCCGACATTGAGCGAATGCCCTATACCCTGAATGCCCAGCAGGTAGCGGAGATCCTCGGCATCGCCAAGAACTCCGCCTACACTCTGATGCACAGCGAGGGCTTTCCCACCCTGCATATTGGACGGCGTCTCGTCGTGCCGAAGGAAAAGCTGCTCCAGTGGATGGACGATCAGCTTGAATAAGAGAAATTCCAGCCGGGTTTCGACCCGACTGGAAATTTTTCGACAAAACACTTGAAAAATCGAGAAAGTTATGTAAACAATAGATCAGAGAAACACAATGCTCTGAGGAAAGGAGTTATTTTGGCAAAGAAACGCTGTAACGGCGAAGGCAGTATCAACAAAAGAAAAGATGGGCGCTGGGAGTGCTCCATCATGTTCGGCTTCCAGAAGGATGGCCGGAGGCGGCGAAAGTCCTTTTACGGCAGAACCCGGAAGGAAGCACTGGACAAGATGCACGACTTCAAGCAAAAGCTGGAGGCCGGGCTCATCACCCTGGACGAGCGGCCCCTGGTGCAGCCGGATATCCTGTTCTCCCAGTGGGCGGACACCTGGTATGAAGGGCACAAGGACAGTATCTCCAAGACGACACAGCAGAGCTACAAGTACACGCTGGCCACATTGAAGGAAAAGATCGGGGATCGGCCGGTCAACACCATCAAGGCGATGGACATCGAGGACCTGCTGCGTGATCTCCGGAAGGAGGGCAAGTCCGACAGCTATGTGGCCAAGGCACGCGGCATGCTGTTTCAGATCATGAATAAGGCCGAGGCCAACGAGCTGATCCGGCGCAATCCGGTGGCCTGTGCGGAAAAGATGAAAGCCAACAAACCCATGGAGGCAAAAGAAGCCTTCACCGCCGAAGAGGTCAAACGGATGATGGAGGGCCTCCCGCATGACAAGTACGGAAACAGCATCCGCTTGATGCTGGGCACTGGGATCCGTATGCAGGAGCTCTTGGCGCTGGAGCCGCGGCTGATCGAAGAGGACGGCTCGGCGATCCATATCCGGCAGGCAGTGAAGACCGTATCCGGGAGGGTGGAGATCGGGCCGCCGAAGTCGCGGGACAGTCTGCGGGATGTGCCCATTCCTGAAGGCATGCGGAAAATGGTCATCTCCTTGCGCGAGACGGAGGACACATATCTTTTCCAATCGCCGAATAAGGAGCAGCCCTTTGAGCCCAAACACTACCGGGAGAAGTTCAAGGACTATATCGAGGCCCTGGGTGACGTTCGTGTGCTGACGCCGCATTCCTGCCGGCACACCTATGTGAGCCAGATGCAGGCGCTTGGCGTGGATCTCGCGACCATCCAAAGCATGGTGGGTCACGCGGATCTGGACATGACGCAGCATTATCTGCATGTGCAGAGTCCGATCAAACAAAAAGCCGTAGAGACATTCAATGCGGCTTTTTGCGGAAATGATCCGCATTTCAGTCAAATTCCAGTCAGCTCAAATTAAACAGTACTTTTAAGCAAGAAAAATCCTCGATTTCTTGCGAAATCGAGGATTTTTGGTCCGAGTGGGGCGATTTGAACGCCCGGCCTCTTGAACCCCATTCAAGCGCGCTACCAACTGCGCTACACCCGGATAACTCAAAAGCGGTTTTTTAAGCCCCTCCCGTATAAGAAAGCGTGGCTCTTGGCCTCGCCGCCCGATTATATTAGCACAAGCGGACGGCAAGGTCAAGGATTTTTTTCTCTGTTTGGAAAGTTTTTTGTCCGAAACGCGCCGCGGCAGGGGAGTGAGGCGTTACAGACCGAGCTGTTTGCTCACGTTCTGCACAAAGTCCTGGACATTCGTGACGATGCCGCGGGCGGTGAGGCTGCCGCGGTCGCTGAGCTTGTTGGTGGCAAACTCCGCCACGTCGACGCAGTAGAAATAGATCTGGCGCACGGTGCCGTCGGGCATCACGCGGAAGGAGGGCGTCATGTTGCCGGTGGCGATGGAGTGCAGCATGGTGGCCATGCAGATGACGGTGGTCGCGCCGCGGATCTGGTCGCGCATCACGTTCTGCGCCTCATAGACGTTGGGAATGACTTCGGGCAGGGGGCCGTCGTCGCGGATGGAGCCGCAGAGCACGAAGGGAACCTGATTGCGCACGCAGGCGGCAATGATGCCGTCGCTGAGCTTCTCGCCCTCGAGGAAGGCGGGGATGCTGCCGTAGCTGCGGACGCAGTTGATGGTATCGAGGTGGTTGTGATGGCCGAGGGGGCGCTGCTCCAGCGTTTCGATGTCCTGGCCGAGGGTGCTGCCGAGCCAGGCGGCCTCCAGATCGTGCGTAGCCATGGCGTTGCCGGCCATGAGCGCGTGGACGTAGCCTGCGTCGACCATTTTGGCGAAGGCGGTGCGGGTGGCCTTGTCGAAGGTCAGTGCAGGGCCTGCGACCCAGACGATCTTGCCGTGGTCGCGCTCGTGCTGCAGCAGCTCGCCGAGCTCGCGGTAATCGCGGGAGAAGCCGGTCTCGCGGGAGCGGACGCCGCGGAAAGCGAAGAGCTCCTTCTTGCTCTCCTCCTCGCGGAAACCGTCGGTATTGAGGTAAATGCCCTTGCTGCCGTCCTCAGTGCGGCCAACGACGACCAGGTCGCCCTTGCGCAGGCGGCGGGGCTCGACGATCTGCATCACACCCTTATCGTACACGGCAACGCAGTCCATGCGGCTCTCCTTTGCCATCAGCCATGTGCCGTTGATTTTGAAGTATTCGGGGAAAATGCTCATGCCGTGGAAGCCGACGGGCGCGACACCGTCGCGCGGCGCCTCCACGAGAACGGCGTCCGGCGCGGAGAGGAAGGGCTCGCGGTCAAAGTCGGGCTCTCTGTATTTTCTCAGTTCAAAGCTCATGGTGATACCTCCGGCAAAATCATTCTTTTGATGGTAATAATTGTACCACGCATCCTGGAAATCACAAGTAAATACACGCGAAAATGATGGTATAAAAAAGGCGGCAGGGAAGGAGGGAGGCGAAATGAATGTAGCGGACTGCCCCTCGGACGGCAGACCCCGGCTCGCCGTACCAAAGGCAGGACGGGCCGGGGCAATTGTCTTTCACTCCGTAAAGTGGATGTGGTTATTGATATGATCCTGGCAGAAGCAGTGATACCCGGCGCAGCGCGAGCAATAGCGGAACTCCAGCTCGGGGTTCGTCGCGTCGGTGCGGCCGCAGACGGCGCATTTGTGCTTGTAGAGCTGGTCGCGCTGCTCGCGGCGGAGCCTCGCCGCCTCCCTGCGGAAGTTGATGGTGCTCTGACTGGCGGGGCGGGGACGGCTGCGCCAGAGCTCGCCGCCGAAGAAAACAAAGAAATTGATCACCGCGACGAGCGGAAGGAGGTTGAGCGGGAAGCTCGACCAGCCGCTGAGCACCACGAACGCGAAGTACGCAGCGTCTATCCAGGCGAGCCACTTGATCTTGACAGGGATGATCATGAACAGCAGCACCTGCATATCGGGGAACAGCACAGCGAAGGCGAAAAACATGGACATATACAAGTAGTAGCCCGAGATGTTGACGCTGTAGCCGGTGGCGAAATACACGATGAAGCCGAAGAGCACCGTGACGGCCCAGCCGATCAGGATGTAGAGTGTGAACTGTCCCGTACCCCAGTATTTCTCCAGACTCGAGCCCATCCAATAGTAAAAATAGAATGACAGCAGCGCGAAAAGCGGGCTGAAGCTGATGGGGTAGAACATGAAGCTCACGAGCCGCCAGATCTGACCGTGCAGGATTCCGGCGGCGTCAAAGGAGATATAGCTGAGCAGCGTATTATTCCGCAGCAGCACCCCGGCCACCCAGAACAGTACGTTGCCGATCACGATGTAAAGGATCAGGTTCGGAACGCCGAAACGGGGATGCTTATAACAAAAGCGCTCGATCGCGTTTCTCGGGTCTTTCATACGGAGCCACCTTTCCTGTGTCTTTCATCAAAAGCATCATACCTGTTTTGGAACGCAAAGTCTATAAAATTTTGTAAATTGTGAATTCTGTACTTTCCTTTTGGTGCGCTGTGTGGTATCATGCATTAGTAAAAAACTATCTTGGAGCAGTATGCCATGGACAACGAACGCGGTATTCAAAACGAACTCGTGGAGGGGCGCAACGCCGTAATGGAGGCGCTGAAGGCCGGCCGCGCGATCGATAAACTCTATATCAGCAAGGGCGAGGTCGACAAGACGCTGGGGCACATTGCCTCCACCGCCCGTGCCAAGGGCGTCGTGGTGGTCGAATGCGACCGCCGCAAGCTCGATTTCATGAGCCAGACCCACGCCCATCAGGGCGTGATCGCGCTTTGTGCCGTGAGGGAGTACTGTACGGTGGAGGATCTCTTCGCCGTCGCCGAGCAGCGGGGCGAGGCGCCCTTCATCATCGTCTGCGATGAGATTAGCGACGGGCACAACCTCGGCGCCATCATCCGCACCGCCGAGTGCGTCGGTGCGCACGGGGTCATCATCCCCAAGCGCCGCAGCGCCGGGCTCACCGCCGTGGTCGACAAGGCCAGCGCAGGCGCCGCCGAGCATATGGCCATCGCGCGCGTGCCGAATATTCCGACGGCGCTTAAGGAGCTCAAGGAACGCGGCCTCTGGGTCTACGGCACCGCCGCCGACGGGCAGAGCGACCTCTGGCATACCGATTTTTCCGGGCCTCTTGCGCTGGTGATCGGCTCGGAGGGGGACGGTATGGGGCGTCTCGTGCGGGAAAGCTGTGATTTTATCGTGAGCCTGCCGATGAAGGGAAAGGTCAGCAGCCTCAACGCCTCCGCGGCGGCCGCCATCACGATGTATGAGATCCTGCGCCAGCGCAGCCTGTAAACAAAGCGGAGGCAGGACAACGGATTGACACCCAAAAAAGGGGCTTAAAGATATGAAGCACGATCCCACAGAAGAAGACAGAGAATTGAATATCTTCTCCGAGGGGCTGGAAGCCGCCGTCGGCGGCGGGGAAGCGGAGCGTGCGGATGCCGCAGAGGTGCGGGCGCCGGCAGCGCCGGAGCTTCCCATGGAAGAGGACGAGGATGTGCGCATCTACCGTCCTCGCCGCAGTACGCGCGCAGAGACGGCTACCTGGGAGGAGACCCTGACCGACACCACCTTTTATGCCGACGAGACCCCGGAGCAGAGCGCCCGTTATTACGAGGAGGACGTCCGCGAGCCGGATGAAGAGCTCCCGCAGGAGCCGCGCCAGGAGCGCGGCACGCAGAAGAGGGGCTTCTTTGCCTCGCTTTTCGGCAGCCTGCGGCGTGACCGCCGCGGCGATGCCGACGGTGAGGGCTATGTCCGCGATTCTGTCGCCTACGACGACGGAGAGGACGAGCCGATCTACGCGGAGACGGAGGAGATCCCGGAGGATATCTATGACGGCAATTACGAGGAGGAGACTTCTGTAGAGGATCGTCAGGCCATCGAGGAGATCCTGGACGATTTCTGGAAGAACTTCCAGGATCCCGCCATTGACGCGGAGCCGATCGCCGTGGAGACGCCCGAGGATGAAGAGGCCTACTCCCGCGCCGGCGAGATGCGCAGCCCGGTGGAGGACGTGTTTGATGAGCTCTCCCGCCTGCGCGGCAAGGAGACCGGCGACGCGGAGGAAAGCGCAGAGGAGCTGCCGCTCACGGTCGAAGAAGAGCTCTCCGAAGAAGAGACCGAGCCGGAGCGCGAGGAAGTTGAAATCCCGCTGGAGGAGCCCGCAGCGCCGCGGACAGCAGAACGGCCCGCCGCGGAAGAAGCGGAGGAGCTCAAGGCAGTGTTTGAGGAGGAATCCGCAGAAGAACTCGGAGAAGAGCCTGCAGAAGAGCAGCCTGAGGAAGCTGCGGCTCCCTCGGTGTTTGATGTTCTCCACGAATTTGCGGCCGGCGAGGAGCCGGAACTGCCCGTAGTGAAGACGCCGGAGCAGGAGGAGCCTGCGGAATCGGCAGGGGAAGAGCTCCCCGCTGCTCCTGCAAACGGTCAGGAGACGGAAACTGAGCCTGTTGAAGAGCATACTGCGTCCGTGGAGCCGGAAGCGGCGCTGCCGCGCATCCCGAAGGGGATGGGCATCCTGGACGCGCTGGCCATCATCAGCGCTGCGCCGGAGGCGGAGAGAGCCGAAGCTCAAACGGCAGACGAGAACAAGGTGCGCGGCTTCGTCTGGAGAGCAGAGGAAAAATTGGCCTCCGAAGCAGAAGCCGAACGCGAAGAAATCGCTTTTGCCTGGGAAGAGGCGGAGAGCGAGCCTGTCGAGGCCGCCGAGCCCGAGACGGAGCGCG
>DFGE01000016.1 GCA_002371675.1 Clostridiales bacterium UBA3758
ACGCGTTTTACGCGTGGTTTTGATTCAGATCCGCGCCGCAGAGGGGCTTGCCTCTTCATCTGCCTCTGGTTACGAGCCCGTAGGGGACGGCGTCCCCGACGTCCCGCAATCCAATACCGGCCCCTGCCTCGCACCCGTAGGGGCGGCGATTCACGAATCGCCCGCCGTACACGTCCGGATATCCGGCAGCGAGCGGACGATCGCCCCTCCCAGGTCAGGCGGGGCAAAAAATCTCCTCGACAAGCGGGGCTTCCTGTGGCATAATAACGTACCTGCGGACTTCCGGGCTCTGCCCGGCAGAGCGCAGAATACAAATGCACATCACACAGGAGAATGCCATGAATCGCAAGGAAGTGGGGGAGATCCGCCGCCGGATCCGCCCGGAACACAACAATATATCCTTCATCTGCGGCTGCTATGTCAACGCCGAGAAGGCCGTCGTCTCCAGCTTTGAGGAGTCCGTTGCGCTGATGAGCGCGGAGGAGCGGGAGAAATATTTCGCGCTGCTGCGCAAGTCCCTGTCCGGCTCGCTGGGGCGCAATCTCTTGCAGCTCGATTTCGCCACAAAGGAGGTCATGGACAGCGCCGAGCACAAGCTGCTCTCCGCCCTGCGCAAGAGCGAGCTGCGCGACGCGTCGCTGCTCGAGAGCTTCTATCAGACCGTGATCGCCAATATCGACCCCGGCGAGAACGGCTGCCTGATCCTGCTCGCAATGGACAAGTACGACGTTCCGCACTACGGGAAGGACGGCGCCGAGGGCGACAGCGGCGAGGTCTTCCGCTACCTCGTCTGCGCCGTCTGCCCGATCAAGCCCGGCAAGGCGGAGCTCGGCTATGACGCGCAGGACAAGCGCTTTCACAGCGCGCTGCAGGGCTCCGTTGCCGCCGCGCCGGAGCTGGGTTTCCTCTATCCCGCCTTCGACGAACGCGCGGCCAATATCTACGGTGCGCTCTTTTACAGCCGCAGCGTCAACGAGGAGCACGCGGCCTTTATCGACGCGGTCTTCCGCGCGCCCGTGCCGCCCTCGGCCGGCGCGCAGAAGGAGAGCTTTGCCGAGCTGCTGAGCACTTCGCTGGAGAAAGACTGCAGCTTTGCCGTTGTCCAGTCGGTACATGAGCAGCTGCACGAGCGCATGGAGCTGCACAAGGAGAGCAAGGACCCCGAGACGCTCACGCTGAGCCCGGACGAGCTGGGCGATATGCTCGAAAACGGAGGCGCAAGTCCCGAGGAGGCCGAACGCTTCGTCTCCCGCTGCCGGGAGAAGCTCGGCGAGGAGGCGCAGCTGATCCCGGCGAACATCGCTCCCTCCCGCCGCATGCAGATATGCACTCCGCAGGTGAAGATCAGTGTCGAGCCGCAGTTCAGCCACCTCGTCGAAGCGCGTGTACTGGACGGGAAGAAGGTGCTCGTCATCTCGGCGGAGGCGGGCGTCGAGCTCAACGGCCTGCCCGTGCAGATCCCCGGGGAGAAGGCAGAATAACAAGAATGCAACACGGAGGTGATACGATGCGCTGCACGAGCTTATGTTATATCGAGCGGGACGGACAATACCTGATGCTCCACCGCGTCAGGAAGGAGAACGACGAGAACCGCGATAAATGGATCGGCATCGGCGGCAAGTTCGAGGAAGGGGAGAGCCCGGAGGACTGCATGCTGCGCGAGGTGCGCGAGGAGACGGGGCTGCGCCTGCTCAGCTGGCGCTTTCGCGGCATCGTGACCTTCGTGTCCGATGAGTGGGGCACGGAATACATGCACCTCTTCACCGCAGACCGCTTCGAGGGCGAGCTCCGGCGGGACTGCGAGGAGGGCGAACTCGCCTGGATCGGAAAACGTGAGCTGCTGACAAAGAAAATCTGGGAAGGCGACCGCATTTTTCTGCGCCTTCTCGAGGAAAACGCGCCCTTCTTTTCACTGAAACTCCGCTACTGTGGCGACAGTCTGGCAGAGGCTGTCATAAATGGACGGGATATCCCCGGGATTTTGTCGAATTGTGAATGAACTGTGAAAAATGGTATTGAATTTTTAGGTAATTTGGTGTATAGTATGCTACGTCATAGAATGTTCATTTTTTGGGAGGTAGCTGCATGAATATCGAGCGCGCGGATTTCATGGAAGTGCTCAAGGATTCCTACAGCGCCTACTACACCATCGCCGATCCGGAGACGGAGGAACTGCCTCTCGTTTTCCGCGGGGACTATTTCAAGCGCGACATGCACTATTGGTTCACCAAGAAAGCGGTCGTGTGGGATAATCAGACCGGCGAATTTGCCTACGCCTTCTCCGCCGAGAGCTTCACGCCGGAGCTCGCGGAGCGCTGCATCGACTATGCGCTGGAGGACGGTCTGCCCCGTGTCCAGCCCGGTAAGGATCATTATCACACTGACATTAAAGTTCTCCTGATCGCCGATACGGTCAGCGAGGAGACCAAAAAGCTCGTACAAAAGAAGAGCTTTACCAAGAATTACAACCACTCTCTCTGGGGCTTCACCAACCTGCTCGTGGCCGCGGTCGATCTGAGCGGGAAGAAGACCTACACCAACAAGGCCGGGAACGCCCTGGTCAAATATTTCCGTAAACTGTTTGACGCCAGAAAATAGAGGAAGGCTGGCGGCAAATGGTCATAAAAAACTTTTTCATTAAGGAGTGAAAAGTATGAGCGCATTAGTAATCTTCCTGATCGCGATCGTGTGCTTGGCTCTTGGCTACGTCTTCTATGGCGCCTGGCTCGCCAAGCAGTGGGGTGTTGACCCCAATCGCGAGACCCCGGCTCACACCAGCTATGACGGCAAGGACTTCGTTCCTGCCAACCCCGCCGTGCTGATGGGCCACCACTTCTCCTCTATCGCCGGTGCAGGCCCCATCAATGGACCTATCCTGGCCTCCGTTTTCGGCTGGGTCCCCGTGTTCCTTTGGTGCGTCCTGGGCGGCATCTTCTTCGGCGGCATGCATGACTTTGGTGCTCTGTTCGCCTCCATCCGTCACAACGGCGGCTCTCTGGGCGAAGTCATCGAGGACTCCATGGGCGACAAGGCGAAGAACCTCTTCATCATCTTCGCTCTGGCTGTTCTGATCCTGGTCATCGCCTCCTTCACTGCGGTTGTTGCCGGCACCTTCGCTTCTGTTGATCCGTCTGCTGCCAACTACACCGCCAACGGTGCCACGGCCATGACCTCCATCCTCTTTATCGTCATCGCCGCTATCTTCGGCTTCTTCGTGTACCGCAAGAACGCCCCTGTCGGCCCTGCAACGATCGTCGGCATCATCGGCATCATTGCCATCGTCTTCATCGGCCAGCTCGTCGGTCTGCACTTTGGCCGTACTTTCTGGGTTCTCTTCATCGCCGTGTACGTCACCGTCGCTTCTCTGCTTCCTGTCTGGATCCTGCTGCAGCCTCGTGACTATCTGAGCTCCTTCCTGCTCTACGGCATGATGATCCTTGCCGCCATCTCCATCGTCGGCGGTACCTTCACCGGCGCTGCCACTGTGGAGATCCCCGCTGTGGTTCCCGAAAAGGTCAGCACCATCTTCCCGACTCTGTTCATCACGGTCGCCTGCGGCGCCTGCTCTGGCTTCCACTCCCTGATCTCCTCCGGCACGACCTCCAAGCAGATCAACAACGAGAAGGACGCCAGGCTCATCGGCTACGGCTCCATGATCGTTGAGTCCGCTCTGGGCATCATCGCCCTGATCGCTGTCGGTGTTGTCTTCTCCCGTTCCGCTCAGGGCGGCGGCTCCGATTACACGACTCCTCCTGCTGCGTTCGCCGGCGGCATTGCCACCATGTTCAAGTCCTTCGCGGGCGAGAAGAGCTATGGCACCATCTACAACCTCTTCACGCTGGCTGTCTCCGTCTTCGCTCTGACCTCTCTGGACTCCGCCACTCGTCTGTGCCGTTACCTGTTCGGCGAGCTGCTCACTCCGGAAGGAAAGACCTATGAGGATCTGACCGGCGCCCGCAAGTTCTTCGCCACCCCGATCGTCTCCACCCTGATCATGGTCATCATCGGCTGCGGCATGGGCTTCCTGAACCTGACCCAGATCTGGGGCGTGTTCGGTGCTGCCAACCAGCTGCTCGCCGGTATCGCCATGCTCGCTGTCTGCACCTGGCTCGGCAAGATCGGCCGCAACAACAAGATGTTCTACTTCCCGATGGTCTTCATGCTCCTCGCTACCATTACCTCTCTGTGCATGACCATCATCGGCAAGGTCAAGGTCATCGGCGGCGGCGGCGCTGTCTGGGGTGACTGGTATGTCGCCATCTGGTCCACGCTGCTTGTCGTTCTGGCCGTGATCCTGGCTGTTACCGCTGTCAAGACCCTGGCTGGCCAGGCCAAGAAGAAAGCGTAAGATCGGCTGTCAAACCGAATATTACTTCCTTAATGAGAAAGGGTTGCTTCGGCAACCCTTTTTCATTATTGGTTGACATCACAGGGAAAGATCTACGAAAAGCACTCTGGATTTGCAAGGGGAGAGTGCAGAGAGGGGGCGGGCAGCCCCCTTTCTGCGTATGATACATGCGAAACAGGAAACTGTTTCGCTTCTTCCTGTCGGCAATAGCCGACAGGAAGAAAGGGTTGCTTCGGCAACCCTTTTTCATTATTGGTTGACATCACAGGGAAAGATCTACGAAAAGCACTCTGGATTTGCAAGGGGAGAGTGCAGAGAGGGGGCGGGCAGCCCCCTTTCTGCGTATGAAAGCGAAAAGCCGGCCCGGCTTTTCGCTTTCAATTTTCTTAGTTGGAAAAATCTGTTTACAAGGGTGAGCCGCGAAAATCGGAGGGACGGAGGCAAATTCGTCATAATGCCATACACTTGCGGAAATCTGTCTATTGCCAAAAACATATGAACGGTTTATCATATGAACAGTAATTCATATGATTGGAGGCGCAAATGATGGCAGGGAGTGAAATCCTGGAGGAGATACTGCCGGAGGGCATGGCGCATGACCACAGTACGATCCTGCGCAAGGTGCGCGGGGAGCTGCCGACGGACGAGCTGCTCTGTGATCTGGCGGATCTTTTCAAGCTCTTCGGGGACACCACGCGCATGAAGATCCTCTTTGCGCTGCTGGAATCGGAGATGTGCGTGTGTGCCATCGCGGATCTTCTGGGCATGACACAGTCCGCCATCTCCCATCAGCTGCGCATCCTCAAGGACGCCAACCTCGTCGGAAACCGCCGCGAGGGGAAGACCATTTATTATTTTCTCGCCGACGATCATGTGCACACGATTCTAGCGCAAGGCTTCGATCATCTGATCGAGGAACATCAGGAAAGTGAGGAGCAACAACATGAAAAAGACCTTTAAGCTCGAAGATCTGGACTGCGCCAACTGCGCCGCCAAAATGGAGGCCGCCATCAACAAGCTCGATGGCGTGCAGAAGGCTACCGTCAGCTTCATGACTCAGAAGCTCACGCTCGAGGCCGAGGAGGAGCGCTTTGACGAGGTTTTGAAGGAAGCCGTCAAGTGCATCGCCAAGGTCGAGCCCGACTGCCGGGTGATCTTGAAATGACCCGCCGGCAGAAGAAGACTCTTCTGCGCATCGTTCTCGCGGCGCTGCTGCTCATAGCGGCAGCGCTGCTGCCCGTGCAGGGAGTCTGGAAGGCGCTGGCCTTCGTCGTGCCTTACCTCGTGATCGGCTATGACGTGCTGTGGAGCGCTGTACGCGGCATCGCCCACGGCCAGGTCTTTGACGAAAAATTCCTCATGGCCGTCGCCACCATCGGCGCCTTCGCGATCCGGGAGTACCCGGAGGCCGCAGCGGTCATGCTCTTTTATCAGATCGGCGAGTTCTTCCAGTCCGTCGCCGTCGGGCGCAGCCGCAAGTCCATCGCCGCGCTCATGGATATCCGCCCCGATTCCGCCACGGTGTTGCGTGACGGCGAGGAGCAGGAGGTCGAGCCCGACGAGGTGGAGATCGGGGAGACCATCGTCGTACGTCCCGGCGAGCGGATCGCGCTCGACGGCGTGATCCTCGAGGGCAGCACTGCGGTGAACACCTCCGCCCTCACGGGGGAGAGCCTGCCCGTCGATCTCGGGCCGGGCGACAAGGTCGTGAGCGGCTCGGTGAACCTCACGGGCGTCATCCGTGTGCAGACCGAGAGCCTCGCCTCCGAGAGCACTGTCTCCCGCATCCTGGAGCTGGTGGAGAATTCCGCCGACAAGAAGGCCAAAGTCGAGGGCTATATCACGCGCTTCGCCCGCTGGTACACACCCACGGTCGTGATCGGTGCGCTGCTGCTGGCCGTGATCCCCTCGCTCGTCACCGGCAACTGGGCGGAATGGATCCACCGCGCGCTGGTGTTCCTGGTGGTGTCCTGCCCCTGCGCGCTGGTCGTCTCCGTCCCGCTGAGCTTTTTCGGCGGCATCGGCGGCGCCTCGCGCCACGGCATCCTCGTCAAGGGCGCCAACGATATGGAAATGCTCGCCAAGGTCGATACCGTCGCCTTCGACAAGACCGGTACGCTCACACAGGGCCGCTTCGCCGTCGACGCTGTGCATCCCCGCGAGATCGACGCCGACGCGCTGCTGGATATCGCCGCCGCGGCCGAGAGCTTTTCGACGCATCCCCTTGCCGAGTCCATCATCCGGGCGCACGGCAAGCACATCGACCGCTCCCGCATCGGAGAGGTGAAGGAGCTCGCCGGGCGCGGCCTGCAGGCCGAGATCGACGGAGAGCGCTACTTCGTCGGCAATGCCCGGCTCATGGAAGAGGCCTCCGCCGATTACCATGACTGCCATCTGCCCGGCACTGTCATCCACATTGCCCACGGCAGCGAGTATCTGGGTCATATCGTCATTAACGACACGCTCAAGCCCGACGCTGTGGAAGCAGTCGCCGCGCTCAAGACCCTCGGCCTGCGCAGAACCGTCCTCCTCACGGGCGACCGTGAAAAGGTCGCGCAGAAAGTGGCGGGGGAGCTGGGCGTCGATGAGGTGCGCGCGGAGCTGCTGCCCGCGCAGAAGGTCGAGGCCGTGGAGGAGCTGCTTTCCTCCGGCGCGAAGCTCGCCTTCGTGGGCGACGGCATCAACGACGCGCCGGTGCTGACGCGCGCGGATGTGGGCATCGCCATGGGCGCTCTGGGGAGCGACGCCGCCATCGAGTCGGCCGATATCGTGCTCATGGATGACAAGCCCTCGCGCCTGCCGCTCGCCGTGCGCATCGCGCGCCGCACCATGAGCATCGTGCGCGAGAACATCATTTTCGCCCTCGGTGTGAAGATCCTCATCCTGATCCTCGGCGCGCTTGGCATCGCGGATCTCTGGCTCGCGGTGTTCGGGGATGTCGGCGTGCTGATTCTCTCCATCCTCAACGCCATGCGCTGCATGGTCATCCGAGAGTAAAGAACGAAGATAGAATAATGCATAATAGTGCGGTCTGCCCATATGGGCAGGCCGTATTACTTTTTTCATCCTTGACTTTTTTGCCCCGTGTGGTAAAATGTGTCGTACACGACATGTTATCGAAGGGAGGGAACCTTCTTGGAACAGAACATACCCTTTGGCCTGCGCTTCTCTCTGCTGAACCGCGCCTTCAAACGGAAGATGGACGAGACGCTCGCGGAGAAGGAGCTCACCGGCGTGCAGTTTCATGTGCTCGGAACGCTCGTGCGCATGGAGCGGGCAGGGGAGGCGGAGATTAGCCAGACCGATCTTGAGCAGAAGACCCGCCTCTCCCATGCCACAATGGCGGATCTTATCAAACGCCTTGAGAAAAAAGGATTTCTTCTCTCCGAGCAGCGCCTTAGCGACCGGCGTTTCAAGATCATCCGCGCGACGGAAAAGACCTATGCTCTCGGGCAGGAGATCGCCCGCGCGGAGGAGGAGACCATGCGCTGGCTCTGCAGCGGTATCGAGAAAGAAGAGATCGACGCGCTGATCCGCACGACGGATCGGATGCTCCAAAACGCGTATTCAGAAGACGGAAAGGGGTGCGATTGAGAAAGTGATCAAAACCTTTGTCAAATGCATCCGGGAGTACAAGCTCCCGACGATCCTCACGCTGGTGTTCATCATCGCGGAGGTTTTTATTGAAGTGCTGATCCCGACCTATACGGCGCGCCTTGTCAACGGCGTCCAGGCCTCCGCTCCGATTGCGGAGCTGCTGCCCGCGGGTCTGACGCTCGTCGCGATGGCGATTGTGTCACTTCTGTGCGGCGGCGGCGCGGGCTACACCGGCGCCAAGGCCTCGGCCGGCTTTGCAAAAAACGTCCGGCACGACGTGTTTGAGCGCATCCAGCACTTCTCCTTTCAGAACATTGACAAGTTCTCCACCGCCTCGCTCGTGACCCGCCTCACGACGGACATCTCCAATGTGCAGATGGCCTTCATGATGTCGATCCGTATCGCGGTGCGCGCACCGCTGATGTTCGTGTTCTCCATCGTCATGGCCTACCGCATGGGCGGCAGCCTCGCGGCGACCTTCCTGGTGGTCGTGCCGGTGCTGATCGTGGGTCTGCTGCTGATCGCCCGCAAGGCCATGCCTGCCTTCCGCTCGGTCTTCCGGCGCTATGACAGGATGAACGAGTCCGTTGAGGAAAACGTGCGCGCGATGCGCGTGGTGAAGGGCTTCGCCCGCGAGGACTACGAGAAGGAGAAGTTCGGCAAGGCCTCCGGCAGCATCGCCAAGGACTTCACCAAAGCCGAACGTATCGTGGCGCTCAACAACCCGCTCATGACGCTGTGCATGAACTTCAACATGGTTTTCGTGCTGATGGTCGGCGCGAAGCTCATTGTCACGAGCCGCGGCACGCTTATCAACGTCGGCGAGATCTCCGCCATGCTCACCTACGGCATGCAGATCCTCATGAGCCTCATGATGATCTCCATGATCTACGTGATGATGACCATCTCCTATGAGTCCATGAAGCGTATCGTCGAGGTGCTCGTCGAGAAGCCGAGCCTCAAGATGAAGGACGAGCCCATCACCGAAGTCAGGGACGGCTCCGTCGAGTTCACGGACGTGAGCTTCAAGTACAGCGAGAGCGCAGAGAAGTATGCCCTCGAGGACGTGAACCTGCATATCCCCTCCGGCAGCACCGTGGGCATCATCGGCGGCACCGGCGTCGGCAAATCGACGCTCGTGCAGCTGATCCCACGCCTGTACGACACGACGGAGGGCAGCGTGAAGGTCGGCGGCGTCGACGTGCGCGACTATGACATCGAGGCGCTGCGCGGCGCGGTCTCCATGGTGCTGCAGAAGAACGAGCTCTTCTCCGGCACGATCCGCGAGAACCTCCGCTGGGGCGATCCGGACGCGACGGACGAGGAGATCGAGCAGGCCTGCCGTCTCGCACAGGCGGATGAATTCATCCGCAGCTTCCCCGACGGCTACGACACCCACATCGAACAGGGCGGCACCAATGTCTCCGGCGGGCAGAAGCAGCGCCTGTGCATCGCGCGCGCCCTGCTCAAGAAGCCGAAGATCCTCATTCTGGACGACTCGACCAGCGCGGTCGATACGAGGACCGACGCGCTGATCCGTGCGGGCTTCCGCGAATACATCCCCGAGACCACCAAGATCATCATCGCCCAGCGCGTGGCCTCTGTTGAGGACGCGGATCTGATCCTCGTCATGGACAACGGCCGCATTGTCGGGCGCGGTACGCACGCCGAACTCATGCGCTCGAGCGAGATCTACCGCGAGGTCTACGAGCAGCAGACGAACGGAGGTGACGAAGATGAAGAGTAAGCGCGGCGAAAGCCTCAAGGAAAACTTCGGCGCTATTGCCTGGACGCTCAAAAAGTTCTTCGGCTACTACCCCGTGCTGGGGCCGCTTGCCATGCTGTGCATCCTCTTCTCCGCCATTGTTGCGGCGATCCCTGCGGTCTTCATCCAGAAGGTCCTTGCCGTGATCGAGACCTTTGTCGCCAGCGGCGACTGGAGCGCGGCGCGTCAGGCGCTGCTGCCCTATATCTTTACGCTGATCGGCCTATATGCCGTCTCCATCTGCTCGCTCACGCTCGAGACCCAGCTCATGGCCATCATGACCCAGGGCTTCCTCGACAAGATGCGCCGCGAGATGTTCAACGGAATGCAGGATCTTCCCATCCGGTATTTCGACTCCCACAAGCACGGGGACATCATGTCCTTCTATACCAACGATATCGATACCATGCGCCAGCTCGTGAGCGGCTCGCTCCCTGCCTTTATCCGCTCCGGCGCGATCGTGATCGCGGTGCTTGCCATCATGATCTATTACAGCGTCTGGATGACGCTGGTGCTTCTGCTCGGCGTCGTGGCAATGTTCTATGTCAGCAAGGTCGTCGGCGGCGGTTCCGCCAAGTACTTCATGCAGCAGCAGAAGGCCGTCGGCGCGATGGAGGGCTTCGCCCAGGAGACGATGAACGGCCAGAAGGTCGTCAAGGTCTTCTGCCATGAGCAAAAGAGCATCGAGGACTTTGACAAGGTCAACGGTGAGCTCTACGAGGTGGGCTTCCGTGCGCACGCCTTTGCGAGCGTCCTAGGCCCCATCATTGCCAATATAGGCAATATCCTCTATGTGACTCTCGCCCTCGTGGGCGGTGTGTTCATCCTCATGAAGGTGCCGAACGTCTCGCTTTCCGGTCTCGCGCTGGACGTGACGATCCTCGTGCCCTTCCTCAATATGGCGCGGCAGTTCACCGGCAACATCAACCAGCTCTCTCAGCAGATCAACTCCATCGTCATGGCCGGCGCCGGCGCCCAGCGCGTCCTCAGCCTGGTCAACGAGCCCCCTGAGGAGGACAATGGCTATGTCACGCTCGTGAACGTCGAGACCGACGAAAAGGGCGAACTGCGCGAGGTCGAGCAGCACACCGGGCACTGGGCCTGGCGGCACCCGCACCAGGCGGAGGGCACCATCACCTACACCCCGCTGCGCGGCGATGTGCGCATGGTGGATGTGGACTTCGCCTATGAGGAGGGCAAGCCCGTCCTGCACGACATCTCCGTTTATGCCGAGCCCGGCCAGAAGGTTGCCTTCGTCGGCGCGACCGGCGCGGGCAAGACGACTATAACCAACCTCATCAACCGCTTCTACGACATTGCCGACGGCAAGATCCGCTATGACGGCATCAACATCAACAAGATCAAGAAGGACGACCTGCGCCGCTCCCTCGGCATCGTCCTGCAGGAGACCAACCTCTTCACCGGCACGGTGATGGAGAACATCCGCTACGGCCGCCTCGACGCCAGCGACGAGGAATGCGAGGAGGCCGCCCGGCTCGCCGGCGCGGACGATTTCATCCGCCGCCTGCCCCAGGGCTATCAGACGGAGCTGCAGAACAACGGCGCGAACCTCTCCCAGGGTCAGCGTCAGCTGCTCGCCATTGCTCGCGCCGCCGTGGCCGACCCGCCCGTCATGATCCTCGACGAGGCCACCTCCTCCATCGACACCCGCACCGAGGCCATCGTGCAGCGCGGTATGGATAAGCTCATGGAGGGCAGAACGGTCTTCGTCATCGCGCACCGCCTCTCCACGGTCATGAACTCGGATGTTATCATGGTTCTGGATCACGGCCGCATCATCGAGCGCGGCAGCCACGAAAAGCTCATTGCAGAGCGCGGCACCTATTATCAGCTCTACACCGGCGCCTTCGAGCTGGAGTAAATCAAACCTATCAGAAAAGGAAAACGCTCTCCGGGATTGTCTCCCGGAGGGCGTTTTGCTCAGCTTGTCAAAAAAGTCCATACCGGACTTTTTTGACTGCGCTTCAGCCGCCGAGCATTTTGCTTCAGGCAAAATGCTGTTACCGGAAAAGCCCGATATTCCGGGCTTTTCCGGCGGCGGTTTATTGTATTCGAGGCTGGCCTTGCCCCCTCGAGCTCCCCCGCTGCTCTACCCTCCCGCCTTACCGCAGATTATTTGACAGTCTCAGCAAAATGCTCTCCGGGATTGTCTCCCGGAGAGCGTTTTGCTGTATCCTGCATTTCCCTGCATTTCCAACATTATCCTTAATCTTTCTTAAATCCAGTTTCCGCCTCTTTTCAGGAACGAAAAATGGCGTATAATACTCTTGAGCAGAAAGCATCAGAGGCAGAAACATGAGAAAGAAAAAAGCCAAGAGAATACCGCGCTTCTCGCCCTGGCAGCGCGCACTGCTGATCGTCGTGGCGGTTCTGCTGGCCGCAGCTGTCGCCGTCGGCGTTGCGGACGCGCGGCGCGTACGCTTTTACATGAGCGGCGCGGAGGAAATCCGCGTGCCCTACGGGGAGCGCTATGAGGAGCCGGGCGTCTACGCGGTGAGCGTGGGCAGGCTCTTCGGCGAGAGCCGGCGGCGTCTGCCCGTCGTGGTGCGAGGCTCCGTCGGCGAGGAGCTCGGCGAATACACGCTTCGCTACGTGACGCCCTATCTTTTCCGCCTCTACGGCACCGAGCGGCGCGTTACGGTCGTGGACGAGACGCCGCCCGTGCTGCGGCTCCATACCCGTGAGGGCTACCTCCCGAGCTGGCTGGACGGCTACGACGAGGAGGGCTGGGAGGCCTGGGACGAGCATGACGGCGACCTCAGCGAGCGTGTCCTCCGGCGGGCGGAGGGAGATAGCTTTGTCTACACCGTGACGGATTCCTCCGGCAACACGGCGAGCGTGACCAGGAGCCCGCATTACGCTGTCACCGCCCCGGAGATCAGACTCAACGGCGGAGATCACATTGATGTGAACGCGGGTCTTGCGTTTCACGACCCCGGCTGCACGGCGACCGACAGCCTCGGCAATGACCTAACGCAGTACGTCCGGGTGGAGGGGGAGGTCTCCAGCTTCCAGCCGGGGGACTATGAGCTGCGTTACTCGATCACCAACGCCCTCGGGCAGACGGTCAGCGCCGTGCGCACGGTCTCGGTCATCCCGATCCGGAATCCCGGCGTCATCGAGCCCGACCGCAACACCATCTACCTGACCTTTGACGACGGCCCCGGCCCCTACACCGGCCGCCTGCTCGATGTGCTCGCCTTCTACAACGTGCGCGCCACCTTCTTCGTGACCGGACTGAACCCGGACTATGAAAACCAGATCGGCAGGGCCTGGCGCGAGGGGCACAGCATAGGCGTCCACAGCGCCACGCATGACTATTATTCGATCTATGCGAGCGAGGAGGCCTTTTTCGCGGATTTCAACGCCGTGGAGGACATCATTCTCCGCCAGACCGGCACAACCACACGGCTCTTCCGTTTCCCCGGCGGCAGCTCCAATACCGTCAGCCGCTTCAATCCCGGCGTCATGACGCGCCTCACGCGGGCCATGACGGATATGGGCTATATCTATTTCGACTGGAATGTGGACAGCAACGACGCCGGCGGCACGCGCGACACGGAGAGCATACTCCGGAACCTCAAGGACGGCTGTACCGGCAGACATGTTTCCGTCGTCCTGCAGCACGATATCAAGGACTACAGCGTGGATGCGGTGGAGAGCTTTATTGTCTGGGCGCTCAACAACGGCTATCAGTTCGCTCCGCTCACGGAGTCGAGCCCCCGCGCCCAGCACGGAGTGAACAATTAATCAATTAATCAATCAAAAAGAACAGGGCGGGAACTCTCCGTGAGTTCCCGCCCTGTTTAGCACGGATCTGAACAGATGGCGCGCTTACTCGCCGCCCTCCATGTCCTTGCTCGCACCCTCGTAGTCGTAGCTCCAGCCGTAACCGATCAGCCAGTAGTGGCGTGGATCGGCGTCCGGATCATTGAGCCTGGCGAATTCCATTTTCTTGCGGGTCTCGTATTGGCGCAGCTCCTTGAGCGTAAAGGGCAGGCCCAGCTCCGCGGCAATCGGCAGCAGCACATCCTCCGCCACAGCTTCGCGGATCTCGAGACTGCCGGGATAGCTGGCCTCGGCGTCGAGGCAGCGCTGCCGCAGCGCCTCATCCGCATCGTAAAGGGAAAAGAACTGTTCCACATTTTCCGTTTCTTTCATCATTCCGCCTCCTGACTTTTGCATGATGGCCTCATTATATTCGTTTTGCGTCAAAAAGACAAGAGCTTCGCCGCGTTGACAGCGCCCGAGGGGAATGCTATAATGACTGTCAACAGCGAATGATTCAAAGAATCATTCGCTGCCAAACCTGTCGTTTGGCAGCGAAATCAATCAAAACCTCGATTGATTTCGCCCTCCGATGGCCATTATAATCAGTCAGCAGCAAAAAAAGCGAAACCGGGGAAGAAAAATGGATCAAAAGAAACCGAAAAAGGAAAAACGCAGGGTATGGCTGATCGTGCTCCTGTGCATTCTCGGCTTGCTTGTGCTCGCCGTCTCCGCAGCGGGACTGTACTATAACACCCTGCTCGAGCGTTTGGATCTGGTCAGCAGCTCACAGAGCGAGACGGAATACCAGGGACCCGCGGAGAGCATTGTGCCGATCATCTCCGACGATGTGGAGAGGATCGAGTCGGGCAACAAAGCGGAGGGCGAGGTCTACGCCGACAAGAGGATCATGAATGTGCTGTTGATCGGCTCCGATCTCCGGCTCCCCAACACGCAGGATCGCGGCCGCGGAGATGTGACCATGCTTGTCTCGCTCAATAAGGAGACCGGAGAAGTCAAGCTCATCAGCTTTGAACGCGGCATCATGGTCGAGTGCCCCGGCGTCGGGATCGATCTGCTGACGCACTCCTTTTCCTATGGCGGCGCCGAGGTCACGACGGATATCATCGCCGATTATTTCCTGCTCGACATCGCGGGATATGCCCATGTTGATTTCGACAGCTTCAGCGCGATCGTGGATGCGATCGGAGGCGTCGATATTGAGCTGGATGTAATGGAGGCCTGGGCACTGAAAAAGCCGGACGCGGGCGTGTATCATATGGACGGCGCGGATGCGTTGGCCTACTGCCGTCTGCGGAGTATCGACTCCAACTGGGGGCGCATTGCCCGACAGCGCAAGACAGTGCAGGCGATGATCGACCGGGTGAGCACCATGAGCCTGCCGGAAATTAACGAACTGACCAAGGTGGTACTCCCCCTGGTGCATACCAACCTCACCAAAACGGAAATTACTACCATCCTCATCAACGCGCCGAAGTTCCTCGGCGCGCATGCCGAGCAAATGGCCGTCCCGGATCACAACGACCAGAATTGCGATTTCCAATACGAATCCGAGCGACTGCGCCTGTTCATTTACGGCAAGGACAAATACGACGAGTCCTGAATCATACATGGAAAAACAGCAGCTCCCCAAGGGATGCTGCTGTTTTTCTATATCGTTTCGGTTTTGCGAGGTTCAGGCCTCCACCTTGCCCGAGGCGTGTTTTTTGAGCCGCGCAGTCTTTGGAAGGGCAAAGCCGGGGATCATTCGGTCGAGACCCGTGAAGCTCAGAAACAGGATAGAGCCGATGACCAGAAAGCTCATGTAGTTGCGGGAGATGATCTCCAGCGTCGTAAACTCGTGAAGCGGATAGACCATAGAAGAGATCTTCGCAAAAAAGACGGGGAAGCAGTGCCAGGGGACGAGCTCGGAGCCGTAGATGCCCATGGAGGAAGTATAAGTCGCCAGACGCACACGCAGGAGGTAGGCGTCCTCTTCGCTGTCGGTCTCCACGTTTTTCTCCACGATATCTCGCACAATAGGGGACATGGTGGCGACCTGGGCTGCCTCATCCGCCAGCGCCATGTTGCCCACAAGGCAAAGCATGCCGCACCAGCCCATCAGCTGCGGGACGTTCCTGGAAATCTTCACGACCACCTTCGCCAGCGGATCGAAGGCGCCCATGGCGTTCATGATACCGCCAAAGGCCGCAACCCAGAGCATCATCACGATGACCCATGCGCCGGCGTCGGTGAAGCCGGTCATGACGACCACGCGGAAGAAAGTGCTGACGTTGGTCGTCCCGGCGATGAGGCCGAGCACGAGGGAACTGAGAACGCCGGCCAGCATGCACAGCAGTGTGTGGAAGCCGGTGAAGCTCAGGATGATGATGACGAAGAGGGGGATCACCAGGTAAAGCGGCACGCCGTTTTTGACTTGCTCCAGCAGAAGCAGAGCCGCAGGCTTCTCCTCTGAGAGCGCAGCATAGGCCGACTCCGGGATCTTCGAGATGGCGGCGGCGGGATCGCCGGGGATGCTGGGCAGCGAGTGCCCGGCGAAATAAAAGATGAAGACGGACAGCAGCAGACACAGCAGCGACCAGACGAGCTGGTGACGGACGCGGTCGATGATTTTCACGTCCTGCATGCCGCAGCTGAGCACAGTCACATCCGAGATCATGCCGATATTGTCGCCGAAGCAGGAGCCGCCGGCAATGGCGCAGGTGGTGAGCAGCAGGTCGCCGCCGACAAGGTGATTGAGCCAGAGAAAGATCGGCGCGCAGGCGGCGAAGGTGCCCCAGGAGGATCCTGTCGCAACAGAGAGCACGCAGGTCACCAGAATGGAGACCGGCGCGATGGTGCGCGCGGTGATGCCGAGCTTGAGCGCGATGCAGATGAGCGAGGCGCCGACGCCCGTCGCCATAAAGCTCTCGGCCACGGCGTAGGCGAACATCAGGATAAAGAAGATCAGAACGATGTTCTTGACCGAATTCAGACCCTGCTGAAAGGCCTCCTCAAAGCTGCAATGGCAGGTCAGCATGTAGACCACGGCGGCGGTGAACACAGCGATCGGGGCCGCCAGCAGCAGATCGAGCTTGACGACGATCACGAGCAGGGCAAAGACAAGCAGGGGAACAAACTTAAGCGCGGCAATCCAGCTGTTGCCGCGCGCATTTTGATTGTGAGTAGTCTGTTGTTTCATACCGTCCGATTGCCTTTCCTATTCTTCCTTTGTATCTTAACAGAAAACAAGGGAAATGGCAAGCTGCGCGAACAGACAAAAAAACAAGCGTATTTTCGACGATTTGACGAAATTGCGTCCTGATCTGTTTCATTGCGTATGAAGCATTCCGAAAGCAGAAAAAGGACTGCCGAAGCAGTCCTTTTTTCCTGATATGAGAGCTTACTTGAGGTTGAAGAACGCGGCGTTGCCGGGGTACTGGGCGACGTCATCGAGCTCCTCCTCGATGCGAAGCAGCTGATTGTACTTCGCAACGCGGTCGGTGCGGGAGGGAGCGCCGGTCTTGATCTGGCCGGCGTTGACGGCGACGGCGATGTCGGCGAGCGTGGTGTCCTCGGTCTCACCGGAGCGGTGGGAGACGATGGCGGTGTAGCCGGCGCGGTTGGCGGTCTGGATGGCGTCGAGGGTCTCGGTCAGGGAGCCGATCTGGTTGACCTTGATCAGCACGGCGTTGGCAGCGCCCATCTCGATGCCTTTCTTGACGCGGGAGGCGTTGGTGACGAACAGATCGTCGCCGACGAGCTGCACGCGCTTGCCGAGACGCTCGGTGAGCTTGACCCAGCCGTCCCAGTCGTCCTCACCGAGGCCGTCCTCGATGGAGATGATGGGGTACTTGTTGACGAGGTCTTCCCACATGTCGATCATCTCGTCGCTGGTCATGACGGTGCCGCGCTTGGGCAGGTGGTACTTGCCGTCCTCAGTGTTGAACCAGTCGGAAACGGCGGCGTCCATGGCGATCTTGAAGTCCTCGCCGGGCTTGTAGCCGGCTTCCTCGATGGCCTTGACGATGACCTTCAGCGCGTCCTCATCGGCAGCCAGGTCGGGAGCGTAGCCGCCCTCGTCGCCGACGCCGGCGGCGGGCGTGCCGTTGGCCTTCAGGGTCTTCTTGAGCTGATGGAAGACCTCGGCGCAGCGGCGCAGCGCTTCCTTGAAGTTGGGGGCGCCGACGGGCATGATCATGAACTCCTGAATGTCAACGGAGTTGGACGCGTGTGCGCCGCCGTTGAGGATGTTCATCATCGGAACGGGCAGGGTCTTGGCGTTCACGCCGCCAATGTAGTTGTAGAGGCTCACGCCGGTGGCGGCGGCAGCGGCCTTGGCGCAGGCGAGGGAGACGCCGAGGATGGCGTTGGCGCCGAGACGGGTCTTGTTCGGGGTGCCGTCAAGCTCGATGAGGAGCTTGTCAATGCCGGGCTGATCCAGAACGTTCAGGCCGACAACGGCCTCGGCGATCTCGCCGTTGACGTTCTCGACGGCCTTGGCAACGCCCTTGCCGCCGTAACGGCTCTTGTCGCCGTCACGGAGCTCGCAGGCCTCGTGAATGCCGGTGGAAGCGCCGGAGGGGACGGCCGCACGGCCTACGGTGCCGTCATCCAGCGTGACCTCGACCTCAACGGTGGGGTTGCCGCGGGAGTCCAGGATCTCGCGGGCCATAACATCAACGATTTCGAAGTATTGTTTCATGGATTGAATAAACCTCCTAAAAAATCAGGTGATTTGATTATACACGAACGCCACAAAAAAAGAAAGAGGGTCTTGCCGGAAACTGTCATTTTTTTCTCATTTTGTTAATGTTGAACAGTTTTTCCCCGGGATCGCGAGCCGTGGAACGCCCTTTCTGCGCCCTTTGCCGAAGCTGCGGAAAACAGTGGAAGCGGGAGAAAGCCGACTGCGGGAAGCGGCGCGGGAAATGCAGCAAAAGGCTTGCAAATCCCGACGAATATGGTAAAATAATTCGTATTCTTATCCTGGAGCAAGACATGAAACGACTGAAACAGATCCTATCGCTGATCCTGATCCTGCTGATGCTCTGCCCGCTGCTGCCGGCCGCCTCTGCGGAGGACGCCCTCGCCGCGAAGTACGAGGGCAAGAGCTGGGACGAGCTGGTGCAGGAGATTCTCGACCGCTACGGAGCGCGGGCGGACTCCGTGACACTCGGCTATTACAATACCGTCACCGGCGAGGAGCAGTATTGGGACGCGGACAAATATATGGTCTCGGGCAGCATGTACAAGGTGCCGCTCAATATGGTCTATTTGGATAAGATCGCCGCGGGCGAAATGGACATGGACTCCTCCGTGGGCGGCATCGCCTACAGGACGCTCCTGGAGGACACCATTGTCCATTCCAGCAACGACTATGCGAAGACCCTCTGGAGCGTGCTCGGCAACGGCGTCTACCGCCAGTACCGCCGTATCATCGCCCCCATCATGGGCGAGGACGCTGACACGGTGGACGCGAAGTTCTACGAAAACAACTTCTTCACCGCCCGGCAGATGATGACCTGCCTCAAGACGCTCTATGACGGGAAGGACGACCGCTACGCTGCCCTCGTGGACGCGATGCAGCGCGCCGAGCCGGACGAATACTTCAAGCGCCGTGAGCGGGATTACGGCATCGCGCACAAGTACGGCTTCCTTGACGACCCCGGCCATTTCTATATGACAGACTGCGCGATCGCCTTTACCGACGATCCGATCCTCTTTGTCATGTTTACGGACAATACGGCCAAGGCCTATGAGGTCATGGCGGATTTCGCCGTGGTGATGTGCGAGTATACGCAGTATCACACGGCGCTGCGCAAGCAGGAGGAGGCGGAGCGCGCGGCCGAGGCCGAGCGCCGCGCCCAGGAGACCCGCGAGGCGCTCGAGCGCGAGCAGGCCGCCGAGGCCGCAAGCCATGCAGGCGTCACCGGGCATGCCGTGGAGCTCGCCCAGGTCGTTACGGAGGACGGGCGGGATCGCAGCGCCCTCTATGCGGGCGGCGGCGTGCTCGCCGTGCTGCTGATTTCGCTGGTCGCCCTTCTCATTTGGGCAGGCAGGCGCAGGCGGCGCGTCTGGCCCCAGGTCCTGCTCCTGCTGCTGGCGACGCTTGCCGCCCTGCTCTGTATCTTCCTGCCCTTCCTGCAGCAGCCGAAGGAGAATCCGCAGACGGTCGTCACCGCGTTCTTTGACTGCCTGGCGCGGGAGGACTATGAGGCGGCCTATACCCTGCTTGCCGACGGCGCCGATCTCGGCCTGCAGGAGGAGCCGCAGGGCGCGAATGCCCGTGCCGTGGCGCAGGCGCTGCGCATGAGCTATTCGGCGGAGCTGTTCGGCGAATGCCGCGTCGGTCGTCAGCGGGCGCATCAGCTCGTGGAGATGAGGTTCCTGGACGTGACCGCCATGGAGCCCGAGCTGCAGAGCGCGGCGCAGAGCTGGCTCGTGGAATACGCCGAGGGACGTACCGCGGGAGAGCTCTATGACGAAAACGGAGAGTATCTGCCCGAGGTGCAGGCGATGGCCAGAACGGCCGCGGTGGAGGCAGTGCTCAAGCATGTGGACGACTATATCACGACGACCGGCTTCCAGCTGGAGTTGATCGCGCAGAACGGCCGCTGGCGCATCATACCGGGAACCAACCTGCTGCGCGCCCTGCTCGGCGGCGTGGCGATAGCGGCGGAGGGAGAAGCATGAGCGAGAAGAAAACAACTCCGGATCTCGACGCGATCCTGGCGGATTTTTCCGCGTTCAGCTCCTCGCTGAATTCCGCGGCAGCGAAAAAGCCCGAAGCTTCCGCGCAGAGTGGACCAGAGACGAAGTCTGCGGAGAAGAACGCCCGGCCTGCAGCCCCTCCAATGGAGGAGCCCGCACCAGCCGAGGGCGAGAAGACGACGATCTTCCGCAGCCCGACGCCCGGCGCGCAGCGCCGTGAGGAGCCGAAGGAGACCCTGCCGACCCAGCCGGCGTCCGCAGCTGCCGCTTTGCAGCCGAAGCAGCCTCTGCCGCGCGAGAGCGCGCCGAAGCCTCAGGATAAGGCGAAGCCGAAAAAACAGCAGCCGAAGAGGGAAAAGGGGCGCGCAGGCGCGTGGCTCATCGTGCTCATCGCGTTCGTGTGCATGGCGCTATGCAGTCTTGGCTACCGTGTCCTTGACGCGAACAAGCCAGCGCCGCCCACGCCGCAGATGCATCTGATGGACAGTCTCGACAGCTATTTCCCTGAAGGAGACGTCTCCGCGCAGCCCTGAACAGGCGCGGTTGGAGGCACAGTAAAGCAATCATGAAGGTTCTGTTGCAAAATAAGGATGAGCGCTAAAATGTGTGCCTGATTTCGTAGGGGCGGCGGCTCTGCCCCGCCCGGCGGCGCAACAGTATATACATAAAAAATGTTCGGCGTATTCGCAGATTGTACGAATACGCCGAACATTTTTTGCTATTAATATGCTTGATTCTGCCGGGAGGCCGCAAGGCCCTCCCCTACGATGCAGCCAGGGTTTTCTCATTTTGCAACAGTCCCTTCCTGTACAGCATCTATCTGTTTTTCGGTTGGGGATAGGCGTGGTTCGGCCGCTCGTCGATCTCAATGCCGTTGAGCAGCCAGAGGATCGCCCCGCAGCAGAGGAGAACGAGCCCGAGAAGGACGAGATACAGCCGATCCGCATGGAGATACACCCAGTCCCCGGACAGGCCGCGGAAGATAAAATCGCCGATGAAAGACGCGGCGCAGAGAATGAGGATCGCAGTCGAACTGCGGCAGACGCGGATGATACCCATGAAATAGCTGCCGCGCTCCATCGGCCGCAGCCGGTAGGGGAGCTTAAAGAGCCCGAGCGCAAGGTAGAGCAGCGGGAAGAGCGCCACAGCCTGCGGCAGGATCACATAGAAGGCCCAGGCGGAGGTGTGCGTCTGAACCTGCACCGCGATGAGCGCTGCGCCGAGGATCAGCGCAAGGGTGAGCGAGAGAAACAGCCTGCGCCGGGCACGCGCCTCGTCCCCCTTCACACAAAACCAGGAGCCGTTATAATGCGTGCGCTTTTTTACGCGCCCCTTCCCGTCCGTGTATTCCTCAAGCGAATAATCGTCGATGTACTTCCCCTTGCCGACAAAGACGCCCGGTACCCGGTCGTCCCGGCGGGGGATCTTATTATCCTTTTCCATTGTCTGCCACTCCGTGTCGGATCAGATCCGAAACATATTGCGCCAGCCGCGCAGATCCACGGGCTCGAAGCGGCGCTTGAGCTCCTTGACCACCTGGTCGCGGTCGGCGTTTTTGATGTAAACGTCATATTTCCCGGCGATGCTCCCCATGGTCACGGTCTTCTCCGTGCCCATTTTCTCCTCGAGCACCTTCAGCATGGCCTCGCGGGAGACCGCCGCGTCGTAGATCTTGAGCCGGTCATAGCCGGGGAAACCGCTCTCCTCGCGGATCACGCGGAATTCATCTGCCCAGGGCTCGGCGCGGAGGGCGGAGAGAGCCGCGTCGAGCCTCTCCGGCGTGTCGAGCACATGGAAGTAGAGCACATGGGCGTCCGCCTCTGTCGCGCTCTGGAGGTAATTGCGATAGGGGGAGAGGTGCTTTTTCTCAAACAGCAGCCGCATCCCCTCGTTCTGCAGCGCCTCATAGCGGATCACGAGGAGATTTTGTTCCACGCTGTTGGAGAAATAGCCGAGGCCGTGCTCCCGGCAGAAGTCCATGATGCGTCGGTTCTGCTCCGGCGTCATCGGCCTCGTCTCCAGGTAAGCCATCGTGGGGATGTGGTAGAGCGCCGCGCCGTTCATGGTGATGATCGGGTATTTGAGATCGACGCCCGTGAGCAGCTCGCGCACGGTGGCCTGCGTCTCGCCAGTGGAGAGGGTGAACTTGGCCCCGTCCTCGATCAGGCGATTGAGCTCCACGCGCGAATAGGGCGAGAGCCTGCGGTCCGCGCCGAGGATCGTGTCGCCCACGCAGGAGACAAAGAGCGTGTTCTTCTCCCGCCTGCGCGGCAGATGCACGCGGTTGACCACCTCCGCCACGAGCACGCCGAGAAAGGTGTCCAGTACGCGGTTGAAGGCAAAGAGATAGGGGTTCGCGTCCCCGATGTGGCTCACGCAGACGCTGAGGAAGACCACCGCCGAGAAATAGGAGGCCTCGCGCGCATTCAGGAGCACGGTGGAATAGAGCACCAAGCCGACGAAGAGCCCGAGCAGCAGAAAATGCGGCAGCGTGTCCGGCTTGCCCTTGTACAGCAGCTCCAGCTCCAGCAGCAGCACCACCAGTCCCCAGAACGCACCGATAAGCGTGCCAGTGAGGCGCTTGAGCGCCACCTTGCGCATGTCCTTGTTATAGGGCTGCAGGCATTGGAGCGCGGCGATCATGGAATAGAAGGGGATGCCGCTCTGCCCGCGCAGAAAGAAGATCCCGCAGCACAGCCACACGGCGACCATGGAGCGCAGGATGCGCTGCCCGGGCAGCGGAATAGGTTTATGATGGTTCATGCACATTTCTCCCCGCGGTGCGGGGCCTTTCCTGTGTTGTCAGCCGAGAGCGGCGAAGGCCTTTTCCGGCCAGCGGGAATCCTGCAGGATGGCGCGGCCCACGCCGATAAGATCGGCCTTGCCGCCGCGCAGCAGACGGTCTGCAGCCAGCGGATCGGTGACGCCGCCGGTGAGGATCACCGGGACGGAGACAGCCTCCCGGATCGCCTCGCTGACGAAGGAGAAATAGCCCTGCTCCTGCTCGCGGCCGCGCAGCACGAAGCCGCAGAAGCCGCCGGAGATATCCAGCACGTCAACGCCGGCCCCGGCGAGCAGCCGGGAGGCTTCCACGGCGTCGGCAAGCTCGCTGCCTCCGGGCCGATCGTCAATGCTGCCGAGGCGCAGGAAGACGGGCGTCTCCTCGCCGACGGCGCCACGCACCGCTTCGAGGACTTCAAAATGGATGCGGAGCCGGTTATGCAGCGAACCGCCGTAGGCGTCCCCGCGCTGGTTCGCGAGCGGAGAATAGAACTGGTTGAGCAGGTAGCTGTGCGCGGAGTGAATCTCCACGGCGTCGTAGCCGGCGTCCTTCGCCCGTCTGGCCGCGGCGGCGAAGGCCTCCACGACCGCCAGGATGTCCGCCTTGGAGAGCTCCCGGTCGGAAAAATGCGTCCCGTCCGCCCAGACGGCGCTCGGCGCGGCGGAGGGCAGGCCGGTCACGCTCTGCTTGGCGCGGCCGCCGGCATGGTTGATCTGGCAGACACAGGGCACACCGCAGCTGTGCAGCGTGTCGGTGAGCCGCCGCAGCCCCGGGATCGCCTCATCGGAGGCGGCGGAGACCTGCCCGGGGCTGGCCTTTCCCTCGGGCATGATGTAGCAGTGCTCGGTGATGACGAGGCCGAGGAATGCGCCGGCCGCCTTCTCGGCGTAATAGCGCAGCAGCCGCTCGGTCACGAGCCCGTCGCCCGCGGTCGCCTCCCTTGCCATCGGCGGCAGCACGAGGCGGTTTCGCAGATGCAGGTTTTTGATGTTCAGTTCGCTTCGCAGATCGGCCATCTCTCAGCCCTCCTGTGTGTTATTCTCTCAGAGCCTAACACATTTTCGCCCGCTTTTCAACCGCACTGTTGAACCCGCAGGCAGAATTTGATATACTCATATAGTATAAAAGCAGAACACAAGCGAAAGGACGGAAAGTACCATGGAGGAACAACAGAGCCTGATCGCCCGCGCCAGCGGTCTCAAGCCCAAGGAATTCGTGGCCTACGCGCTGGGCGACGCGGGCGGCTGCCTGGTCTTCGGCCTGGTGACGAGCCTGCTGCAGACCTATTATACAGACGTGCTGGTGCTCAGCCCGCTGTTTATTATGCTCATGTTCGTGCTCGCGCGCGTCTGGGACGCGGTGAACGACCCCATCATGGGCCGCATCTGCGACACTGCCGGGGTCACAAAACACGGACGCTACCGGGTGTGGCTGCTCGCCGCCGCGCTGCCGCTCGCAGTCTCGGCGGTGCTGCTGTTTCTGCGCTTCCCGGGCTTCGGCAGCGTGGAGCATAACCTCCCTGCCTATGTCTACGCGGCTGTGACCTATGTACTCTTCGGCATGGTTTATACCGTGCTGCAGATCCCCTACGGCTCGCTCGCCTCCGTGCTCACGCTCGACGAGCATGAGCGCAATAAGCTCTCGGTCTTCCGCTCCGTCGGCGCGGCGCTGGGGAGCCTGCCGGTGATGGTGCTCTCCATGCTCTGCTTCGGCAAGGACCCGGTGACCGGCGCCTCTGTCGTGCGCTACCCGGTGCTGCTCACGGGCGTGATCGTGATGGCGGCGCTCTCCTGCCTCTGCCTGCTGCTGTGCTTTGCGGGGACGAAGGAGCGCGTGAAGACCGAGCCGAAACGCCGCGAGAAGGGCGCGGCGGGGAAGGCCATCCGCCTGCTGCTGGGCAACCGCCCGCTGCTCTCCCTCTCTGTCGCGGCGATGCTGCTGCTCGCCGGGCAGATGTTCACGCAGAGCTACTATGTCTATCTCATCCGCTATTACTTCGGTAAGGGCGGCCTCTTCGTCTCCCTTCCGACGATCCTGACCTATATTCCCATGGCGATCCTCATGGCCTTTGTGCCGCGCCTCGCGCGCAGGAGGGGCAAGAAGGAGCTTACAGCCGCCGGCATGGCCGTGGCCGCGCTGGCGAACTTCGCCATGTTTTTCCTGCGCTATCTGCCCGCAGAGCGCGCGCTCTGGCCATTCATGGCGCTCTGCCTGCTGAGCGGCTTCGGGCTCAATTTCTTCGTGCTGCAGCTCTGGGCCATGGCCACCGACGCCATGGACGATATTGCGCTCACCACAGGCAGCCGCGACAACGGCACAGCCTACGCCTTTTTGAACTTCTTCCGCAAGCTCGGCCAGGTGCTCTCCGCCGTGGCGGTGAACGGCGCGCTGCTCGCCATGGGCTATTATTCCACGGCCTCCTCCGGCAGCTTCGTCTTCTCTCAGACACAGCTGGGGACGATGTTTACCATGGCGACCTTGATCCCCGCCGTGCTCTTTGCGGCGATGGCGCTGGTGCTCGCCCTGTGGTATCCGCTCTCGCGTACGCGCGTGCAGCAGCTGCAGGTGGAAAAGGAAGCCGCGCTCAGAAGGGAGGCGCAGGCATGAGCAGGGAACGCATGACGTCCTGCGGCCCCATCCGCGGCAATGAGCGGCCGGACTGCGAAGAATACCTCGGTGTGCGCTACGCGCGGGCGGGGCGCTTTCGCTACGCCGTACCTGTGGAGCGCTGGGAGGGCAGCTATGACGCGACGCACTTCGGCCCCGCCTGCTGCCAGTACCGCCAGGTCGCCCCACATCTCGACGTGCCGGAGCGCGCCTTCTACCACAGGGAATTCCGCGAGGGACTGACGTTCACCTACAGCGAGGACTGCCTGAATCTCAACATCTACGTTCCCAAAACAGGCGGGAATCACCCCGTGCTGCTCTATTACCACGGCGGCGGCTTCAACTCCATGGCCAACTCTGAGAGCTATCTCGACGGCGCCGCCTACGCGCGGCGCGGCGTGATCCTCGTCGCGGCCAATTACCGCGTCGGCGTCTTCGGCTACCTCACGCACGAGGAGATCGAGCGTTCCGAGGGGAGGGACGGCAACTTCGGCCTGGACGACCAGATGAAGGCCCTGCTCTGGGTGCGCCGCAACATCGCCTCCTTCGGGGGCGACCCGGAGAATATCACCATCATGGGGCAGAGCGCAGGGGCTATATCGGTTCAGCTGATGCTGCTCTCGCCTGCCGTGCGCGGCTGCTTTCGCCGCGCTGTGATGCTCTCCGGCGCCGGCGCTTTTCCGCGCTTTGCCCAGCCGAAGGATCACCGCGAGACGCGCGCCTACTGGCTCTCAGTCATCGAGAAGAGCGGCGCGGAGAGCTTCGAGGCCTTCCGCGCGCTCCCTGCGGAGGAGGTGCTGCGCGCCGTCGAACAGGTGAAGGCTGAACGCAGGGACAATGTCTACAACACCCAGCCAGTGATCGACGGACTGCTTTTGCCGAAGCGCGTCGGCGAGCTGATCCGCCATCCCGCCCCGGTCGACACGCTCGTCGGCTACACGAACCGCGACATGTACACTGCGCTGCTCGCGGGCATGGCGCACCGCTATGCCCGCGCGAACCGCGCCTATCTCTACTGCTTTGACGCCGATGCGCCGGGCGACGGCAACGCCGCCTTTCACTCCTCCGACCTGCGCTATGTCTTCGGCACACTCAACAGAAGCTGGCGTCCCTATGACGAACGGGATGAGGCGCTCTCCGCGCTCATGCTCGACTATCTCGCCGCCTTCTGCCGCACGGGCGATCCCAACGGCGGCGGCAGGCCGCGCTGGGAGAAGGGGAGAGGCGCACTGATCCTGCGGCGCGATGACACGGCGATGGGCTGCCCGCCGCTCGGCAAGCTCCTGCGCGGCACCTTCATGGGGGAACCGAAATGAAATACGACCACCGATTTGAACTTCGCTCTTTTGACGGCGTCACCGCTCTCTTTGGCTGCGGCGATTTGAACGCGCGGCTTGATTTTCTGCGCGGCGGCGTCCGTGTCGCGCTCTGGCGCGAGGGGGAGCGGCTTTTCCCGACCTTCACCGTCTGCCCGGACGGGGAAATGCCGGAGGCGGGGCGCGAGCGCCTGAGCCTGCAGGGCTTCGAGACCGTCCGTGCGGAGATGGCGCAAAGCGCCGACGCCGCAGACTTCACGGCAGGAGAGCTTCGGCTGCATGTCACGCGGAAGAATTTTGAGCTCAGCTGGTATCAGCGCGAGGCGCTCCTGTTCAAGGATCGCGAGGTTCTCGCCTATAACCTCGGCGGGGAGCTCGGGCGGGGGAGCGCGCATTATCTCTCCCGCGAGCCGGGCGAGCAGATCTTCGGTCTCGGAGACAAGACCGGGGACGTGGACAAGGCCGGCCGCAGCTTCCGTCTCGGTACGGGCGACGCCATGGGCTTTGACGCCCGCAGCAGCGACCCGCTTTACAAGCATATCCCATTTTATATCTGCCGTAATTCCGCCGGTTCCTACGGGATCTACTATGACAGCTATTCCGACGGCTCCTTTGACTTCGGCCGGGAGATCGACAACTATTTCCGCCCCTTCAAGTCCTTCCGGTGCGAGGAAGAGGCGCTGGTGTACTACGTCTTCTTCGGCACGCCGGAGGAGATCGCCGCAGGCTTCGCCCGCCTCCGCGGGCGGGATTTCCTGCCGCCCCGGTGGACGCTGCGCTACTGCGGCAGCACCATGGCTTACACCGACGCGCCGGACGCCGAGCGGCAGCTGCGCGGTTTCCTTGCGCGCTGCGAAGATTGCGGTATCCGCCCCGGCGGTTTCTATCTCTCGAGCGGCTACACGCAGATCGGCGACAAGCGCTTCGTCTTCCACTGGAACCGGGAGAAGATCCCGAACCCCGAGGGCCTGAGCCGCGCCTTCCGCGAGGCGGGGGTGGAATTCCTGCCGAACGTCAAGCCCTGCTTTCTGACGGAGCACCCGCTCTATGAGAAAATCGCCGCGGAGGGCTGGTTCCTCAAAGACGGAGAGGGGAAGAGCGCGCTTTTTCCGTTCTGGGGCGGTATGGGCAGCTATCTGGATTTCACGAACCCGCAGGCCGCCGCCTTCTGGACGGACTGCGTGCGCAGGCAGCTTGTCGAAAAGGGCTACGACAGCATCTGGAACGACAACAACGAGTATGAGGTCGCGGATGAGGACGTCTGGGCCTTCGGCTTCGGCACGCCCGTGCGCGCCAAGCGCATCAAGCCGCTCTTTTCCTACCTCATGACCCGCGCGAGCCTTGCCGCGCAGGACGGCAGCAAGCGCAAAAACGCGGTCTCCCGCTGCTTTATCGCGGGCAGCTCCCGTCTGGCCTCCACCTGGACGGGCGACAACCGCACGAGCTTTGCCGATTTCCGCTATAACCACAAAATGGCGATGACGCTGTCCCTCTCCGGCGTGTACAACTTCGGGCAGGACATCGGCGGCTTCGCGGGCGAGAAGCCCTCGCCGGAGCTCTTCCTGCGCTGGATCCAGTACGGCCTGTTTACGCCGCGCTTTGTGCTCCACTCCTGGAACGACGACGGCAGCTCCAACATGCCCTGGCTCTTCGAGGAGGAGCTGGACACCGTGCGCACGCTCTTCGACCTGCGCGAGCGGCTGATCCCCTATCTGTATAACCAACTCTGGCGCTGTACGGAGGATTACCGCCCGGTGATTTACCCGCTCTTCCTGCGCTATGAAGACGAAGATGTGGAGAGCGACTGCTTTTTCTTCGGAGATGACATCCTTGTGCATCCGGCCTTCGATGCGGGCGTCACGGAGCTGACGACCGAGCTGCCCGAGGAGAACGGCCCCTGGTACCTGCGGGGAAGAGAGGCGGTGCGCGGAACGGTGACGCTCCGCTGCACGGTGCATGACGAACCGCTCTGGTTCGTGCGCCCGGGCTCCATCCTGCGCCTCGGGGAGAAGACCCTCGTCTTTCCGCTCGACGAGGGAGAGTTCGCGGAGCGCTATCTCGAGGACGACGGCCTTTCGCCCTACGACCGGGAGTGCGCCGAGGTTACGACTTACCGCATTGTCTGCACGCGCGAGCGCGTGCGCGTTACAGTGAGCGGCGCATCTTCCAAGCCCCCAACAGTGGTGGACGCTCTTGGCCGCCCTTCGCAGATCATATCGGAATAAAAATGAAAAAATCGCCCTCAGGAATTCAGAGAGTTCCTGAGAGCGATTTTTGTCAGTATACTTCGAGTACCGCCTGCCGGCGCGCTTCCCAAAGCGCGGCTGCGGTAAAGCACGCGCCGTCGCGCAATTTGGACAGCCTGCTTCTCAGAAAACCAGCTGCGGGAGACTTGCCAGGACTTCCTTGAGCGGTTCGACGCCCTTGCGCAGCAGGAGCAGCCTGGGCTCCACATAGCGGCGCAGCGGGTGTCCGTCCGCGAGTTCCAGGGCCGGGCGGATCAGCGCGACCTGCCTGTCCTCGCAGGTGACGATATACCTCTGCTCCTTCCTCAGTACACTGACCTGCAGCTCCGGCATGCCGGCAAATTTAAGCGCGTAGCCGCTGCGAGTGAGGGCGAGACTGAAAACGGCGATGTTGTCCGCCAAGCCCAGCCGCTTGACGCCTATGTAGCGGGTGGCGTCGGGATCGTAGCTGCTTTTGACTGCGCCGAACTGAGGCGAGAAGACGGTGACGGGGTGCGTGCCGAAGGCGGAACGCGTGCAGTAGTATCTGCCCTCGCCGACGAGGTCTGTGCCGATCATCGCGTATGCGCCGCCGCCGGTCACTTCGTCGCGATAGAGGTAAAAGCCCTCGATGCCGGGAGCGCCCAATGTGAGGTTCCGGTCTTCCATGTCGTTTCCCTCCTTGCGTGAAACATGCTCTAAAAACCATTATACACGGTTTTTTGCACTTCCGGCTGCGTGTCTCCTCAAATTTACAAATTGTTCTTGTTTTCGCCGGCCCATCGCATCTCCGACCGGTCCCGTCCCTGCCCTTGAGCCTTGCGAAAACGTCCGGAAACCGGTATACTATTCGCAGCTCCCCGAAGCTTGCAATAATTGATTATATGATGGCGAAAAGCGAAAAAGCTTTTCGCCGCGCAGCTTTGCTGCGCAGCAAAACAGCATGGCTGTTTTGCCATATACGCATTGCAATGAGCATCGGGCGAATGATTTTGAGAATCATTCGCTGCCAAACCTGCCGTTTGGCAGCGAAATCAATCGAATTCTCGATTGATTTCGCCATCCGATGATCATTATATGCCGGGGAAGCGAGGCGGTACAGAGGGGGGCGGGACGCATGCTGTTTCACAAAAAAGATCCGGAGGCGGACTTCCTGCGCCGCGCGGCGCGGTTTCCGGCGAATGAGACGGAGGCCTATGCCGCGTATCTGGACGAACTGGCGCGCACCGCGGAAGCGGCGCGGCAGGACCCGCTCGGCCTTCGCGTTCTCGCCATTGCCGACACGCACAAGGACCTCGCCTTCCGCGACACGCTTTCGCCCTTCCTCGAGGGCATAGGAGCCTACGACATATGCCTCCTCCTCGGGGACATTACGCAATATGACCTGGACGTGATCCTGCGCTGCGTCCCGCGTGAGAAGATCGCCGCGGTGCTTGGCAATCATGACGAGCCGGATCTCCTCTGGGCAAATCGCCTCACCGATCTGCACGGAAAGGTAAGGGAGATCGCCGGCGTGCGCATTGCCGGGATCGAGGGCTCCTTCCGCTACAAGGAGGGGGCATATCCGATGATGACACAGTATGAGAGCCTGGAACTGGCAAGGAAGATGCCACAGGAAGCGGATCTGCTGGTCACGCACGACGCCGCCTTCAACCCCTCACGAGGGATCCACCTGGCGCACCGCGGACTGGCCGGTATTTCGTATTACCTCCTTCGGAGCCGCGTTGGCGTTCATATCCACGGGCATCTCCACAGCGAATATCGCAGGCAGTACCCGAACGGGGCGCAGGAGATCAGCGTTTACCCCTTTGCGTATCTTGAAATCTGAAAGCGCTGTGCGCATGGCACAGAGAAAAACACATCCCCGGCCGGATTTGCCCGGCCGGGGATGTGCTGATGTCCAGATCTCGGAGACCGGCGAATCAGTAGGGACTAACAGCGAAGCTGATGGTGCAGCTCTCACCCTGTATGCGGTAGCTGTAGCTGTCGAGCGTCAGGCTGCCGTTGCGGTAATAGAGTGTAAAGGGCGCCACGTCGCGCTGGTCGAGCTGGGCGTTGAAGATCCAGGCGTCGTCCTCGCCGATGATGGGCACAAAGTGATCCCCCTGCACATCGACATACATCGAGAGGATCGCGTAGCCGCTCGCGCCGTATTCGTCCTCATAGAGCTCGAAGAAGACGTTGCCCTCGGAATCCGAGCCGAGGAAGCCCCAGACCTCCATCGGCCCGTCGGAGAGCGTGTCGCTGCCGCTGTGATTGCTGATGATCAGCGTGCCGTGCCAGTCGGACTCCAGCGGGAGCTGATCCGAGGCGGCGGGAACCTGCGTGGCGGCGGGAGCTGCCGGAGCCGCGGGGGCGGTGCCGTCCGCGGAGAAGACGAAGGTGACGTCCTCGTCCGTGACGGTCACGACGCCGTCCTCAAAGAGGAAATCCGAAACGTCGCCCAGGCCGAAGAAAAGCTTGCTCTCGCTGTAAGTGAACTTCATCGGCTCCTCGTCGGGCATGTTGAAATAGCCGGTGCCGTCGGAATAGAAATCGAGAGACACGTCGCCGTAGCCGCCGGTAATCAGCATGTCATGGTCAAAAAAGCTGTCGCCGTTTTTCAGGGAAACAACCTGATAGTGCCCTGCAATGCTCTGCCGGAACGCAGCGGAGGCCTGCGGCTGTTCGTCGGGCGCTTCCGAGGAGACAGGGAGGATCGGCTGCGTAAAGATGGGCTCCTCCTTCTGCTTATCCTTCCCGTTCATCAAGAGCACGACGACTACGGCGATGAGCGCGATCAGAACCGCGACGATGATGATCGCGGCCACCGCCCCGCCGGAGAGCCCCTTTTTCTTCTTCGGAGGCTGCGTGTACCCGGCATCGGAAAACGTGCCGGACGAACCCGCACCGTAGGCAGGGTTATAGGAGGACGAAAAGGAAGGCTCAGGCTGCGGATCGCGGCTGCCGGAATCATAAGTCTGTTCTTCTGCGGGAGGGGCGGAATACGGCCTGTTGTCGGAGACCGCAGGCTGGCTCCCCGGAGCGGGAACCGGCGTGTAGTTGGGGTTGCTCTGGCCGCAATTGGTGCAGAATTTATGGCCAGCATCCAACGGAGAGCCGCAATTTGTACAGAAAGCCATGGAGACTCCTCCTTTTCCTTTGCTTTACCCTGATATTTTACCGAATTCCCGCGAAAAAAGCAACCACCAATATACACAGCAGAAAATAATCTTTACACTAAGCGTCGTTTTGTGCTACAATACTGGCGTCGGCATTCATGAACCGGTTTTGGCGAGAATTCCAGCAGCCGCACGACTGCAGAGAATAAGGCAGATCGGCATGGGGGCAAACGCAGTTTGTGTATCGGAGGTACCTATGTCCAGCTCGATGAAGGAAGCGCTGGCGGCCGCGCTCAAGCAGACGATGGCTGTAAAACCGATCGGGAAAATCACTGTAAAGGATCTCGTGGAGATTTGCGGGGTCAACCGTCAGACCTTCTATTATCATTTTGACGATGTGTACGACCTGCTGGAGTGGGTCTTCGAGGAGGACGCCAACCGCGTGCTGCCTCATAAGGTGGTCTATGAGCACTGGCGGGACGATATGATGATCTACATGGATTATCTCCAGCAGAATTCCGCCTTCACCCTGAACGTCTACAATTCCAACAGTCGGCTCTACATGCTGCGCTACCTCGAGAAGAAGATGGAGGACTGCATCCGCAGCTTCGCAGAGATCGCCTCGGAGGGCATGAACATCGACCGGCAGGATTTTGAGTTCGTGGTGCAGTTTTACGCCAAGCTTGCCATCGGTTTCGTTTCGCAGTGGATGGATATGGGCATGCAGCTGCCCAAGGAGATCACCACCGGCCGCATCCTGCAGGCGATGGACAACAGCGTGGAGAATCTCCTTGCCCGCTTCGCTGTCAAAATCCCGGAATAATAATGTGCCAATTTAATCTTGCATCAAGCCGACAGCCTGTGCAGGCACATCAATACTATTTATCGCCGTTTTGCTCGCCGCTTACGCGGCAACCGCGAAATTTGGCTGATATTGCCCACCAAGTAATTCTTAAATGAATTGGTGGAGCAATCATTCCTGCATCGCGTGCTTCGCCCGGAGGCCCCAGCCTCCGGGCTTTATCTTTTTTCAGCGCGTCTTTATGATTATTAACATTCGCTTCCTTGCACTTTGCTCCGGCATCGTGTATAATCAGACAGGATAGAATGCTTTTTCTGCGCCGTTGCGCGGAGGGAAAGGAGCGCTGCAGATGAACGAGCAGATCGCAAAGCTCAAAGATTGGGTCTCCGGGAGCGACAATATCGTGTTCTTCGGCGGAGCGGGCGTGAGCACGGAGAGCGGCATCCCCGATTTCCGCAGCGTGGACGGGCTGTATAACCAGAAATGGAAGTACCCGCCGGAAACCATTCTCAGCCACAGCTTCTTTGAACGAAACCCCGAGGAGTACTACCGTTTCCACCGGGAAAAGCTCGTCATCGAGGGGGTCAAGCCCAACCGCGCCCATCTGCGTCTGGCGGAGCTGGAGCGGGAGGGGAAGCTGCGCGCCGTCGTCACACAGAATATTGACGGGCTGCACCAGGCGGCCGGGAGCAAAAATGTCCTCGAACTGCACGGCAGCATTCTGCGCGCGTTCTGCTCGCGCTGCCGCAAGCCCTATCCCGCGGACGCTATGAACCACGGTACGGGCGTGCCGCGCTGCAGCTGCGGCGGCGTCATCCGGCCGGACATCGTGCTCTATGAGGAGCCACTGGATGAAGACGTCATGATGCGCGCCATCCGCGCCATCCGCGCGGCGGATGTGCTCATCGTCGGCGGCACCTCGCTCAGCGTCTATCCCGCCGCGGGACTCATCAACTACTACCGCGGCAGCAAGCTCGCGCTTGTCAACCGCGGCGTGACGCCCTATGACGACTATGCCGACCTCGTGATCCACGAGAAGATCGGCGAGGTCTTTTCACAGATCTGAGGAGATAGTATGGCCAAAGGAAAGCTGATCGTGCTCGAGGGGATCGACGGCAGCGGCAAGTCCGCGCAGTACCGCCGTCTCTGCGCACGCATGGAACAGGATAAAATTGCCTATAATCATATTGTTTTTCCCCGTTATGACAAGGAAAGCAGCGCGCTGATCCGCCTGTATCTCGCGGGCGAGTTCGGCACGAGGCCGGAGGATGTGAACGCCTATGTGGCCTCAACCTTCTTCGCAGTGGATCGCTTCGCCTCCTTCCGGGACGATTGGGGTCCGATCTACAATAACGGCGGCCTCATCCTCTCCGACCGCTATACCACCTCCAACGCCGTGCACCAGGGCTCCAAGCTTCCGGACGGCGAGCTGCCGGAATTCTTCCGCTGGCTGGCAGATCTCGAATACGTGCGCATGGGGCTGCCCCGGCCGGATCTGGTGATCTACCTCGACGTGGATCTGGAGACCTCGCAGGCGCGCATGCGCCGGCGCGAGGCGAAGAACAACACCTCCGCAGACATTCACGAGAAGGATCTTGCCTATCTGGCCCGCTGTCTGCATGTGGCGCGCCGCGCGGCCGAGCATTACGGCTGGATCACCGTGCCCTATCTCAAGGATGGCGCCGAGCGGGATATCGACGAGAAAAATGCCGAGATTTACGGCATTATCCGCGATTACCTGGAAAAGAACCCGTAAAAAAACGGCTCCCGAAGGAGCCGCAGATACTGGATGCGCCGATCTTTCTCTCAGTTGCAGCCGCAGCCGCAGCCACCGCCGCAGCCGCAGTTGTTGTCGTTGCAGCCGCAGCCACCCCAGCCGCCGCAGCCGAAGAGAATGATGATCAGAATGACGATCCAGAGACCGTTGTTGCCGTTACAACTGTTGCAGAACATGGCGTTCCCTTTCTCCGCATGATTACTTGCCGCGCGCCCCGCGGGAAGGGCGGTGAGCGGACGGCGCCTGCCGCCCAGGCCATCCTATGCCGGGGGCAGGGGAGCGGTGACAGCATGGATACAAGGAGTTCAGACATGACTGACGATCAACAGAACAAGACCGACCGCAAGGTAAGCGATATTTTTGACGTGGGCCCGGCGGACCCCGTGAGAGACGTGCCGGCCGGTGCGCACGCCGCCCCGGAGACTCCCGCGCAGGCCGCCCCGGAGACTCCTGCGCAGGCGCAGGAGCCGATCCCGGCGGAAAAGCCGGAGTCTGCGCCAGAGAAGAGGAGCGCGCCTGCGCCGGAAAAGAAAAGCGAGCCGCAGAGCGGGGAAAAGCCCGCCGCCGCGCGGCCTGCCGCGAAAAAGCCGGCCAAGCCCGGCCTGGTCGACCGCCTGCTCATCGACCGCGACGGGGACGAGGCGGCGAACTTCACCGGCGACGAGGAATCTGAGCGGGACTATCGCCCCATCCGCCAGAGCCGCGAGTCGAGGACGGGCTGCCTCGGCGGCATCATGTATTTCGTGTTCATCCTCTGCGCGAGCGTGATCCTCGCCTGCCTCGCATGGATGGCGGCGAGCGACGTGCTGGCGCTCAACGAGGACGAGTTCAAGGCCACCGTGACGCTCCCGGTCGATATCTTCACGACCGAGACTGTGGACGACGTGGACAAGGAGGGCAACGTCGTCGGCACCAAGACCGTGACCTCGGCGGATATCCCCTATGTCTCCGAGCAGCTCAAGCAGCAGGGACTGATCGAGTACAAGTGGCTCTTTGAACTCTTCTGCAAGATTTCCCACGCGGACCAGAAGGTGAGTCCCGGCGAATACGAACTCTCCTCCAGCTATGACTACCGCGCGCTTGTCCAGCACATGCGCGCCAACTCCAGCTCCGCTCTCACCGTGGATATCACCTTCCCGGAGGGCTACAGCATGCGGCAGATCTTCCTGCTCATGGAGGAAAAGGGCGTTGCGAGCTATGACGACCTCATGGCCGCCGCCGCGGATACCGTGTTCAACTATGACTTCATCCCCGAGGGCAGCGAGGGCAGCGCCCAGCGCCTGGAGGGCTATCTCTTCCCGGACACCTATCAGTTCTATATCTCGATGCAGCCCTCGAGCGCGATCAACAAGTTCCTCGAGGCCTTCAACTACAATGTCACGGATGAGATGAAGCAGCAGGCGGCCAATCGCGGCATGTCGATGCAGGATATTATCAACATCGCTTCCATGATCGAGAAGGAGGCCGCGAATGACGGCGAACGCCGCCTGATCGCCTCGGTCATCTACAACCGCATCAACACCGGCATGACCCTCGGCATCGACTCGACGATCCTCTATCTCTACCCTGACCATGAGGGCGCACCGACGGCCCCGATGCTCGCGCAGGACAGCCCCTACAACACCCGCCTTTACTACGGCCTGCCGCCCACGCCCATCTGCAGTCCGGGGCTTGCCTCCATCCAGGCGGCGCTGATCCCCGAGGAGACCAATTACTACTACTACGCCCTTGACACCGCGACCGGAACGCACCGCTTCTTCACCGACGCCAATGAGTTCAACCGCTTCGTGGAGACCCAGAATTATGGCTGATACACCGGAGCTGCTTGCCCCGGCGGGGGATCTGGAACGGGTGCGGATGGCGCTGCTCTACGGGGCGGACGCGGTGTATCTGGCCGGGCGTATGTTCGGCATGCGCTCGAGCAGCGTGAGCTTTTCCGATGAGGATCTGCTCGAGGCCCTGCGCCTGACGCATGAAAAGGGCAAAAAGCTCTATGTCACCTGCAACACCCTCCCGCGTGAGGAGGAGCTCGCCGCGCTGCCCGGCTACCTGGGCTTTCTCCAGGAGGCCGGGGCGGACGGACTCATCATCGCCGATCTCGGCGTGCTGGAGCTCGCAAAGCGCTGCGCCCCGCGCGTCGCGCGCCATGTGAGCACCCAGCTTGGCGTGATCAACAGCGCCACCGCGACGGCGCTCTGGAACATGGGGGCGGACACCGTCGTCCTTGCGCGCGAGACGCCGCTGGCGGATATCCGCGCCATCCGCGCGAATACCCCGCCGGAGCTGCGCATCGAGGCCTTTGTGCATGGGGCGATGTGTGTGTCCTTTTCCGGGCGCTGCCTGCTGTCCAACTATCTGACCGGGCGCGACGCCAATCGCGGGCAGTGTGCCCAGCCCTGCCGCTGGAAATATCACCTCGTAGAGGAGAAACGCCCCGGCCAGTATTTCGAGATCAGCGAGGACGGCGGCACCTACATCATGAACTCCCGCGACATGTGCATGATCGGGCATATCCCCGAGCTGCTGGACGCGGGGGTCACCAGCCTGAAGATCGAGGGCAGAATGAAATCCGCCTACTACACCGCCGTCGTGACCAACGCCTACCGCCACGCGATCGACGATGCGCTCGCGGGACGGCCGCTCGACCCGCTCTGGCTGCGCGAGACCGAGATGGTGAGCCACCGGCCGTATACCACCGGCTTCTATTTCGGCGAACCCGGGCAGCACTATGCCGAGGCCAGCTATTTCTCCGACGCCCGCGTCGCCGCCGTCGTGGAGGACTGCGACGAGACGGGCATGGCTCTGCTCACCCAGCGGAACAAATTCTCCGCCGGGGCGACGCTCGAGCTGCTGCTGCCGGAGGGCGCGCCGCTGCGCTTCACGGCGGAGGAACTGCGCGACGAGGAGGGCGTTCCCATTGCCGACACGCACAAGGCAATGATGCCTTTCCGCATGCGTCTGCCTGTCCGCGCGCCTCGCGGCTGCGTGCTGCGGATCCCGGGAGAAAAGCCTTGACAAACGCGTCCGCTATGTTAAAATAACGGAGCAAAAAACGATAACCATATGGCTGTGACGAAACGAGCCGGAAAACGGGCATTTCAGAGAGAGATCGGGCGGTGCGAGATCTCATGCTCTCCTCCGGCGGCCACTTCCGAGCCTCCCCGGGAAACCGGGGCGCGAGCCCGCGTTAAGGGCGCTTGAGAGATCGCGCAAGCGATAATCAGGGTGGTACCGCGAATCGACCTTCGCCCCTGTCCGGGGCGGAGGTATCTTTATTTTTAAGGAGAACCCCTATATGGAAAAGTACGGTCTGAACCAACTGCGTGAAATGTTTCTGTCCTTCTTCGAGACGAAGGGACACCTGCGCCTGCCCTCCTTCTCCCTGATCCCGCAGAACGACAAGAGCCTTCTGCTCATCAACTCCGGCATGGCGCCCATGAAGCCCTACTTCAAGGGCGAGCAGGAGCCGCCGCGTCACCGCGTCTGCACCTGCCAGAAGTGCATCCGCACCGGCGACATCGAGAATATCGGCAAGACGGCGCGCCACGGCACCTATTTTGAGATGCTCGGCAACTTCTCCTTCGGCGATTACTTCAAGCGTGAGGCGATCCACTGGAGCTGGGAGTTCCTCACGAGCCCCGACTGGGTGGGCCTCGACCCCAACCGCCTCTATCCCTCCATCTACGAGAACGACGACGAGGCCTTCGATATCTGGAACAAGGAAGTCGGCATCCCCGCCGAACGCATCTTCCGCTTCGGCAAGGAGGACAACTTCTGGGAGCACGGCGCCGGTCCCTGCGGCCCCTGCTCGGAGATTTATTATGACCGCGGCGAAAAGTACGGCTGCGGCAAGCCGACCTGCACTGTCGGCTGCGACTGCGACCGCTACATGGAGGTCTGGAATAACGTCTTCTCCCAGTTCGACAACGACGGCGAGGGTCACTATTCCGAGCTCAAGCAGAAGAACATCGACACCGGCATGGGCCTGGAGCGTCTGGCGGTCGTCTGCCAGGATGTCGAATCGCTCTTTGACGTTGACACCGTCATGAACATCACCAACAAGGTCAGCGAGCTCACAGGCGCCTACTACGGCAGGAGCCACAAGATGGACGTGTCGCTGCGCGTCATTACCGATCACATCCGCGCTTCCGTCTTCATGATCTGCGACGGCGTGCTCCCCTCCAACGAGGGCCGCGGCTATGTGCTGCGCCGTCTGCTGCGCCGCGCCGCACGCCACGGCAAGCTCCTCGGCGTGAGCGAGCCCTTCCTCTATGAAGTGATCGACACCGTCGTGCACGAAAACGAGTGCCAGTACCCCGAGCTGCGCGAGAAGCAAGCCTATATCACCCGCGTCGTCAAGACCGAGGAGGAGAACTTCGCAAAAACCATCGACGCCGGCATGAAGATCTTTTCCGACATGCTTTCCGAGCACAAGCAGAAGGGCGAGAGCACCTTTTCCGGCGCCGACGCCTTCAAGCTCTACGATACCTACGGCTTCCCCATCGACCTCACCACCGAGATGTGCGCCGACGAGGGAATGAGCGTGGACGAGCAGGGCTTCCGCGCGCTCATGGAAGAGCAGCGGCAGCGCGCCCGCAAGGCGCGCGAGGCGCTGGGCGACCTCGGCTGGGCCGGCATCGAGTTCGGCAAGGAGATCCCCGAGACGGAGTTCGTCGGCTATGACGAGCAGAGCGTCGAGGCGAAGGTCCTCGCTATCGTGGCCGACGGCGAATTCCGCGAGGAGATCCCCGCAGGCACGGAGGCCACCGTCGTGCTTGACCGCACGGTGCTCTACGCCGAGATGGGCGGCCAGGTTGCCGACCACGGCACGCTGACGGCCGGCGGGATGCACTTCGAGATCAGCGACGTGCAGAAAAACAAGGGCGGCAAGTTCATGCACAGCGGCAAGCTCGTCTCCGGCGAGCTCAAGCTCGGCGACACCGTGACCGCCGCTTACGATAAGAGCCGCCGCGCGGCGATCGCCCGTGCCCACAGCGCAACCCACCTGCTGCAGAAGGCCCTGCGCGACGTGCTGGGCGAGCATGTGCACCAGGCCGGCTCCCTCGTCGAGCCCGACTTCCTGCGCTTTGACTTCACGCACTTCTCTGCCGTGACAGCCGAGCAGCTGCAGGCGGTCGAGGACGCGGTGAACGCCGCCGTGCTCGAGGGGCTGGACGTTGTGACGAAGGTCATGCCCCTCGAGGAAGCCCGCAAGTCCGGCGCGACCGCGCTCTTCGGCGAGAAATACGGCGACAGCGTCCGCGTCGTCTCCATGGGCGATTACAGCGTGGAGCTCTGCGGCGGCACGCACCTGTCCACGACCGCCAAGGCCGGCGCCTTCCATATCCTCTCCGAGGGCTCTGTCGCCTCCGGCGTGCGCCGCATCGAGGCCAGCACCGGCCTCGGCACCCTGCGCACCCTGCGCAAGGATATCGAGACCATAGACTCCGTGGCCGCGCTCTTCAAGGCGAATCCGGCCGATGTGCTGCAGAAGGTCGAACAGCAGGCCGGCGAGCTCAAGGAGGCCAAACGCCTCATCCAGCAATACAAGGACAAGGAATCCGCCGGCGGTGCGGACGAGCTGCTCCGCAGGGCGAAGGAGATCGGCGGCGTGCATGTCGTCACCTGCAGCCAGGGCGAATGCGACGCGGCTGCCCTGCGCAAGATGGGCGACGCCCTGCGCGATAAGGATCCCTCCGTCGTGGCGCTCATCGCCGCAGTGAACGGCGACAAGATCACCTTCCAGTGCGTCTGCGGCAAGGAGGCCGTTGCCAAGGGCATCCGTGCGGGCGATATCATCAAGAACGTCACCGCAATTGCCGGCGGCAAGGGCGGCGGCAAACCGGACTCCGCCATGGGCGGCGGCAACCTGGTCGAAAAGCTCCCCGAGGCCCTGGCCGCTCTGGAGGACTTTGTAGAAGCGAAACTCTGAGGAGGAGACAACATGGATCAAAACTGCCTGTTCTGCCGCATCATCCGCGGCGAGATCCCCAGCGCCAAGGTCTATGAGGACGAATACGTGTTCGCCTTCCGGGATATCAATCCCCAGGCGCCGGTGCATATCCTCGTCGTCCCCAAGACGCACATTCCCTGCGCCGACGCCGTGGATGCGGAGAACTCCGTGTACGTGGCAAAGTGCTTTGAGGCCATCGCGAAGATCGCGGAGGCGGAGGGCCTTTCCAATGGCTACCGCGTCGTGAACAACTGCGGCGAGGACGGCGGCCAGAGCGTGATGCACCTGCATTTTCACCTGATCGGCGGCGTGAAGCTCTCCGAGAAGGTCGTCTAAGCGAATACTGCCCCTGGCGGGCGGCGCGCTGCGCGCCCGCCGGGGGAAACGCGCCGCAGAGAAGTCTCCCTGCGGCCGCTTTTTCATCTGGGTACATGCTGCGCGCGGAAGGAGGGGCTTGCTGTGCGCAGACTGGCGATATCGGCCTTTGCTTTTTCCGCGGCGGTGTTTCTCTCGCACTACCTGCTCCCGGTGTCTGCGCTGCCCTGGCTCGCCCTGGGCTTTGCCGCCATCGGCGCCGGACTGCTGCTTGCGCGGCGCGTCTGGCTGCGGCTCTTCACGCTGCTGCTTCTGGGCCTCTCGCTCGGCTTCGGCTGCTTTTATGTTCACGCGCGGCAGACTCTGCTCCCGGCGCGTGCGCTCGACGGGGAGACGAGGGTAATCTGCGGCGTCGTGACCGACTATCCCGAGTGCCGGGGCGACAGTCTGCGCCTGCAGCTGCGCCTCGAGGGGGAAGGACTTCCGCGGCTCAACGCCCTCGTGTACGACGGGACGCGGAGTCTCTCCACCGCGCAGCCGGGCGATCTCGTGCGCTTCGAGGCGCGGCTCTCTTCCGCAGAGACGCGTCACGGAGCGCGCAGCGATCTGTATAATTCCAAAGACATCTACTTTATCCTGAGCGCCAAAAGCCAGGCGGAATACCTGGGCAGGCGCATGGAACTGCGGCTGTTCCCGGCCGTTGCGCGGCGGGCGGTCGCGAAGTGCGCGGACGGCGCCTTCCCGCAGGATGTGCGGGCATTTATGCGCGCGCTGCTGCTCGGCGACAAGGACGCCCTCTATGCCGACGCCGGCCTCTACCGCGCCATGAGCCGCGCGGGCTTTCTGCATATCACCGCAGTGTCCGGCATGCATGTGGCCTTCCTGGTGGGACTTTTGCAGCTGCTGCTGGGCGCCTCGCGGCGAAACAGCCTGCTGTGCATCGCGCTCGTCTGGGCCTTCGTGTTTCTCACGGGAGCCTCGCCTTCCGCAGTGCGCGCGGGGATCATGCAGAGCTTCCTGCTGCTTGCGCCCCTTTTCGGGCGGGAGAACGACGCGGCGACCTCTCTCGGCGCGGCGCTCGGTCTCATTCTGCTGCTCAATCCCTCCGCGGCCGGCAGCATCAGCCTGCAGCTCTCTTTCGCAGCCATGGCCGGCATCCTCTGCTTTGCCGCGCCGCTGCAGCGCGCGCTCGAGGAGGCGACGGGCTCGGAGCGGCTGCGGCGCCTCCTGCGCGCGCCAATCGCCACCGCGGCGAGTTCGCTGGCCGTGCTCGCCTTTACGGTGCCGCTCTCGGCGATCCACTTCGGCTCGGTGCAGGTACTCTCGCCGCTTACGAACCTGCTGGGGCTTTGGGCGGTGTCGCTCTGCTTTTGCGGAGGCTTCCTCTCGGTCGGTCTCTTTGCGCTCCTGCCCGCGGCGGGCAGCGGCCTCGGCTGGCTCACAGCCTGGCTCGCGCGCTATCTCGTTGCGGTGGCCCGGCTCGTCTCTGCCGTCCCCTTTGCCTCGGTTTATCTGCAGCACGGAGCGACGGTGATCTGGCTCGTGCTGTGCTATGTGTTCGTGCTCACGGCCGTCTTCTTCCGGCTCCCGCTGCGCGTGCGTCTGCTCGCGCCGCTCATCCTCTGCGCGCTGACGCTCGCCATGACGCTCGCGGTCACGCGCTGGAATTACCGATCGGCAGACGGCGTGATCAGCGCCATCGACGTCGGACAGGGGCAATGCATCTCTGTGATGGCCGGGGATCAGACCGTCGTTGTCGACTGCGGAAGCATCCTGACGCTCGAAAACGCCGGAGAAACGGCCGGGGAGTACCTGCTCGCCTGCGGGCGCAGACAGGTTGATCTGCTGATGCTTACGCACCTGCACGCGGATCACTGCAACGGCGTGGAGACACTGATGACGCTGCTTCCCGTGAAGCGCCTTGTCCTCGCGAACGGCTTGGAGGATGAGGACGATACGCTCGCCGGGATCCTCTCCGCTGCCGAGGCTTCCGGCACGGAGGTCGAATTCCTCACGAGGGACGCGCAGAAGCAGCTCGGGGAGATCCGGATGCAGTTTTATTATCCCGGCCCGGAGGGCGACGCCAACGAGCGCTGTCTTGCGGCGCGCATCTCTGTCGGGGACTATGATCTGCTTGTGACGGGCGACCTCTCCAAGAGCGCCGAGCGCGCGCTGGTTCAGCGCTGCGATCTGAGCGGCACGGAGGCCTACATCGTCGGGCATCACGGCTCAAAATACGCCAGCTCCGGCGAGCTGCTCGCCAAAATGGGCGGCGACACGGCGCTCATCAGTGTGGGCTGGAACAATTTTGGCCACCCCACTGACGCGACGCTCCAGCGGCTCGACGCCTACGGCTATACGATCTATCGGACGGATCAGAGCGGAACGATTGAAATATGGATCGGGTGAAGACATGGCGAAAAAGAACAAAAACGAAAAACCTGCCCTGAGCTACAGCGAGGCGGAACGCCGCCTCCGTGAAGGCGAGCCCGGGCGGCTCTACCTGCTCTGGGGGCCGGAGGAATATCTGCGGGAATACTTCCTCGGCGAGCTGAAGAAAAAATGCCTCCCCGAAGGGGAGGACGATTTCAGCTTCCGCCGCCTGAACGGTCCGGAGCTGGACCCCAACGAGCTGCGCAGCGCCGTTGACGCGATGCCCTTCCTCTCAGAGCGGAGCTTCGTGGAGGTACGCGGCGCGGAGCTCAACAAGCTCAAGGAGGCGGACCGCATCCTTGCCGTGCTGGAGGACATCCCGGATTTCTGCACGGTCGCCTTTGTACAGAACGCGCAGTTCGAGCCGGACGGGCGCTCGAAGCTCGTCAAGGCCATGCGCGAGAGGGGAGAGGACGTGTCCTTCACCCAGCAGAGCCAGGACAAGCTCATCCGCTGGATCGTCCGACGCTTCGCCGCGGCGAACAAACACATCGAGCTGGAGGCAGCCCAGCGCCTGATCTTCATCTCCGGAGATCTCATGAACCGCCTCATTCCGGAGATCGACAAGATCTCCGCCTACGCCAAGGGCCAGACGGTCACGGTGCAGGATGTGGAGACAGTCGCAAACCACATCCCGGAGGCCGTGGTCTTCGACCTGAGCGACGCGATGGCGGGGCGAAAGTTCAATACAGCGTTTTCGATCCTCTCGGAGTTGCTCGCGGATAAGAACAACGAGCCCATTTTCCTGCTCTCGCTCCTCGGCACGCAGATGCGCGGCCTTTACGCCGCCAAGCTTGCCGACGAGCGGCAGCTCGGCGTCAAGGGCGTTATGGATCTCGGCGCTGCCAGATACGATTTCCAGGCACGCCGCCTGCTCACGGCCTCGCGCGGCTTCACGCGCGAACAGCTCATCAACGCCGTACGCATCTGTGCGGAGACGGATTACCGCATCAAGAGCAGCGGCGGGAGTGACCGCGAGCTGCTCAAGGAAGCGCTGCTGCGCATCGCGGCGGGGGAGGAAAAGCGTGAGGCGGATTAAAGAGGTCATCGTCGTGGAGGGCCGTTACGACAAAAACGCTCTCCTGCAGGTCGTAGACGCGACCGTGCTGGAGACGGCGGGCTTCGGCGTGTTCAACGACCGCCAGAAGCAGAAGCTCCTGCGCAGCCTCGCCGAAAAGCGCGGTCTCATCGTGCTCACCGACCCCGACGGCGCGGGCTTCGTCATCCGCAATTTCCTCCGCTCCTGCCTTGACCCGCGCCTCGTCAAGCACGCCTATGTGCCGGATATCGCCGGCAAGGAGCGGCGCAAGGCGCACGCCTCAAAGGAGGGAAAGCTCGGCGTGGAGGGCATGCGCCCCGCCGTGCTGCTCGCGGCGCTTGAGCGCGCCGGGGCGACTTTTGAGGACGGAGAAGAGGCTTCGCTGCCGACTCCGGGCATGACAAAAGCGGATCTGTACGCGCTCGGCTTGAGCGGGCAGCCGGGCAGCCGGGAGAAGCGCGCCGCTCTGATCGCCGCGCTCGATCTGCCGGAGCGCATCACGGCCGACGCGCTGCTCGAAGTCGTAAACGCAACCATGACACGGGAGGAATTCTTCTCCCTTTGTAAGGCCTTACCCCGAAACGAAACATGATGTATAGAACAAAACTGACGCCGGGCGCGGACGTGTATCTCGCCGCGATCCCGGAACAAGCGGACCCAGCGGCAATCGCTTCGGACGCGCGCAGGCGCGAAATCGAAGAGACAAAAGCGAGCGCGCTACGTCTCGCCCGCACGGCCGACTGGCTGCTGCTGGAGCTTGCGCTGCGCCGCTCTCTCGGCCTGAATCCGGAGAAGCTCGCGTTCTTCCGCAGCGCGGAGGGGCGCTGGAGCGCGGAGGGCGTCTCGTTTTCCCTCAGCCATACGGAGAGCTTCGCCGCCGTCGCCGTGTCGCGGGAGCCTGTGGGCATAGACGCGGAGAACATCGCACGCTTTGCCGTGCGCTACGCGCGGGACGCCGCGCTCACAGAGCACATGCTGCGGAGGATCTGTGCGGAGAGCGAGAATCCGGAGCGGGACGCTGCTTCGCTGCTGCGCCTGTGGACCGCCAAGGAGAGCCTTTTCAAGTTCATCGGCTGCGGCTCCTTCAGACCCTCAAGGCTGTGCCCCGGGGAGGAGACGAGGCAGTTTGTCCTGCTGCTCGACGAACCGCTCTTTCTGTCTGTGAGCGCCGATCATCCGGAAAACATCCGTTTTTTCCTCGCCTGCGATGGCGCAGTCTCTCCAATCGAATCGGGCAGCGTGCTGGAGGGGGACGGAGATCTCAGCCGCTGGCTCAAATGCTCAAATAAACAAGGGACCGCTGCAAAATGAGATTTTGCAGCGGTCCCTTGTTTAGTATAAAAAAGAAACCGAGAGCTCTCAAACGGCCGCCGCGCCGAGCTTTGCTTCGCGCAGTCAGCGGGAGCCGCAGAGAAGAGAATCTATTTCAGCAGCTTATTCCCGTTTCGGATGGAGACGATCCCATTGGCGATGAGCAGCCCGATGATGCCGCTCATGCCTCCGGTCGCCGCCTGCGGCAGACCATAGACCCCATAGTCGGCCAAAACATGGGAGGCATAGATCGCTGCAAATAGGCTGAGAAGGCCGAGGATGACTGTCAGCCAGCCCCGGCGCACGATCTCCCTGACGATCAGGTTCCGCTCCTGCTGAGCAAGATCCGCCATGCTGCGCGCCACTTCTTCCGTTGACTTGTCCTCAATGTCCAGCAGCCGTACGACCGGGGCGCCCAGTTCTGCGCTCAGGCTGTCCAGCAGCATCAGGTCGGGGAAATTCAGACCCCGCTCCCACTTGCTGACCGCTTTGTCCGTGACATGGAGCCTCTCGGCGAGCTGCTTTTGCGTCAGTCCCTTTTCTTTGCGAAGCTCTGCAATGAGTTTCCCCGTGTATTCCACATCCATTTTCCGCGCATCCCCCTCTGTGAAGCTGCTCAAAACATATCACATTCCCCTCCGTTTGTCACTCGACAAAAAGTAGAGCGGGGGAGCAGGTCATAATCAGGCATAAAAAAACGAACAGAGGACTTTCGTGAATCGGCAGCTGCTTTTGTAATCCGATGTGAGTAACCGCAGGGACGGCCTTGCCGTCCCCGCGGTTCGTTGCGGTTCATTTCCAGTATCGGTTTTCCAGACGCTCCATGTGCTGCTTCATTCTGGCATAGGCTTCCTCGGCGTCTCCGTCCAGGACGGCCTGGCCGATCTGAAGATGCTCGTCATAGTTGCCCTGACGATAGAAATCCGAACTGATGGTGCGCTCCTGGATCAGGTGCCACATCTTCTGCTCCATTGCCTTCCAGATCATCTCATAGAGCACCACGAAGAGCTGGTTGCCGCTGGCGCGGGCCAGGCAGCGGTGGAAGTCCTCATCGGTCTTGGCGGCGTAGATCTCCTGCTCCGCTTCCCTGTGGAAGCGCTCCAGGATCTCTTCGAGGCGGCGCCGCTCCAGATCGCTGATGTTCAGCGCCGCGTCTCTGGCGACCTCCGGCTCCAGAATCTGGCGGGTGCGAATGATCTCCTGCGGGTCAATGTCATGGATCCAGTCGTTGGAGACGACGTTGAGCTGCTTGACAAAGACCCCGGCGCCGTGCACGGATTCCACCAGGCCGCTGAGTTCCAGCGCGCTGAGCGCCTCCCTTACGGGCACGCGGCTGACGTTGAACATCTGGCAGAGCTCCTTCTCGCTGGGAAGCTTGTCTCCCACCGAGAAACCGCCGCCCAGAATGGCATCGCGGATCTGGTTATAGATTTGAATGTAGAGCTTGCTGCTGGATACCGGGCTGAAAGCTGCCATGGCTTCTCTCCCTAAAAACGATTTGCAAATGCCATAATGATTCTTTTTATCACACCTGTCTAATGCGTGTCAATCTTTTCCGATTTCTGACAGGAGCGCCGCGACAGTTTCTGGGGAGACAGTGCCGCGCTCCTGCAGCGGGATCAGCCGATCAGACCCGGCAGCCAGGTGACCAGACCGGGAACGTAGGTGATGAGGAACAGAACGATGATCAGCGGCACCAGGAAGGGGAGGATGGCCTTGTACATCTTCTCAATGGTGATACCTGCGGTCTTGGCGCAGATGAAGAGACTGGTGCCCACGGGAGGCGTGCACAGACCGATCATCAGGTTCAGCACCAGGACGACGCCCAGGTGCAGCGGGTCAATGCCGTAGGCGGCCATCAGCGGCACGAGGAAGGGCAGCGTGATGGTCATGGCGGCCAGCGCCTCCATGAACATGCCGATGATGAGGAAGGCAATGTTCACGATCAGCAGGATCAGGTACTTGTTGTCTGTCAAGGCAACCAGAGCGCGGCTCATGGCCGAGGTCATGCCCAGCATGGTGACGAGCCAGGAGAAGGCGGCCGCGCCGCAGATGATGCAGAGGATGCCGGCGCTGTCGCGCGCGGTCTCCACCAGAGCCTTTGCCACGTCCTTCCAGCCCAGCTCATGGTAGACGATGACCGCCAGGATGAAGGCGTAGAGCGCGGCGATACAGGCGGCCTCGGTGGGGCTGAAGATGCCCGTCCAGATACCGCCGATGATGATAATGGGGGTGAGCAGGGAGAGCAGGGCCTCCTTGGTGGCGACGCCCACTTCTTTCCAGCTGAACTTCTCCGTGGGGTACTTGCGCTTGACGGAGATGATGTAGACCAGGATGCTCGTGGCAAGAGCCAGCAGCAGACCCGGCACGATGCCGCCGATAAACAGCGAGCCGACCGAGACCTCGGTCATCATGCCGTAGACCACCATGGGGATGCTCGGCGGGATGATGGGGCCGATGGTGGCGGAGGCTGCCGTGACGCCGGCCGAGAAGTCCGCGTCAAAGCCCTTTTCCTTCATCGCGTCGATCTCGATCTGACCCAGACCGCCGGCGTCAGCCACGGCGGAGCCGCTCATGCCGGAGAAAACGATGGAGGCGACGACGTTCGCATGACCCAGGCCGCCGGGGACCCAGCCCACCCAGGCGGAGGCGGCGCGGAAGATCTTGCGTGTGATGCCGCCGGTGTTCATGAGCTTGGCGGCCAGAATGAAAAAGGGGATCGCCAGGAGCGTGTAGCCGCTGGCGTTGCCCACCATGCGGTGGAAGATCGCCACGGGGGTGAAGTTGCCGGTGACGAGGACCGTGAAGATCGCGGAGATGGACAGGGAATAGGCGATGGGGACGCCCAGGATCATCAGCAGCAGGAAGCCGCCCACCAGCAGTAAAACATATCCGGCAAAACTCATTTATACGACCTCCTTGTTTTCCTGGGCAGTGGGCGCGTCCTCCGGACGGCGATCCATAATCAGTCGGATCAGGTGCACGATGGAGAAGGCGCAGCCGATGGGGAAGGCGAGATAATACACGCCGTTGCGGATGGGGATGGTCTTATAGTAGGTCACCCAGGTGCTCTGGATGATGGAGCTGCTGAAGATGATGCCTGCCACCAGGAAGGCGATCAGCAGCACGTCGATCACGTCCATGTACACGCACCAGATCTTGGGCTGGAGCTTGTTGCTCACGAAGGTCAGACGCAGGTGCTCCTCCCGGGAGAAGGTCATGGACATGCCGATGAAGGTGACCCAGCACAGCCCGACCAGTGTCAGCTCATACTGCCAGGTCACGGGGGAATTGAAAATGGAGCGCATGATGACCGAATACACGATGATCAGACATAAGGCAGCCAGAATGGTCGCGCATAGGACGGCCGCGATCAGCTCCAGGATTTTGCTCAGCTTGTGGATAAACACTTTCATAGCTATTCCACCTCAATCATGACTGTGATACTGGTCATCGGATGGCGAGAACGATCGCAAATTCGACCGCTGTCGCAGCCAAACGACAGGCTTGGCAGCGAATGACCCAAAGGGTCATTCAGCCGATGATCATGACAGGACGGCGATACGCCGCGGGGCGCCTCACCGATCCTCTTGGGGCTCGACTGACTGTCCGCCCGATAACCGCAGAGGGAGGCACGGCACAGGCTGTACCTCCCTCTGATTGGTGCTTTTGGCTTACTTCAGGCCGTTGATGCGGGCGACGAGATCTTCCGCCCAGGGATTCTCAGCGTAGAAGTCGGTGTAGACGCTCTGAGCCTGCTCGATGAAGGGAGCGGTGTCGGGGTAGCCGATCTTCATGCCGGCGGCCTCGAGCTCGGCGAGCATCTGAGCCTCGGAATCGACGATCGCCTTGCGGTGCTCAGCACCGAACTCCTTGGCGGCCTCGAGAAGGACCTGCTGAACGTCAGCGGGGAGCTTGTTCCAGGTGCTCAGGCTGAAGATCATGTCCTTGGGCTGGTACTGGTAGTTCACCATGGTCAGGTACTTCTGGACGTCCTGGAAGTTGTTGGCGTAGATGTTGGCGACGGGGTTCTCCTGGCCGTCAAAGGTGCCCTGCTGGAGAGCCAGGTACAGCTCGGAGAAGGCGAAGGGGGAAGCGCTGGCGCCGTAAGCGGCGAAGATGGCCATGGTCATCTTGTCCTCGGGGGTGCGGAACTTCAGACCGACAAGATCCTCGGGCTTCTCAATGGGACGACGGGAGTTGGTGAACTGGCGCAGGCCGTTCTCCCAGTAAGCCAGCTGGATCAGGTTGTTCTCTTCCAGACCTTCCAGGAGCTCCTGGCCGATCTCACCGTCGAGAACCCTGTAGACGTGCTCGTAGTCGGAGAAAAGGAAGGGCAGGCTCAGGGCCTTGAACTTGGGGCAGAAGTCAGCCTGCTGGCCGGAGGGCAGCATCATGGCGTCGAGGCTTCCCATCTTGACCATCTCGATCATTTCCTTGTTGCTGCCGAGCTGCTCGGCGGCGTAGATCTCGATGGTGACGCGGCCGTTGGTGCGCTCATTGACGGCCTTGGCAAAGTGCTCAAGGGAGATGTGGATCAGGTTGGAAGTCGTGTCACTGTGGCCGATGCGGATGGTGATGTTGTCTTGCTTTCCGGAGCTGCCGCAGGCGCAGAGGGCAAAAACCATGACGAGTGCAAGCAGCAGGGCGATGAGTTTTTTCATTTTCTTCCTCCATTGAATTTTATTATTTACCCGGCTCAGCCGGGGAAATTACGAGTAAAGTGCCTTGGCCTGGGCGACGATGTTCTCGACGGTTATGCCGTTCATGGCGAGCAGACGCTCATAGGGGGCGGACTGGCCGAACTGATCCTGCACGCCGATGCGCTTAAGCTTGCCCTTGCCGCGCTCTGCGATGACCTCAGCCACCGCGCTGCCGAGGCCGTTGAGGATGTTGTGATCCTCGACGGTGATGATGCGGCCGCAGTCGTCGATGCAGGCGTTTACGGCTTCCTCATCCAGAGGCTTGATGGTGTGCATGTCCAGAACCCGGGCGCGGATGCCCTCCTCGGCGAGCTTGTCGGCGGCCTCCAGCGCGAGGCGGACTGTGTCGCCGTTGGCGATGATCGCCAGGTCGCTGCCATCGCGGAGCTTCTTCGCCTTGCCGATCTCAAAGACGTCGTCCTCGCCGTAGATCACGGGGATCGCGTCGCGGGTGAAGCGGAGATACACGGGGCCGTCGAACGCGGCCGCAGCCTTGACCAGCGCCTTGGCGGCGTAATAGTCGGCGGGCATGATAACGGTCATGTTGGGGAGCGTGCGCATGATGCCCATGTCCTCGATGGCCTGGTGGCTGGCGCCGTCGTTGGCGGGCGTCAGGCCGCCGTGGGAGCAGGCGATCTTGACGTTCAGATGGGGGTAGCAGATCTCCTGGCGGATCATCTCGCAGATGCGCATGGAGCCGAAGGCCGCGTAGGTGACCACAAAGGGGATCTTGCCGCAGGTGGCAAGCCCGGCCGCCACGCCGGCGCCGTTCTGCTCGGCGATGCCCACGTTCAGGTACTGCTCCGGCAGCTCCTTGCGGAAGGCGCCGGTTTTGCAGCTCTTGCCGATGTCGATGTCGACGACGAGGATATCCCGGTTTTCTTTTCCCAGCTCAACGATAGCTTCGCCGAAGCCGTCACGGGTCGCGATTTTTTTCGTTTCCATCCTCAGGCCTCCTCTTTGATCGTGAGCGCGTTCAGCTCATCCATCGCCTGGCGGTATTGCGCGTCGTTTGGCGCGGTGCCGTGCCAGGAGCATACGTTTTCCATAAAGCTCACGCCCTTGCCCTTGACGGTTTTGCCGATGATTGCCTTCGGCAGACCGTTCTTCGAGGCGAGCGCGCTGTCCATGACCTCGCAGAGGGCGGCCATGTCGTTGCCGTCGCATTCATAGACCTCGAAGCCGAAGGCTTCGAATTTCTTCGCCAGGCTGATGGGGGGCATGATCTCCTCGCAGGTGCCGTCCAGCTGGAGATTATTCCAGTCCACGAAAACGACCAGATTGTCGAGCTTGTACTTGTGCGCGGTGCCGCAGGCTTCCCAGATCTCGCCCTCGTTGCACTCGCCGTCGCCGACGGCGCAGAACACGCGGTAATCCTTGCCGTCGAGCTTGGCGGCCAGCGCCATGCCGACGCCGCAGGCCAGACCCTGGCCGAGAGAGCCGGTGGAGATGTCGATGCCGGGGCACTTGTTCATACTGGGATGCCCCTGCAGGGGAGAGCCCTCCTTGCGCAGTGTGTCGAGCACTTCCAGCGGGAAGAAGCCCTTCATCGCCAGCGCAGCGTACTGGGCGGGGCACACATGACCCTTGGAGAGCACGAAGCGGTCACGGTCGGGCCAGCGGGGCTCCTCGGGCCGCAGGTTCATGTAGCGGAAATAACAGGCGGTCACAAAATCCGCAACGGAGAGGGAGCCGCCCGGATGGCCGCTCTGCGCCTTCCAGATCATGTCGATGATCCGCTTGCGCAGCTCGGTCGCCGTGTTCTTCAGAACTCTGAGTTCTTTCTGCTCCATGTCGTAAGTCACATCCTTTCGTCCAAAATGATTTCCTTGTGTTCGCGGGAGGATTCGAGCGCCAGGGTGGAGAGCTTCAGGACCTTGATGCCCTCGTCCAGCGGGGTGCAGATCGGGGTGCCGTTCTTCAGGCAGTCCTGGAAGTGCTGGTGGATCGGGAAGATCACGCCGTCCTGATTGTGCTTGTAGGAGTCATTGTAGTGAATGGTGACGGGCTCGGCCATGTCCATGGTCTTGTAGGTCAGCTCCTCGAACTCGAACATGTCGCGTCCGCGCAGGAAGGCCGTGCCCTTCGTGCCGATGTAGCCCTTGAAGTTGCCGCCGAGGTCGCTGCTCCAGCTTGCGCTGATGGTGGCGATGCCGCCCTTCTTGATCTTCATCGTGGCGGAGAAGTTGGTGTCGTAGGTGGGGAGGGAGTCGATGGTGCACCAGACGTTGGCGCTCATCGTCTCAAACTCGCCGCAGAGCGCGGTCAGCAGGTTCCACTCGTGGGAGATGGACTCGATGGTAAAGCCGCAGGCAAAGCGCGGATCGGTACGCCAGGAGGGGGCGAACCAGGTGCCGCGGAAGCCGTAGCCGGGGCCGACGCGATTGTCGAATACGTTGACGGGATCGCCCAGCGCGCCGGAGCGCACAAGCTCGACCATCTTCTGGAAGGCGGGGCGATAGCGGTGGGCGAAGCCGACGATGATCTTGCCGTCGTACTTCTGCTCCATCTCCTTGATGAGGCGGGCGTCTTCGAGGTTGGTGGCGATGGGCTTTTCCATGTAAAGCGGGATGTGATGCTTCAGCACCATCTCCACATAGTCCAGCCGCTTCGTCGGCGGCGTGCAGAGCACAACGTAATCGGCCTGGGGGATGTATTCCTCCAGCTGATTGTAGCGCAGCATTTCGCTGCCGAACTCCGCCTGATAGCGCTTCATGCCTTCGGCATTGACATCGAAGCAGGCGTAGACCTTGCCGCCCAGCTTGACCACAGCGCGGCCATGGGAATAGGCGATGTCGCCGGTGCCGATCATCAGAACATTCATAGAAGAGCCTCCTGTGTACTTGTTATGTTGTGAACTTATATTACAAATATATGATTTGCACAATTCCGTGTCAAGCTTTGCCACTAATTTAACGTCGATTTGGATGCTTGCACAAGAAACGACCATGCCATTTGTGCACAGAGCTCATAATCCGGCGCGCTTTGATGGCGCAGAACGAATATGCGGGCCCCGAAGGGGAGCGCACAAGGCCGAAGCGGGAGGAAGCAAAAGGGCGCGCTGCAAAATAGCGCGGAATAACAAAAAGCACCAGTCAAACGGACTTGGCTGGTGCTTTCGTTTGCGATAGAATCCTGGTATGGAGAAAACAACACCGCCTGGGCCTGATTAAGCCTCCGGCTTAGCCGGAGGCTTGATTAAAACGCTCGGTGCGCGGGCGGCGATATTCGATTATGGAACTGCGGTTTTTATCGGGATTCCCTGCCCGTGCGCGCGATCACCCGGTAGGCGATCTCCAGCATGCCCACATTCAGCGCGGCAAAGAGCAGCAGGTAGATGGGCATGACCCGGATCCCGACGGCCTGCTGGAGCAGCCCGAACACCATGGGCATCAGCGTGCTGCCGATATAGGCGGAGGCCATCTGCAGGCCGATGACTGCAGCGCTGTACTGCCTGCCGAAATTCGCCGGCGCCATATGCTGGATCGCCGGATAAATCGGCCCCATTCCCGTGCCGATGACCACGAAGCCGACGGCGGCCAGAACGTGACCCTGTACGGGAAGGGCGACCATCCCGATCCCGAGCAGCTCCACGGCGATGCCGATGCGGATCAGCAGCCTGTCGCCAAGCTTGTTGGAGATGAAGCCGGAGATCAGTCTGCCGAGCATCAGCCCGCCGAAGATCAGGGAGCCGAAGGAGGCGATGGTCTCGGCGCTAAGGCCGCTCTTCGTGCCGGCAAAGTAACTGGGCGTCCACAAAAAGCAGGTCGCCTCTCCCGCGCAGTAGGCGAAGAAGGCGATCAGCGTCAGCACCACGCCGGGGACGCGGAGCGTCTCCCGGATTCCGGCGCTTTCACCGCGCTGCTCCTCGTCCGCGCTTTCGTTTTGCTTCCACAGCGGGAGGGACAGGATGCACACCAGCATGATGCCCAGCTGAATATAGGAGGTCCACTGATAGCCCTGATTCCAGCGTGCCAGCTTCAGCGCGAGCGACATGATGGCCGGACTGATCACCGCGCCCACCCCGTAGAAGCAGTGCAGGAAGTTCATGACCGAGGCAGGGTAGTGGTTCGCCACATAGTGATTGACCGCCGCGTCGATGGAACCGGCTCCGAGCCCGTAGGGGACGGCGAAGAGAAACAGCATCCAGTATGCGCGCGATACGGAGAAGCCTATGAGACCCAGCACGGTCAGGGCGATCGAGACGATCACGATCCATTTCGTGTGGAATCTGCGGTTCATCCGCGGGCTGAGCAGCGCCGAGACGACCGTCATGCAGGAGATCGTCATGGACACGTAGCCCGCATAGGACGAGGGCACGCTGAAATCGACCTGCATCGTCGGCCAGCCGGAACCCAGCAGGGAATCCGGAAGCCCCAGACTGATAAACACCAAATAGATGACCGCAAGGAGTGAAGAACCCATATCTGTTTCCTCCGCTGCCGGGCCGTTCCCGGCATAACAGATCGGATTATAACGCGCACAAGGCGCTTTCGCAAGGCCTTTCTCCCCGCCCGGCCGTCCAATTTTGACTTCGGAAAGGATTCGCCTTTACCAGATAAAGGGGATAAGCCGGTATTTCACCTTCTGCTCGTACGCAGGATATCCGGGCAGGCCCTGTTCCAGCACCTTCTCCTCGTTCCGGATGCGTTTGACGATGATGGGGATATAGCACAGCATGACAGCGAAGGAAAGAACGGAGCCCAGTACCAGCGGCATGGCCAAAAACAGGAACACCGTTGCCCCGTACATGGGATGCCGGACGATCCCGTACAGCCCGGTGTCGATCACGCGCTGATCCTCCTGCACCTCGACCGTCCTGGACAGATAGGTGTTTTCACGAAGCACCTCCGCATACAGCGCGTAAGCGGCCAGAAAAATCACAGCTGCGGCGATGCTGACCGGCATCGGGAGCATCAGCCAGCCGAAGCGGAAGCTCAGACCCGCGAGGACGAAGGCGGCCAGGAACATCGCCCCGCTCAGCACAATGACCTCCCGCTGCTCGGCCTCCTGCTCTTTAACATTCAGCCTCTTTTTCAGAAGCTCCGGGTTTTTGGCAAGCATGACAAATCCCGCGAGGAACATCGGCGCAAACAGAATGGCGATCAGAAGCCAGGCCTGGGGGTATTTCAAGGTCCAGGTAGGCACGAACAGCAGCAGCGCGACGATCAGAAGCCCTGCGGCAAACTTGCCGATGGCAAGGAAAAACAACTCTCTTTTCATGTCTTCTCCTCCTTGAGCGTGCGGATAAAGTCCCGGATGAGCCGGCTGACCTCCTCCGGCTTGCCTGTGTTTGAATTGTGCCCTGCGTCCTTGATCCAACAGAGAGGCAGTACTTCCTTTTTCGCCCCCTGCGGCTGCAGCTTTTCGCAGATCCCGCCTGATCTTTTCCTCCGCAGATCAGAAGCGCGGGACAGTCTCCGTTGACCGTTCCGGTCAATACAAGTATAATCCTGTTGACCGATTTTGAGAAGACTCTAAAGCATCGGCAAAAGAAAAAGGAACAGAGATACCACAGTTGACACAGGGTATCTCTGTTCCTTTTCGCCGGAAGAAGAATCCGGTGCAAAACGTATGAGAGAAAAAGCAATCAATGCATTTCCAGGCGGAAATACTGCTCCGCGTTGCCAAAGCAAATTCCCTCCACGATCTGCCGCAGGGCCTTCTCGTCGCTGGGATACTCGCCGTTTTCCACCCAGCCGCCGATTAGCTCGCAGAGGATGCGGCGGAAGTACTCGTGCCGGGCGTAGCTGAGAAAGCTGCGGGAGTCGGTCAGCATCCCGACGAAGCCCGCGAGATAGCCGTCAGCGGCCAGAGTCGTGAGCTGGTCGACCATGCCCGACCTGTGGTCGTTGAACCACCAGGCACTGCCATGCTGTACTTTGCCGACGGTCTCCCCGGTTTGGAAAGCGCCCATGACGGTCACCAGCGCGGCATTATCGTTGGGATTGAGAGAGTAAAGGATCGTCCGCGGCAGCTCATCCGTGTCGTCCAGAGCGCCGAGGAAGGCCGCCAACTCCTTGATCGACGGCTGATCGCCGATGGAGTCGATGCCCGCGTCCGGCCCGAGGGCGCGGAAGACGCGGTGGGAATTGTCGCGGATGACGCCAAAGTGCAGCTGCATCACCACGCCCAGGCGGTGGTATTCCCGCCCCAGCTCCAGCAGCAGCGCCGTCTTGAACTGCTTCTGCTCCCAGGCCGTGGGGATTTCCCCTGCCAGACGCTTGCGGAAGATGGCCTCGACCTCGTCCATCGTGGCCGACGCATAGGGTACGCTCTCCATGCCGTGGTCGGACACGCGGCAGCCGAGGGAGACAAAGTAATCCAGACGCTCGATGAGCTTTTCTTTCAGCGCGGCAAAACTGCCGATGTCGCCGAGACGGCTGAGATAGTCCAGGTAGTCCGGCTTCTCAATGCCGAGCGCCTTGTCCGGACGGAAGGAGGGCAGCACCTTGACGGGAAAGCTCTCGTCCGCAGCCAGCTTTTTGTGCCATTCCAGGCTGTCCGCCGGGTCGTCCGTGGTGCAGAGTGCCCTGACCCTGGAGGAGAGGATCAGCTTGCGCGCGGAGAGCGTTTTCAGCTTCTCGTTGCAGAGCTGCCAGACCTCCTCGGCAGTGTCGCCGTTGAGGACGCCCTGATAGCCGAAATAATTGCGCAGCTCGAGATGGCTCCAGTGGTAGAGCGGGTTGCCGATGGCGAGGCCCAGGGTCTCCGCCCACTTCTGGAACTTCTCGCGGTCGCTCGCGTCGCCGGTGATGTACCGCTCCTCCACGCCCGCCGAGCGCATCAGGCGCCACTTGTAGTGGTCGCCGCCCAGCCAGACCTGCGTGATGTTGTCGAAGCAGCGGTCCTCCCAGATCTCCTTCGGGTCCAGATGGCAGTGGTAGTCGATGATCGGCTGCGCAGCGGCGTAATCGTGGTAAAGATGCTTCGCTGTCTCGCTGGAGAGCAGGAAGTCCCGATCCATGAAGGCCTTCATCAGCGCTTCACCCGCGCGCCTGCGCCGCCCATGATGGCCTCGACCTCGCCCACGGAGGCCATAGAGGTGTCGCCCGGCGTGGTCATGGCGAGCGCGCCGTGCGCCGCACCGTAGTTGACGGCCTTTTCCGGGTCTCCCGTGGTCATCAGCCCGTAGACCAGACCGGAGGCGAAGGAGTCCCCGCCGCCGACACGGTCCAGGATCTCGAGGCCGTTGTATTCCTTGGACTGGTAAATCTCGCCCTCTGCCCAGCAGATGGCCTTCCAGTCGTTGACCGTGGCGGTCTTGACCGTGCGCAGGGTGGTGGCCACGACCTTGAAGTTGGGATAGGTCTCGGCGGCCTTGCCAATCATCTTCTTGTAGCCCTCGAGGTTCAGCTCCTTGAGGTTGGCGTCGTTGCCCTCAATCTCGAAGCCGAGGCAGGCGGTGAAGTCCTCCTCGTTGCCGATCATCACGTCCACGTACTTGGCAACCTCACGGTTGACCTCGCGCGCTTTTTCCAGCCCGCCGATGGCGCTCCACATGGAGGGGCGGTAGTTGAGATCGTAGGAGACGACGGCGCCGTACTTCTTCGCGGCCTTGCAGGCGGCGATCACGGTCTCACAGCTCTGCTCGCTGAGCGCCGCGTAGATGCCGCCGGTGTGCAGCCAGCGCACGCCCAGCTTGCCGAAGATATAGTCGAAATCGAAATCTGCGGGCGTGGCCTGGGAGATAGCGGTGTTGGCGCGGTCGGAGCAGCCCACCGCGCCGCGGATGCCGAAGCCGCGCTCGGTGAAGTTGATGCCGTTGCGGCAGATGCGGCCAATGCCGTCGGTCTTCTTCCAGTAGATGAGCTCGGTGCTCACGCCGCCCTGCTCGATGAAGTCCTTCATCAGCCGGCCGACCTCATTGTCGGCAAAGGCGGTGATGACGGCGGTGTTCATGCCGAAGCACTTGTGCAGGCCGCGGATGACGTTATACTCGCCGCCGCCCTCCCAGGCGCGGAAGGAGCGTGCGGTGCGGATGCGGCCCTCGCCCGGGTCCAGGCGCAGCATGACCTCGCCCAGGGAAACGGCGTCAAAGCGGCAGTCTTCTCTCGGTCTCAGATTCAGTTCCATATCTGCTCCTCCTCAGGCTCTGGCTTCTTCAACGATTTCACGGGACTTTTTGCACAGCTCCGTGATCTCATCCCATCTGTTGTTGTCGATGAGCTCGGCGGTGACCATATAGCTGCCGCCGCAGGCGGCGATGACCGGGCAGGAGAGATAGTCCTTGAGGTTCTTCAGGCTGATACCGCCGGTGGGCATGACCTTGAACATCGGGAAGGGGGCGGAGAGCGCCTTGATCTTGGCAAGGCCGCCGCTCTGCTCGGCCGGGAAGAACTTGATCACTTCCAGGCCGTACTTGAGCGCCTGGTGATACTCGCTTGCCGTCGTGCAGCCGGGGAAGATGGGGATGTTTTTCTCCTGCGCATAGGCCACGAGCTCGGGGTCAAAGCCCGGAGTGACGATGAACTCGCCGCCCGCCGCGATCACCGCGTCGATCTGCGCGGTGTTGGTGACGGTGCCCGCGCCAACGAGCATGTCGGGGTTGGCCTCCTTCATGAGCCGGATGGCCTTGTCGGCGCCGGCCGCGCGGAAGGTGATCTCCGCCACCGGCACGCCGCCAGCGCAGAGGGCCCTGCCCAGAGCCGCCGCGTCGCGCTCGGGATGGTTGAGCTTGATGACCGGCACCACGCCGATCTGAGAAATGCGTTCGTTCAGTTCCGTCATGGCTTTATTCCTCCACATATTTGTGCAGCGTTGCGCGCACCGCGCCGACGCCTGCGGTCAATTCCTTGAAATACGAGCAAACCTTGTCCGCCAGCCCCGCCTCCACGAGATCAACGCCGAAGACAGAGGCGTTGCGGAGCAGACCCTCGAGCTTCGCACAGTCGGGCGTTTCCCCGAGCGAGAAGTCCTTGACATATCCCTGCGCCGTCTCGAGCAGCGGATCGGGCGAGGGCTCGAAGGCTTCGCCTGCGTCGTTCACGGCCATCAGGTAGCGCAGCCAGCCGGCGAAGACCAGCGGGATCAGCTTGAGCTCCCGCACGTCCAGCGTGTCGGAGGCGAGATAGGCCTTGATCGTCTCGCCGAAGCGGATGGGCAGCTTCTGACTGGTGTCGGTGGCGATGCGCTGCGGGGTATCGGGCATGAAGGGGTTCGGGATACGCACGTTCACGACGGTGTCGATGAAGTCCATCGGGCGGATGATGCCGGGGTCGGTCACCACGGGCAGACCCTCGACGTAGCCGATGCGCTTGACCATCTTCAGAAGATCCTCGTCCTTCATCTCGTCGGAGATGCGCTTGAAGCCCAGCAGGCAGCCGTAAACGGCAAGCGCTGTGTGCAGGGGATTGAGGCAGGTGCAGACCTTCATGCGCTCCACCTTGTCCACAGTTTCGCGGTCGGTGAAGTAGAAGCCAGCCTTTTCCAGCGGCGGGCGGCCGTTGGGGAAGCTGTCCTCCAGCACCAGATACTCACTCTCCTCGGCGTTGACGTAGGGGGCCTTGACCGTACCGCGGGCATTGCGCACCGGGGCGAAGCCCTCGAGTCCGTCGGCCTCGAGCATCGCGCCGACCGTCAGATCCGGGCTCGGGGTGATCTTGTCGATCATTGTCCAGGGGAAAGAGACCTTCTCGCCGTCCTCGATGTATGCCTTGAAGCCCTCGTCGCCCCAGACCCCGGCAAAGGCGAGCATCGCTGCCTTGAGCTTGTCGCCGTTGTGGGAGCAGTTGTCGGTGCTGACCATGGCGAGGGGGTACGCGCCGGCGCGATAGCGCTCCAGCAGCAGCGCCGCGACCTTGCCCATGTAGCTGGCGGCTTCGGAGGGCGCGGCGGCCAGATCGGCCTTCACGTCCTCGCCCAAGAGGCTGTAGCCCTTCTCGGTGATGGTGAAGGTCACCAGCTGCAGGGAGGGAGCGCGGAAGATCTCCGCCAGGCGTTCCTCGCCGCCGTAGAGATAGTCCGTCTCGGCGATGGCACCGAGAATGTTCTTCTCCACGCTGCCGTCGGCCTTGAGCGTAACCACAACTGCCAGGTCGTCGTTTTTCTCGCCGCTGTTGTCGCGGCGTTCCACGGCGATGATGCCCTTGTCCAGCACGCCCTCATTGAGCAGCCGCTGGGCGGCCATGCCGTGCAGGGCCTTGAAGATGTTGCCCGCGCCGAAGTGCAGCCAGGTGGGCTCCGCCTTGGTGCGTGCGATCATGGCCACGCGGTCATACTCCGGCAGACGGTAGCCCTTGGCCTCCCAGTCCGCGCGGTTTTTCAGCGTCTCGTTGTTCAGCTTCATTTTGCCTGTTCCTCCTTGTCCATCAGATCCCAGGCGCCCAGCATATACATGATGCCGAGGGCGCGGTCATAGAGTCCGTAGCCCGGGCGCACATTGCCCGGCTTTTCATCCCAGAGATGGCGGCCGTGGTCGGGGCGGATATAGCCCTCGTAGCCGCAGTCATGGTAGGCGCGCAGAATGTCGAGAATGCCGGTGTCGCCGTCACAGTCGCGGTGGCTGGCCTCGGAAAAGTCGCCGTTGGGGAAGTGCTTGACGTTGCGGATGTGCGCGAAGGCGATGCGGTCGCAGTGCTTGCGGACGATGGCGGCCACGTTGTTGTCGGGATTGGCGTTGAGGCTGCCGGAGCAGAGGGTCAGGCAGTTGTGAGGATCGTCCACCATGCGGAGGAAGCGCTCGATGCTCGCCTCGTCCACCAGCAGGCGCGGAAGGCCGAAGATGTCCCAGGGGGGATCGTCCATATGCACGGCCATCTTGATCCCGGTCTCACGGCAAACGGGCATGAGTCTTTCGAGGAAGTAGCGAAAGTTGTCCCAGAGCTTCTCCTTGGTCACGTCCTTGTATTTTTCAAACAGCTCGTCGAGCTTCGCCATGCGCTCGGGCTCCCAGCCGGGGAAGGTCATGTGGTACTTCTCGGTGAAGCCCATGACATAGTCGGCCATGGCCTTGGGATCGTCCTGGATCATGTCCTTCTGGTAGTAGAGCGCGGTGGAGCCGTCGCCCACGGGGTGGAAAAGATCGCTGCGTGTCCAGTCGAAGATGGGCATGAAGTTGTAGCAGATCACCTTCACGCCGAAGGGGGCCAGATTGCGGATGGTCTGGATATAGTTGTCGATATAGGCGTCGCGCGTGGGCAGGCCGATCTTGATGTCGTCGTGAACGTTCACGCTCTCCACCACGTCTGCGTTGAAGCCCGCGCCGAAGATCGGGTCGGTCGCGGCCTTGATCTCCTCCGGGGTCCAGACCTCGCCGGGCATCTTGCTGTGGATGGCCCAGACGATGGTGGAGACGCCGGGGATCTGCTTGATGTCGCTTAGAGAGATTCTGTCGTTTCCTTCGCCGTACCAGCGAAAGCCCATTTGCATTGCCATAAGGAACTCCTCCTTTTTTGTTCTGCCTCCATTATAATCGACAACAAAAACAAATGAAATTGCAATAATTGCTTTACATATTGCAGATCTTGCTGTACTATGCCCTTGAGGTGAGATGCATGCAAAAAAAGACGCAGCTCTTTGATCCGCGGCAGACGATGCACCGCGAGGACTTTGAGATTTTCCATTATCACGATGCGAAGATGGAGGAGGTGCCGCTGCACCACCACGACTTTTTCGAGGTCTATTCCTTCCTCAGCGGCAAGGTGGAGTATTTAGTCGAAGGCATCAGCTACACGCTATTTCCGGGTGATCTGCTGCTGATCGGCCCCATGGATCTGCACCGCCCACTGGTCGCACCGGGGGAGGCGTATGAGCGCATCGTGCTCTGGATCAACGCGGAGTATCTCGACAGCCTCCTGCCCACCGGCGCACTCCGCGCCTGCTTTGAGAGCGGGCAGAGTCTCTATCACAGCGCACACACGCCTGTCCCGCAGCTGATGCTGCGCCTCGCGGCAGAGTTTTCGGAGCTCTCGCCGGACAGCGAGCTCTCTGTGAAGGGCCTGTTCCTGCAGCTGATGGGAGAGCTCCTGCGTCTCAGGGCGAGCGCAGGCGAAAACGCGGACGAGCACGCATCCAGCCCGCCGCTTGTGCGGGAGGTGCTGCACTACATCTCCGAGAACTACCGGGAGGAAATGAGTTTGGAGAGCCTTGCCGCTCGCTTTTATGTCAGCAAATACCATCTCTCGCACCAGTTCAGCAGCGCGGTCGGGGTGAGCGTGTACCGCTATATCCTGCTTAAACGCCTGCAGAACGCCAAGCAGCGGCTCAGCGAGGGGGAGAGTCCCGGAGATGTTTGCCGCAGCTGCGGCTTTCAGGACTATACGAATTTTTATCGCGCTTTCCGCCAGGTTTACGGCCGCAGTCCGATGGACGCACAGGGGAGATAGAGGCAGCTCTCCGGCCGGGACGCTGCGCGCAGCAAAGCGGCGGCAGGATCCCTCCGGATACGAGTCTCAGCACATCCCGCCAAGGGGCGCCGCGGACGAGGCAGCGGATTGGCTGCATTTTGGTGTAGATTATCTGCAAAGAGAATGTTATAATGATCATCGGAGGGCGAAATCAGCCGACAATTCGATTGATTTCGCTGCCAAACAACAAGTTTGGCAGCGAATGATTCTAATAATCATTCGCCCGATGCTTATTGAAATGATGATATGGCAAACAGCAATGCTGTTTGGCTGCGCGGCAAAGCCGCGCGGAGAAAAGCTTTTTGGCTTTTTGCCATCATTTAGTGATCACGACGAAGGATACAGAGCAGGGAGTGAACAGCATGACAGAAACAGAGGCGCGTCTCGCGCGCAGCTTCGACAGTATTGCGCACAGGATCCCGTTCCGGCCCCGCGTGGCGCTCGTACTCGGGTCCGGCCTCGGCGGCTTTGCCGACCGCCTGGCAGAGCGCAGCGTGATCCCCTACAGAGAGATCGCGGACTTCCCGGTGTCCACCGTGGCCGGCCATGCCGGCCAGTTCGTGTTCGGCACGGTGGACGGCGTCCCCGTCGTTGCCATGCAGGGGCGCGTACATTATTATGAGGGCTATTCGATGGAGGACGTCGTTCTGCCCGTGAGGCTGATGCGGCGGATGGGAGCGGAAATCCTGTTCCTGACCAACGCGGCGGGCGGACTGAACGCGGATTTCTCTGCGGGCGACCTCATGATGATCACGGATCAGATCGCGTGCTTTGTGCCCTCGCCTCTGATCGGGGAAAACCCGGAGTCCCTTGGACCGCGTTTTCCGGACATGACGCATATTTATGATCCGGAGCTTCAGCAGCTCCTTCTGGATACGGCGGAGGATCACGGCGTCGGGCTGAAGAAGGGCGTATACGTCCAGATGAGCGGCCCGAATTACGAGTCGCCGGCAGAGGTGAGGATGGCGAAGCTCGTGGGCGGAGACGCCGTGGGCATGAGCACCGCCTGCGAGGCGGTCGCGGCAAACCACTGCGGTTTCCGGATCTGCGGGATCTCCTGCATCACAAACCTTGCCAGCGGCCTGTCCGCACGGCCTCTCTCCCACGAAGAGGTGAAGACAGCGGCGGACGAGGCTGCGCCGCGGTTCCAGACGCTGGTGTGGAACGCCATCTCCAAGCTGTAACCGGTCATCGGATGAAAAAACGCCTTTTGTATTCGTATGCCGGGATCCTGGCGGCGGGCGCCGCGGTATACGTATTGCTTCTGCTGCTCTCGCTCGCCCTGGGAAAGGGGCTGCTCACAGCAGCGGCCGTCCTGCGGATTTATCTCCCGCTCACGGCTCTGGCAGCGCTGTTTTTGACGGTGAGCGGCGTCTCGTTGCTCCGCCATGAGGGGATGCGCCCGAGGAACCTGGTGGGGACGGCGCTGGGACTTTCCTGGATGGCGGGCAACCTGCTCTGCCTGCTTTTGAGCCGCGCGGCTCTGCCCGGAGGGCTCCGCTTGTTTGCGGCTCTGCTCGGCGCATATGTCGATCTCTTCCTGAGCGGCGTGCTCCTGATGTCCTTCCTGGCTGCGCGGCACAAGCCGGCCTATGACAAGGACTTTGTCATCATCCCGGGCTGCTCGATCAGCAAAAAGGGCGGTCTGCTCCCGCTGCTGAAGGGGCGGACAAACCGTGCGATCCGCTTCGCCTGGGATCAGGAGATCGCAACGGGGAAGCCGGTACGCTATATCCCGACCGGCGGCCAGGGGCCGGATGAGGTGATGAGCGAGGGCTCCGCCATGGCCCTGTATCTGCTGTCGCACGGGGCGGAGCAATATGAGATCTTCCCGGAAAAGGCCTCCGTGAGCACCTATGAGAACATGCTCTTTGCCAAAAAGATTATCGACGAGGTACTGCCGGAAGCCAGGATCTGCTTTGTAACGACCAACTATCACGTCCTGCGCAGCGGTATGCTTGCCCAAAAGGCCGGCCTGGACGCCGAGGGTCTGGCAAGCGGAACAAAATGGTATTTCTGGCCGAACGGCCTGGCAAGAGAGATCATCGCCGTGATCTCCCTGTATCCCGCACAGCAGCTTGCCGCGCTGGGGATCCTCATCCTCGCAGCGCTGTTGGCATAAAAGAACGAACAGCAAGCAGACTTGATAAGTTATATCTGAGGAGAAACAGAACATGCTGAACATCAAAACAAAGACCGAAGGCGCCGCGCTGACCGTTATCCTGGCCGGGCGGCTGGACACCACCACCGCGCCGCAGCTGGAGAAGCTGCTGAAAGAGGAGCTCGACGGCCTGGAGGATCTGACCATCGACATGGCGGAGCTGGACTATATTTCTTCCGCGGGGCTGCGCGTGCTGCTCTTCGCGCGGAAGGCAATGGACGGGAAGGGCAGCCTGCGGGTCACCCATGTGAATGAGACGATCATGGAAATTTTCGAGGTGACGGGCTTTGCCGACATCCTGACGATTGAGTAATTGGAGCGCGGAGAAATCCGGGCACGCAGACGGCGCATGGCAGCTATGTGATCTTACGACAGAAGGGGAGAGGCCGCCCGGCGGCCTTGGGATCTGCCTGCCGAAAAAGACCGTGTATGATGTGCGCTGCCTGGACAAGAACGGACAAAAGCTTCCTATGCCGGTCACAATCATCAACAAAGCCGAGGGAGAAAAACCATGAAGATCGAGAAGAAACTGAATGACAGCAGGCTGCTCATTACCCTGGATGGCCGCCTGGATACGATGACGGTGCCGCAGCTGGAGCAGGAGATCAAGAGCATTCCGGATACTGTTACAGAGCTGATTGTTGACCTTGCCGGGACGGAGTACATTTCCTCCACCGGCCTGCGCGCCCTGCTCTCGGCATATAAGGTGATGCGCAGCAGGGGCGGCATGAAGATCACGAACGCCAATGAGCTGCTGAAGGAAATCTTTGACGTGACCGGCTTTTCCGATTTCCTGTCGATCGAATAAGCAAAGACTGCGTGATCCCTCCGAAACAATTGCAGGCATAATGTAGGCATGAGGAAGCCGCCGACGGTTGTCGGCGGCTCAGACTGCAGACAAACCCTTGCGGCAATGCTGCGTTTCGCAAGGGAAGATTGTGAAGAGGGGACGGTAATCCCCTCTTCACGTTCAATCTATGCAAAAATGGAAACTTTTTCGGAAGTTTTCATTTTTGCCTTTTAAGCTGTCGACACTTTGTCGACAGCTTGAGCCGCCGACAACCGTCGGCGGCTTTGCGTTATTCATCGTTCAGGATTCCTTGACCAGCTTTCCGCTCATGTGCTCGGGGACGAGCGCGAAGAGCAGCGTGCGGGGCCCGGCGCGGTCGATCTCGCGGTCGATATAGCACTCGTCGTCGGTGAATTTGCGGCTGAGCCTCCTGGCGATCTCATAGGTCTTTTCACGATCCTCCACGAGCTCGATGCGGCCGAACACGATCACGCTTTTGATGTGCAGCGCCCAATCGCCCTCCTCGCGAAAGCCCTCGTCATAGACACAGAAGGAGGCCTTGTCATGGCGGCGTATGGCGTCGATCTTGTGTCCAGTCAGGCCGCCGTGGAAATAAAGCCTGCCGTCTTCCTCGCAGTAGAAATGGTTGATCGGTACGCCGTAGGGGTAGTCGTCGTCCCCCAGAACGGAGAGTACGCCCCGCTTTTCCCTCTTGAGTATCTCCACACACTCTGCGTCTGCCAGCTGCTGCCTGCTGCGCTGCATGCCTCGGAACATCGTTTTATCCTCCCTGATCGGTTGAAATGTGGTAGACTGACTGCCCGCGCTTAGCCCTCATAGGCCTCAGCGGGGCGGGACTGCTCGCGGTATGCGCGCGGCGTCATGTCCTTGAGCTTCTTGAAGCTCTTCCGGAAGCAGCTCTGATCGGGTAAGCCATCAGGCTGCCGTCCGGCGCCTCATAGACCAGCTCCGCCTTGGGTACGCTGCAAAGGCTGCGGATGTGGTTCCCTCTCACGGCGATCACCTCTGCGGTCATAATAACACAGAAAACGCAGAATATGAACAACAAATTCATATATCCGGCTGCCGCGCTCTGAGCAGAGGAAGGATCTGCGAGGCGGAATGCTCCTCGAGCTGAAATAGGAAAAAGGGAAACTCCCTCAGGAGTTTCCCTTTTTATACTGATATCTGATAGAAAGGTCGGGAATGATTTCTGAGACAGAATTGTGTCAGGCAAGGCGAAGCCCGCAGAGCATAATGTCGTCGTCGCAAGCTCCGTATCGTCTCACTTCCACGTTTTGACGTGAAAGCTCGCTCACTCCGCTGCTCCTCCTCTCAATTTCAAAGCATTTCGCTTTGAAATTGGTAAGGAAAACGGAAGGAGCGGATAGGAAGCTTTCCCGGCTCTTCACAACCGGGGAAGCGTAATGGAGCGAGTTTCGTTTGACACGGTCAAGGGCTTCAACGAAGCATGGCGCAATTCTGGCCGGAAAGAATCCGAGATTTCTATTAGAAATCAGTATTATATCCCGTAAGACTGTGTCAGGCCAGCGCTGCGCCGAGCGCCTTGCACTGCGCCAGCGCCTCGTCGTCCGGCGCGTCGTTGCAGATCACGCTCTCCGCGGCGAGCGTGATACCCGCGTCGGCACAGCTCGCTTCCCAGCTGCGCATCCATTCGCCGTCGCCCCAGCCGTAGGAGCCGAAGAGCGCTACAGGCTTGCCGGCGATCACAGGCTTCACTTCTTCAAAGACCGGCTCGAACTCACTGTCCTCCAGGGCCTCGCTGCCCATGGCCGGGCAGCCGAAGGCAAAGGCGTCATAGGCCGCGGCTTTGGCGGCGTTGAACGCGCTGACCGGGATGAGCTCGCCGGAGGCGCCCTTTGCCACGGCCTTCGCCATGGCCTCGGTGTTGCCCGTGCCGCTCCAGTAAACAACTGCTACCTTACTCATGGAATTGTTTCCTTTCCTTTCAGATCGCCACAGCCAGCGCATGCAGCGGGGTGCCCGCCTCCACGCGCCGGCAATAGGAATCCGTGCACTTTTTATATTTGGAAAAGGTCTTCCGTGCGCCGGCTTCGTCGCCATAGACCTTCCAAGTGCCGATGCATTTATAGTTTTTCGCGCTGTTCTCGATAAATCCCTTTACGTCCTCCGGGGGATAGCTCAAAAACAGGCCGATCTCGTGGGGAAAGTCCCCCTTGCTGCGCAGCCGCCGCATCAGATGCAGCAGGCAGGCGACGCAGTCACGGCTTTCGTAGCCGGCACGCGCGAGGATCTCCCCTGCGTCCTGCCCCAGAAGATCTCGCTGCAGCGCCTTGGGGCGGAAGAGATAGAGCAGCGCCTGCCGTTCCGTCCAGCGCAGCGCGATCAGCGCAAGCCCTGCGGCATGCAGGCAGCGGTTGCAGCGGCGGATCTGTGCCTTGAGCTCCTCCCGATCCGTATAGGGGCAGGCAAAGAGACTGCCGGTCTTGAGCCCGGCCAGCGTCGGTGCGCAGCATTCCACCAGCATGAGATCGGACATCGCGTACACCTCCCGCAGTTAAACATATCTAACACGAGCAGGATGAAAAAGCCCGCTCGGGGCTGTTTACGGTTAGAATAATCTAACTGCTATGAAGTCTATCACAGATCCGCGCCCTTGTCAAGCGCGATTTTTCCCTCCGTATTGGGGGGTATTATGCAAAGCGGTGGCGCGCTTTGCGCGATTCCACGCAGCCGCTCCCTCCTGCGGGAAGGTGACGGACAACAGCAGGGAATGCGAATTGCATTCCCTGCTGTTGCGTGTTCTATGTGTGCAGAGCTGACCGTATCAGGCGGTGAGCTCCTCCATCTCGGCGATGAGCTCGCCGAAGAGGGCAAGGGCGGAATTGATGGGCTCGGGGGAGGACATATCGACGCCCGCGATCTTGAGCAGCGAAATGGGGTCCGTGCTGCAGCCGCCGGAGAGGAACTTCTTGTAGTCGGCCACGGCGGGGGCGCCCTCTTTCAGGATGCGGTTGGCGATGGCCACGGCGGCGGAGAAGCCGGTTGCGTACTGGAAGACGTAGTAGTTGTAGAAGAAGTGCGGGATGCGCGCCCACTCGAGCGCGATCTCGTCGTCGGATACCATGTCCGGCCCGAAGTAGAGCTTGTTGAGCTCGTGGTACTTCTTGTTGAGCGCTTCTGCGGTGAGGGTCTCGCCGCGCTCGGCCATGCGGCCCATCTCGAGCTCGAACTCCGCGAACATGGTCTGACGGTAGATCGTACCCTTGAACTGGTCGAGGAAGTGGTTGATGAGATAGGCGCGCTGCTTTTTGTCGCCGGTCTTGGAGAGCAGATGCCGCATCAGCAGCACTTCGTTGCAGGTGGAGGCCACCTCGGCCACGAAGATCACATAGTCGCTCGTGGAGACGGGCTGATTCTTCGTGCTGTGATAGCTGTGCAGGGCGTGACCCATTTCATGCACGAGGGTGAACATGCTGTCGAGCGTGTCCTTCTGGTTGAGGAGCACATAGGGGTGCGGACGGGATACGCCGGAGGAGTAGGCGCCGCCGCGCTTGCCGACGTTCTCGTACACGTCGATCCAGCGGTTTGCGAAGCCCTCCTTGAGCAGATCGGTATAGTCCTCGCCCAGAACGGCCAGCGCCTCCAGAACGGTCTCCTTGGCCTCCGAGAATGGGATCTTCTCCGCGGCGTCGGCGACGATGGGTGTGTACACGTCGTACATGTGCAGCTCGTCCACACCGAGCAGCTTCTTGCGCAGCGCAACGTAACGGTACATCTTGTCCATGTTCTGGTGCACGGCCTCGATGAGGTTGAGGTACACCGGCACGGGGACCTCGGTGCGGTCGAGGGAGGCCTCGATCGTGCTCTCATAGCCGCGCGCGCGGGAGAAGAACATCAGCTGCTTGAACTGCCCGTCGAGTGTGGCGGCGACAGTGTTGCGGTAGGCGCCGAGCTGGTTATAGTAGGTCTTGAAGGCATTCTCGCGCAGCACGCGGTCGCTGCTCTCGAGCAGCGGCACGAAGGAACCGCCGGTGAGCTCGTGCTCCAGCCCCTCCGCGTCCTTCACGGGCGGGAACTTGAGATCCGCGTTGCGGAAGACGCTGGCGATGTTCCCGGCGCTCTGCGCCATCTCGCCCGCGGCGGAGAGCAGCTTCTCCTCGGCAGGGGAGAGGATATGCGCCGCACGGCGGCGGATCTGATACAGGCTGCGGCGGTATTCCTCGAGACTCGGCTGCGCCACGTAGAAGAGGTTCAGCGTGTCCTCGGGGATGGCCATGATCTCCGGCGAGGCGAAGGCGGCCGCAGAAGAGACTGCCACGAGCGTGCTCATGGCCTTGCCGCGCATGTCCTGATAGAAGCCGTTGCCGGTATCCTGGTCGCTCTTGCAGCTGGCATAACCGTAGAGCGTGCCGAGGCGTACCTCAGTCTCGTCCTGCAGACGGAAAAACGCAAGCAGCGTTTCGGCACTCTCGCCGAGGCGGCCTCTGTAGGAGAGGATCTGAGCGGGCAGCTCCTTGAGCGCGTCGTTTTCCTTGAACCAGGCCTCGTCGCTTTCAAACATGTCCTTCAGATTCCAGGTGAATTCCTCAGGGATCTGGTCGCGCGGGAGCACTTTTGATACGTCCATGCTGTACCTCCTGATGTTGTTTGAAATATGTTATTCGCTCAGTGGCCGACGTGCTCGTGGAGCTCGTCTTCATCCATGTCCTTGAAGTCCTCGGGGTCGTAGGCGATGCCGTTGCGGTCGTAATAATCCTTTACCGCGGCGCGCACGGCCTGCTCGGCCAGGACGCTGCAATGCAGCTTGTGGGCGGGCAGCCCGTCGAGCGCTTCGACAACGGCCTTGTTGCTCAGCTCGAGGGCCTCCTGAACGGTCTTGCCCTTGATGAGCTCGGTCGCCATGGAGCTGGTGGCGATGGCGCTGCCGCAGCCGAAGGTGTTGAACTTCACGTCCGTGATGACCTGGTTCTCGTCCACCTTCAGATACATGCGCATGATATCGCCGCACTTGGCGTTGCCGACCTCGCCGACGCCGTCCGCGTCCTCGATCTGCCCGACGTTGCGGGGATTGCGGAAATGATCCATTACTTTATCGCTGTAGAGTGCCATATCAATAACCTCCGTAGTTGTTAGGGTGTTCTCAGATCAGATGTTTGCGCTGGCCCTTTTCCAGCTCGTCCCATACCGGGGACATCCCGCGCAGATAGTTTACCACAGCGGGGACGGTCTTGACAATATGCTCGATCTCCTCCATCGTGTTGTATTCGCCGATGGAGAGGCGCAGCGAGCCGTGCGCGACCTCGTGGGGGATGCCGAGAGAGAGCAGCACGTGGCTCGGGTCGAGGGAGCCGGAGGTGCAGGCGCTGCCCGAGGAGGCGCAGATCCCCGCGTCGTCGAGCAGGAGCAGCATGCTCTCACCCTCTATGCCCTCGAAGCACATGTTGACCGTGCCGGGGACATGGTGCTCGAGAGAGCCGTTTATTTTGCTGTGCGGGATCTTGCTGAGCTCTTCGAAAAGTCTGTCGCGCATGGGGAGGATCTTCGCGGTGTTCTCCTCCATGTGCTCGCAGCTCTCCTGCAGAGCCGCAGCCATCGCCGCGATCCCGGCGACATTCTCGGTTCCCGCGCGCTTTCCGCGCTCCTGCGCGCCGCCCTCGATGAGGTTCGTGAGGACGATGCCCTTGCGGGCGTAGAGTGCGCCGACGCCCTTTGGCGCGTGGAATTTGTGCCCGGAGATGGCCAGCAGGTCGATGTTCATGGCCTTCACGTCGATGGGCATGTGCCCGGCGGCCTGCACGGCGTCACAGTGGAAGGGGATCTTCTTTTCGCGGCAGAGCGCGCCGATCTCGGCGATGGGCTGCACCGTGCCGATCTCGTTGTTGGCGAACATCACGCTCACCAGCGCGGTGTCCTCGCGGATCGCCGCCTCGAGCTCCTCCAGCCGGACGACGCCGTCCTCGTGCACGTCCAGAAGCGTCACCTCAAAGCCCTCTTTTTCGAGCCGGGAGAGCGTGTGCAGCACGGCGTGATGCTCGAATTTCGTGGAGATCAGATGCTTTTTGCCCTTGCGCGCGCCGAGGCGGGCGGCGGAGACAATGGCCTGGTTGTCGGCCTCGGAGCCGCCGGAGGTGAAATAGATATCCCGCGGCTCGGCGTTGAGGCAGCGGGCGATCGTCACCCTGGCCTCCTGCAGCGCCTCCTGCGCCTTCTGTCCGAAGGAATACAGGCTCGAGGGGTTGCCGTAGCCGGTCGTGAGAAAGGGGAGCATGGCGTCCAGCGCCGTTTTGCTGACGCAGGTAGTAGCCGCGTTGTCGGCGTATACAAACATGAGAGGGTTCCTGCCTTTCGAGTGATTTCTTGATTCGGATCTTAAATCCTATCTTTCAAATAGGATTATAGCAGAAAACACCGGGATGTCAAGGCTTGTGCGCCAGGCAGAGGAAAAAGACGCGCAAATTCACATCCTGCGCTTTTCATTCTCCCGGGAATCTGCTACAATAGGCTGAACGAAAACGGGGGACGCCTATGAGATACTACGTGATCTGCGACACACACAGCTTTTATTCCGTCATGGAGAAGGCGCTGCGCTCGGCGGGGTATTTTGACGATACCGCGCCGCACCGTCTCGTGATCCTCGGTGATCTGCTCGACCGCGGCCCGGAGCCCTTCAAGCTGATGAACTTCGTCCTGGAACGGCTCGACAGCGAGGAGCTGATCCTCATCCGCGGCAATCACGAGGATCTCTTTTTGAATCTGATCGGCAAGGATCATGGCCTGCCGCTGCACCACCATCTTGTCAACGGCACCTTCCGCACGGCCTGGACGCTGGCGGGCATGACGGGCGAGGAAGCGCTGGATGATCCGGCGCGCCTCTGCGCCGCCGCCGCGGAAAGCGAGCTGGTCAAACGCATCATCCCCGCCATGCGCGACTATTATGAGACGGAGCACTATGTTTTCACCCACGGCTGGGTCCCGACGGAGGAAAGATCCGGCGGACGGCGCGTGCTGCTGCCCGACTGGCGCAGCGCCGGAGAGAAGGCCTGGCGCGACGCGCGCTGGACAAACGGCATGGAGGCCGCACGCACGGCTCCTGTCGAGGGGAAGACTGTCCTCTGCGGCCACTTCCACTGCTCCTACGGCCACGCGCGCCTTGAGGGAAGGGGAGAGGAATTCGGCGACAAGGCGGATTTCAGCCCCTATTTCGCGCCAAGCGTCATCGCGCTCGACGCCTGCACGGCGCTCAGCCAGCGGATGAACGTGGTCGTGCTGGAGGATACGCAATGACAGACGAGGAACTGCTCTCCCGGCTTATCCCGGCCGTCGTGGACTGGTGCGCGGCCGTGCGCAGACCGCTGCCCTGGCGCACGGAGCCCACTCCCTATCATGTCTGGCTCTCGGAGATCATGCTGCAGCAGACGCGCATTGAGGCCGTGATCCCGTACTATACCCGTTTTCTCGATCAGCTGCCGGATATCGCCGCCCTTGCGGCCTGCGAGGAAGGGCGGCTGCTGAAGCTCTGGGAGGGACTCGGCTATTACAGCCGTGTCCGCAATCTGCAGAAGGCCGCGCGCGTCATCATGGAGCAGCACGGCGGAGAACTGCCGCGCGAGGCCGTCGTACTGAGAACGCTCCCCGGGATCGGAGACTATACCGCCGGGGCGATCGCCTCCATCGCCTTCGGCGAGCCGGAGCCCGCCGTGGATGGAAATGTGCTGCGCGTGATGATGCGCCTGCGCAACTGCCGGGACGATGTGATGCAGCCCTCCGTCAGACGCGCAACGGCGGAGCTGCTGCGCCGACACTATCCCGCCGGCGCGGCGGCCGGCCTGCTAACCGAGGGCATCATGGAGCTCGGCGAGACGGTCTGCATTCCAAATGGGGAGGCGCGCTGCGGCGCCTGTCCACTGCGCGGGCTCTGCCGCGCCTGCGCAGCCGGAACGGTCGCGGAGCTCCCGGTCAAAACGCCGCCCAGGGCGCGCAGGATCGAAGAACGCACCGTGCTGCTGCTGCGCTGCGGTGAAAAGGCAGCGCTGCGCCGCCGGGAGGACAGCGGTCTGCTCGCCGGGCTCTGGGAGTTCCCGGGGCTGGCCGGAACGCCGGAGACAGCGGATCTGGACGGCTTTGCCGCGGAGCAGGGTCTGCAGATCCTCTCGGTCGCAGATGCGGGGAGCGCAAAGCACATCTTCACCCATGTGGAATGGCACATGCGCGGCCTGTGGATCGACTGTGCAGCCGAGACGCCGGGTCTGACCTGGGTCACGCCGGAGGAGATCCGCTCCTCCTATGCCCTGCCGACAGCCTTCCGCGTTTACAAGGAAAAGCTCCTTCGCGGAGAGGGGAGCGGATGAACACGGCGTTCCGCTTGATTTCTTAACATTTTTTGTGTATCATACGAATACTGTTTTTCCCAAGGGGGGTGCAGACCCATTTCCAACCGTAAACAAAGCCAGACATATCTGCATGGCGCCGCGATATTGACGGTCGGCGTCGTGGTTATGAAGATCCTCGGCTTCTTCTACAAGATCCCGCTGGGGAATATCCTCGGGGACGAGGGCTATTCCATGTTCCTCGGCGCATACAATATCTATTTCATTTTCTTCACGCTGGCCACCGCCGGCCTGCCTGTCGCGCTCTCGCGCATGGTCGCCGAGGCGGACGCCAACGGCCGTGTGCGGCAGGAGCAGAAGGTCTTCCGCGTCGCCCTCGCCACCTTTACGGTCATCGGCCTGCTGTTCTTCGCGCTCATGTTCTTCTTCCCGCACTGGCTTGCCGCGTCCTACCTCGAGAACCCTGACGCCGCGCCGAGCGTGCGCGCCATGGCGCCGGCCATCCTGCTGGTGTGCATCGTGTCCGCCTACCGCGGCTACTGCCAGGGCAACGGCAACATGATCCCCACCACGGTCGACGAGGTGCTGGAGGTGCTCTTCAAGGTGATCTCCGGCGTGGTTCTTGCGATCTGGATGATCCGCCTCTATCGCGGCACGCCCATGGAGCTGCCGATGGGCTCGGCCGGCGCGGTGCTGGGCGTCTCCGTCGGCTCGGCGGTCTCGCTCGCTTACATGATCGTCTACAAGCGCAGACACTACAGTGAGCTTGCTGCCCCTTACACCGGCGGCAGGCATGAGGCGGTCGGCAAGGAAGAGGAAGTTGACCCCGCGAGCAAGATCATCCGCGACATCCTCACGATCGGCATCCCCATTGCCGCCGGCTCCTGCATCCTGGCGATCCTGAACAGCATCGACTCCAAGCTCTGCATGAACCGCCTGCAGTCGGCAGCCGGCTTCAACTACCAGCAGGCCAAGGTGCTCTACGGCGTTTACGGCAAGGCGCAGACGCTCTTTAACCTCCCTGCCGCCTTCATCACCCCGCTCACGATCGCCATTGTTCCGGCCATCTCTGCTGCGCGGGCCAGGGGCGAGCTGCACACGGCGGGCAGGATCTCCGAGGACTCGATGCGTATTGCTGCGGTGCTTTGCATCCCGATGGGCGTCGGCCTCGCGGTCCTCTCCGCGCCGATCATGCAGACCCTCTATGCCGGCAGCCACCGCGCAGGCCCCGGGCTGCTTGCCATTATGGGCGTCGCGAGCTTTTTCGTGTGCATGGTGCTGATGGAAAACGCCATCCTCCAGGCCTCCGGCCATGAGAAGCTCCCGATGATCACGATGATCGTTGGCGGGGTCGTGAAGGTCGTGCTCAACTTCTTCCTGGTCGCCGACCCGCGCATCAATATCTACGGCGCGCCGACCGGCACGCTGATGAGCTATATCGTGATGAGCGCGGTGAACTATTATTTCATCTGCCGCTCGCTGGATTCCCGTCCGAACCTGCGCGTGATCCTGCTCAAGCCGGCCATAGCCTCCGCGGTCATGGGCGCATGTGCCTGGGGCGTCAACGGCCTCGTCTTGCGCCTCCTGCCGGGAGGGCGAATGGCTATGCTTCTCGCGATGGCCGTCGCGATCCTTGCAGCCGTCGCCGTCTATTGTGTGCTGGTTATTCTCTGGCGCATGGTTACGAATGAAGATATGGCGATGATCCCGCACGGGGAAAAAATCGCAGAATTGCTTCATATGCGGTAAATCTTTCGGAAAATAAGAATTTACTGAGCGGAATTGAGAAATACTACTTGATAATCCGTGCAAAATGTGGTAAATTGAACACGCTGTATCTGAGCAGGGAGCAAGGCCTTTCAGCGCCGCTTCCGATTCCAGAGAATGATGAATGGAGGAAATTGAGAATGAATAAAGCAGAACTGGCTGCTGTCGTCGCAGAAAAGACCGGCCTGTCCAAGAAGGACAGCGAGAACGCCGTCAATACCGCTTTTGATACGATTATTGCTACCCTCGCCGCAGGCGAGAAGGTTCAGCTTGTCGGCTTTGGTGCTTTCGAAGTCAAGGAGCGCGCCGCCCGTCAGGGCCGCAATCCCCAGACACTGGAGCCCATTGATATCCCCGCTTCCCGCGTTGCCACCTTTAAGGTCGGCAAGGCTCTCAAGGACGCCGTCGCAGAATAAGGCAGCGCTCAGCCGCTGATCCGCATACGAAATGGAAAAACCGGCCGTACGGCCGGTTTTTCCATTTCTCTCTTTTGTTCCGCGCTATCCTGTGCTATAATGACCATCGGATGGCGAAATCAATCGAGCGTTCGATTGATTTCGCTGCCAAACGACAGGCTTGGCAGCGAATGATTCTCAAAATCATTCGCCCGATGCTCATTGCAATGCGTATATGGCAAAACAGCCGTGCTGTTTTGCTGCGCGGCAAAGCCGCGCGGCGAAAAGCTTTTTGGCTTTTCGCCATCATATAATCATTATACTGAAATAAGCCAAAACGGAAAGGAGTGTTCCGCATGCGCCTGGACAAGTATCTCAAGGTCTCCCGGCTCATCAAGCGCCGCAGCGTTGCCAACGACGCCTGTGACGGCGAGCGTGTCTCCGTCAACGGCCGCCAGGTCAAGGCCAGCTATCAGGTCAAGATCGGCGACGTGATTGAGATCGCCTTCGGCAACCGCACGCTCAAGGTCGAGGTCCTCGCCGTGAGCGAGACGGCGAACAAGGCCGAGGCCCCCGCGCTCTACCGCGAGCTGGAAAGCTGAGCGGAGCCGGAACGGCGCTGCCGCAAGCAAAAAATGCATATACAGGCTTGAAATCCACTTCATTTCTCAGTATAATGAAGACAGCGATTCCGGCAAGAATATAAGAGGAGGCATCTGTAATGGATATCCAGATCACCCGTACCACGACCCCCAAGCAAAAACCGTCCATGGACGGGATCCCGTTCGGCAGCTTTTTCTCTGACCATATGTTCCTCATGAATTATACCGACGGCAAGGGCTGGCATGACGCCCGCATCGTCCCCTACGGCCCCATCCCCCTGGAGCCTTCCATCATGGCGCTGCACTATGCGCAGGAGGTTTTCGAGGGCATGAAGGCCTACCGCGCGGCTGACGGGAAGATCAATCTCTTCCGCCCGTTGGACAATATCCGCCGCTTCAACAATTCTTCCGAGAAGCTCTGCATTCCCCACATCCCGGAGGAGGATTTTCTGCAGGCCATCAAGACCCTCGTCGAGGTGGATCAGGACTGGGTGCCGAGCGAACCCGATACCAGCCTGTACATCCGGCCGCTCGCTTTTGCGACCGATCCGCATCTCGGCGTGCACGTGGCGAAGACCTATATCTTCTGCATCATGACCTGTCCCGTCGGCTGCTACTATCCCGAGGGCCTGAACCCCGTCAAGATCGCCGTGGAGCCGAGAGAGGTTCGCGCGGTGCGCGGCGGCACAGGCTTCGCCAAGTGCGGCGGCAACTACGCCGCCTCCCTGCACGCGAGCGACATTGCTCTGCATCAGGGCTTCAGCCAGGTGCTCTGGCTCGACGGTGTGCATCAGAAGTACATCGAGGAAGTCGGCTCCATGAACGTCATGTTCAAGATCGCCGGCAAGATCATCACCCCGTCCCTCGTGTCCGGCTCTGTGCTGCCCGGCGTGACCCGCCGCTCCGCGCTGCAGCTGCTGCGCGACTGGGGCTACGAGGTCGAGGAGCGCGACCTCAGCATTGACGAGCTGATCGCCGCCGCGAAGGACGGAACGCTCGAGGAAGCCTGGGGCACCGGCACAGCCGCCGTCATCTCCCCGATCGGCGAGATCTCCTTCGAGGGCGAGGACTTTACGATCGGCGGCTTCCGGATCGGAGAGCTGACCCAGAAGCTCTATGACGCCATCACCGGCATCCAGTGGCGCAAGACCGAGGATCCCTACGGCTGGGTCGTTCCGGTCTGCTGAGAAACAGCACAAGCTGAAAAACCGGGCTGCAACGCAGCCCGGTTTTTGCTGTGCTTTTACGCGGGGAGATACGCGGTCGGGTCTGCGGGCTCTCCGTTGACGGTCACGGCGAAGTGCAGATGCGGTTCCTGCGCGGTCTCGGCGAGCGCCGTATGACCCACGGTGCCGATCGCCGCGCCGACGCTGACCCAGAAGCCGGGCTCCACGGCGGCGGACTCCAGGTTCGCATAGCTCGTCTTCACCCCGTCGCCGTGGTCAATGACGACGACCGTGCCGAGCAGATCGTCCTCATACACGCGCTCCACCGTCCCGGCGTGCGCGGCGCAGACCGGCGTGCCGATCGGGGCGAGAATGTCGATGCCGCCGTGCACGCGCCAGTCCTGCAGGGTTTCGTCATAGTGCAGCGTCTCATTGCTGAAGCCCCGCGCGATCTCGCCGGCGAGCGGCCACATATACACGGGCGCCGCCGCCTCGGAAAAGACCTCAACGCTCCCGTCTGCGGGCGCTTCCGCCTCGGCAGGGGTCGGCGTCGGGATCAGGGTCGGCATCGGCAGGGCGGTGGGGCGCGGCGGGATGATCACAGTCTCCGCCGGCTTCGTCTCCAGGCTTTCGCCCAGTACTTCGGTGGCCTCCTCCATCCGTCCGCCCCCGGCAGCCATCAGCCAGGCCGATACGCCGATCGTCGCGGCGCACAGGAAAAGAACGATGTAGAAGCCCTTTCCGTTGAAAAATCTCTCCAGCTTTCCGCCGGAGCTTTCGCTGTTCATGTCATTACCTCCGTAATCCAAGTTTTGGGAACCGATGATAGTCTTGCCGGACACGGAGGAAAATATACAGACACGCTGAATTTCTTGACTTTCCTGCCCTGCTGTGGTACGCTATGCGCGTTGTTGAAGCAGCCGTTTCGCCTCGCTGTTCCCCTGGGGGGTACGGCGCAGGCGTTCATTTTTTGAAAGGATGGTCTCCATGGATTTCAACGTCATCATCGTCGGCGCCGGCCCCGGCGGCATCTTCACCGCCTACGAGCTCACCAAGCGCGCGCCGGAGAAGAAGGTAGCGGTCTTCGAGCTTGGACGCGAGCTCTCCAAGCGCAAATGTCCCATCGACGGCAAGAAGATCAAGAGCTGCGTCAAGTGCCCCGTGTGCAGCATCATGAGCGGCTTCGGGGGCGCGGGCGCCTTTTCGGACGGAAAATACAACATTACGAACCAGTTCGGCGGCACACTCTATGAGTACGTCGGCAAGAACGAGGCCATCGAGCTGATGCGTTACGTGGATGAGATCAACCTCGCCTACGGCGGGGAGGGCACGAAGCTCTATTCCACCGCCAACACCCGCATCAAGCGCATGTGCCTGGAAAACGGCCTGCATCTGCTCGACGCGCAGGTGCGCCACCTGGGCACGGATATCAACTATGTCGTGCTGGAAAACCTCTACAACGAGCTTTGCGGCAAGGTCGAATTCCATTTCAATACCGCTGTCACTGCCGTGGAGCGCATCGAGGGCGGCTACCGGGTCGCCTGCGGGGAGCAGAGCTTCACCTGTGAGAACTGCGTGATCTCCGTAGGCCGCAGCGGCAGCAAGTGGATGGAGAGCGTCTGCCGCAGCCTTGATATCCCGACAAAGTCCAACCGCGTGGACATCGGCGTGCGTGTCGAGCTCCCGGCGGAGATCTTCGCCCACCTCACGGACGAGCTCTATGAGAGCAAGATCGTCTACCGCACGGAGAAATTCGAGGATCTTGTGCGCACCTTCTGCATGAACCCGCACGGCGTCGTGGTCAATGAGAACACCAACGGCATCGTCACCGTCAACGGCCACAGCTACGAAGATCCCGCCAGGCACACCGAGAACACCAACTTCGCCCTGCTCGTGTCCAAGCACTTCTCCGAGCCCTTCAAGGACTCCAACGGCTACGGCGAGAGTATCGCGCGGCTGAGCAACATGCTCGGCGGCGGCGTGATCGTGCAGCGCTTCGGCGATCTGGTGCGCGGCCGCCGCAGCACCGAGAGCCGTATCCGCGACAGCTTTGTGACCCCGACCCTGGCTGCCACGCCCGGCGACCTGAGCCTGGTCATCCCCAAGCGCATCCTCGACGGCATCATCGAGATGATCCACGCGCTCGACAAGATCGCCCCCGGCACGGCCAACGACGATACGCTGCTCTACGGCGTGGAGGTCAAGTTCTACAACATGGAGGTCGCCATCGACCGCAACCTCGAGACCTCCTCTCCCGGGCTCTACGTGATCGGGGACTGCTCCGGCGTCACCCACTCCCTGAGCCACGCCTCCGCCAGCGGCGTCCACGTCGCGCGCCGCCTGGCAGAACAGGAATAAAAAAAGCAAACCGGATCGCGTCATCGATCCGGTTTGCCTGTTCTATACTATGGTCGGACAGACGGGCTGCCTCATTCTGCGTCCTTGGAGGCCTCCTTGAATACCAGGTGCGACAGGGCCGCCGCCGTGACGGAGGCCGCCGCGCCGAGGAACACCACCAGGATGCTGATGAGCGTGGCCACGGGCGTGCTCAGGTTGAGCAGCAGATAGAGGATGCTGCCGAGGAAGAGGAAAGCGGAATCCCCCGCGGCGAGCGCGGAGATCCAGCGCAGCAGTCGGGCATTTTCCAGAGAATAGGAGCGGTCATGTCCGATGTTGACGGCGATCAGCCAGCCGAAGGCCAGCGCGGCGCAGCAGGGGAGTGCGGAGACCCAGATCAGAACCATCCAAGGCCAGTAACCTGGTGCGAACTGCCCGCCCTGATCGTCAAAGAGCTGCTGCCCGACGCGCGGCATGAGATAGATAAAGATGACGACGACGCAGACTGCGGCGCCGAGGAGAATGACCTTCAGCCAGGTCGAGAGCGATTTCTGATGCATGTCACATCCCCCTTTGTTTTGACATCCTACCACAAATGGCGACATTTGAAAAGCCCCTCGATATGAAGGTTTTAGAGCGCTTCGGTTCTCTTCGGCGGAAGCGCACGATATATTGGTAAGGCAAGGAACTGAAAGGAGTGAGGCTGAATGAAGGCCAAAAGGATACTGCCGCTGCTGCTGGCTGCGCTGCTGCTGCTCTGCGGCTGCGGAGGCGGTGCGGAGCAAGGAGCGGCGGAAGAGGCGCAGCAGACGCTCCGGGCGGAGCTGGACAATATCCGAGACAGCGTGCATCCCGGCACGGCAGGCAGTGCGCTGCGGGCAGTGAACGCTGCGGCGCGGCTGCTGGACTGGGCCGCGGGCAGCAGTCTGACGGAGGAGCAGGCGGCACAGACGGTGCGCGACTGGGCTGCGGTTCAGAGTGACGAGACGAAGGCGCACTGGCCGGAGCAGGTCGACTCCGTGACCTTTATGCTCGGGCTGCTCACAGAAGGCGGGGAGGAGGCCGAGGGGCTGCTCACCGACGCCGGGTGTGCGGACGCCGCGTATCCCTGGAGTGCGGAGGCCGCAGCGCTGGCCAGAGCTGCACTCGGATAAAGGTAAAACGGACTGCGGTTTTTTCTTCCCGCGGTCCGTTTTCCTCTCCCGGGGAGCGGCTTGACGTTTGCATGTGCCGTGCGGTATAATGATCCGAGCTGATCGGGTCATACCAGGTAAACGCTGATCGATTCGCCTTCGGCATCCTGCAGATCATTTACACTCTGATTTTGTCACTTTTTCTTGCAATACACATAGAGTTCCTGCGAAAAACTGCCTTCATCAGAACGCGAATTCTCTCGCAATCTGCTCTTGACGAATGAATCATCGTTGACCTGGATCGTAAGCAAAGCAAGCGGCCGTTCGGGAGCACCCACGGTACGGTTCAAGGAGGCAGATTCTTTGCAGAGGGGAAAGCACGAAGCCTGCGTGAGAGGAAAACACGTCAGCAGCGGGAAAGGACGCAGACTTCTGAAAAAAGGTCGGCGCGGCCTTTTGCGCGCGCTTTTCAGCCGGGCAGGCATGATCGCGCTGCTGATCCTGCTGCAGATCGGCATCGTGGTGCTGCTCTTCAGCTTCCTGCGGGACTACCTTCCCCACTTCGTTACGCTGAACGCAGTCTTCTCGACGCTGATCGGTGTGTACCTGCTCAACAGCCCCGGGGACAACAGCAGCAAAATCACCTGGCTGCTGGTGATCATCCTGGTGCCGACCTTCGGCGCTCTTCTCTATGCCTATACGAGAAGCGACCTGGGACACCGGCTGCTCAAACGGGAGTCCGTCGCCGGGATCGAGCGCAGCCGGGGTCTGCTCGCGCAGGATGAGCAGGCGATGGAGCAGCTGCGCGCGGAGGCGCCGTTCGCCGAAGGACTGTATCGTTATGTAAACCGAACCGGCTGCTTCCCGGTCTATCGGAACTGCTCCGCGCGCTATTTCCCCCTGGGGGACGAGATGTTCCCGGCCATCCTTGAGGAGCTGGAAAAGGCTGAACGCTTCATTTTCCTGGAATTCTTCATCATTGCCGAGGGCGAGATGTGGCAGGCGGTGCTTGATGTGCTGACGCGCAAGGCAGCCGCGGGTGTGGATGTGCGCGTGATGTACGACGGCAACTGCGAGTTCTTCACGCTGCCGCGCAGCTATCCCAGGGAACTGGAAACGCGCGGGATCCAATGCCGGGTCTTTGCGCCGGTGACGCCCTTTGTCTCCACCTACTACAATTACCGTGACCACCGCAAGATCCTTGTGATCGACGGAAACACCGTCTTCACCGGCGGCGTGAATCTCGCGGACGAGTATATCAACCGCGTCCGGCGCTTCGGCCATTGGAAGGACACGGGACTGCTGCTGCGCGGCGAGGCCGCGGAGAGCTTCACGCTGATGTTCCTGCAAAACTGGAGTCTCTTCGGGCGCGTGAAGGAGGAGCGGATCGAGATACCGGCGGCGCTGCCGCTCCCGCAGCAGAGCGAAAAGGGGCTTGTCCTGCCCTATGGCGACTGCCCGATGGACGACGAGCGGGTAGGCGAACTCGTGTATATCGACATGCTCAACCGCGCCCGGCGCTATGTGCATATCATGACGCCCTATCTGATCCTCGACGGTGAGATGGAGATGGCGATCCGCTTTGCAGCCGAGCGCGGCGTCGATGTGACGCTGATCCTGCCCGGCATCCCGGACAAGAAGCTGCCCTACGCTCTTGCCAAGACGCACTTCGCCGCGCTGCTGAGCTCGGGCGTCAAAATCTCGCTCTATAAGCCCGGCTTCGTACACGCCAAGGTCTTTGTCTGCGATGACCGGGAGGCCGTTGTCGGCACGATCAACCTCGATTACCGCAGCCTGTACCACCATTTCGAGTGCGCCGCCTATCTGGCGGGAACAGACTGCATCGCCGATATCGAGCGGGATTTCCAACAGACGCTGGAAAAATGCGTCCCGGTCAGCGAGCAGACGATCAAGGAAGAGAAGTGGGGCGAGCGGCTCTCCGGTGCAATCTTCAAGTGGATCTCCCCGCTGCTGTAAGCGTATGAATAGCGCAAAAGAATGCCCGCCGCATCGCACAGACGATGCGGCGGGCATTCTTTTGCGCAGTTTCGGGAGCCCGTCAGGGGACGAAAATGATGTTCGAAGTGGGCTCCGGCGTTGCGGTCGGCTCAGGAGAAGCGGTCGGCTCCGGCGTGGCCGTGGGTGCGGTCGTGGGCGTCGGGGTCTCGATGATGATGTCGGCGCTGCCGTCCTCGATGGGCTTCGACACGGAGACGTACTTCGAGAAGACATACCCGATCCTGTCGTCCAGTTTGACCCTGGTCCAGTCTCCCTCAATGGCGATGATGAGGAGCTTGGTTCCCTTGGGATAGCTCTTGATGATCTTGTAGCCGCTGCCCGGCCCGACGCGGAAGTTCACGCCCTGGCCGTTGATGTAGCCGTCGACAGCGTTCTTGAGCTCCTCATCGGTAGCCGTGGCCTTGTAATCCTTCGGCGCGGGCGCAGCCGTCGGGGCTGCGGTCGGCCGCGGGGTCTGCACAGGCGTGGAAACGGGGCGCGGCGTCGCGGTCGGCGCAGGCGCGGCGGTCGGAACCGTGGTGGGTATGGTCGTCGGTACGGTCGTGGGGAGCGGCGTCACCGTCGGCACAGGATAAGCGCTGGTCGGCGGGGCGGTCACTTCGACGATGGGGCTGGGCGGAGCGGTCTCCACCACAACGGTCTCCGCCTGGTGCACCTGGGATGGATTCTGCCCGCAGGCGGCGAGAGAGAGCATACAGACAGCGGCAAGCAAAAGTGCCGTAAGTTTTTTCACAGAAAATCCCTCCTGTCCTTTGGATGCTTTCATCTTAGCACAACGACCTTGAAAAGGAAACATAAGAATCCTTAAGACTGGACTGCCCGGATCGGCGGCAAAGGCCGCCGGAGTCCTCCGGCGGCCGTATGGGGCTGCTTATGTTAGATTGCTTTCCCCATTTCATAGGCTGCGAGCAGCTTTTCATTGCCCCTGATATCTCCCGGGTCGGTCACGCCGCCGCAGAAGACATAGTCCTGAAACGTCGCCCGCTCAAAGCAATCGACCCAGCCCTTGAGCCCCTCGACGGCTCTCTGCGGCACGCAGTCCTCATCCTCGGATGCGGAGGCGAGCAGATACACGTCCCGGAAGCGGTAGTCTTTCGGAAACAGCGGGTTGAGACGGTCGATCAGCACCTTCATCTGGCCCGACATCTCATAATAATAGATCGGCGTAGCCCACACGACAACGTCGGCGTTCAGCACCTTCTGCTCGATCTCAATGGCGTCGTCCCTGATGACGCAGCGCCCGGTCGTCTGACAGGCAAAGCAGCCTTTGCAGAAAGCGATCTGTTTCCCGATCAGCGAGATGATTTCGACTTCGTTCCCCGCCTCGGCAGCGCCTTTGGCAAAGCTCTCCGCAAGCGCGTGGGAATTGCTGTTCTTCCGCGGGCTGGTGGAAAGGATCACAAGCCTTTTGTTCATATCATTTTCCTCCCTTTACTGGATACTCATTGTAATTTCGGTTTCGGGTCCGCTCAGGATTTCTTCCAGTTCCCCGGCGGTCAGAGCCTCGACTTTGCCGAGGCGGGTATAAGCCCAGGTGTTGGAGCCGTAGAAGATCACGAGCTGATTGCTGCTGTAGAGCATCACATCTCCGGCCTGCGTTGTCGTTTGCCTATCATTGCTCGGGAGTCTTGTCCCAAGCTGACAGACTTTTTCAAAGCCGCCGTAATTGGAGGCGGGGATCGTCAGATCCCCGCCGCAAAGCAGCTCCCGAAGCGCGGCGGCGGATTCGTTGTCCTCGAGCGTTACCAGGAAGGAATTTGCTCCGACTGTGATACGAATCTGATCCTCGCGCAAGGCTTCTTCTTTTCTCATAGTGTCTCCCTTCTCCGCTGCAAAGGCTTCCGCGCTGTTCACCTGGGTTTGACTTTCTGCGTCTGATGCATTTGCCGTTGTCATCGGCGGATCGGCCGGCTGCTCCGCCGGGGCCGAAGCATTGCGCCCGTTTGCGCAGGCCGTCAGGCAAATGGCCGCGCACAGCAGCAGCGCCAATGCACCTGTTATTCTCCTCATATGCCTGTTTCCCTTTATGCCAGACTCCTGCCGAAGGCACGGAGCTCTGCGAGCTTTTCCTCCGTCATCTCGCCGTTTGAGGTGAACATCCCCATGCCCTCCAGCTGCAGATAATCCACGAAATCGCCGTAATAAGAGAATTTCGCACCGACATACATATCCGGGTCGCCGGAGGAGAGGATCATGGCGATTTTCTTCAGCCTCAGCGCGCCGGGCGCTCCCACGGCGTAGAAACGGTCGATGGCGCATTTGAGCTGCCCGCTCAGGCCGTGGTAATAGATCGGCGAGGCCAGCACCAGCATGTCAGCCGCCTGCAGGAGGGCGTAAATCTCCCGCATGTCGTCCTGCTGGATGCAGACGCCGTTTCCCTTCGTATGACAGTACTCACAGGCAAGGCAGCCTGCGATCCGCTTGCGGCACACATCCACACGCGTCACGCCGTGTCCCGCCCGTTCCGCCCCTTCTGTAAAGGCGGCGATCATCTTCGCCGTGTTGCCCGCCGGTCTCGGGCTGCCGTTCAAAATCAGAATGTTCATGGCTCAGTTTCTCAGGTATTCGCCAAAGAAGCTCTCGAGCTTATCCCAGGGGATATAGTTCTTCTCTCCGCCGTCATAGAGGTCGGTGTGAACGGCGCCGGGGATGATCATCAGTTCCTTGTTGGCAGTATAGGCGGAGTTCGCGGTCATCTTCTTGAATTCGTCCTGACTGAAATACAGGGAGTGAGCCTTCTCGCCGTGGATCATCAGCACCGCGCTGCGGATCTCGTTGGTATAATTGCAGATCGGCTGGTTCACAAAGCTCATGCAGCCGGTCACGTTCCAGCCCTTGCCCTCGCCCTGGGAGCGGGGATGGAAGCCGCGTGGTCTGCGGTAATAGTCGATGTAGTCAATGAGAAACTGCGGCGCGCCTTCCGGGTACTCATCCGGCAGCGCTCCGGCGCTGGCATAGCTCCCACTCTGATAGTCCGCCGTCCGCTGGGCGTTGAGGGCCATTCTGGCGGCATGGCGCGCTTCTTCGTTGTCCGCCGCGTCATAGTAGCCATTGGCGTTGACCCGGCTCATGTTATACATGGTGGAGGTGACGGTCGCCTTGATGCGGGTGTCCAGCGAGGCGGCGTTGAGCGCAATGCCGCCGAAGCCGCAGATACCGATGATGCCGATGCGCGCGGGATCGACCAGCTCACAGGTGGAGAGGAAATCCACCGCCGCCTGGAAGTCCTCGGTGTTGATGTCGGGGGAGGCCACATTCCGGGGGAAGCCGCCGCTCTCTCCGGTATAGGAGGGATCGAAGGCGAGGGTCAGAAAGCCGCGTTCGGCCATGGTTTGCGCGTAAAGACCGGAGGCCTGCTCCTTCACGGCGCCGAAGGGGCCGGATACGGCGATCGCGGGAAGCTTGCCCGCTGCGGCTTTCGGCACGTAAAGATCCGCCGCCAGGGTGATGCCGTAGCGGTTGTGGAAGGTGACCTTGCTGTGCTCGACCTTGTCGCTCTGCGGGAAGATTTTGTCCCACCCGGAAACCAGTTTGAGCTCTTCGTTTTTCATGATGTTCATACTCCCTTTTGTTCTTTTTCCAATCTATGCGTCAGATAATCCAGGCAGTCCACCCGGCGCTGTGTTCTGTGCATTTCCTCCAACAGCGCTGGCCTGTAGCTGCGAAGCTGCCGGATGGCAAGCGCTGTCTGCCCCCGGTCGAAGGCGCTCAGGAAGGCCCTGATCTGCGTATCGTCCAGCCCCGCGTCCCGCAGGTTCTGCACGACGCCGCTGCGTTCATCCATTCCTCATCACCGCCTGTTCTCCTGTTTTGCTTACAGGTACAGGATAGCACGTCCGACTGCGTTTCGCTAATAGAAATATAGAATATCTGCTTTTCTATTTTGGAATTTCATGATAAAATGGATATGAAGGGAGAGAAGCCATATGGAAATCAAGGATTTGCGCTATTTTCTGGCGATTGCAAGAGAAGAAAACATGACGCGGGCATCCGAACTCATTCACGTGTCACAGTCCACGCTGTCCAAAACGGTGAAGGCTCTGGAGGAGGAGCTGGGCAAAAAGCTCTTTGTGCGCCATTCCTTCAGTATCTCGCTGACGGACGAGGGCGTCCTGCTCCGAAAGCGGGCCGACGACCTGGTTACCATGGCGGATAAGATCACGGCCGAGTTCCAGAGCATGGACATCCTCAGCGGCGGGGATCTGTATCTCGGCCTGGCTGAGTCGTATCAGATCCGCTATCTGGCGCGCGAGATCAAACAGCTCAAGGAAGAATTCCCCGATCTGCACTATCACATCACCAGCGGCGACACAGAGCAGGTAACGGAGAAGCTGGATAAGGGAATCCTGGACTTTGCTGTTCTCGTGGAATCGCCGGACGCCAATAAATATGACTTCCTTCGATTTCCTGAAGCGGATCGTTTCGGCCTCGTGCTGCCGGAAAAGGATATCCTGGCAAAGAAGAAGGCCATCCGCGCGGATGACCTTGTCGGTCTGCCCTTGTTCTGTTCCGAACAGTCCTGGCACGCAGATCTTCCGCGCTGGTGCGGCGAGCGCATGAATGAGCTGCATCTGGAGGGGTCTTTCCGTTTGTCGTACAACGGCGGTATTTTCGTGAGGGAGGGACTGGGCTATCTTCTCACCTTCGACCATCTGATCAACACGGAACCGGGGAGCGGCCTCGTCTTCCGCCCGTTGGCGCCTGCGCTGACCGTGGAAATGTATCTGGTCTGGAAAAAATATCAGGTGTTCAGTCCCATCGCAGAGCTGTTCCTTAAGAAGATGAGGGTATTTCTGGAAGGCTGTCGGACGGCGTGAGAATGCCGATCTGCAGTAATTCACAGTGCATCCCGCCGCGGACTGATCCGCAGGAGGACAGGCAGGGGGCCAAGCCCCGCTTCGTATACCATCAGCCGCAGCCCGAAAACGGCAAGTCGCGGCTGCCTGGAAAGGCAGAAAACGCCCCCGCTCGACTGAGCGGGGGCGTGTTGCTGTCTGCAGCGCGTCGGCACTTATCCGATGATCGGGTTTGTCCAGTACTGCTGCTGGTAAATGTCGGTGAAGCGGTAGGTGATGAGCAGGTCGCCCTCTCCGACGTCAACGTTGGAGATCTCCATGCCGTCGTAATAGGGCATGGGGTCGCCGAGGAAGTAGCTGTTGTCGTAGGTGCCGTCGTAACGGTAGTAGTCGCACACAAAGCTCAGCACGTCGCCCTCCTTGAGCGTGACCAGGTTCTTGGCGACAGTCTCGGTTTCGCCGTCCTTGTATACGGGGCGCGCGCCGGCAATGTAGCCGTAGGGGTGCTCAGTATCGAAGATCACGATCAGGTCGACCAGAATATCAACGGTGCCGTCGTCGGCAGAAGAGGCGTTGCCGGTCTCCCCGGCTTCCATTGCGCCGAGGATATCGGTCCACTCCGTGCCGGGCACGGTGTTGAGATAGCAGGGGATGCGGCCCTGGACAAAGTCCTCGCCGTCGGTGTACTCGAAGTAGAACGCGACGGGCTGGCCGTCCACCGCGATCCAGGTGTGATCCGCGGGCGCGAGGAGGTCTCCGTTTTCGTCAAAGTCGAAGAGATAGTCATAGCCGAGGTCAACATAGCCCTCGCCGTCGTCATAGAAGGCGTTGAGCGCGAGACCCTCGACCATCTCCCACTGCTCGTCGGGCAGGGAGACGACCCAGTTATCGCCGCTGCGCTGCCAGTAGAGGCTGGCGGCGTCGAAGCTGTTGGCAGCGATATAGTCCGCCATAGCCTCGGTGGAGAGGGAGCGGCCGGAGAAAAAGTCGGTATTACTGCCGGACAGGCCGGAGATCGAGCCGAAGTCGCCGCCCAGGAAGCTCGAGAGCAGACCGTTGATCAGATCGGAGCTGCTGCCGTAGGAGGAGCTGTAGCCCTGGTCGAAGAGGGAACCGAAGGCGGAGTTCGAGCCGCCGGAGGCGACCTGACCGCTGACCTCGAGCGAGGCAAAGTCGCGGATGGCCTGAGAGTAGCTGGCGTCCATGCCGATGGCATTGTAGGTCTTCACTGCGGCGTCCACGTTGGAGGTGCGGCGGTAGGGGAAGTAGATGGACAGGCCATAGGCGTTGGACATGTTGGAGGAGGTGCGGTTGTATTTCACGGCGCCGAGCAGGGCCTGCGCCAGCTGCTCGCCCTCGCGGTTGCCGAGGTTGCGGGCGAAGTGCACCAGGTCGATCTGGTCGATCGCCGTGCTGCGGGCAAACTCGCGGCTGCCGTTGCGCGCGTTGGAGACGCTGCGGTACTGGCTGGAGTTGACCAGGGAGCTGATGGATTCGGAGAAGGCCTTCATCGGAGCGGGCGCGGTGTACGCCAGCTCCGCCAGGTCAACGACGGACAGCGTGGCCGCCTGACCGGCGCACTGGCTCGCGCAGGTGCTTACAAAGTCGTCCACGATGTTCTGCCCGAGCTGGACGGTGGGCATGGAGGAGTTGGAGCCGAGCTTGGTCAGCCAGTTGGTGTAGTACCAGCCGATGCCCGGTTCGGTCTCCTCGGAGGCGATCAGATAGTCGGCATAATCGTCGAGCATCAGCGCGGTCTCCATCGTCGCCATCAGGCAGGCGTCAAAGCCGATGAAGTCAAACTTCACGCCGGCGTTCTTGAGCGCCTGGTCGATGCCGGCGAGACTCATCGAGCCGCCGCGGCCGAATTTTTCGTCATAGCCGTAGCCGCTCACAGATCCGCCGCCGTGGTCCCAGAGAATGAGCTCGTTGCGGTTGGCGGGGAAGTTCCTGGCGCTCCACTGGATGAACTCCGTGAGCGTCGCGGGATCGGTCATGGGCTTGGCGCCGATGTTGTCAGCCGCGCGCATGAGCTTGCCGTTCTTGAGCAGATAGATCTGGTTGGTGGTGGAGCTGACCACGTTGTTGTTCCAACGGCTGCAGCCGCCGGTGTAGATCAGGATGGTGACGTTGTTGCCGGTCTTGGCGTTGATCATCTCCTGCAGGTCGCGTGTGGCCATGGCGTTCCGGGACTCCAGATCCGTGCCGCACATGTAGACCATGATGGTCACGGTATCCTGGTTATTGCCCTGGATCGTGGTGTATTTCTCGCGTGCGCCGCTGGCCACATCCTGATTCAGGTTCTGGGTGTTTGCGGTCTGCGCAGTCCAGCTGGAGGTGGAGCCGGAGATGAGGTTGGCATAGGGGTTGGCAATACTCGCAGCCGGAGCCTGCGTAGGCTTCGGCGTGCTGGGCGCCTGTGTCGGGACCTGCTGGGTGTAGCCGGAGCTCGTGCCGGCGCTGCCGGTATCCATGCCTCCGTTTCCGAGCAGGCTGCCGAGACCGCCGCCCTTGAGAAGAAAGTACGCGATCACAAGGATCAGCAGGATCGAAACGCCGCCGCCTCCCGCGCGGGTCGCCGCGCGGCTGACGCCGCTCTTGCCGGTTTTTCCGCTGCCGCCGCCGAGACTGTCGGTCGGGGAGTGGGCGTCCTTCCCGGCTACCGGCCCGGTGTTCAGCCCTTCGCCGCGGCGATGGACTCCCGCGCTGCTGTCGGTGACTCTTTTCTTCCTGCCCTGGGGTCTGTTTTCTGCCATGGTTTGCAGCCTCCTTTGCGCGATGCTCGTTGCAATGAGTAAAAAGCAGCTCTGCTGCCTTGCCGGGCCGCGAAGCGGCTCAGCAAAAGATCTTTGCACAATTCACCATCTTATAGTCATTATAATGACCATCGGATGGCGAAATCAATCGAGGGTTCGATTGATTTCGCTGCCAAACGACAAGTTTGGCAGCGAATGACCCAAAGGGTCATTCGCCCGATGCTCATTGAAATGAATATATGGCCAAACAGCTATGCTGTTTGGCTGCGCGGCAAAGCCGTGCGGCGAAAAGCTTTTTGGCTTTTCGCCATCTTATTGTCATTATAACACCCTTCTGCAAAAAATCCATAAAAAATTTTCGGCTCCCGCGCATCTGCCGCGGAGCCGGAGGGTTGGAGCTTTAGCGACAAACAACGCCCGGTTATACCGGGGGAATTAAAA
>DFGE01000017.1 GCA_002371675.1 Clostridiales bacterium UBA3758
GAACGCAAGCGTTTACTTGACAAGGGGCATGCGCCTTTTTATAATAGGGTTGCAAACCAATGAAGGGTGTCAGAGTAGGAGCTGCGCGTTGGCCTTGGCCTGGAGTGCCGCGGAATGGGAAGTTGCCCGCGGACGAAATCGGTGCTGTCTCCGCTTCCGCTGCCACACGAGAGGAAACTCCCTGCGTGGCAACCGTCACGAAAGGGGGTTTTTTGTTGAAGCTCAATACCCGCAAGCTCGTTGTCCTCTCCATGCTGATCGCCGTGGAGATCGTGCTGTCGCGCTTTCTCTCGATCAGCGCGTGGAATATCAAGATCGGCTTCGCGTTCCTGCCGGTCGCGCTCGCGGCGATGCTGTTCGGCCCGCTTGAGGCAGGGATCATTGGTGCACTGGCGGATCTGCTGGGGGCGCTGCTCTTTCCCGTCGGCCCCTATTTCCCCGGCTTCACCCTCACCGCGTTCCTGATGGGCGCGGTGTACGGGCTGTTCCTGCGGCGCGATCAGCGCATGGGGAGTATACTCCTCGCCGTCGGCGTGCACGAATTCGCGCTGAGTCTGCTGCTCAACACCCTCTGGATCTCCGTCCTCTACTCCTCGCCCTTCCTGCCGCTGCTCGTCTCGCGGCTGCCGCAGGTCGCCGTACTGTCGGTCGTGCAGGTCGTGGTGATCCGGCTGCTCGCAAATGCGCTGCCGCAGCTGCGCCGCCTGCTCCCGCAGGGGAAGGCCGAGCAGCGCAAGGCCGCCCTCGCCGCGCGCAGAGCGCTCAGCAGGGAGCAGCGCCGCGAGGCCAGCGCCGCGATCTGCGCCGCTCTGCTCGAGCTGCCGGAGCTGCGCGCCGCTGGAACGATCCTGAGCTACAGCGCCCTGGGCGACGAGGTGGATCTCGCCGCGCTCACAGAGCAGCTCGGCGCGCGGATCGCCCTCCCCCGCTGCCTCGACAGGCAGACGATGGAGGCGCGCATCCCCACCGGCCCCTGTAAACGCGGTCCCTACGGCATCCGCGAGCCGGACCCCGCCGCGTCGGAGCTCGTCGCGCCGGAGGAGATCGACCTGGTGCTTGTCCCCTGCGTCGCCTTTGACAAGAACCGAAACCGGCTCGGCCACGGCGCGGGCTATTATGACCGCTATCTCCCGCTCTGTACGCGGGCGAAATGTATTGCCGTTGCCTTCGAGGCGCAGCGGCTCCCCCGTGTCGTCACCGATGCGCATGACCGGCGCATGGACGCCGTCGTCACGGAAAAGAAGTTCTATCTGCCCGAATGAATCGGCTGCAAAAAGGATGAACTCCCGATCTGCGGGAGTTCATCCTTTTTTGACGGAGAGACGCGCGATCCTTTACTGCCGCTCGCGGAAGCTGCGGCGAATGGCCTTGAGCAGAGCCTCCGCTCTGCGGGCGTCCTTCGCGCCTCCGCTCTCCGCATAACGTGCGCGGAGATAGAGCTTGCGCAGCTCCTCCGCCTCGCTCGCCCCAGGCTGGCCGGCGGCCTTTTGCTGCACCTCCAGCGAGGTCTCGCTGGGCCGCAGCTGCAGCGCGGCGCCGCTCTCGAGCAGGAGCAGATAGCTTCGGTAAGCCTCGCGCACACGGTTGGCAGAGAGCGTGATGCGGCGGCGAGCCGGGCTCTTCTTCTCCTCGCGCTGCTCTGGGAAATACTCCATATCGCCGACATAGGACGGCGTTACGCGCCTGCGCCGTCTGAGGAGCAGCACGATCAGCACGATGGCCAGGATGACAAACAGGATCGTCACGAGCGTCGGCAGGACATTGCCTGTCCACTGCTGCGGGGCAAGCTGTTCCAGTTCCCCCGGCTCGACTGTCGGGATCGGCGATTCGCTGGGCGTGGGCACAGCATCCCCGTATGCCTCTTGCTCGATCTCCGGGAACGTGGCGTTCTCCATCAGCTTGCCGAAAAGCCAGCCAAGTGCCAGAAAGAACCAGCGAGCCGGCGCGAGCAGGATATCCGGCCGCGTCAACGCGCCGCCGACGAGGAAGCCTCCACTCACGCCGATCGCAACGGTGAGCAGCGCCCCGGAAATGCTGACGAAGCGCAGCCGCGTGCCGGAGCCCGGCGTGCGGAGCATCCGCAGTCCGATCACCGCAAGCAGCACAAAGAGCAGCAGAAGCACAATGAATTTCGTCTTCGGCGGCGTGCTCAGCGCGGCCGGGAGCATAAAGGCCAGCGCACAGCCGATCAGCACGCGCATGAAGAGCACGGTGCGCTCCTCATCCCAATCAAAGCGATCGAGCGCGGCGAGCAGCGTCATCACGAGCGGAACCGGAACAAAAAAGATCCAGGCGCGGCCGAAGGGCAGAAGCAGCAGGCTCAAAAAGGGCAGCGGCGAGAGTGCGATGCGCAGCGCGGGGGTATAGCGGAACTGCTGCGTAAGAAGCAGCATTCCGAAGCTCAGCGCAAGCGCCAGCAGCATTGCGCCGAGGGCGTCTTCAAAGAGATTCAGCAGGCTGAGAGCGGCGAAATACAGCGCGGCGTCCGCCGTGCACAAAAAGGCTACTGCGGCTTCCATGCGTTCGTCTCCTTTCCCTGCCTGTCCGGAAGCAGATGCTCACTGCCGTAACAGGCGGCTGGCTCCGCGCCAGTCTGTTCCGCGATCCACGCCATGGCGCGCTCGCATTCTCCGCCGGGCCGCGGGGCAATCAGCAAAAGGTCGCTCCGCAGGCCGCGCTCCTCGAGCACTTCCTCCGCGAGATCCCCGACCGTGCGGAACTCCGTCGGCCGTGCACGGCCGATTCGCTCCAGAATGTCCTTGAGATGCGCCTCGCCGATGCCGGAGCCGACGGAGAAGAGATCGCCGTTGGAATAGAGCGCATAGGGGATCTTCTGATCCTCCAGCTGCTCCGAAAGACTGCGCGTGAGAGAGAGGACGGCCTCGCGCTCGGCCTCACTGCCGGAGAGATCGACCAGCAGGGAGGCGCTCGGCTCCGCTGTATGGTCGTTCTCGCGCACCATGAGGCTGCCGCGCCGCGCCGTCTGCTTCCAGGCGATCTGCTTCATGGGCTCATGCCCGGTGTAATCCCGGAAACCGACCGTCAGCGAGGGATCGTCATGCAAAAAGCGGCGCACGGACACCGAGCCGAGCAGCCCGCTCGCGTTGAGAAAATCCTCCGCCCCGGGCGCCTGCCGCGCAGTCACGACCACTTTGCCCTTGGCCTTGCCGCTGATGAGCTCTTTGAACAGGCCGAGGAAATCTCCGCATTCGATCACGTAATGCCCCGGGGAGACGACGCCGCGCTCCGGCAGTGAAAAACGCACGCGAAAGCGCGCGGAGGTGTGCGGCATGAGGGAGAGCGAGCGGCGCACACAGAGGCCGGGATAGGCCCGGTCGCGGTAACGGGCGGCCCATTTCGCATCCTCGCACAGCTCCGCCCCCTCCGCGAAGAAGAACCAGATACCCACGAAAAGCCGCGGGATGGCGGAGGAATTGGTGACTGTGACGGTGAGAGTGATCGTGCCGCCGGGCTCTGCGAGCGTCAGATCCGTCTCGCAGCGGGTGTGCAGCGCGCTCTTCGCCGTGCGGACGGAAAGGAGCTCCGCCGCGATCAGCGCGACGATGACGCCGAGGACAAGAAACGCGCTCATAGCCGTTCGAGCGGGACCTCGACTTCGTCGAGCATCCTGCTCACAAAGCCCTCCGCATTCATGTCGCAGCGGCGCACAAGGGTCAGGCGATGCGGCAGCACGTAGGGCGCCTCGGCCTTCACATCCTCGGGGATGACATAGTCCCGCCCATTGAGGGCGGCGCGGATCTGGCTGGTCTTGTAGAGCGCGAGCGAGCCGCGGGTAGAGACGCCGCAGCGCAGCAGCTCAGAGCTGCGGGTATAGGCCGCAAGATCCAGGATATAGCCCGCCACATCGTCCGACACGGCGACGTCACGGTATCCCTCGCCCAGGGCGCGGATCTCCTCTGGGCCGGTGACCGGCTGCAGTTCGGCCGCAAGATCTCTCGCGTCACGGCGGCGCAGCACGGAGATCTCCTCCTCCCGCTCCATATAGCCCATGCGCAGCCGCATGAGAAAACGGTCCATCTGCGCGTCGGGCAGCGGGAAGGTGCCTGCGGATTCGATGGGGTTCTGGGTCGCCATGACGAGATAGGGCTCCTCCATCCGGTGCGTCACACCGTCGATGGAGAGCTGCTTCTCCTCCATTACCTCGAGCAGCGCGCTCTGCGAGCGCGGGGTGGCGCGGTTGATCTCATCAGCGAGAATGACGTTGGCAAAGAGCGGGCCGGGGCGGAACTCGAACACGCTCTCCTTCTGGTTGTAGAAATAGATGCCCGTGAGATCGGAGGGCATGAGGTCGGGCGTGCACTGGATGCGGCGGAATTTGCCTCCGATGCTCTGCGAAAAGGCGCGCAGCAGCATGGTTTTCCCGGTGCCGGGCAGATCCTCCACGAGCACATGCCCGCCCGCTATGAGGGCGACGGTCAGCTGGTCGATGATCTCGTCCTTGCCGACGATGACCCTGCCGACGTTTTCCCGCAGCTTCCTGCCGAACGAAACGAACGCTTCTGTATTCACGGATCACAGCTCCTCTTCCTAATCTGTTGCAATATGTCCGCGCGCCGTCAGACCGGCGCGTCCTTTTTCTTCAGATACTCGCGCAGGATCTTGCGGTGGCTCGTCACGAGGCGCTCCGGGAGAGCGTCCGGCCTGAACCACGCCAGGCGCACGGATTCACCGTCGTTGACACGCGGCTCGCCCGTCCAGGCACGGCAGGCAAAGGCGATATCCACCACATAATACTCGTCGCCGTTGGCGGCGCGGCAGAGATGCTCCGGCCCGGAGAGGACGCCGATCAGCGAGAGCTCCTGCGCGCGCAGGGAGGTCTCCTCCTCGAGCTCGCGCTTCGCGGTATCCTCCGCGGCCTCGCCGAGCTCCATCAGTCCGCCCGGAAAGCACCAGCGGCCCTCCGGAAAGACGCGCTGCTGCAGCAGCAGCTCTCCCCTCTCGTTTTCGACCACGACCGTGCAGCCGCAGAGATTGATCCTGCGGTGACCGATCAGCGCTCGCAGCTCTTCAACATAAGCCATACTTTTCCTCCCCCCGCAGGCGCAGTGCGGCGTTTATTCCGTTCCCTGCCTTTACATTTGAATTGTATCATATTCCCGCGCCGCGCGCAAGGGAGACGGTCTCCCAGGGCTTTACGGCGAGCGTTTCTCCCCGTTTTCCCCTGTACAAGAGCCGCCGAAGGGCTGATTCCCCCAATTTTTGTGTATTTTACTCATTGAATCCGCGCTGCCAAGCTGCTATAATCCAACCTTGACACGAAAGAGCGTGTCAGCAAAGCATTTCTGTGAAATCTGGAGGAATACACAATGGCTACTGTAAAGAAAACCACAGAGAAGGCGACGAAGGCTCCGGCGGTCAAGAAGGCAGAACTTGCCGATCCCGCTGTGAAGGCTGTCAAGAAATCCGCCGCGTCCGCTGCAAAGACGACGAAGAAGGCGGCTGCCCCCGCAGTGAAAACGATTCTTCAGGCCAACGGCCGTGAATTTGATCTGACCGCGCTGAACGCGAAGGTGCTCGAGGCGGCAAAGTCTCACCACACCGCCGACATCGCCGAGCTCGCCATCTACGTCAAGCCCGACGAGGCCGTCGCCTACTACACCATCGACGGGGAAGGCTGCGACGCATACATGGTCGAGCTCTGAGCCGCCAAAGCAGAGGCAGGGCAGCCGATGCCGTCCTGCCCCCGGCTCCCGGCAAAGCGCCGGCAGCTTGAGAGTAAAAGGAAAGTTTCTTGCGAA
>DFGE01000008.1 GCA_002371675.1 Clostridiales bacterium UBA3758
CGTGATTGAAAAGTGGAGTTGACATTTCTTGAGCCGGGAGATATCATACAGGGGATAAAAACAAGACGCACGGAGGAAAAGCATGAAACGAAACACAGCATCTGATCTGGCCTTCACGGCGATGGGAGCGGCGCTGATCGCCGTCTGCTCCTGGATCTCCGTGCCTGCCTTCCTGCCGAGCCTGGTGCCCTTCACGCTGCAGACCTTCGCCGTCTGCCTCGTGACGGCGGTGCTCGGGCTGCGGCTCGGCGTCTGGAGCGTGGGGATCTATCTGCTGCTCGGCGCGATCGGCGCGCCGGTCTTCGCCGGCTTCAAGGGCGGCTTTGCCGCGCTTCTCGGCACTACGGGTGGCTATCTCGTCGGATTTCTGTTCACGGCTTTGATCGTCGGGCTCGCGGCTGAGCGCATGGGACGGAGTTTTCGCGTACTGCTCCTGGCGATGGCGGCGGGCGTGCTGGCCTGCTATGCCTTTGGCACGGCCTGGTTCGTGCTTGTGTATACGCGGACGAGCGGCGCAATCGGCGTGGGTACGGCGCTTGCCTGGTGTGTGCTGCCGTATCTGATCCCGGACGCCGTGAAAATCAGCCTGGCGGCGCTCCTGACCGGCAGGATCGCGCCGCTTGTCCGAAGGGGAAGAGCGTGATGACAAAAGAGCGGGTATGGGAGCAGCTGCGGCAGACTGAAGGCTTCGTGTCCGGCGAAGAAATCGCCGGCAAACTCTCGCTCAGCCGCGCGGCAGTCTGGAAGGCCATCGAACAGCTGCGCGAGGAGGGCTATCGGATCGAATCCGCGCAGAAGCGCGGCTACCGCCTCCTGCCGAGCGACGTGCTGAGCGAGGAGGGCGTTCGGCGTTTCCTGAAAACGAAGGAGATCAAGCCGAAGGTCTATCGCAGTATCGGTTCAACAAACACGGTACTCAAGAGCCTCGCTGCCAACGGCGAACCGACCGGGACCGCGCTGATCGCCGGCGAACAGACGGAGGGACGCGGACGCATGGGGCGCAGTTTCTATTCGCCGAAGGACTCCGGCCTCTATCTGAGCCTGCTTCTGCGCCCACAGCTCGAGGCTGCGCAGGCTACGCGCATCACCGCCTGCGCAGCGGTGGCCGCAGCGGAGACGATTGAAGAGCTCTCCGGCAGAAGGACCCAGATCAAATGGGTCAACGACATCTTTCTTGATGACCGTAAGGTCTGCGGGATCCTGACCGAGGCTTCGGTCGACTGCGAGAGCGGCATGATGCATTACGTCGTCGTCGGCATCGGGATCAACACCCGTGTCCCCGAGGGGGATTACCCGGAGGAGCTGCGGGGTATCGCCGGGGCAGTCTTCGGCGGACAAACGCCGGATTCCCTCCGCTGCCGACTGGCCGCCGGCGTGCTCGACCGGCTGTGGGGCTACTGCGCCGCCCTGCCGGAGGAGGACTGCTTTGCGGCCTACCGCGATCGCTCGCTGGTGCTGGGCAAGGCGGTGGAGCTGCTGCTGCCCGGCCGAGAGCCTGAACGTGCCGTGGTTCTGGAGCTCGGGCGGGATTATTCGCTGCTCGTGCGCCTCGCGGACGGCAGCATGCGCCGCGTGCAGAGCGGGGAAGTGCGCGTCCGCCCCGCCGAATAAGCGGCGACTGCATAGGGTTTTTGGGATTTTTTGCGAAAAAACTGTTTTTCCTGTGTACAAACGCAAAAAAGTAAGATATACTGAATATGTATAGACAATGGATGGGAATTGTCACCGGAAAGATAAAATGAAAACGAGGAGGTAAAAAATGAAAAAACTTCTTGCAGCGCTTCTGGCGGTCCTGATGCTGTTCGCACTCGCCGCCTGCGGCTCTTCGGAGCCGGATCCCAATGCCGGCCTGTATACGGCGGACTCTGCCTCAGTTAGCGGCATTACCATTTCTGCAGATTCCGCCTACGAGGTGTTTACGATCGAGCTCAAGAGCAACGGCAAAGCGGATATCGTGATCCAGCCGAAGGACGGAGAGAAGCAGAGTAAAACCATGAAGTGGTCCCTGGAAGGCGGCTCGCTCCTGATTGAGGACAGAGTGGAGAGCTTCAGCGGAACCCTCTCAAACGGTGTAATGGTACTCGAGAATATTGAAAACAGCGGCGTAAGCGTGACGCTGATCTGCCCCGAGCTGGGCGGCGTCTCCTCTGCCCCCGGCAGCCTGATCGAGACGCCTGCGGCGGCGCCCGCTGTCGAAGCCCCTGCTTCGACCGCGCAGCTGGAGGTAGGTTCCTACTGGTCCGGCACCATGACCTTCGAAAGCGACAATAACAAGAGCGAGTATGAGACCGGCACCCGTTCGGTCATCGGTCTGCTGGATGCGGACAGCCAGGGCAACGAGTTCTTCGAGCTCTATGAGGTGACCGATACGGAGCACCCCGTGCTCTCGCTGTATGTCACCGTTATGGGCGATCACTTCGTGCCCGTCATCGGCGAAGACGACGCCTGGCTCTTCAACGCCTATCTTGACGAAACCGACGTGGATGACTTCACGCTCTATTTCACCAACAATTCCCTGCGCCTCGACGACTATCATTACATCGTCGACGGCAGCGGCTATACGGTGAGCTTCCTGGTCTCGCCCGATCCGACCCTGGGTGACTGATTTCCCGCAAGCGCATTTCTGATTGACCCAATACCGCCCGGCGGCCCCTGGCCGCCGGGTTTTTATGTTCAGCCTGCCTGCTTTGCTGCAAGGCGGGGGGGAGGAAGGAAGCGGCGCCGCGACAGGGCAAAGGCAGGCTTTTCCCCGCTCTTTTCACATTTTCCTACGCTGCGTCTATTGCAAAGTTCAGCGATTTCGCTTACAATATGCTGAGCGAAAGAATACCCCCTGTGGGACCCCAATAAGGAGAAACTACGCATGCTGGAAATCAAAGATCTGAGCTTCACTGTCAATGAGGACAACCATCAAAAGGACATTATCCACAATCTGAGCCTGACGATAGAAAACGGCAAATTCGTCGTGATCACCGGGCCGAACGGCAGCGGCAAGTCCACGCTTGCCCGCCTCATCATGGGCATTGAGAAGCCCATCTCCGGTCAGATCCTGTTCGACGGGACCGACATTACCGAGCTTGACGTCACCGAGCGCGCAAAACTCGGCATCAGCTTCGCCTTTCAGCAGCCCGTGCGCTTCAAGGGCATCCGCGTGAAGGATCTGCTGCGCCTGGCTGCCGGGAAGAATCTCTCCGTCGCCGCCGCCTGCAACTACCTCTCCGAGGTCGGCCTCTGCGCCAGAGATTATATCGACCGCGAGGTCAACTCCTCTCTCTCCGGAGGCGAGCTCAAGCGCATTGAGATCGCAACGCTGCTCGCCCGCCATACCAAGCTGAGTGTGTTCGACGAGCCCGAGGCCGGCATCGACCTCTGGAGCTTCCAGAACCTCATCCGCATCTTCGAGAAGATGCGCCGAGAGATCGAGGACAGCTCCATCCTGCTCATCTCGCACCAGGAGCGCATCCTGGAGATCGCAGACGAGATCGTTGTGCTCTCCGGCGGGCAGATTACCGAGCGCGGCACCCCCGCGGAGATCATGCCGCTGCTCATCGGCCAGAGCGCGCCCGTGAGCGCCTGCCAGAAGCTGCAGTGAGGAGGAGAAGACCATGGTAAAGCTTGACGCCATTCAAAAAAGACTCATCGAGGAGATCGCGGACCTGCATTCCGTCCCCTCCGGCGCATACAATTTCCGCGCCAACAGCCAGCTCGCCGGCCGCAACACCACCGCCAATATCGACATCGTCTCCAAGCCGGACGGCTCCGGTATCGACATTCACATCAAGCCCGGCACAAAGAACGAGAGCGTGCATATTCCTGTCGTGCTCAGCGAGAGCGGCATCAAGGAGACTGTCTACAACGACTTCTATATCGGCGAGGACAGCGACGTGGTGATCGTAGCCGGCTGCGGCATCGACAACTGCGGCACGCATGACTCCGAGCATGACGGCATCCACCGCTTCTATGTCGGCAAAAACGCCAAGGTGCGCTACGTTGAGAAGCACTACGGCTCGGGCGACGGCAAGGGCCAGCGCATCCTCAACCCTGTGACCGAGTGCTACATGGAAGAGGGCAGCAACATGGAAATGGAGATGGAGCAGATCAAGGGGGTCGACTCCACCGAGCGCATTACCAGAGCGGAGCTCGCGGCCGACGCGCGCCTTGTCGTCAAGGAACGCCTCATGACCCACGGCAGCCAGAACGCCGTGAGCGGCTATCAGGTGAACCTCAACGGCGCAGGGGCCACGGCCGACGTCGTGTCCCGCTCTGTCGCGCGGGACGATTCCACCCAGACCTTCAACGCCCGTATCACCGGCAACGCCCCCTGCAGCGGCCACACCGAGTGCGACTCCATCATCATGGACAACGGCCACATCCTGGCCATCCCCTCGCTGGAGGCCAACAACGTTGACGCCATGCTCGTCCATGAGGCGGCCATCGGCAAGATCGCGGGCGACCAGCTCATCAAGCTCATGACCCTCGGCCTTACCGAACAGGAGGCGGAGGAGCAGATCGTCAACGGCTTCCTGCGCTGAGATGGCAGTAACGATTACGCGAAGCGGCGTCCTCTCCCTCGGGGCGGACGCCGTTGTGCTTGCGCTGGAGATGACCGGCAGCGCCGCCGCGTGCCCTGCGGGGGAGGAGCTGCTCCGCACCGGCGGCGAGAAGCTTGCTGCCGCGCTGAATGAGGCAAAGTTCGTCGCTGTCGGGCATGCCGCGGAGCTTCCGGAGAGCGGCCTGCCCGCCGCACATCTGCTCCTCACGGCGACGCCGCGCTACCTGACCGGCAAGGCCAATGAACTGCTGATCCTCGGCCGCTGCTACGAGGCCGTGTTCTCCCGCGCGGAGAAGCTCGGCTGCCGGAGCATCGCGCTGCCCTTCCTTTCCACGTTCTATTACCGCTTCCCGCAGAGCGAGGCAGTGGAGATCGCGCGCCGTGCCGCGGAGAAAACGCCGCTGGAGGTTTTCCTCTGCGCCGAGACGGACGCGCTCTGCGACCTGGCTCGGCAGCCCTATCAGAAGCCGCAGATCGTCTCCTATTTCGGATATTACCGCGACTGCGCCGTATTCACCCTCTCCAACGGCCTCTTTGCGCGCGTGGATCTTCGCCCGGAGCGCGTCTTCGCGGATGTCGTGCCCTATGTGGAGGCCTGTTATCAGCGCGGCAACGATCCTGCCCAGCCGCCCCTGCCCGAGGCGGAGATCGCGCGCCTGCGCCGAATCTACGAAGAGAGCGAGCTTTGACGCCCCAATGACAGGTCCAATAAGAAGTTTAGGAACCCGCTCAAAGGCAATTGCCTCAGAGCGGGTTCTTGTGATAGAATAAATGGCAGAAAGATATATCCGGGCTTTCGGCATTCAGAGAGGAAAGAAAGGGCGGTTCGATCATGGCAAAGATCCGGGGAGAATCCAAACTCAGCTTTTTTGAGGCCACGAGTATCATCGTCGGGCACGGTGTGGGTTCCGGTATCCTGGCGGTACCCTACCTCGCGGGACGCAACAGCCTTGTGTCCATTCTGCTGATCCTCTGCTTCTGCTATCTGTTTAATCTCCTGCTGCATTTGATCATTGCGGAGTTGAGCTACAACAACGGCGGCGCGCAGTTCATCACCTGCTTTGACCGCGAGCTCTTCTCCGGCAGGCTCAAGCAGGTCTTCACCTGGCTGGCCTTCGCGCTGCTGGGGCTGTCAGTCCTGGTGAATGTGAGCGGCTTTCTGACCGGCGCAGCAGCCGTGTTCCGTTCCTGGTTCGGTCTCAACAGCACCTGGGGCATCCTGCTGTTCTATGTGATCGGTGCAGGCGTCGTCTTCGCGGGCATGAAGCTCGTCGGTATCTGTGAGAAGCTCGCCGTCAGCTCCATGCTGGCCGTCATCGGTATCCTCTTTGTCGCGGTCCTGCTGCGGCCGCTGCAGCCGCTGCCGCGCAGCGGCGAGGGGCCGAACGCCGCGCTCGCGCTGCTCGGCATCGTCAGCTTTTCCCTCTCCGCGGTCATGAGTACGCCCCAGGTCGTGAAGGGTCTGGAAGGGGACGTGAAGAAGATCCGGCTTGCCATCGCCGCCGGCCTTGCCATCAACCTTTTGCTGATCTTTCTCGTCACCCTGATGACCCTGCTCGGCGTAGGCAGGGATATCACGGAGGACGGCGCGCTGGTAGACCTGGCCGGAAAGCTCGGCGGCTGGGTGAGCGTCGTCGGTTACGTGTTCACGCTGCTGGCGCTGGCCACCTCCTTCTGGGCGAACACCCTCAACCTGCGCGACATCGTGCATGAGCAGACGAAGTGGAGCGTGCACATCAGCTGGCTCGCGGCGTCGCTGCCCTGCCTGCTGTTGGCGCTCTTCCACCTTGCAAGCTTTGTTGGCTTCACGCGCTATGCCAGCGCCATCCAGGTCGTCACCGGCCTCGGCATCATCTGGGCCTACGGTCTCAGCCGCAAGCGTACCGGCCGCAGCGACATTGTCGGCGTGTTCGGAAAGCTGCCGTTCCAGCTGCTTGTGCTGCTGTGCACGCTGTTGGCGACGGTCGGCGCGATGCTGTGAGGAGCGCGGCGTGAAGAAGCTTGCCCGTGTCCTCTGCGCCGCCGCTCCGGCGCTCTCCGCCGCGTTTTTGGCGGAGGAGCTCTATGCATATGTGTTCCTGCGCCGAGGCTCCCCGCTCCTGGCGCGGTTTCTGGACAAGAAGGGGCATGAGAAGGCCTACTATATCGCCCGTGACAGCGCCGCGGCGCGGCTGCGGCTGGCTCCCTGCGAGCGCTGGGAGCTCCGCTCGGCGCGCGGTGAGCGTCTGCAGGGCTTTTATTATCCGACAGGCGCGCAGGGGCGTCGCGTCGCCTTCCTTCTCCACGGTTACCGCTCGGAGCATGTGGAGACAGCCGGCCTCTATTACGACTACTACGCCTCACGAGGCTTCGATCTCTTCTGCTGCGATCACGCGGCGCACGGGGAGAGCGAGGGCAGCGTGATCGGCTTCGACCTCTATGAAAGCGAGGACTGTCTGCGATGGCTCGACGAGCTGATCGCCCGCTTCGGGCCGGAGACGCAGATCGTGCTGCACGGCTTCTCCATGGGGGCGGCTACGGTGATGAAGATGAGCGCACGCTGCCCCGAAAACGTCCGTTTTCTCGTGGAGGACAGCGGCTTCCTGGACGCGCGGCGGCAGCTGCGCGGGCAGCTCGGCGCTGCCTTTGCACCGCTCGCGGCGCTCCACAGGCTCCTCGCCTTCGACCTCGCGGAGACGGACGTGCGCGCCTCCCTCACGCAGAGCAGAATCCCGCTGCTCGTCGTGCATGGGATGCAGGATTCCAGCGTTCCCTTCGATAATGCCCCGGAGATCTATGCCCTGTACACAGGAGAGAAGGATTCACTCTTCTCTGAAAAGGCGAGGCACATTGAGACCATGTGGTGCGAGCGCGGGGCCTATGAGGAAAAGCTCGACGGTATGATCCGCCGTTACGTCCGTTGAGGGGACAGAACACAGAGAAATCCCGTGAACAGCATTAAGGACCTGGGACGGCATCTGCCGTCCCAGGTCCTTGTGACAGGGGGCTTTCCTGTCGGAAATGCTCCCGGTCAAGCCGTCAGTAATACGAAGGCGGAGAGCAGCGCGAGCAGCAAAAGATTCACAAGCGTGAATTCCGCAAGATAGCGTCCGGCGTCGGCATGCTCGGAGTGCGAATAGAGCTTCATGCTGATGAGGCTGGCGAGCGAGGCGATGGGCGTCCCGAGACCGCCGACGTTCACGCCGAGCAGCAGCGCACGGCTCTCCGCCGTAAAGCCCGAGAGCAGCAGCGCCGCCGGGACATTGCTGATGACCTGGCTCGTGAGCAGTGCCGCGAGGTATTCGCGTCCGCCGAGCAGGCGGCGCAGCAGATTGTCCACCGCAGGGACGCGCGCGAGGTTCCCGGAGAACACGAAGAAGGAGGCAAAGGTCAGCAGCAGGAGGAAATCCGCTTTGAGCAGCATTTTCCGGTCGAAGATGAGCAGCACGGCAATCACCGTGCCGAGCATAGCCGGCCAGGGCAACACGCGCAGCACCGTCAGCATACAGATGAGAAACAGTGCGCCGTAGATCCGGAGCCGCCTGCGGTTGAGAAGCGGCGTCTCCCCGAGAAAGACCGTGAGCGGCGTGCGCGGCAGAATGAGACAGCCGAGCAGGATCAGCACGAGACTCAGCGCCCATACGGGGAAGGTCACGCCGAGAAAGTCCGCCATCGGGAAGTCGTAATAGGAATAGAGGTAGAGATTCTGCGGGTTGCCCACCGGCGTGAGGATGCTGCCGAGATTCGCCGCGATGGTCTGCAGTACGACGACGTGGATGAGGGCGCGGCTCTGCCCGGCCATGCCCAGTACAACGACGGCGAAGGGCACAAAGGTCAGCAGCGCGACGTCGTTCGTGATGAGCATCGAGCTTACGAAGCAGAGCGCCACGAGGAGCGTGCCCATTGCCCGCAGCGTCCCGGCGCGCAGGCAGAGGATATGCGCGAGATAGGCAAAGAGCCCAGCCTGCCGCAGCCCGGCAACGACGGTCATCAGGCAATAGAGCAGCGCGAGCGTGCGCCAGTCGATATAAGCAAGATAGCCGGCGTCGGGCGCAACGAAAAAGCAGCTCACGAGCGCGGCGAGAGCCGAGAGCAGCAGCACCGGCTCGCGCTTTACAAACGATCGGATTCTTGCCATCTGATTAAGCTGTTGTTCATATCTGTTTCTCCTGTCTTGCCGCCCGCTGTGAGCGGCAGAGGCAGTATAATCCTTTTCAGACGCTTGCGCAAGATTGAAATGCCCGCCTTTCTGTGCTACAATGAAAAAAAGGGGAGGAGCGAGCGTATGCATCTGTTCAAGCGTAAGCAATCCGGACCGGCTTACCCGCCGGAGGAATATGAGCCGCTGATCCGCAGCAGCATCTGCACCGGAGAGAAGACGGCCTGCGTCCGCCGCCGCAGCGACGGAAAGCTCATTGAGCTCATGCTGCTGCGCACAGCGTCCGACCTGGAGGAATTTGCCCGCAGCGTCGGCGTCCCGGCCTCGGAGATCAAAACCATATACTGAGCCCGCCGATCGAAAAGCCGCCATTCCAAAGAATGGCGGCTTTTCAGGCAAATCCTTACAAAAAATGAAAGATATTTCCCGGGTATACTGTACATAGTTCCAAAAGAATGCTATACTATATGCAAATAACTGAGAACAGTCTGTAATCATGATAATCAGCCGTTCTCGGAAATGTGGAGGTGCAGCTATGTCAAATATCAGCGATCTCAACCGCGACGAGTGGATGCTGCGAGGGCCGCTTGCCAAGCAGGGCTACGACTGGTGGTGGCACAATTTCACCGCGATCAAAGAGGACACCGGCGAGGAAAAGCCTTTCTATGTAGAATTCTTTACCTGCAATCCGGCTCTGGCCGGAGAGGAGCCCCGGCTCGTCTGGCATCTGCCGGAGGAGAAGCGCAAAGGCCAAAAGCCGTCTTATCTGATGGTGAACGTCGGCTTCTGGGGTGAGCAGCACGGTCAACTGCACCGCTTCTTCCCCTGGAAGGCAGTCAGCATGCACGAGGACGCGCCTTACGAGGTGCGTGCGGAGGACTGCTACTGCAGCGAGACGGCCACCTGGGGTACGGTATCCGTCACGCCCGAGGAGCGGGACGCGCATCCCGAGTGGATGAGCGACGCAGGCACGCTCTCCTGGAATCTCAAAATCGACAAGAAGATAGCCTTTCATGTGGGCTACGGTGCGAGCAAGTTCTTCCGCCGTTTGAATGCCTTTGAAATGTTCTGGCATGCCGAGGGCATGAAGACCGCCTTCTCCGGCGAGGTCATTCTCAACGGTGAGCGCTATCTCGTCCGTCCTGAGACCTGCTACGGCTATTCAGACAAGAACTGGGGCGGCGATTTCACGAGCCCCTGGGTCTGGCTCTCGTCGAATAATCTCGTGAGCCGCAAGACCGGCAAGCGCCTGGAGAATTCCGCCTTTGAGATCGGCGGCGGCCGCCCGAAGGTCTTCGGCCTCGCGCTCGACCGCAAGCTCCTCGGCGCGATGTTCTACGAGGGCAGGAACTACGATTTCAACTTCTCCAAGTTCTGGACCCTCTCCCGTACGAAGTTCGACTGTGAGGAGACTGCGGACGAGATCCACTGGCATGTGCTGCAGACGACCTTCTACGCCAAGCTCGACACCGTGATCAGATGCAAAAAGAAGGACATGCTGCTCATCAACTACGAGGCGCCCACAGGGCTCAAACGGCATAACCGCCTCTGGAACGGCGGCAATGGTACGGGCGTGCTGAAGCTCTATAAGCGCCGCTTCGGCAGAGATATCCTGATCGACGAGATCGAAGCCAGGAATATCGGCTGCGAATACGGCGAATACGACAAGTAAGGGGGCGGGGACATGATCGAGAACAAAAGCATCGTGCTCACCGGAGCCAGCTCCGGCATCGGCTTTGAGGCCTTGAAGCTCCTGGCAAAGGGGAAGGGCAACCGCATCCTCGCTGTGGCGCGCCATGTGAACAATATCCAGTACTTTGCCGACAACGTGACGGCCTTCTCCTGCGACATCAGCACTAAGGAGGGCGTTGACCGCGTCTTTGCCAAGGCGGAGGAGCTCTTCGGGAAAATCGACCTCTTCTATGCCAACGCCGGCTTCCCGTACTACGAGGAATTCAACTACGAGGACTGGGATCGTGTGGACGCCATGTTCCGCACCAACACCATCTCGCCCATCTACACTTACGCCAAGTATATCCGCCACCTGAACGGCCGGGAGGGCATCCTCGCCTACACGGTGAGCGCGATCGGCGAGATGGCCATGCCCGGCTACGCGATCTACTCCTCCTCCAAGTTTGCCCTCAACGGCTTCCAGGAGGCCATTCGCCTCGAGAAGCCGGATAACCTGCAGATCACCTGTCTTTATCCGGTCGCGACCGATACGAATTTCTTCAAGGTCGCCAACGCCGTGGAGTTTGAAAAGCCCTTCCCGGTTCAGAAGCCCTCGCACGTCGCCAAAAAGATGATCGAAGGCATCGAGCAAGGCAAGGCGAAGGTCTCGCCCTGCGGGCTCTTCGGCTTTGCGAAGGTGCTGATGGGCGTCGTCCCGCCGGTGCGCACGGTGTACTGGAAGCTGGAGACCGCCAAGCTCGAGCGCTTCAAGAAGAAGCTGGCCGTCTACCATGAGAAGGCCAGGGAAAACGTGACGCAGGTCGTGGAAAAGGGCCGCGAGGTGCGCGAGGCAGTGCGCGAGGAGCTGCAAGAAAAGCGCGGGGAGCTGCAAGAAAAGCGCGAGGAGCTGCATGAAAAGCGCGAGGAGATCCACCGCGAGCTCGACGAGAAGGCCGCCTCCGTGCGCGAGGAGCAGAAGGAGAAGTTCCATGTATGAGCTGCTTCTGAGCCCAATGAAAATCGGCAGCATGACCGTCAAAAACCGGACGGTTATGACGGCGGCGGAAATGAGCCTCGGGCAGACCGACGGCACGCCGACCGAGCGAATGATGAACTATTATGAGGAGCGCGCCCGCGGCGGTGTCGGCCTTATCATTCCGGGTATCTGCCGCGTGAACGACATGGGCGCGGCCTCGACCTTTACGCAGCTGGCCATGAGCCATGACTATCACATCGAGCCGATGCGCGAATTTGCCCGCCGCATCCACGCCCACGGCGCAAAGCTCTGCATCCAGCTGCACCACCCCGGCCGTCAGGGCTACGCGAGCTCGATCAACAGCCTCCCGGTTGTGATCCCGGTCGTTAAGCGCTTCCCCAAGGTGCTGGACGCGCTCTTCTCCGCCACGCCGATCCTGCTCGGCCTCGAGGAGAAGAAGATCTGCTTCTCGGTACAGGCGCCCTCGAACTGCGAGCTCTCCGCTCACGGCGCGACGAGGATCCACGCGATGTCGAAGCGCGAGATCCATAAGCTGCAGCGGGATTTCATCGAGGCGGCCGTCCGCTGTCAGAAGGCAGACGTGGACGCGGTGGAACTGCACGGCGGCCACGGTTATCTGATCCAGCAGTTCCTCAGCCCCAACACGAATCTGCGCACGGATGAGTACGGCGGCAGCTTTGAGAACCGCCTGCGTTTCCTGCGGGAGATCGTCGAGGGCATCCGCGCGCGCTGCGGGCGGGACTATCCCCTCATCGTGCGCCTCACGGCGGATGAGATGTACGAGCGGATCGGTAAGCCCGGCAAGGGCTACGATCTGGAGACCGGCAAGCAGATCGCCAAACGCCTCGAGGAGCTGGGCGTTGACGCCATCAACGTTACCTCCGCCTGCTATGACGTGTACAACGCCTGGCTGGAGCCGACCTCCTACGAGCCCGGCTGGCGTGCATATCTCGCAAAAGAGATCAAAAGCGTCGTCTCCATCCCGGTCATCGCGGCAAATTTCATGCGCTCGCCCGAGCAGGCGGAGCGGCAGCTCGAGGAGGGGTATCAGGACTTCATCGGCTCCGCGCGCTCCTTCATCTGCGAGCCGCACTGGGTCAGGAAGCTCGAAGAGGGGAGAGCGGATGAGATCCGTCGCTGCATCGGATGCCTGCACTGCATCTCCTCCTTCATGACCAACGCCAAGGTCGGCAAGCCCGGCGAATGCGCGCTGAACCCCGGCGTCGGGCGGGAAGAGGAGTACGAGCGCCCGGTTAAGGACGGGGACGGCAGGAGCATCGTCGTGATCGGCGCGGGCATCGCGGGTCTCGCTGCGGCGGAGACCATGGCGAAGCGCGGCTTCGCCGTGACGGTGCTGGAAAAGGAGGAGACCCCCGGCGGACAGATCAACACCGCCGCGGCCTGCAACCTCAAGGGCAAGCTCTTCTGGTGCGTCGAGGACCGCATCGCCTCGCTCAAGGCTCTCGGCGTCGAGCTGCGCTTCGGCACTGCGGCCACGGAGGAGCTCGTGCGCTCCCTCTCGCCCTGCGCCGTTCTGGTCGCCACCGGCGCGAAGCCGATCCGCCCGAAGTCCATCCCCGGCAGCGACGGTGAAAACGTCTACACGCCGCCGGAGATCATCCACCGCCGGAAGGTGCTGAAAAATCAGCGCGTCGTAGTCGTCGGCAGCGGCATGACCGGACTCGAGACCGCCGAGATCCTCAACGAAACCGGCAACAAGGTCACCGTTCTGGAAATGGCGGACGAGATCGCTCCGGGTACCTGGTTCCAGCTCCTCGACGATGAGATGGAGCGCCTGCGGCCCGCGGGGACGGTTTTCCTGCCCTCGCATCAGCTGCAGCGCATCGTGCCCGGCGAAGTGATCGCCTCCAATCTCAGGACCGGTAAGGTCGAACGCATCCCGGCGGACAGCGTCGTGCTCTCGCTCGGCGTAAAGCCGGAGAACGCCCTGGTGCAGAAGCTGCAGGGCGTTTGCCCGATCGTTCGCGCCATCGGCGACGCCGCCGCGAGCGGCACGATCGCCGACGCTGTCCACAGCGCGTACGAGGTCTGTATGCAGATCAAGTGAAGAAGGTACAAAAACCGGGTTCCGTTTGGAACCCGGTTTTTTCATGCTTGATTGCCTTATTTGATTTTGCGGCCCTCGAGGTAGTAGCGCTTTTCGCGGCTGTGCCCCATTGAGAAGGTCTTGCGGGGGAGAGCGCCGTCACGGATGACGCCGCGGAAGAGCTGCCCCTTCTCCATGCCGGGGAGCAGGAAGCCGATGGCTCCCGGCTGACGCGCGAGGGAGATCAGCGCGTCGTCGTCATGGATGTAGTCGATCTTGCCGGCGTTTTCCTTGAGATACTCGTCCAGGAAGCCCTGCAGCACGGCCACCGTGAGCTCCGCCTTCTGCGGGTCGAGCGTCACGACGCCCTCCGCCTCGGCGGTGTACCAGCGGACGGGATAGCCGCCCTCGGCGCAGGCGTTTTCCTCCAGCGCCTTCAGCAGCTTCTCCGGCTCGGTCTCGGTGATCACGCGGTGGATCGGCTCGAATACCTGCGCCTCGTCGTGGATGTTCTCCAACTCGACGAGCGCCCAACGCGCCGGGTGGCGGCTCAGATCCTCGCCGGGATGCGCGGCTTTGAGTTCCTCGTAGCAGCTCTTGGCCGTGGCAAGGGAGTGGTTGCCGTCGCCGACGGCGAAGATCATCGGTGTGCCTTCAAGGTCGGCGTACTTCTCGGCGACATGTGCGCTGTAGTCACTCAGCACGGCCTCAAATTCCTCCGCGTCCTTCCCGCTGACGAGCCAGCCCTTGATGTGCCCGCCGTCCTCCATGAGCTCAAAGTCGTATACGACGGGGAGTGTGTCCTTTTTCGCCCCGATGGGCTCGATGAGGCGCTTTTCCCAGTCGTCGCAGAGCATGAGCACGTGCGGCAGCTCGATCGGCGCGCCGCGGCGCACACGCTGGCGCGGCGGGATGCGCTCGGGTACGGTGCGCTCGGTCGCGCGGATCATGGAGTCGGAGCCGGGGCGGTAGTCGTAGGCCTCGAGATCGAGCTTGCCGACGAGCCCCTTGCGGATCGTGCCATTTTCCAGCGTGCGCTCGACGTAGATGAAGCTCTCCGGGTAGACGGCGAAGACGCCGTTTTGCAGATAGGCCTCCATCGTGCGGTTGATCTCGGCAATGTGGGCAGCCTCGCCCTCGCTGCCGAGCTCCGCCTCGGGCAGGATCAGATGGATGGTGGAGGGAGCGTCCCCCGCAAAAGCGCGCACGCGATCCCAATAGGCCTGGTCTGAGGTGAACTGGTCGCAGGCGATGACCGCCCATTTGGCCATGTCGGCGTCCTTGGGCAGCAGGATCTCGGCGGGCAGGAAGATGTTCTCGTTCATGCGTGCCTCCTTGAATGCGGGGCTTACTTGCCGAAGCCTGCGATGATGGAGACGATCTCCTGGCCGATGCGGGCCTGAGCCTCGCCGGTGGCGGCACCGATATGCGGCGTGCAGGAGACGTGCGGGTGATTGAGCAGCTCGGTGTTGGCTGTGGGCTCGGCGGCGAACACGTCGAGACCGGCGGCGCGGACCTTGCCGGAGTTGAGCGCCTCGAGCAGCGCGGCCTCGTCGAGGTTTGCGCCGCGGGAGGTGTTGATAATGACGACGCCGTCCTTCATCTTGGCGATGGTTTCGGCATTGATGATGGGGCCGTCCGCCGCTGGCGCATGGACGGAGATGAAATCGGCGCTCTGGAGCAGTTCCTCCATGGAGACGTAGGGGGTACCGTCCTTCGCAGCGGTGCCCGGCTCATGGTGCGCGCCGTAAGCAAGCACAGTCATACCGATGGCGGAGGCCATCTGTCCGAGGCACTGGCCGATGCGGCCGTAGCCGATGATGCCGAGGGTCTTGCCGCCGAGCTCGATGCCCTTGCCGTAGGCCTTCTTCTCCCAGAGGCCATTGCGCATCGTGTTGCCGGCCACGGAGAGGAAGCGCGCGCAGGAGAGCATATGCCCGAGCGCAAGCTCTGCCACGGAGCGGGAGGAGGCCGCGGGGGTGTTGCGCACCTCGATGCCGTGCTCCCTGGCATAGGCCACGTCGATGTTGTCCACGCCGACTCCGCCGCGGATGATGAGCTTCAGATTGCCCTTGAGGGCCTCGTCGATGTGCGCCTGGCGCACCTTGGTCTTGGAGCGGACGACGACCGCGTCAAAGTCCTTGAGGGCGGCACCGAGCTCCTCGGGAGCGTAGAACTGCTCCGTGACCTCGTGCCCCATATCGCGCAGCTGCTGCAGCGCGGTTTTATCCATGCCGTCGGTTACCAGAATTTTCATCGTCTTTTCTCCTTTCCCTTATTTGCGCTCGGCTTCGAACTTCTTGAGGAACTCGACCAGCGCTTCCACGCCCTCCTTGGGCATGGCGTTGTAGATGCTGGCGCGCAGGCCGCCAACGCTCTTGTGGCCCTTGAGGTTGTCAAAGCCGGCGGCCTTGGAGGCAGCGACGACTTCGGCGTCGAGCTCGGCGCTCGCGGTCACGAAGGGGACGTTCATGAGGCTGCGGAACTCCTTGTCCACGGTGCCGTGGAACATCTCGGAGCCGTCCAGGAAGTCGTAGAGGACCTTGGCCTTGTCGGCGTTGCGGCGGGCCATCTCCTCAAGACCGCCGATCTGCAGCAGGTACTTAAAGACCTTGCCGCAGCAATAGATATCCCAGCAGTTCGGGGTGTTGTACATGGAGCCGGCCTTGGCATGGGTGTCATAGCGGAGGTAGACAGGCATCTTCGGGTCGAGATCCTCGCGGATCAGATCCTCGCGGATGATGACGATGGCCATGCCCGCGGGGCCGACGTTCTTCTGCACGCCCGCGTAGATGAGGCCGTAGTCGGCGACGTTGCAGGGCTTGGAGAGGAACATGGAACTCTGGTCGGATACCAAAATATGCCCCTTGGTGTTCGGGAGCTGCTGGTAGGTCAGGCCGTGAATGGTCTCGTTCTCGCAGATATAGACGTAATCGGCGTCCTCGGGGATGTCGAGATCGGAGCAGTCGGGAATGTAGCTGAAGTTGCGGTCCTTGCTGCTGGCGGCGACGATGACCTCACCGTACTTCTTCGCCTCGGCGATGGCCTTCTTGGACCAGGCGCCGGTCTCGATATAGACGGCCTTGCCGTTCTTCATGAGGTTCCAGGGAACTGCGGCGAACTGCAGTGTGGCGCCGCCCTGAATGAAGAGGACCTTGTAATTATCGGGGATGCTCATGAGCTTGCGCAGGTCGGCTTCCGCCTCGTCTGCGATCTGCTGGAAGACCTTGGAGCGGTGGGACATCTCCATGACGCACATGCCGCTGCCGCGGTAGTTCATCATCTCGTCCCGGATTTCCTCAAGGACGGGTTCGGGCATCATGGCGGGCCCGGCGGAGAAGTTGAAGGTACGACCGTAATTCATGTTGCTTTCCTCCTGTGATATGAATGATTTTTGATTGAACCGATGTCGAAAACGCGGGAAACGGGGGGTAAAAAAGGGAGACAGAATACGCCCCTGCGTAATTCTGCCTCCGTCTAAACCTGAGAGATTCCCGAAGGCCCGCGCCTCCGGTTGCCCCTTTGGTGTGCGGCATGTGCGCCGCAGCTCTCCGAAGCTCCGTCCGGATCCGATCTTTTTGCCTGAGAGTTTTCGCATTCCCCTTCGGCTCCGTGCAGACACGGTCTCTCTCGGATCAATCAACCGGCAAATCTTCATTTTTTCGACAAATGCTGTGCGGATGATCCAAAGGAAGAGGGTGCCGCCTTTGGATTTTTGTGCAATCTGAGTATAGCATCCTGCCCCGGGACTGTCAAGCTCTTTTCCGCCTCCGGGGCGGAATCGCCTCATGTGAGCCAGCGTACTTCGCCGCTTGCTATGTCGTACACCGCGCCGAGCACGTCGAGCGTATCTCCGCCGAGCTCCGGGTGCTCCGCGAAGGCCGCGCGGATCGCAGCCGTACCGTGGCGCACATTCAGCTCGCAGGCGAGGAGAGGGTCGCCCTCCTCCCCGATGGCCTCGAGAATGTCATCCGTGATGTAGCGGATGAAGCCGTCCCCGCCGCCGGAGAGCGCCGCGCTTACCGCACCGCAGCCCGTATGCCCCAGCAGGACGATCACGCCGCATTCCAGATGCGCGGCGGCGTACTCAATGCTGCCGAGCTGATGACGGTCGAGCACGTTGCCGGCTACGCGGATCACGAACAGCTCGCCGATCCCCGCGGAGAAGATAGCCTCCGGGATCACGCGGGAGTCCGAACAGCAGATCACGATGGCATAGGGCTGCTGCCCCTGCTCCGCGCTCTGGCGGCGGAGGGCAGGGGAGACATCGCCCGCCGGACGGAGCGCATCGCGATAGGCCGCGTTGCCCGCCTCCAGGCGTCGGATAAGCTCAGGATGATGGATCATGGTTTTCTCCTTTTCGATAACAGGGAAAGATCCCGACATCGCGGACGATATCGGGATCTTTTTCCCAGCAGTATTACTGTTTGCTCTTGATGTAGGCGTCGATGCTCCTGGCACCGGTCTTGCCCGCGCCCATGGCGAGGATGACCGTCGCCGAGCCGGTGACCGCGTCGCCGCCGGCGAAGACGCCCTCACGGCTGGTCTGGCCGTTCTCGTCGGCCTCAATGCCGCCCTTGCGGGTGGTGTTGAGATTCGGCGTGGTGGAGCGGATCAGCGGGTTGGGGCTCGTGCCGATTGCTATGATGACGGTGTCGACCTCCAGCACCCAGTTGCTGCCCTCGACCGCGACGGGCCTGCGGCGTCCCTTTTCGTCGGGCTCGCCGAGCTCCTGACGGATGCACTCGAGGCCTTTGACAAAGCCGTTCTCGTCGCCGATGATGGCGCAAGGGTTATTGAGGAGGTTGAACTCGATGCCCTCGGCCTCGGCGTGTTCGACCTCTTCCAGACGGGCGGGCAGCTCGTCTCTGCCGCGGCGGTAGACGATGTGCACCTCGCTCGCGCCGAGACGCCTGGCGACACGCGCCGCGTCCATCGCGACGTTGCCCGCGCCGACTACAGCCACGCGGTGGAAGCGCTTGATAGGCGTGTCATAATCGTCGCGGTAGGCCTTCATGAGATTGGTGCGGGTAAGCAGCTCGTTGGCGGAATAGACGCCCATGAGGTTCTCGCCCGGAATATGCAGGAACTGCGGCAGGCCGGCGCCGGAGCCGATGAAGATGGCCTCAAAGCCGTCCTCGAACAGCTCGTCAACGGTGATAGACTTGCCGATGATGGCGTTGTTGACGATCTTGACGCCGATGGCCTTGAGGTTCTCGATCTCGGCGGCCACGATCTCCTTGGGCAGACGGAACTGCGGAATGCCGTAGACCAGCACGCCGCCGGACTTGTGGAAGGCCTCGAAGACGGTCACATCGTAGCCCATCTTGCGCAGGTCGCCCGCGCAGGTCAGACCGGCAGGGCCGGAGCCGATTACGGCCACGCGGTGCCCGTTGAAGGCGGGAACTTCGGGGACGGGCTTGTCCGCCAGCGCCATGTGATAATCGGCCACGAAGCGCTCGAGGCGGCCGATGCCGACGCTCTCGCCCTTCAGACCGCGGATGCACTTGGACTCGCACTGCTTCTCCTGCGGGCAGACACGGCCGCAGACGGCGGGCAGGGAGTTGGTGGAGGTGACGATCTCGTAGGCGGCCTCAAAATCCCCCTCGCGGACCTTTTCCAGGAAGCGGGGGATCTTCACGCCGACGGGGCAGCCGTTCCGGCAGGGGGAATTGGGGCAGTCCAGACAGCGGGCGGCCTCATCCATGGCCATCTCGGGCGTGTAGCCCAGGGCAACCTCGTCAAAGTTGTGGCTGCGGACCTCGGGGTCCTGCTCGGGCATGGGGTTCTTGACCAGACTCTTGTTGAGTTTTGGATTAGCCATTTCTCTTTCCTCCCGTCATGCGGCAGATATGCTGCGCGGCAGCGTCCTGCTCTTCCCGGTAAAAGGCGGAGCGCTTGATGAGCGAATCGAAATCCACCTGATGCGCGTCAAAGTCCGGCCCGTCAACGCAGGCGAACTTCGTCTCACCTCCTACGATGACGCGGCAGCCGCCGCACATGCCTGTCCCGTCGACCATGATGGGGTCGAGGGAGATGATCGTCTTGATCTCATAGGGGCGGGTGACATCGGCCAGAAACTTCATCATGATGTCCGGCCCGATGGCGACGACGCGGTCAAACTGGGGCAGACCCTTTTCGATGTTCTCCTCGATCTCCCTCTTGAGGAACACGGTGGTGAAGCCCTTCTCGCCGTAGCTGCCGTCGTCGGTGCAGATGATGAGCTTGTTGGAGGCGGCCTTGAGCTCTTCCTTCAGGATCACAATGTCCGCGCTGCGGAAGCCTGCGATGAAGGTGACCTCGATACCGCGCTCATGCATCTCCTTGGCGATGGGGTAGGCGATCGCGCAGCCGACGCCGCCGCCGACAACACAGACCTTCTTCAGCCCGTCCATTTCAGTGGCCTTGCCGAGAGGGCCGGCGATGTCGGTGATATAGTCGCCCTCCTCCACGGTATGGAGCATTCTGGTGGTGCGGCCGGCCGCCTGCACCATAACGGAGACGGTGCCCTTCTCGCGGTCGTAACCGGCTACCGAGACGGGGACGCGCTCGCCCTGCTCGTCGAGACGGAAGATAACAAACTGACCGGCCTGAGCATGGCGCGCGATCAGGGGAGCCTCGATCTCGAACAGACAGATGGTCTTCGCGTCGTTCAAAAAACGTTTGGTGACTACTTTGTACATTATGACACCTCTGTAATCTTGTTAAGATAGTGGGTTCCACTTTGTATATTCTACTCCGCTATTCATTCTTTGTCAAACAGTATGTTGGAAAAGCGAAAAAGAAAAAAGAACCGAGAAAATCAAAAAAACTGGTGGAAATTCGGAGGAGATGGTGTATAATGAAAACAACAAAACTCCAAAGGAGGCTAACCATGAATCTTCTCAGCGTTCTTCTCAAGGCATTTCTTGCCAAATCCGTGCTGGATGCACTTTCCGGCAAGACCGGTCTCTCCAACGACATGCTCAAAAAGCTCATCCCTCTGGCTCTCCCTCTGCTCCTCCGTTATCTGACCAATAACGCGTCCTCCCAGAGCGGCGCCCAGTCCCTACTTGGCGCGCTCCTGCAGCACAGCAGCAATCGCTCCCTTGAGGAACAGTTTGAAGAAGCCGACGATGTCGACGGCAGAAAGATCCTCCGGCACATCATGGGCGACGATACCGAGCGCGCCGTCAACGGCCTTGCCAATCAGACCGGCCTGACCGAGCAGCAGGTTGCCCAGGCTCTGGCCAGCCTCGCCCCGGTCCTCATGAACAGCCTCAACGCTGCCAACGCGCAGAACATCCAGGCCCAGCAGCAGGCGCAGAAGCCGCAGTCCCTGCTCGGTGCCCTCCTTGGCGGCAATCAGCAGCCGCAGCAGCCTGTTCAGCAGCAGAGCCCGTCGCTGCTCAACCTGCTCTTCGGCGGTCAGCAGCAGCCCGTCCAGCAGCAGGACGATGAGCTTGATCTCGGCGATCTGATCGGGATGTTTACCGGCGCGAGCCAGGCCCAGCAGCAGGCTCCGTCCCTGCTCGGTTCTCTCTTCGGCACTCAGCCGCAGACCCAGCAGGTGCAGGACTCCTTTAACGGCAATACCCTGCTCAACCTCCTGAGCATGTTCGCCGGCTGATTTCCCGACGGAAACCAACAGAATAACGCAGATACATCAAAACAGTGCCCCGATCCGTTGGGATCGGGGCACTGTTTTGAGGAGAGCCGCATTACCGACTAAGCTGCATACGAAAGACGTGGCTGCCGTCGCGTTCACCGACGACGGTGACGGTATCCCCGGCTGTGCCCCAACGCACTGTCAGTTCCTGCCCACAGAGCGCCTCGTTGATATATTCGGTGCGCAGCTCGCGGAAGGGGGGACGCAGCCCGGTCACCTGCATGGCCAGGTCGTAATAGCGGGCGTTGTTCATGTGGCCGTTCTCGTCGAGATAGGCCTCCGGCACGGTGAAGAGCGTTTCATGCTCCGTCGCCGGACGGCGGATCGGCATGGGCAGCGGCGTTTCCAGCCCGGTCACGGCGGGCTCCAGAAAGACGCCGCGTTCGTCGGGGTTGACCATGCTGCGCGTCTCTCGGTCGACGACCGCCCAGATTGCGCTGCCGTCAAGAATCGTATTGCCCTCTGCGTCCGTCATGTGATAGTAGCGCGGGCACATCCCATGCCGCACGGCGGCGGGCCAGGTCAGCAGCTGCAGCGCCTCGCCCGGCTCGGGCCAGCGCGCCATGCGCGCTATGTTGCGGATCACGACCCACATGAGTCCCTTTTGAACCAGCGCGGCCTGCCCCTGGTTGAGAGAGGCGCTGTGGTGGCCGGAGGCCTCCTGCAGAAAGTGGAACAAGCCTGCGGCGCTCAGCCCCCTCTCCGGTACGGTAAAGGTTTCTTGAAAGGTGTTCATCCTGTTTCCTCCTTGTCCGGAAAGATCACGGCGTAAGAGCCAAAGCTTTTGACCGTCCACCCGGGCGGCAGCTCCGCGGGCAGCGCGGAGAGCTTCTGCACGCAGGCCACAGAGCCGGACAAGCGGGCGGGATCGGCGTTTTCATAGCGGAAGCGGGCCGCGTACGGGCGGTCCGTCTCTGTTTTTCCCTGAAAGAACCCGGCGTCGATCTGCAGCTTATACATCGTGAGGATCTCGCTGACGTTTTTGCTGCCGGGATACTGCACGTCGGGCGTGATATAGAGCGTGTCGCAATCAAGCGAGCCGGCGTATTCAACAGCCTCGAGAAAGTCCTCAAAAAAGACGCTGGAGATCTGCTCCGCCCAGGGGCCGAAGTACGCGGAGACGAAGAGCACGGCCAGCACGCCGTAGATGGCGGCGAGCGGCAGCGCAGCGCGCCAGTCGACCGTTGCGAGCGCGTGAATGGCGATGGCGATGAAGAGCGCGTGCGCATAGAAAATGATGTTGATGCGGTTGACGTTGACGGCGTTGACGCAGAGGCCGGTTGCCAGACTGCAGAGCCAGAACAGCAGCAGGAGCCGCCAGCCGAGTTTTTTCTCCCCCTCCGCGCGAAAGCAGCGGACGACCGTAAGCGCGAGACCGGCAAGCACCAGCGGCATCGAGCAGCGATATACGGTCCCGAAGCCCGCAATGTCATTCCAGAGCAGGTCCTTTTTCTGCAGAAAGACCACGTTCCAGAGCGCGCGGATATTATCCCCGAGCTGCCGCAGCGGCTCGGCGGAGAAGAAAAGCAGATCGCCGGAGCGGACGCTGTGTGGGAAATAGGGCATGGTGACGAAGGGCAGCGCCACCGTCTTCCAGCCCATGGCGTTGATCAGCATCGTGCCGTAAATGGGGAAGGAGAGCAGAAAATAGATACCCGCGCAAAGCAGCGCCTGCAGGGGCGTCACGGCCTTCTTCCGCAGCAGCAGGATCACGGCGCAGAGCAGAAAGAGCGGCACGCTCACAAAGGCAAGACCGTAGCTGTACATGCACAGCGCAAAGAAGACCATCGAGGCGTAGAGCGCGGCCGGCTTCCGCACACCGCGATACAGCAGCGCGAGGCCGCAGAGAAACATGTGCGGGAGCAGATTACAGTCGAGCGCCCAGCGGCTCTGCATGAAGTGCCAGGGGCAGAGAGCGAGGCAGAGCAGGCCGATCAGTGCGGCACGCCGGGAGAGGAGCTGACGCAGAAAGAGCCAGGCCGCGCCCATGCCGAGAAAGCTCGCCAGCAGCTGCGGCAGCCGCGCGGTCACGGCGCTGAGGCCGAAGAGCCGAATCAGCGGAACCGTGAGGTAGCTCAGCAGCACGCTCATCTGGCCGTAGCCCCAGGCGGTGAAATGCGCCGGAAGCCAGGTGCCGAAGCGATCCGTCCCGTGCTGCGCGAGGGCGAGGGCGTCCACTGCGGCCATTGCTCCGTCCTGGTTGAAGCCGCCAGGCACGGAGCCAAAGCGCCAGAGGCGCAAAAGCGAGAGCAGAAGAACTGCCCCGCAGAGGAGCCCTCTCGTGAGCGGCGACAGCGGGCGGCTGTCCTCTCCCGCTGCGATCGCGGCGAACGCGGCTTTCCTGCGCGCGGCGATCCCCGCGGCGACGGCGAGCAGGCAGAGAAGCAGGAAAAGAAAGACGAGATTCAGTGTGTCCATGTTATATATCCAGCGTGCAGTGCCGCGAAAAAGCGTTCACGGATGTGCGCTTCTGCACGATCAGATCGAGCATACCGGGGGCGTCCGTGATGACCTGGCAGTTAAGCCGGGAGACGCCGTGGGAAAAGAGCTCCGGGCAGAGCGTCACGGTCGGCCCCGTGAGGACGATCTTGGCGTTATGGGATAGCTCGAGCAGGCGGGGCATCGTCTTGTTCACGGATGCGCTGCCGGTGATAACGACGAGGTCACAGCGGGGGAGGAGGTATTCGCAGGCGCTGTCCGGATAATCGCCCGGCTTCGGCTCGCGCTCCATGATAAAAAACTCCTTCGCGGGTGCGAGCAGCTGCTCCGTGATTCCGCTGTGGGAGATGAGGTGCCCCACGAAGCCTACGGTTTTCCCTGCGACGTCTATTCCCTCCAGCGCGCTCGCGGTATAGAAGCAGCCGAGCGCATCCGCGCGCGCCTCGGTGTTGAAGCAGGCGTTGATAACGGCCATGCCCTCGCTCGCCTCCTCCAGATTCCAGGAGAGCGCGGCCTCGGCGGCACGGCGGACAGGCAGTCCCTCCAGGGTATCCAGCATCCGCGGGCGGCTCTCGCCCTCCGTGTGCATGGCGACGCCGGCCTGCCCGTTTTCGAGCAGCGCCGCGGTCCAGGAGACGCCGCGCACGATCTTCTTCACCTGTCCGGCGTCCGGCAGGCAGTCCAACAGGGTATCGTAATAGGGAGAAGAGAACATGGGAGACCTCCGATGAGCATTCATGTCCTTTATTTTAGCGCATCCGTCCGGCAAAGGCAAGCCTCTTGCGAAGGCGGGCAAGCTGTGATACACTCAGCATCAAAAGGGGTGATCTTCCATGAAAAGAGAACGTATCTATCTCGCCGGCGGCTGCTTCTGGGGCACCCAGAAGTTTTTCGATCAGTTCCCCGGCGTGCTGGAGACCGAGGTGGGCTACGCCAACGGCCCGACCGAAGCACCGAGCTATCAGGATGTCTGCGCCAGCAGCGGCCACGCGGAGACCGTCCGCATTGACTACGATGCGGAGGCTGTGTCTCTGACCCGGCTGCTCGACTGGTATTTCCTCACCGTCGATCCGACGGCTTATCACCGCCAGGGCGGTGACAAGGGGATCCAGTACCGCACGGGCATTTATTATACCGACCCCGCGCAGCTGCCGGAGATCGAGGCGCGCTATGCGCAGGAACAGGCCAAATACCGCCAGCCCCTGCTCGTGGAGCTCAAGCCCATCGAGAACTTCTATCCCGCAGAGGAATACCACCAGAAGTATCTGGAAAAGAACCCCGGCGGTTACTGCCATGTTCCGCAGCGCCTCATGCATCTGGCGGAGGAAGAGCAGGAAAACTGAGCCCGCGGGCAGAAAAGGACAGACAGGTATGGATCTCTATACACATCGCATCGCCTACTACGAGACGGATCGCATGGGCGTCGCGCATCATTCCAACTACATCCGCTGGATGGAGGAGGCCCGGGTCGATTTCCTCGAGCGGATCGGCTGGCCCTACGGCAAAATGGAGGAGCTCGGCGTCCTCTCGCCGGTGATCGCCGTCAACTGCGAATACAAAAAGAGCACGACCTTTGACGACCTCGTCTCCATCCGTGTCACGGTCAGGGAGGCGCGCCCGGTCAAAACCGTGATCGGCTACGTAATGACAAACGCAAAGACCGGCGAGCTCGTCGCCGTGGGGGAGAGCTCCCATTGCTATCTCAACCGGGAGGGGAGACCGCTCTCGCTCAAACGCGCGCTGCCGGACTTCCTGGAAAAGCTGCAGTCGCTGGCGGAAGAAAAACTATGACGGACATGCTGGAAACGATCGCGCGGCGCGCCGAGCTGCTGCTTGCAGAGCGCGTCCCCGTGCTCGTGGCCATCGACGGATGCTGCGGCTCCGGCAAGACGACGCTTGCCGCTGCGCTCGCAGAGCGGCTGAAGGCGGAGGTGCTCCACATGGACGACTTCTATCTGCGTCCCGAGCAGCGCAGCCCCGCGCGCTACCGCACTCCCGGAGAGAACGTTGACCACGAGCGTTTCCTCGCGGAGGTCCTCCTGCCCTTGAGAAGGGGAGAGCCGGCGCATCTCCGCCGCTTTGACTGCCGCAGCTTTACGCTGCAGCCGCCGGTGGAGATCCCGCCTGCGGAGATTTATCTCATCGAGGGCAGTTATTCGCTGCACCGCGAACTGCGCGAGCTCTACGATTTGCGGGTTTTCCTGACCGTGGACCCCGACGAGCAGCTGCGGCGCATCACGCAGCGAAACGGCCCGGAGAAGGCGGAGGAATTCCGCACGCGCTGGATCCCGCTGGAAAATCTCTATTTCGCTGCGCTCCCCGTGTCGGAGCTCTGCGATTTCGTTTTCAAGACCTGAATAACAGAAAGAACGCGAAGCACATGATTCTTCTGCATCAAAACCGCACGCCGGGAGCGATCCTCTGCAACATGCTGCTGGCCTTCGTCAGCCTCGTTATCAACGGCCTCGGCGTCTATCTCACCATCCACGCCGACATCGGCGCGGGGCCCTGGGACGTGCTCGGCATCGGCGTGTCGAAGACCTTCGGCATCCTCTACGGCACGGCCTCCATCATCATCTCGCTGCTGATCCTGGGGATCGACGTGCTGCTGCGCGAGCCCATCGGCATCGCCATGGTGATCGACGCCTTCACCGTCGGCAAGGCGGTGGATTTCTTCAACTACCTGAACCTTGTGCCCACGCCGAAGACGCTGCCCGGCAGCATCGCCATGATGCTCTGCGGTCTCGTCATCATGGGCTACACGCAGTATCTCTACATGGCGGCCTCCCTCGGCTGCGGCCCGCGCGACACGCTGCTCGTCGGCCTCAAGCGCCGCCTGCCCTTTCCGATCGGCGCGGTGAGTATCGCGCTGCTCTCGGCGGCTACCTTCACCGGCAGGCTGCTGGGCGGCCCCGTGGGGGTCGGGACGCTAATCTGCGCCTTCCTCTGCGGCCCTATTATGGAGCTTGCCTTCCGCTCCGTGCGCTTTGACGCGACGAAGGTACGCCACCAGCGCCTGCGCGAGAGCCTGCAGATCCTTTTCCCGGGAAAACAGAAGGACTGATACAGGCAGCTGTGTCCGGATAAGAAACCAGGGACGACCGGCAAACAAGCGGTCGTCCCTGGTTTCTTTTGTATCGCGGTCATTGACCGCTTCGAAGCGGCTTCCCTGCGGCGTCCGCTGCAGGGGGCATCAGGGTTTGTTGTTCTGCGCGAAGAGGCAGAGGGCGGCGAAGGTCTCAGGACTCAGGTCGTGCTCGACTTTACAGGCGTCCTCCCGCGCGATCGCCGGGTCGACGCCCAGACCGGTAAAGAACTCCGTGAGAACCTTGTGCCGGGTGTAGGTGCGCTCCGCGATCTCCATTCCGGAGGGCGTGAGGGTGATAAAGCTGTCCTTGTCCATTTCGATATATCCGGCCTCGCGCAGCCGCCTCGTCGCATAGCTTACACTGGGTTTGGTGACGCCCAGGTGATTGGCAACGTCGACAGAACGGATAAAGCCGCGCTTCTCCTTCATCATCAGCATGGCTTCCAGATAATCTTCCGTTGTTTTCTGCGTATCGCGCATGGCTTCACCGGCTTTCCTTTTGATGAACTAACGTTACCATATTATAACCAAAATTGCAAGAGAGCAAATGTGTCGAACGCCGCACAGCGACCGCGTTTTTCCACATTTTCGCTGCTTTGTGCCGGGATGTGTTCTTTCGGCAAAAACTTTCTCATATCTATTGACAGTCGGGGTTAAAAGTGTTAAACTCCATAGTCGTTAGGAATGCCTAATTCTTTTTTAACTCCGCTAATTAGACAAACCTAATTCAAGAAAGCGTCTTCTAATAGAAAGAAGGGAGCACAATGATGCCGTTGACGCTATGCGACGCCGGAGAGGAGAACATCATCCAAAGGCTCGGCGGAAGCGCCGAGACGAAACAGCATCTTGCGGATATGGGCTTCGTAGTCGGCGGCTCCGTTACGGTGCTGAGCGAGATCGGCGGAAACCTGATCGTCAAGGTCAAGGAATCCCGCGTGGCCATCAGCCGCGAGATGGCGCAGAAAATCATGGTGTAAACTCTGCGGCCCGGGTGTTGCTCGGAACCGCATAAACAGCTCCCGCGGCTGACGTTGTTCAGCGGCGGGAGAGAAAGAGGAGGATAAAAGATGAAAACGTTACGAGATGCGAAGATCGGCGATACCGTCAAGGTCGTCAAGCTTCACGGCGAAGGCGCCGTGAAACGCCGCATCATGGACATGGGCCTGACCAAAGGCACGGAGGTCTTCATCCGCAAGGTCGCCCCGCTGGGCGATCCGGTCGAGGTCAACGTGCGCGGCTATGAGCTGTCGATCCGCAAGGCGGATGCAGAAATGGTGGAGGTGCAGTAAAATGGCAGGAATCCGCATTGCGCTTGCCGGTAACCCGAACAGCGGCAAGACCACATTGTTCAACGCTCTTACGGGCACGCAGCAGTTCGTCGGCAACTGGCCCGGCGTCACCGTTGAGAAGAAGGAAGGCAAGGTTCGCGGTCAGAAGGACGTCAACGTCACCGACCTGCCGGGCATTTACTCCCTCTCTCCCTACACCCTTGAAGAGGTTGTCGCCCGGAATTATCTGATCGACGAGCGCCCCGATGTGATCCTCAACATCGTCGACGCCACCAACCTCGAGCGCAACCTCTATCTGACCACCCAGCTGGCCGAGCTCGGCATCCCCATGGTCATCGCGCTCAACATGATGGACCTCGTCAGAAAGAACGGCGATCAGATCAACACCAAGGAGCTGAGCCGTCAGCTCGGCTGCCCCATCGTGGAAATTTCCGCGCTCAAGGGCGACGGCGTCGATGAGGCGGTCAAGGCCTGCGTCAGCGTGGCCGGCGGCAAGATGATGCCGCAGCACAGCTTCTCCGGCGCGGTGGATCACGCCCTGGCCCATATCGAGGAGGTCGCCGTGCACGATCTGCCCGAGGAACGCCAGCGCTGGTACGCCATCAAGCTCTTTGAGCGTGACGAAAAGGTGCTCGAGAAGCTGAATCTCTCCCAGTCCGTCCGCGATCACATCGAGAAGGACATTCAGGCCGCGGAGAAGGAGCTCGACGACGACGCCGAGAGCATCATCACCAACGAGCGCTACGTGTACATCGGCGGCCTGATGAAGGGCTGCTACAAGAAAAAGAACAAGGGTCAGATGACCGCCTCCGACAAGATCGACCGCGTTGTGACCAACCGCTGGCTGGCTCTGCCGATCTTCGCCCTGGTCATGTACCTGGTCTATGCCCTCGCCATGGGCGCCCCGATCGGCGACGGCGGCATCTCCCTCGGCACCTTCCTCACCGACTGGACGAACGACGTTTTCGGCGGCTGGCTGACTGACGGCTCCCGTAGCGTCATGGAGAGCCTCGGCGCCGCCGAATGGCTGACCGGCCTCGTCTCCGACGGTATCTTCGCAGGCGTCGGCGCGGTGCTCGGCTTCGTCCCCCAGATGCTCGTCCTGTTCCTGCTGCTCTGCATCCTTGAGGACTGCGGCTACATGGCCCGTATCGCCTTCATCATGGACCGCATCTTCCGCCGCTTCGGCCTCTCCGGCAAGAGCTTTATCCCGATGCTTGTCGGCACCGGCTGCGGCGTCCCGGGCGTCATGGCCTCCCGAACCATCGAAAACGAGCGTGACCGCCGTATGACGATCATGACCACCTGCTTCATCCCCTGCGGCGCGAAGCTGCCCATCATCGGCCTGATCGCCGGCGCTCTGTTCGGCGGCGCCACCTGGGTCGCCACCTCCGCCTACTTCATCGGCGTGGCCGCCATTGTCATCTCCGGCATCATGCTCAAGAAGACCAAGATGTTCGCCGGCGATCCCGCCCCCTTCGTCATGGAGCTGCCCGCCTACCATGTGCCCTCTGTCGGCAACGTTCTGCGCGGCACCTGGGAGCGCGGCTGGTCCTTCATCAAGCGTGCCGGTACCGTCATTCTGATCTCCTCCATCGTGCTGTGGTTCCTGCAGGGCTACGGCTCCGTTAACGGCAAGTTCGGCAACGTGGAAGAGCTGTACGAGGACGAGACCGTTGCCACCGAGGAGTACAAGGAGGCAAAGGCCGAGCAGATGGGCGTTCCCGTCGAAGAGCTTTCCCCGATGGACGACTCTGTCCTGGCTGACATCGCCACGCCTGTCTCCACCATCTTCAAGCCCCTGGGCTTCGGTTCCTGGCGCCCGACCGTCGCCACCGTGACCGGCCTGATCGCCAAGGAGAACGTCGTCGGTACCTTCGGCGTACTGTACAACTATGAGGCCGAGACCGAGGACGATGAGCTCGACGAGGAAGGCTCCCAGATCTGGACCAATGTCGAGGACGACTTCAACAAGATCTCCGGCGGCTACGGCAAGCTCGCCGCCTTCTCCTTCATGCTCTTCAACCTCCTCTGCGCGCCTTGCTTTGCCGCCATGGGCGCCATCAAGCGTGAAATGAACAACGCCAAGTGGACCTGGTTCGCCATCGGCTACATGTGCGTGTTCGCCTATGCCATCGCCCTGATCGTTTGGCAGCTCGGCCGCCTCTTCGCCGGTGCGCCGCAGATCGTTGGCCTGATCTTCGCGCTTGCGGTCCTCGCCTTCATGCTCTACATGGTCTTCCGCCCCTACAAGGAGGCCACCAAGCTCGCGAGCAGGTAAAATCTCACATCTGATCCATTACAATTGCAGCCGGAAACAGCCGCAAGGAAAGGAGCAATCTTTATGCTGACCTGGCTTCAGGCAAATCTCGTCAATATCGTCATCATCGCCATCATCCTGCTTGTCTGCTATTTTGTGATCCGCGGCATGATCCGCGACAGGAAAGCGGGCAAAAGCTCCTGCGGCGGCAACTGCTCCGGCTGCTCGGGCTGCGGCGGAAGCTGCGGCACGGTGTAGGGTATCCGGGAGAGGCGGGTCTTATCACATCCCGCCCTCCCACGCTAATCTGTTTCACTCCTTGGAAGCGGCGGCAGCCGCAAACAGAATTGAAAACGGCTGCCTCGCTTTCCGCTCGTCGGACAGGCGAGGCAGCTGCCTCTGCGGAGTTATCGACAAAGGAGGTTCTCCATGTACAAAACCACTGCTAAGATAGACGGCATGATGTGCTCCATGTGCGAGGCGCACATTCAGGAGGCCATCCGGAAGGGAATCCCCGTCAAGAAGGTCACGGCCAGTCATACGAAGGGCGAGGCGGTGATCCTGAGCGATCAGGAAATCGACGCTGCGCAGCTGCACGCCGCTATCGACCCGACGGGCTACACCCTCGGGGAACTGCGCTCCGAGCCCTATGAGAAGAAGGGCTTTACGCTCTTCGGAAAGAGATAAGATGAAAAAACGCGTCAACGACGGATACACCTTTGCTGCCGTCTCCTACGGCGAGGGTTCGACTACGACGAACTTTGAGCAGAGCGACCACTTCTGGATGTTCTATCTCAAGGATGGGAAGGTTTGGAAAAAGGAACTGCTGAGCTTTTTCCCGAAGAACAACGAGGAACGCATCGCGGCCATTGAAAACTCCGTGATCGATGTGATGATCTGCCGGAACTTCGGACCGAAGAGCATGGCTGCGCTGAAAAAGAAACGCATCTCGCTCTATACTTATGACGGAGGCTGCAGCGCAGCTGTCCGCGATCTGCTCGCCGGAGAGCTGCAAGAGCTGTGATCCGCACCCCTCCTGTAAAAATCGCTGTATTGCCTGCAAACAAGTATAAACCCTGCCCGGGAGGCTTTAGCTCCCAGGCAGGGTTTTTGCCTGCATTTCGCTGTGTGTTCAGGTTTCTGATGCCTCCGCGCCGCCGAAGCGCGCGAGGAATTCGTCCTCGGTGAGGATCGGCACGCCGAGCTCCTGCGCTTTGCGGTTCTTGGAGGAAGAGGAGGCGGCGTCGTTGTTCACAAGGAAGCTCGTTTTCTTCGACACCGAGCCAGCGACCTTGCCGCCCTCGGTCTCCACATAGGCCTTGAAGGCGTCACGGTTGCGGAAGCTGTGCACCTCGCCGGTGATGACGAAGGTGAGCCCCTCACAGCGCCCCCCTGCGCTCGTCTTCGGCTCGGCAGGAGTGACGCGGATCAGAGTCAGCAGATCTTCGAGCATGGCTTGGTGCGCCTTCTGAGCAAACCAGCCGAGCAGCGCACCGGAACGCTCCTCACCGATGCCGTCAATGTCCGCAAAGGAGCTGCCTGCCTTCAGTCGCTCGAGCAGCCCCGGCCAGCCGCAGGCCGCAACGAGGCGCTTTGCCGCATCCACGCCGATCTGCGGGATGCACAGGGCGTTGACAAGCCGCACGGGGTCTGCCGCCGCGCGCGATTTCTCGACGGCAGCCGTCAGATTGTCGCGGCTCTTTTCTCCGAAGCCCGGCATTTTGGCGATCTCTGCGCCGTGCTCCGGCAGGCGGTAGATATCCGCAAAGGTCTTGATGAAACCGGCGTCCACAAAGTCGCGTAAGCTCTCGATGGACAGACCGTCGATATCCATGCCGTGCTTGCTCACAAAGCGTTCAAACTTCTTGAGGTTGCGCGCGGGACAGTCGGGATTCGTGCACTTGAGCATACGCACGCCGTTTTTGCTCACAGCGATCTCTGTGGGGCTCTCGCACACCGGGCAGGCTTCCGGGATCGTATACGAGCCCTCCTTCTGCCGCACCAGGACGACCTTGGGAATGATTTTATTGGCCTTGATGACGTCGATCACCGTCTTTCGATCTGCGCCGATGCCGAGACGGTCGAGCTCGTCGATGTTCGCCAGAGACGCGCGCGAGACCGTCGTGCCCTCGAGCTGTACCGGGTCGAACACCGCGACGGGGGTGATGACCGTACTGCCACAGCTCCACTCGATGTGATCGAGCGTGGTAGTGGCGGCAGTATCCTGCCATTTGAAGGCATAGCCGGCACGGGTCGCGTGGTGCCCGGTGACGCTGCCGCCCTCGGCATAGACCGTGTCGTCATAGGCGATGACGAGTCCGTCCACCGGGATGAGCATCTCGCCGCGCTCGACCTTCTCCGTCCAGCGCTGCACGACCTCTGGCAGATGCGATGCGTCTGTGGCCTCGCGCTCGACAACCGTGAAGCCCATTTCCTGCAGCCAGTCCATGCGCGCGCCCCAGGAGACCAGCTCCTCGTCGAGATGGACGAGGGTGAAGGCGTTGAAGCAGACATGGCGCGCCTTTACGTCGTCGAGGTGCTTGGCGTCGAGCGCCAGGGTACCGGAGGCGAGGTTGCGGGGATTGGCGAAGCGCTCTTCTTCGTCCTCGATGGCGGCGTTGAGCTTTTCAAACTCCGGGTAGGAGATCGTCGCCTCACCGCGCACCACCAGGTGCCCGGGGTAGGGGATCGTCAGCGGGAAGCCGTTCAGCGCTTCCTTCATGTAGGTGATGTTGGTGCCGACGCTGCCATCGCCGCGGGTGAGGATCTTCGTGAGGCTGCCGCCGTCGTAAGTGAGCACGAGGGTCAGCCCGTCGAGCTTCCAGCTCAGCCAGATCGGCCTGTCGCCCGCCCAGCTCTGCAGATCGGCAACGGCCTTGGTCTTCGCCAGAGAGAGCGCCGCGTATTCGTGCGGCTCCTTTACGCCGTCCGCGTTCTCCGCCTCGGCAGTGCTCACGTTCTGGGTCGGGCTGTCTTCGAGAACGACGCCGCTCTCAGCCTCGAGGCGGGAAAGCTCGTCGAACTTCTGATCCCATTCGTAGTTGGTCATGATCTCGTCGCGTCCGCCGTAATAGGCCTCGGAGGCGGCATTGAGCTCGTCGATGAGCCTGCGCATCCGTTCGCGGATTTCGATCTCGTCCATAATGATCTCCCCTCTGCAGGTCGGGACGGCTGCGAAAAAGCGCAGCTGTCCCATCTTTTCCTTTTTTATTTTAACATAATTTGCCCGACAATACAACGCGGGCACAGAAAAAACACGCGTCACGATTTGTGACGCGTGTTTTTGGAGGAAAACAGGGTGGACTCACTCGCTCTCGCTGAAATCCGTGTCCAGGGCAATCTGAATCGCATAGTCCGGATAGAGCTCCTGCACCTCCCGGCAGATCTGCGCATAGATCTCGCGCCGATCCGGCGCATCGAAGCTTACCACGCAGTCGAAGCGGAGGGTTTTCTTTTCCTCGTTGACATAGAAGCCGTGCATCTGCAGGACGTGCTCCTTCGAGAGCACGAGCTCTCGAATCGCGTCGCGCATTTCAGCAGCGTGGTCGTGGCGGGTATTCACCGAGTAGACGCCGACGGCTGTGAGGATCACGTTGTGCTCCTTGATCACCGCGATCGTGATGGAGCGGATCAGCTCGTCAAGCTCGGAGGCGGACATGGTGTCCGGCACCTCGATGTGCACCGAGCCGTTGTAGGCGTCGGGCCCGTAGTTGTTGAGCACGAGGTCGTAAGCGCCGCTGACCTCCGGAAAGGAGCGGACTGTCTCCAGAATGCCGCGGCTGAGCTCCGCATCGGCGCGTTCACCGAGGATGCTTGAGAGCGTATCGCGCAGCATTTCCACGCCAGATTTGATGATGACGAGGGAGATGATCGCGCCGAGCCAGGCCTCGAGAGAGAGTCCGGACAGCAGATAAACGACCGCGGCGAAGAGCGTGGAGGCGGAGATGATCGCGTCGAGCCGCGCATCCTCACCGGAGTTGACAAGCGAATCGGATTTGACTTTCTCTCCCACACTCTTGACATAGCGTCCGAGGAAGACCTTTACCAGCACGCCGACAGCCACGATGATGAGCGCGGCGGGGCTGTAATCGGGCGTATCCGGCGTGATGATTTTCTTGACGGACTCGACGAAGGAGGTAATGCCCGCATAGAGCACGATCAGGGAAATGATCATTGCCGTGAGATACTCGATGCGCCCATAGCCGAAGGGGTGCTTTTTGTCCGGCTCGCGCCCGGCGAGCTTCGTGCCCACAATGGTGATGAGGGACGAGGCTGCGTCGGAGAGATTGTTGACTGCGTCGAGCACGATGGCGATCGAATGGCTGAGCAGGCCGACGCCCGCCTTGAAGGCTGCCAGAAAAACGTTGGCCAGGATGCCGATGACGCTGGTGCGGACGATGACCTTGTCACGCCGGGTGGAACCATCCAGCGCAGGCTCGTTTTCGCCGCCGAGTATGTTGTTCTTGATATCCTTTATGCTGCCCATGAAAACGCCTCCGGTCAAGCTGCTGAATATATATAATATAAAAGAGAGTATACACGATTTTATTGCGAATGCAAGGTCTTTGCTCGTTCGGACGAAGATGAAAAAAAGCGGGGAAAAGAGGTTTCCCGCCGGCGCAATGTGTGCTATACTATAGCTGTCATACCAATCAAAAAAGGAGGTCCTGCCATGTCAAAGCTCACCCGCACGCCCGCGACCGCGTCGGAGCTGCGCGTCATGGATAAATACTGGCGCGCATCCAACTATCTCACGGCCTGCCAACTCTATCTGTTGGACAACCCCCTGCTCGAAAAGCCTCTCTCCGCAGAGCATATCAAGAAGAAAATCGTCGGCCACTGGGGCACCTGCCCCGGACAGAATTTCATCTATACCCATCTCAACCGCGTCATCAAGGAATTTGACCTCGACATGATCTACATCTCCGGCCCCGGCCACGGCGGCAACGCCATGGTGGCGCAGGACTGGCTGGACGGCAGCTATCAGGAGGTCTATCCCGATATCTCCCAGGACCGCGAGGGCATGCAGCGCCTCTTCAAGCGCTTTTCCTTCCCTGGCGGCATTCCGTCCCATGTCGCGCCGGAGACGCCGGGTTCCATCAACGAGGGCGGCGAGCTCGGCTATTCCCTGGCACATGCCTTCGGCGCCGTCACCGATAACCCCGACCTGATCGCCGCCACCGTCGTGGGCGACGGCGAGGCCGAGACCGGCCCGCTCGCCACATCCTGGCAGCTCAACAAATTCATCTCTCCCGCTACCGACGGCGCAGTACTGCCGATCCTGCACCTCAACGGCTACAAGATCGCCAACCCCACCGTCTTCGCCCGCATTCCGCATGACGAGCTGGAGAACTTCTTCCTCGGCTGCGGCTGGCAGCCATACTTCGTCGAGGGCAGCGACCCCGAGGAAATGCACCGCAAGATGGCCGACACGCTCGACGCCTGCATTGAGAGCATCCTGCTCTTCCAGCGCGCCGCGCGCGAGGACGGTGTGACCGCCCGCCCGCGCTGGCCGATGATCGTCCTGCGCACGCCAAAGGGCTGGACGGGGCCGGACTATGTTGACGGCGCGAAGGTAGAGGATTACTGGCGGGCGCATCAGGTGCCGATCCAGCCGGACTCCGAGGAGCATATCCGCCAGATCGAGAGCTGGCTGAAGAGCTACAGGCCGGAGGAACTCTTCGATCAGAACGGCGAGCCAGTCGAGGAGCTGCGCGAGCTGCCCCCGAAGGGAAGACGCCGCATGGGCGCCAATCCTCACGCCAATGGCGGCCAGCTTCTGCGCGATCTCAGAATGCCGGACTTCCGGGACTACGGCGTAGACGTGCCCTTCCCAGGCAGCGTCGAGGCGCAGGACATGAGCGAGCTCGGCAAGTTTGTGCGCGATATCTATAAGCTCAATGAGGACGCACGCAACTTCCGCTCCTTCGGCCCGGACGAGACCAATTCCAACCGCCTCGGTGCAGTGTTTGAGGTAACCGACCGCGCCTGGAACGGCAGCCTCCTCCCGGAAGACGACCACCTCGACAAGAGCGGCCGCGTCATGGACTCCATGCTGTCCGAGCACGTCTGCCAGGGCATGCTCGAGGGCTACCTGCTCACCGGCCGCCACGGCTTCTTCAACAGTTACGAGGCCTTCATCCGCATCGTCGATTCCATGTTCTCCCAGCACGCCAAATGGCTCAAGGTCTGCAACCAGCTGCCCTGGCGTGCCAAGATCGCCTCGCTCAACTATGTGCTGGCCTCCAACGTCTGGCAGCAGGACCACAACGGCTTCACGCACCAGGACCCCGGCTTCCTCGATCACATGGTGAACAAGAAGGCCGACGTCGTGCGCATCTATCTGCCGCCCGACGCCAACTGCCTGCTCAGCTGCTTCGACCACTGCATCCGCAGCCGCAACTATGTCAACGCCATCGTCGCCTCCAAGCATCCGCGTCCCCAGTGGCTCACCATGGAGCAGGCCGTCAAGCACTGCACGCAGGGCATCGGCATCTGGCAGTGGGCGAGTACGGATGAGGGCGCGGAGCCGGACATCGTCATGGCCTGCTGCGGCGACACGCCGACGCTGGAGACCCTCGCCGCCGTCACTATCCTGCGCGACGCCTTCCCCGAGCTGAAAATCCGTGTCGTGAACGTGGTCGACCTGATGCGCCTGCAGTCCGACACGCAGCATCCCCACGGCATGAGCCAGCAGGAGTACGACATGCTCTTCACGAAGGATAAGCCCATCCTCTTTGCCTACCACGGCTACCCGAGCCTCATCCATGAGCTGACCTACAAGCGCGCCAACAAGAATCTGCATGTGCGCGGCTATGTGGAGGAGGGCACGATCACGACGCCCTTTGATATGCGTGTCATGAACAAGATCGACCGCTTCAACCTTGTCATGGCGGCGGTCTATAACCTGCCCCAGCTCGGCAACCGCGGCGCTTACCTCGTCCAACAGATGCAGGACAAGCTTGTTGAGCACAAGCAGTATATCGCCGAGTACGGCGCGGATCTGCCCGAGGTAGCGGCCTGGAAATGGACCGCACCGAAGGAGAGATAGACGAACAGAGCCCGGCAACAGCAATTCATACAGCAAAAGCAAGGCGGAACCCTCCGGTTCCGCCTTGCTTTTGCGTCTGTGAACTGCAGTTATACTGAAACCTGATAAGAGAGTTCAAAAGATTTTCGAGTGGAATTTGCGCCAGACGAGGCGGAGACCGCAGCAAATAATGGAGATATATTTGCAAGGGCTCCAACGCTGTATGGCACAAATTCCGCCGAAAAGAATTGAACTTTTCTATCAGATTTCAGTATTATTCTTCGCCGTAGCCCATGGGGTTCTTGCTCTGCCAGGCCCAGGTGTCGCGGCACATATCGTCGAGCGTGTACTGCGCCTTCCAGCCGAGCAGCTCGGCGGATTTGTCGGGGCTGGAGTACACGGTGGCGAGGTCGCCGGGGCGGCGCGCGACGATCTCGTAAGGGATCTTCACGCCGGTCACGCGCTCAAAGGCCTTCACCATGTCGAGCACGGAGTAGCCCGTGCCGGTGCCGAGATTGAAGACGTTCTCGCCGCGGTGCTCCTTCATGTACTTGATGGCGGCCACATGCCCGCGCGCGAGGTCTACGACGTGGATGTAATCGCGCACGCCCGTGCCGTCGGGGGTGTCATAGTCGTCGCCGAAGACGTTCAGATGGTCGCGGCGGCCGACCGCAACCTGGGCGATAAAGGGCATGAGGTTGTTGGGGATGCCCCGGGGATCCTCGCCGATGAGGCCGGAGGAGTGGGCGCCGATGGGGTTGAAGTAGCGCAGGAGGGAGACGGAGAAATCGTCCACAGCCTTCGCGGTGTCGCGCAGGATCTGCTCGGACATGTACTTCGTCCAGCCGTAGGGATTGGTGCAGTTGCCGGTCTTCGAGCTCTCGCGCAGCGGCACCTCGTTGTCCCCGGAATAGACCGTCGCGGAGGAGGAAAACACGATGTCGTGCACGCCGTGATCCTTCATGGCACGGCAGAGCTGGATGGTGGAGTTGAGGTTATTGTCGTAGTATTCGAGCGGCATGGCCACGGACTCGCCCACGGCCTTGAGCCCCGCGAAGTGGATGGCGCAGTCGATGTTGTGCTTTTCAAAGATCCTGTCGAGAGCGGCGCGGTTGCGCACGTCCTCCTGGTAGAAGGCGACGCGCTTGCCGGTGATCTGCTCGACGCGCTCCACGGCCTTCGCGCTGGAATTGACAAGGTTGTCGATGATGACGACGTCCATGCCCTGGTTGAGAAGCTCCACACAGGTGTGGCTTCCGATGTAGCCGGCACCGCCGGTGACGAGAACATTCATTGCTTGTATCCTCCTGTTTTGTTTAGTCTAGCATGGTTTTGGGGTAAGCGCCGCTTTCGCGCAGCTTTGCGATGGCCTCACGCACGCTCTGCAGATCGTCGTGGTAGGTGATGCCGTACCAGGTCTCGCGGCAGGGAAGCACCCGCACGCTGCCCTCACCCTCGTGGATGAGGGCGTTTGCCACGAAGGGCAGGAAATACTCTGCCTTCTCGGGGCTCTTCGGCAGGTTTTCGTCGAGCCAGGCGGGGAAGCGCTTTTCCAGCTCGTCCATCATGTCCGCCTGGAAGCCCCAGAAGTTCATGGACACCGGGCTGCTGCCGTCAAGCGGGATCCAGCTCTCGCCGCCGTCCTCGCTGTAGGCGGCGTCGCTGCCGCGCTTTGCAATTTTTACGCGCTCGGTCACGCCGGAGAGGAAGCCGTCGGTTACTTCGCATACGCCACGGGCGACGGTGCCGTACTCGGTGACGGTGTTGCGCAGCTCGTAGGCCACCATGGCGTGCTCGCCGGGAGCGTGCTCTGCGGCAAGGTAACTGTAGATGGTCTCATAAGCGCCGCGGCCGTAAAAATCATCGGCGTTGATGACGACGAAGGGCTCGCTGATCTCATGCTTCGCGCAGAGCACGGCGTGGGCAGTGCCCCAGGGCTTGACGCGGCATTCCGGCAAAGAATAGCCCTCCGGGAGCATGTCGGTCTGCTGGAAGACATAGCGCACGTCGAAGTATTTCTCCATGCGGTGGCCGATGAAGGCCTTGAAATCCGCTTCAATCTCATGCTTGATGACGAAGACGACCTTGCGGAAGCCCGCGCGGTAGGCGTCAAAGAGAGAGAAGTCAATGATAGCGTGGCCGAAATCGTCCACGGCGGTGATCTGCTTGAGTCCGCCAAAACGGCTGCCCATGCCGGCGGCCAGGATCACGAGAGCAGGTTGGTTCATGATGACATACGACCTTTATATAAGATTTGAGTATTCTGATTTGCAGTCCCCGCGAAGGGGAGAGGGTTCAGCGCTTCATAGCCTCGCGGCAATAGTAATTGAACATCCGTTCACGCTCGAGCGTGGAGGGGTCCATGTGGCCGGGATATACTTCATAGTCGCCCTCGAGGGAGCAGAGCCTGCGCAGCGAGCGGAGCATCTCCTCCATATCGCCTCCGGGCAGATCGACGCGGCCGCAGCTTCCCTTGAAGAGCGTGTCGCCGGTGAAGAGAGCGTCCTCGCAGCGGAAGCTCATCCCGCCGGGCGTGTGGCCGGGCGTGGCGATCACGACAAAGTGCAGACCGTCTGTATCGATGCTCGCACCGTCGAGCAGCTCGCGTCCGTTCTCGGGCAGCGTGTAGGGGAAATGGGGCTCGCAGCGCGTGCGATAGTCGTCGAGCCTGCTCATATAGACCGGCGCGCCGGTCTCCTCCGCCACGGCGTCCACCGCGCCCACGTGGTCGTAATGCCCGTGCGTGAGCAGGATGGCCTTGCATTGCAGGCGGTTGTCTTCGATATAGTCCAGAATGGTGTTCGACTCGTCGCCCGGATCGATCACAACGCAGGAGAGCGTGTTCTCATCGGTCACGATGTAGCAGTTGGTCTCCAGCTGCCCGACCGGAAGGGTTTTGATCAGCATGTTACAGCTCCTTCGTATCCAGTATGATGGTGACAGGCCCGTCGTTCACGGAACTGACGAGCATTTCCGCGGCGAATATGCCGGTCTCCACATGAAAGCCGCGCGCGCGGCATTCCGCCAGCACCAGCTCGTAGAGCGGGACGGCCTTCTCGGGCCGCGCCGCATGAGAGAAGCCGGGGCGGCGGGAGTGACAGTCGGCAAAAAGAGTGAACTGGCTCACGATCAAAAGCTCCGCGCCGGCGTCCTTCGGGTTGACGTTCATTTTGCCCGCCTCGTCCTCGAAGATGCGAAGGCCGCAGATCTTGTCGGCAATCTTCCTGGCCTCGGCCTCACCGTCGTCCTCGTGGACGCCTAGCAGTACGAGAAAGCCGCTGCCGATCCGGCCATTGATCCTGCCCTCAATCTCGACCGAGGCGGATTTGACACGTGTGACGACAGCTCTCATTCCTTCGAGCCTCCGTTTCGCTTGACCTCCGCTACCCCGCGGATCGCGGAGAGGCGGTTCATGATGCCGCGCAGCTCCTCAAGATTCTTGACCTCGAGCCCCACGACGGTCATGGCCATGCCGCCGATCTCGCGCGCCGAGAGGGTGCGCACCTTGGCGTTGAGGGAATTGAGCACCCCGGCAATGTCCATGACGAGGCCGGAGCGGTCCTTCGAGTAGATGGAGATGGTGGTGACATAGGTATCCAGGATCTCCCGCGCCCAGGCGACATGGATCCAGCGCCCCTCGTTCTCAGGCTCGTGGCTGCGCTGAGCGTAGTTCCGGCAGTCCTTGCGGTGGATGGAGACGCCCTGGCCGCGCGTGATGAAACCGATGATGTCGTCTCCCGGCACAGGCGTGCAGCAGCGGGAAAACTTGACGAGGCAGTTGTCCAGTCCCTGGACCAGGATGCCGTGGATGGCCTTGACCTCTTTTTTCGCGCGCTCGTCACGCCGCTCGGCAGCGGCGTTGACCTTGTCGAGCACGGATTTCTTCTCGGCATTGACGCTCTTGAGCTGGTCGCGCAGACGGTTGGCCACGCGAACCGCGGTGACGCCGCCGTAGCCCACGGCGGCGAACATGTCGTCCTCCGTGGCGTAGGACAGGCGCTTGAGCGTATCGCCCATCACGACTTCCTCGGACACCTCCTCAAGGGAGAGCCCGTTGTGGCGCAGCTCCTCCTCGACCATCTCGCGCCCGCGCACGATGTTCTCTTCCCGCCGCTCCTTCTTGTACCACTGCTTGATCTTGGTACGGGCGGAGCCGCTCTTGACGATGGTCAGCCAGTCGCGGCTGGGGCCGGGCGCGGATTTGGAGGTGCGGATCTCCACAATGTCGCCGTTCTGCAGCACATAGTCAAAGGTGACGATGCGGCCGTTGACCTTCGCGCCGACCATATGATTGCCGACGTCGGAGTGGATGCTGTAGGCAAAGTCAATGGGCGTCGCGCCCACGGGGAGGTTGATGACGTCGCCCTTGGGGGAGAAGACGAAGACCTCGTCGGCAAACATGTCGATCTTCAGGTCGTGGAAGAAGTCCTGCGCGTCGGACTCCTGCTGGCTCTCCAGCAGGCGGCGAACCCAGGCGAATTTCTCCTCGTCGCCCTCGCGCACGACGCCGCTGCCGCCGCCCATCTTGTATTTCCAGTGCGCCGCGATGCCGTATTCGGCAGTGTGGTGCATGTCCCAGGTGCGGATCTGCACCTCGAAGGGGATGCCCTCCGTGCCGATGACGGTGGTGTGCAGGCTCTGGTACATGTTGGGCTTGGGCGTGGAGATATAATCCTTGAAGCGCCCGGGGACGGGCTTGAACATGTCGTGTATTATGCCCAGGACATTGTAACAGTCGGGAATGGTGTCGACGATCACGCGGAAGGCGCAGAGATCGAAGATGCCCTCCATGTCGAGCTTCTGGGCGTACATTTTGCGGTATATGCTGTAGACGTGCTTGATGCGGCAGAAGATGGAGGCGTCGATCTTCTCCGCTGCGAGGCGGGTCTGGATCTTCTCCTCAACGGTGCTCATGAAGGCCTCAAGGGTGGGCATGCGGTCGTTGAGATACTGGGTGATCTCCCGGTAGCCCTGCGGATCGAGGTACTGCAGCGAGAGATCCTCGAGCTCCCATTTGGCGCGCTGCATGCCGAGGCGGTGCGCGATGGGCGCGTAGATCTCCATCGTCTCCAGCGACTTGGTGCGCTGCTTCTCTGGCGACTGATAGGCCATCGTGCGCATGTTGTGCGTGCGGTCGGCGATCTTGATGAGGATGACGCGGATGTCCTTGGCCATGGCCATGAGCATCTTGCGCAGGTTCTCCATCTGCTCGTCTTCCTTGCTGGTGTACTGCACGCGCGTCAGCTTGGTGACGCCCTCCACGATGTCCGCGACGGGGGTGCCGAATTTCTTGGCGATATCGTCATGCGTGAGGGCAGTGTCCTCGATCACGTCGTGCAGCAGCGCCGCCACGATGGAGTCCTCGTCCAGACCCATGTCCACCGAAATATCGGCCGCGGCGACACAGTGAGTCACATAGGGGGAGCCGTCGCGCCGCTTCTGCCCCTCGTGAGCGGACTTGGCCATCTCGTAGGCTGCGCGGATGCGCTCCAGATCCATCTGGTGCCCGCTGCCGGTGATCTTGGCAACCAGCGCCGCAAACATCTCGTCGGGGTCGAGCAGTTTGTGTTCGGTTTTCGGGCTTTCTTCGTTCATTGTCTTCTCCTGGCTCCCGCCGGACGGCGGGATCGGCATATAGGATAGGGGACGAATCCCCGGAAAAGCTCGCAGGCAGAGCTGTTTACGGCTTCGGCTCCAGCGCGCGCATGACGGTCGTGCCGGGCAGATCCACCTTGCCCTCCACCTGCGCGCGGTGCGCGCCGCACAGGGAACCGTCGCTGCTCTCGAGCAGCCCGCTCTCGAGCATCGCGGCCAGGCAGATCGCGTAGCACTCCTCAGACATGCCGGGCGGGCAGGCGTCGAGGATCGCGGAAGAATCGCTGCCGAGGCAGAGACTGCCCTCGCTGCGCCACAGACGTGCGAAATCCGCCCGCTGCGGCCGGTAGGCTCCGGCTACACCCAGTGCAGCGCGGTCTGCCGTGAGCAGCTGCGAGGCGAGCTCCCGCCCGCTGTGCACCCGCACGGCGCAGACCATCATCTGCACCGAAACGCGGCCGCGGAATTCGTTGATCTGCGGCGTGAAGGCCACATCGACCCTGCGCGCCCCGGCGAGGCCGAGCTCGTTTACCGTGTGGCCGAAAAATATGCCGTCGATGAGCTTGCCGCCGCAGCGCACGCGCAGCTTGAGATGTTTGCCGTTGCCGACGTCCACCGCCTGCTCGAGCTCCACGTCGCTCAGGCAGAGAATGGGCCGCGGATTGCCGGAGCCGTATGGTTCGAGCAGCTCCAGCTCCCGCACGTTCTCCACGCTCAGCAGCTCCGGGTCGCGGATCAGCAGCTCGCAGCTCACTTCCGGCTGCGGCTCGGGCCGGTTCTTTCGGAAATACGCCGCAAGCGCGCGGCGAAAATCTTCTATCTTGTCGCGGCGGATGGTGAGGCCGGCGGCGAGCGCGTGCCCGCCGAAGCCAAGCAGATGCTCCGAGCAGGCGGAGAGAGCTTCAAAGAGGTTGAAGCCGTCGTAACTGCGGCAGGAGCCCTTGCCCTTGTCGCCGTTGAGGTAGATCATGACCGTGGGCAGGCAGTATTTCTCACTCAGACGCGAGGCGGCAATGCCGATTACGCCCTGGTGCCAGTTCTCGTCCGCAAGGACGATCGGCTCCTCCGGGGGCTGCTCGCCCAGACGCAGCTGCGCGTCGGCCATGATCTCGTTTTCGATCTTCTGCCGCTCGGCATTGAGCTCGTAGAGCGCGTCCGCCAGCGGAGCCGCCTCGGCGACCGAGCGGCACATGAGCAGCTCCGCCGCCTGAGTGGCCTGACTGAGACGTCCGGAGGCGTTGAGCCGCGGCGCGATGCCGAAGCCGATCGTCCCGACGTTGACCTTGCCCGGCTCCACGCCGATGCGCTGCAGCATCGCGGCGAAGCCCGGGCGCGGGTTCGTATTGAGCTTTTTGAGGCCGCGGCGCACGAGCAGGCGGTTTTCGTCCGTCAGCGGCATCACGTCCGCCACCGTGCCGACGGCGGCGAGATCCGCATAGCGCTCGAGGATAACGGCGGCGTCGCCCTCCACGGCGCAGGCGAGCTTGAGCGCCACGCCGACCCCCGCGAGCTCATCGTTCGGGTAGCGGTTGCCCGGCTGCTTGCAGTCGATCACCGCGACGGCCTCGGGCAGTGCGCCTTCCTTGCACTCGTGGTGATCGGTGATGATGACCTCCATCCCGAGCTCACGCGCGTAACTCGCCTCGGAGACGGCGGTGATCCCGCAGTCCACGGTAATGACAAGCTGCACGCCCTGTGCCTTGAGCGTCTCCATTGCGCCGCAGTTGAGGCCGTAGCCCTCCTCGCTGCGGTCGGGGATATAGGGGATGCAGCACAGGCCGCGCCAGCGCAGATAGTCCGTTAGCAGGCAGGTGGAGGTGATGCCGTCCACATCGTAGTCGCCGTAGATCGCGAGCTTCTCCCTCCTGCGGATCGCCTCGCGGATACGCGCGACAGCCTTCGCCATGCCCTGCATCTCAAGGGGATCGTGCAGCGCTGCGGGGTCATCTGTAAACAGTGCGTGCGCCTCCTCGGCAGTCTTCACCCCGCGCAGCGCAAGGATCGAGCTGAGCAGCGGCCCGTATCCCGCTCCGGCGAGAGCGGCAGGGATCTCCGTTTTCGCAAAGGGGATCTTCCATTCCTTAACCATATGATCTTACCCTGTAATTCTCTTTTTTTATTAATATATCATACCAAATGCTATCCGATAATTCAACACTTTCTTTTCTTCTGTGCTTCGGAGACGCAGAAGGGGGATCTCCTTGACATCGTGAATACTCCCAGTTATAATACAGAGCGTTATACGATCTCAAGGAAATGAGTGAACAAGTATGGAAAGAAGCTTTCACGAGACCCTCTCGTCCCTGCGCAAGCTGCGTCGGCTCAGCCAGCGGCAGGCGGCTGCGGATCTCGGTATCAGTCAGGCGCTTTTGAGCCACTATGAGACCGGCTCGCGCGAGCCGGGACTGGACTTTGTGTGCCGCGCCTGTGATTATTACAACGTGACGGCGGACTATATGCTCTGCCGCTCCAATCATCCCGGCGACCTGAGCCTCAGCCAGTCGCGCGCCTTCCTGCGGGAAGTGCGCGGCGCGCTGGATCGGGCGGAGGCAGCGCTGGACAGTCTGGAGGTGAAGGCTGAATGATCGATCAGCAGAATATCCGCAATTTCTGCATCATTGCCCATATCGACCACGGCAAATCCACGCTCTCCGACCGCCTCATCGAGAAATGCGGCGCGGTAGAGGAGCGCATCATGGAGGATCAGATCCTCGACAACATGGATCTCGAACGGGAGCGCGGCATCACCATCAAGGCGCGCGCCGTCGGTCTGACCTATCACGCGCCCTCGGGGGAGGACTATACCCTCAACCTCATCGATACCCCGGGCCATGTGGACTTCAACTATGAGGTCAGCCGCTCTCTCGCCGCCTGCGAAGGCGCGATCCTCGTTGTGGACGCGAGCCAGGGAGTCGAAGCGCAGACCCTCTCGAACACCTATCTCGCCCTTGACAACAATCTGGAGATCCTGCCCGTTGTCAACAAGATCGACCTGCCCGCGGCAGACCCGCAGCGCGTCAAGGAGGAGATCGAGGAGATCATCGGTATTCCGGCCGAGGACGCGCCGGAGATCTCCGCCAAGGCCGGCATCAACATTGACGCCGTGCTTGAGGACATCGTGGCAAAGATCCCCGCACCCGCCGGCGATCCCGAGGCGCCCTTCAAGGCCCTTATTTTCGACAGCCAGTATGACAATTACCGCGGTGTCATCGTCTTCATGCGCGTGATCGACGGGAGACTGAGACGCGAGGACGAGGTCCTGCTCATGTCCACCGGCGCGAAATACAAGGTTGTGGAACTGGGGCATCTGCGCCCCATCGGCCTCGACCCCTGCGGCGAGCTTGCCGCGGGCGACGTCGGCTATTTCACGGCGAGCATCAAGAACGTATCCGACACGCAGGTGGGCGACACCGTCACCGCTGCGCTGCGCCCGGCCGCCGAGCCCCTGCCCGGCTACCGCCCCGCGCGTCCGATGGTCTTCTGCGGGATCTACACCGAGGACGGCTCCAAGTACCCGGATCTGCGCGACGCGCTGGAAAAGCTCAAGCTCAACGACGCTTCCCTGAGCTTTGAGCCGGAGAGCTCCATCGCCCTCGGCTTCGGCTTCCGCTGCGGCTTCCTGGGCATGCTGCATATGGAGATCATCCAGGAGCGCCTCGAGCGGGAGTTCGATCTTGAGCTCGTGACCACGCTGCCCTCCGTCATCTATAAGATCATCAAGACCGACGGCAGCACCGTCATGGTGGACAATCCGCACAATTATCCCGATGTAGCCGCCATCGCGGAGGCCTACGAGCCCTTCGTGAAGGTCTCCATCATCACGCCGCAGGACTATGTGGGCAACATCATGCCCCTCTGCCAGGATCGCCGCGGCGAGTACAAGGGCATGCAGTATCTGGATTCCCGTCTCGTGGAACTCAAGTACGAGATGCCGCTCAACGAGATCATCTACGATTTCTTCGACACCCTCAAGGCGCGCACCAAGGGCTATGCCTCGCTGGATTACGAGTTCTCCGAGTACAAGTTCAGCGATCTCGTGAAGGTGGACATGCTCCTCAACGGCGACCAGGTGGACGCGCTCAGCTTCATTGCCCACCGCGAGAAGGCCTACGGCCGCGCCCGCAAGCTCTGCGAAAAGCTCAAAGAGAACATTCCCCGCCAGCTTTTCGAGGTGCCCGTCCAGGCGGCAATCGGCGGCAAGATCATCGCGCGCGAGACCGTCAAGGCCATGCGCAAGGACGTGCTCGCCAAGTGCTACGGCGGCGACATCACGCGCAAGAAGAAGCTGCTCGAGAAGCAGAAAGAGGGCAAGAAGAAAATGCGCCAGCTGGGTACGGTCTCCATCCCCACCGAGGCCTTCCTCGCCGTGCTGAAGCTGGACGAATAAAGCCGAAAGAGGCTGAAGCCTGCCGGGCAGCCCTTTCGGACTGCCCGGCAGGCAAAGCGGGACTGTGTCAAAGCGATGCTTTCGGCACGGTCCCGCTTACCTTAAACAAAGCTTAAGAGTTTCCCTGCTTTTATCTTAAAGCCCGCTGCGCTACAATACGGCCATGAGGTGACGGAAATGTACAACATACTCATCTGCGACGACCAGAAGGACATCGTCTCGGCGCTCAGAATCTATCTGGAGGCTGAGGGCTACCGGACCTTCCCGGCCTGTAACGGCGCTGAAGCACTGGAGGTCTTTGCGCGCGAGGATATCCATCTTGTGCTGCTCGACATCATGATGCCCGTCATGGACGGCATCAGCGCGATGGCAAAGCTCCGCGAGCGCTCCAATGTCCCCGTGATCCTCCTGACCGCCAAGGACGAGGACACGGACAAGGTGCTGGGGCTCAACGTCGGCGCGGACGACTATGTGACCAAGCCCTTCAATCCCGTGGAACTGCTGGCGCGGGTGCGCAGCCAGCTCAGGCGCTATATGCAGCTTGGCGGCGGCAAAGTGCGCGAGGACGTCCTCACGCTCGGCGGCATCACCCTCGACGACCGCACCAAGGAGGTGCGGCTCGACGGCAATCCCGTCGCGCTCACGCCGCGGGAGTACGAGATCCTCAAGCTCCTCATGCAGAGCCCCGGCGAGGTCTTCCCGCCGCGAAGCATCTATCGCCGCGTCTGGAACGAGGAGCCCTACGGCGCCGAGAGCACCGTGGCTGTACATATCCGTCACCTTCGGGAAAAACTGGAGTATAACCCCGCCGAGCCGCGCTGCATCAAGGCGGTCTGGGGACAGGGGTACAAGGCGGAGGATCCCTCCGGGAAGGGGAATACGAAATGAAAAACCTGTACGGCAGCTTTGCTGCCAAATTGATTGCCGTGATCCTGCTGTGTGTGCTGGCGCTGAGTTTCGTCGGCTGTGTCGCGGCGGGCGTCATGCTCCTTAACTGGAATGCCTACTCAAACTCCCTTGACAGCTTCCGCACGCTTATGGTGGGGAGCCGGGCGGAGCCCCTGACTCGCTCCTTCGGCTACAGCTATCGCGATTCCGGCGGCACTTCCACGAACAGCGAAGCGAATCTGCGCATCAGCGTGGAGAACGCCGATGGAGACGTCCTCTGGAGCGATTACGAGGGCGAGGATACGCTCTGGCAGAGCGCCCTGCGTATCGAGCCGGATTACTCCGTGGAGTACGTGGAGGACAACACAGCCAGCTATTACACGGTGGACGGCGGCTATGATGTACCCTATGCCGAAGAAGAGGCCTTCGTCACGCCCACGCCGCAGCCTACGCAGCTGCCCAAGCCGCAGCAGAGCGGCGAGCCTGCGGCGGAGAGCGGCCCTGTCTGGCATGTCCGCGATTACAGCACCGGGGAGCGCTACAGCTTCAGCAGCTCGGAAGCCCTCGAGGACTGGGTGGCAAAGCACTCGCTGATCGTCAAGGGCTATGTGCCGCGCGAGATGACCCATGAGGGCAGGCTTTGGCAGGTCCGGGAGCTGTCCGACCTCCTGTACGGCTGGCGTTATGCGATCCTCTGGGTCGCCGGGCTGAGCTTCCTCGCGGGCCTGCTGATCTTCATCTTCCTCCTTCGCGCCGCCGGGCACCGGAAGGGCAGCGAGAAGATCGTGCCGAGCTTCGTGGATAAGATCCCCTTTGACGTGTTCACAGTCCTTGTCATCGCAGCCATCGGCGTGTTTCTTACTCCGGTCATGGCTGATTTTGACTGGCCCGAGGTGCTTCTGGCCGCGATTCCCTGCTTCCTGCTGATCGGACTGAGCTTTTTGCTGTGGTGCATGAGCTTCGCCGTTCGGGTGAAGCTGGGCACGCTCTGGAGCGGCTGCCTCCTGGTTCGCATTGTCCGCTGGCTCTGGCGCGGATTTACTGCGCTGATCCGCCTTCTCCCCCTCCTCTGGAAATGGGTCCTGGGGATCGGCGCGGCAGCGCTTGTCGATCTGCTCTTCCGGCACGGCGCGGTCTTCTCCCATAATCGCACGACCTTCTTCTGGTTCCTTTTCTGGCTGCTCGCCGGGGCGGCCACCCTCTACGCGGTGCTGGCCTTCCGCCGTCTGCGCACGGGAGCCAGGGAAATCGCAGCGGGCAAGCTGAGCGGCAAGGTGGAGGAGAAAAACCTGATTCTGGATTTCAAGGATCACGCAAACGACCTCAACCACATCCGCGACGGGCTGAACGCCGCCGTGGAGGAGCGCCTCAAGTCCGAGCGCTTCCGTACCGAGCTCATCACCAACGTCTCCCATGACATCAAGACGCCCTTGACCTCCATCATCAACTACGTGGATCTCCTGCAGAAGGAGCAGCCCGAGAGCGAGACGCAGCGGGAGTATCTCGAGGTGCTCGCCCGTCAGGCGGCCAAGCTCAAGAAGCTGACTGAGGATCTCATCGAGGCCTCCAAGGCCTCCACCGGCGCGCTGCCCGTCTCGCGCGAAAAGCTGGAGCTCGGCGTCCTGCTCGACCAGACGGCAGGGGAGTACGCCGAGAAGCTCAACAGCGCGGAGCTCACGCCCGTAGTCACGAAGCCTGTCGAGCCGGTCTATGTCCTTGCGGACGGCCGCCAGCTCTGGCGGGTGTTCGACAATCTCATGAACAACGTCGTCAAATACGCCCTTCCCGGCACGCGCGTGTACATCAGCCTCGCGCACGGGGACGGCAAAGCAAGCGTCACCTTCCGCAACATCTCCCGCGAGGCGCTGAACATCAGCGTCGAGGAGCTGACAGAGCGCTTTGTGCGCGGGGATTCCTCCCGCAGCACGGAGGGCAGCGGCCTCGGCCTGTCCATCGCCATGAGCCTCACCAAGCTCCAGAACGGCGAAATGACCCTCTCCGTCGACGGCGACCTCTTCAAGGTCACCCTGAGCTTCCCGGAGCTTTCGGACGCCGCCCCGCTCACGATGCCGCAGACCTAATGCTGCGCCGGATCGCGGCGAAAGTATGATAAAAAAGACTGCAGCCCGGAACGATGCGTTCCGGGCTGCAGTTTGTGGAGCGGATGATGGGAATCGAACCCACCTTATCGGCTTGGGAAGCCGGCGTTCTACCGATGAACTACATCCGCAGCTAAATTAAGTGTTAACAGTATAGCACGCCGGAAGGGAAATTTCAATCCCCCGGCGGTATCTTTTTTCCTCCTCGTTTCGACGCGCCGGCCCGCCGCTGCGCCGCAGCGTATTTTACAAGAATTTCATTGATTTTTGTCCCTGCTTACAGTATAGTATGCGGTAGGAGAGTATACCCCCAAGCTTCTTAGAAACGTCTGAAAGGAGAATAAACTATGGGCCTGATTTATGCTGCGCTCGGCGCCGCCTCCGGCGTTCTGGCCGATCAGTGGAAGGAGTATTTCTACTGCGAAGCGCTGAGCAGTAACATCCTCGCGGTCAAGGGAAAGAAGAAAACGTCCCTGCGTTCCTCCAACTTCAAGGGGAGCGACAATATCATTTCCGACGGCTCTGTGATCGCCGTCGCGGACGGACAGTGCATGATGATCGTCGAGCAGGGCAAGATCGTCGACGTCTGCTCCGAGCCGGGCGAGTACACCTACGACTCCAAGACCGAGCCCTCCCTCTTCGTCGGCAACCTTGCCGACAACGTCATGGAGGTCTTCAAGAATATCGGCAAACGCTTCGGCTTCGGCGGCGTTGCGCCCACCGACCAGCGCGTGTATTACTTCAACACCAAGGAGCTGACCGGCAACAAGTACGGCACGCCCTCCCCGGTGCCCTTCCGCGTGATCGACCGCAACATCGGCCTCGATATCGACATTTCCGTTCGCTGCTTCGGCGAGTACAGCTACCGGATCTCCAACCCGCTGCTGTTCTACACCAATGTCTGCGGCAACATCTCCGAGGCTTACACCCGCGAGCAGCTCGAGGGGCAGATGAAGACCGAACTGCTCACCGCGCTGCAGCCCGCCTTCGCCCGCATCTCCGAGCTTGGCATCCGCTATTCCGCCCTGCCCGGCCACACGACCGAGTTTGCCAAGGCTCTCAACGAGGAGCTCTCCGCCAAATGGCGTGACCTGCGCGGCATAGAGATCGTCTCCATCGGCGTCTCCAGCGTCAAGGCCAGCGAAGAAGACGAGGCCATGATCAAGGATCTGCAGCGCAAGGCCGCGCTGCGCGACCCGAACATGCGCGAAGCCTATGTTGCCGCCTCCACCGCCGCCGCGATGGAATCCGCCGCGTCCAACACCGCCGCCGGCCCCGCGATGGCCTTCATGGGCATGGGTATGGCCAACATGATGGGCACGAACGCACAGCAGCAGTTCAGCCAGCCGCAGCAGCCTGCCCCCGCCGCCGCACCCGCGGCCAACACCTGGGTTTGCCCGAGCTGCGGTGCGCAGGCCAGCGGCAACTTCTGCCCTGACTGCGGCACGAAGCGGCCCTCCCCGGTCAATTCCTGGACATGCCCCAGCTGCGGCACCGCCAATAAGGGCAAGTTCTGCGTCGAGTGCGGCGCGAAGAAGCCGGCCGGCATTCCGCAGTACCGCTGCGACAAGTGCGGCTGGGAGCCCGCCGATCCGACCAAGCCGCCCAAGTTCTGCCCCGAGTGCGGCGATCCCTTTGACGACGGCGATATCGTAAAGTGAAAGCAAAACTGATTTCTGTCCTGGCGGCGCTGCTGCTCCTGCTTGCAGGCTGCGGCTATGCGTCTCCGGCGGCGGGACTCTATACCTGTACCGGAATGGAGGCGGCGGGTCACACCTGGCCCGCCTCCGTTCCCGCGCCTGAGGGCCTGAGCCTCGAGCTCTATGCCGATGGCAAGGGCCTTGTGACCGAAGGGGAGGAGAGCGCTCCGATGAGCTGGCTCCTGTCCGGGGACGCGCTGCGGATCGAGATCGGCGGCACGGTCTGGGACGGAACGCTGCGCGGCGGCGAGATCCGCCTCGGGCTGCCGGGCGAAAGCGGCGGCGTGCTCTGCTTCTCCAGCGAGGCGGCTGCGCCCGCGCCGGCCGAGGAAGTCCTCAGCGTCGGATACTATGGCCGCTGGGCGATCTCCGGCAGCGAGGGAAAGCTGCCGAACACCTGGTATGACTGCTGCGCCGTGCTTGAACCGGGCGAGGACGGCGGCCTCGTGCTTACACTCTGGGACGAAGATTCCAGCCGCCTCGAGCCCATCGGCCGCGTGCTTTTCCGCCGCGCAGACGGCCTCTTTTCCTCCGAACGCGGCTATTTCTGGCTCATGGAGATCCCGGAAGGGCTCTGGAGCCTTGACCCGGCCGCGCCTGAGCTCGTGCTGAGCGGCGAGCATGACGCCGGCGGCGAGCGTTTTCACTACGAGATCACGCTGCGCCCCTTCGGTGCGCGCTGGGACGACGCCGAGGCGAAGCCCTATCACTATGACGACTGGTATCTCCCGCTGATCGAGGCGGGGGAGACGCTGCCGGACTCAATGGACTGAGCAGCGAACGGACTCTTTTCCATCCCACGAAAGGAGAATGCCATGCCCTCGCAGATCACCAACTATCAATGCCCCTCCTGTACCGGCCCGCTGCACTATGACGGCGCGAGCGGCAAGCTGCTTTGCGACTACTGCGGCAGCAGCTTTTCTGTGCAGGAGATCGAGGCCTTATACAAGGACAAGGAAGAACAGGCGGCCCAAGCGGGAGCCGCCGCACAGCAGGAGATCGAGACTTTCCAGACCGCCGAGGGCGACTGGAGCTTCGGCGAGGCCTGGGACGCGGCGGGCGACGGTCTGCGCGCCTATAACTGCCCCTCCTGCGGTGCGCAGCTCATCTGCGACGAGCATACCGTCGCCACCAGCTGCCCCTACTGCGGCAACCCCAGCATCGTGCCCTCGCAGGTACACGATATGCTCCGCCCGGATTATATCCTGCCCTTCAAACTTGACAAGGAGGCAGCCGTCGCGGAGCTGAAAAAGTACTACCGCGGCAAAATCCTGCTGCCGAAGGCCTTTACCCGAGAGAACCATATCCAGGAGATCAAGGGCGTCTACGTGCCCTTCTGGCTCATTGACGGGACCGCTGAGGTCGACATGCGCTTCAACGCCACCCGCACAAACGTTTTCCGCCAGGGAGAATATCAAGTCACTGTCACGGATCACTTCGCGGTGCATCGCGCCGGAACGGTGGAGTATGAGAAGATCCCCGTGGACGCCTCGCGCAAGGCGCCCGACGCGCACATGGACTCGCTCGAGCCTTTTGACTACGGCGAGCTCAAGCCCTTTTCGACTGCCTACATGCCCGGATTCTATGCCGACCGTTACGATCTGGAGCCGAAGGACTGCGTCAAGCGCGCTGACGTACGCGCCGCCAACACCGCTGAAAGCATCATCGCCGGAACGGTGACCGGCTACGCAAGCGCCGTGCCGACGGGGAAGAGCATCCGCATCCGCCGCGGGCAGATCCACTATGCGATGCTCCCGGTCTGGATGCTCTCCACGCAGTGGAACGACCAGAACTTCCTCTTTACGATGAACGGACAGACGGGCCGTCTGGTGGGTGATCTGCCGGTCTCGAAGGGGCGCTTCTGGGGGCTCTTCGCCGCGGTGGCCGCGCCGCTTGCGGCGCTTGCCGCAGCGCTGTTGTATCTGCTGTGAGGAGGGAAAGACGATGAAAAAACAGCTTTTCGCGCTTCTCCTGCTTGCGGCGCTGCTGCTGAGCTGCTCCGTATTCGCCTGCGCCGAGGCAGCGCAGGATACGGCGCAGCTTGCGTATATCACCGATCATGCCGGCATTCTCAGCAGCTCCGAGTGTGAGGCGCTTGAAACGCGCGCCGCGCAGATCGCCTCGCAATATCCCTGCAGCATCTATGTCGTGACCGTGCAGGATTTCCAGAGCTACAGCAACACGGTGGCCGGCTGCGCCTCCGGCATTTACAGCTACTACGACCTGGGTTACGGCGCCGGGCGCGACGGTGTGCTGCTCCTGTTGAGCATGGACGATCGGGATTACTACGTCTACTCCTATGGCAGCTACGCCAACACCGTCTTTTACGGCAAGGCTGGCTACCTGCTGGACGAAGCCTTCCTTGACAACTTCCGCAGCAACGACTGGTACGGCGGCTTCGCCGATTATCTCGACGAGTGTGAGCGGCTGCTGCTCGACGCGTCCAAGGGCTCCTATGCAGACCCGGAGGCGCAGTACTATGTGGATTCCGGCGGCAAGAAATACGTCAGTCCCATCGTCGCCGCGCTCGCAACCGTCATCGGCCCCGTGCTCGCGGGCCTCGGCGCGGCCTTCGGCGTAAAGGGCAGCATGAAGACCGCCAAGGAGCGCAGTACCGCGGAGGAATACGTCGTCCCCGGCGGGGCGAGGCTCCGCGTGCGCGACGACCACTTTATCAACCGCACCGAGACGCGCGTGCACATCCCGCAGGACAGCGGACGCGGTTCCGGCAGTTCGGGCGGCGGCGTCGGCTTCAGCGGCGGCACCGGCCACGGCGGCAAATTCTGAGAAAAGGTCATCCGGCGGAGCTCCGCGAGGGGTTCCGCCGGAACCCGGGGAGGGCAGGTCGCCCGCCCGACAAGAAGGAGAAACTATGATCGTAACATTTCTCGGCGCTACCCATGAGGTCACCGGCAGCTGCAGCTACCTGCGCGCCGGGGACAAGCAGGGCCTCGTCGACTACGGCATGCAGCAGGGGAGGGATCTCTTTGAAAACGAGGGTCTGCCCGTCGCCGCGGCCGAGCTCGACTTCGTGCTGCTGACGCACGCTCATATCGACCATTCCGGGCTGCTGCCGCTGCTTTACAAGCAGGGCTTTCGCGGCCCTGTCTATTCCAGCGCGGCGACCGCCTCGCTCGTGTCCATCATGCTGCGCGACTCTGCCAATATCCAAGTCACCGAGGCGGAGTGGCAGAACCGCAAGGGAAAGCGCAGCGGCGATGTGGAGATCGAGCCGCTCTACGACCTTGACGACGCCGAAGGCGCGCTCTCGCTGCTGCGCCCGGTGGACTACGGCCAGATCGTCCAGCTCAACGAGGCCTTCACCGTCCGCCTGACGGACGTGGGCCATCTGCTCGGCTCCGCAGCTATCGAGATCTGGATGACGGAAAACGGCGAGACGCGAAAGATTACCTTCTCGGGCGACGTCGGCAACCTCAACCAGCCCATCCTGCGAGATCCACAGTTTGTCAAGGACACGGAATACCTTGTCATCGAATCCACCTACGGTGACCGCGAGCACAGCGGCGAGCGCGTGGATTACGTCGCGGAGCTCGCTTCCCGCATCCAGCGCACCCTCGACCGGGGCGGCAATGTCGTGATCCCGAGCTTCGCCGTCGGCCGCAGCCAGGAGATGCTCTACTTCCTGCGCGAGATCCAGGAGCGCGGCCTCGTCAAGGGGCATGGGGACTTCCCGGTATACATGGACAGCCCGCTCGCCATCGAAGCTACGAGTGTCTTCCTCCAATGCGACACCGATTATCTCGACCGGGATATGCAGGAGCTGATCCGCTCCGGCGTCAATCCCATCGTTTTCCCCGGCCTCAGGCTCGCTGTGAGCAGCGAGGAGTCCAAGGCCATCAATACGGACGACACGCCCAAGGTCATCATCTCCGCCTCCGGCATGTGCGACGCCGGCCGTGTGCGCCACCACCTCAAGCACAACCTCTGGCGCCCCGAGTCTCTGATCCTCTTTGTGGGCTATCAGTCGGAGGGTACGCTCGGACGCATCCTCATCGACGGGGCAAGCTCTGTCAAGCTCTTCGACGAGAAGATCCAGGTCAGAGCGGAGATCAGTGTGCTGCCCGGCGTGAGCGGTCATGCCGACCGCAGCGGTCTGCTGCGCTGGCTTGGCGGCTTCGAAGAAAAGCCGAAGCTCGTCTTCGTCAACCACGGTGATCCCGACAGCGCCGACGCCTTTGCCGCCACGCTCGAGGGCATGGGCTACAGAGCCATGGCGCCCTACAGCGGAACGACCTTCGACTTGCTCAGCGGATCCTTCACACGCGTGCCGGAGCCTCGGCCGATCGAGAAGAAGTCCGGCGCCAGCAAGACAAACGCCGTCTTCTCGCGGCTCATAACCGCCTGCGAGCGGCTGCTGCGCGCCGCGAAGAAGCTCGAGGGTCACGCCAACAAGGAGCTGGCCTCCTTCGCCGACCAGGTCACAAAGCTGGCGGAGAAGATGGAAAAATAAGAACATTGACGAAAAGCCGCGCCTGTGATACCATAATTTTCGGCCTTTTTCGGTCGATCCCTCTCAGGAGTGCGTAGAGAATGAGCAAAACGGAATTTGATCCCGCCCGTGCGCTGGGTGACAGGATATTGGATATGGACCGGCAGGAGCTGTGCGCTCTGGCGGTCCGCATCTGCCTGCGCATCACCGCCGAAGCCGGCCCGCTCAAATACCGCGGCGGCATCTTTCCGGAGAATATCAGCATCGCCGAGGACGGCTCTGTCGCCATCGGCCCGGCAAAAATGGAGAAGTGGAAGCGCCAGGAGCTGGAGTTCATCGCGCCGGAGCTGTATTGGCACGGCGAGAGCTGCCCCGCCTCCGACGTGTATTCTCTCGGCCTGCTGCTCTTCTACGCCACAAACGGAGGCAAGCTGCCCTTCGCCACCGCGCTTGACAGCGGACAGCTCAGCCGCATGAGCGGCAAGCATTTCTCTGCGCCAGAGGCCGCGGGCCCCTTCCTCGGTGCGGTGATCGAGCGGGCGACGGCTTTCAAGGCCGCCAACCGCTATGAGAATGTGGACGATCTGCGCATCATGCTTGAGGCGAGCCTGGATAACAAGTATCTCACCGGTGCGCCCGGCTCCAAGAGCCTCTTCCAGAAGGAGGCCAGCGAGCTGAGCGAGATGGAGAAGATGATGCTCTCCATCCTTGGCGGCACCGGCGCCTCCCGTACCGAGCCGGAGCCCGAGGAAGCGGGCACCGTGCTCGACCTGGAGAAGCTCATGCAGGAGCCCGCTCCCGAGTCGCGCCCGAAGCGCAAGCCGATCGAGCCGGACGCCGAGATGCAGCTTCTGCTCGAGGAATTCAATACTCCTCTGGCCAAAGAGCCGGAATACCCGGTGGACGACGGGGAAGAGGGGACGCTCGCCAAGCTGCCGCTGGCATCGGACGAGGATGTGCGCGTCTATAAGCCGCGCGAAAAGCGCGACCCGAACGGGCAATCCATCCCCATCCTCACGGAGGAGAAAAACCCGGAGCTCGCGCCCATTGTGGTCAAGCCGCGTCCGCGCACCGTCCGCCAGGAGCACGAGGTCCAGCGCGAGAAACAGATCGCCGAGGAGAATGCCGAGCGCAGGCTGCTGCCGCTCGTCGTGGTGCTCGGCCTGAGCCTGATCCTGATTGTAGGGGCGGGGCTCGCCAACTATCTGCTCAACCACCGTTCGCCCAGACCGGCCCTGACGCCCTCGCAGGTCGTCGTTACGCCTGTGCAGACGGAGGCGCCCGCGGAATTGCCCGCGGAGACCCCGGATGTCGCGGTCTCCGGCAACGTGCCGATCGAGCCGTATTACGAGGCTTTCCTCACTGACGTGAGCTGGACCGAAGCGCAGAGGCAGTGTCTGGCACGCGGAGGCCATCTCGCGGTGATCGACAGTGAGGAGGAATTCCGCACCGTGACGGATCTTGCTGCGCAGGCCGGCATCACCCGCCTGTGGCTGGGCTGCCGCCGCATCAACAACCAGCTTGTCTGGGAGCGCGAGAGCGAGACGCCGTATTTCCTCTGGGCGCAGGGCGAGCCCTCGTATTTCGACGTGTATGACAGCGTCTCCGAGGACTATATCATGGCATGGTACCGCGACGGCGTCTGGAGCTATAACGACAGCCGCGACGATCCGGTATCCGACTATCCGGGTATGTACAGCGGCACCATCGGCTATGTCTGCGAATACGGAAGCTGAGCGCAGCGAAGAATCGATAATGCCTTGATTTGCAGTTATGATGATTAGATTAAGAATCCACCGGCAAAGCCG
>DFGE01000029.1:0-21407 GCA_002371675.1 Clostridiales bacterium UBA3758
GTTCGGATTGGCGCCGTCAGGCTAACCCAGGATGCAGAGGATCAGCCCGTAGACGACGCTCGCGCTGATCCCCCAGACGATGACCGGCCCTGCGATGGAAAACATCTTCGCGGAGGTGCCGGCGACAAGACCCTCGGTCTTGAACTCGATCGCCGGGGCGGCGACGGCGTTGGCAAAGCCCGTGATGGGCACGAGGGTGCCCGCCTTGCCGAGCTTCGCCAGATCGTCATAGACGCCGAGCGCAGTGAGCATCGCGCCGAGGAAGACCATTGTCAGGCACTCGGCGGTGCCGGCGGCCTCCGCGTCCAGGCCGAGCGCGCCGTAGAGCGCCAGCAGCAGCTGTCCCAGGGCGCAGATCGCCCCGCCCATCCAGAAGGCGCTCAGACAGTTGCGCGCGGTATGCGAGCGCGGGGCGCGGCGGCGGGCAAATTCGCGGTATTCTTCATTTGTCATGATCGTATCACCTCTTTCCCAGTTTACCCTCTTCGCGCGGGATCATGCGCGCGGCTTCGCTTCTCCGCTTTTTACCCCACTTTTCGGAGAATTGCCGCCGATATCGCCTTTTCATCCCCGGCATCACGTTTTTGTTCCGCCTTTTTCCCCCACTTTTGCGGCTTACCGCCGCTCTGCGCTTGCAGAACGCTGCGGAATGTGATAGGATAGTTTGATTTTATTGTCGGAGAATATCTATGGTCTTTTCAAGTCTCCTGTTTTTATACGCTTTTCTCCCGCTGTCGCTGGCGTGCTACGCGCTCTGCCGCGGGCAAAAGGCCAGGAACATCTCGCTGCTGCTGTTCTCACTGGTGTTCTACGCCTGGGGCGAGCCGAAGTATGTCCTGCTGCTGATCTTCATGTCCTTTGCGGACTGGTTCTGTGCGCTGCGCATCAGCGCGCTGGAGGACAGGGCGGACAAAAAGGCCTGGCTCGGCGCGGCAGTCATCATCGACCTGAGCCTCATCGGCTTCTTCAAGTACGCGGGGCTCCTCTGCTCCGTGTTCGGCCCGGTGCCCGCGGTGATCGAGAACATCGCGCTGCCCATCGGCATTTCGTTTTACACCTTCCAGCTGCTGACCTACGTGATCGACGTCTACCGCGGCGAGGCGCAGGCGCAGCGGAGCTTCTGGCGCGTGCTGCTCTACGCCTCGCTCTTCCACCAGTGCGTGGCCGGCCCCATCGTGCGCTATCAGTCCATCGCCGGCGAGCTCTACGGCGAGCGCAGCAGCCGGGGCGAGCTTCTGCCGGGCATCCGCCGCTTCGCGGCGGCTCTGGCCAAGAAGACGCTGCTGGCCAACCCCTGCGGCGCGCTGGCGGACGCCCTGCTCACGGGCGATCTGGAGCGGCTGAAGAGCCTCACCGTGCTGGGCGCCTGGCTCGGCGCGGCAGCCTTCATGCTGCAGATCTATCTCGATTTCAGCGCCTACTCGGACATGGCCATCGGCATGGGCAAAATGCTGGGGCTGCACTACCCGGAGAATTTCAACTATCCCTACGTCTCCCGCAGCGTGACCGAGTTCTGGCGGCGCTGGCACATGTCGCTGAGCAGCTTCTTCCGCGACTATGTGTACATCCCCCTTGGCGGCAACCGCTGCTCCCGCGCGCGCAACCTCCTCAACCTCTTCATCGTCTGGGCGCTCACGGGTCTCTGGCACGGGGCGAGCTGGAACTTCGTGCTCTGGGGGCTCTACTTCTTCGTGTTTCTGATGCTCGAAAAGCTCTTCCTGCGCCGTCTGCTCGAGCGCACGCGGCTTCTCAGCCACGTCTATCTGCTGCTGATCGCCCTTGTGGGCTGGATCCTCTTCTATTTTACGGATCTCAAGCTCGGCTGGGCGGTGTTCACCGATCTCTTCGCGCTCAACGGCAACCGCCCGAGCGATTTCATCACCGTCACCGTGCTGCAGAACAATCTCTTCCTGCTGATCGCCTCCTGCCTCTGCTGCACGCCGCTCTTCAAGCGCCTCGGCGAGCGGCTGGACGCCCGCTTTGCCGCGCGCGGCGGCGCGCCGGCCGCTGCCTGGGAGATCATCCGCAGCTGCGTCGTCCCCATCGCGCTGCTGCTGCTCGCCACCAGCTCCCTCGTGGGCGACAGCTACAATCCCTTCATCTATTTCCAATTCTGAGGTAAACCATGAACGGACCCGACAAAAAAGAAAAGCGGCTTGCGCTGCCCTTTTTCCTGGCGCTGGCGATCCTCACGCTTCTGGCCTTCGCGATTCCCCTGAGGCCGACGGAATCCCGCACGGAAAAGCGCCTTCTCACGCCCTTCCCGGCCTTTTCCGCGCAGGCGCTGCTCGACGGCAGCTATTTTGACGACATCAACGCCTGGTTCTCCGACACCTTCCCCGGCCGCGAGGGCTGGCTCTCGGTTTCCTCCCGGCTCGAAAGTCTGCACGGCCTCACGGACAACACCGTGGATCTCGACAGCATCAAAAACCCGCAGCCGACGGAGGATCTCGACGCGCTGCTGAATCTCCCCGCGCCGACGCCGGCGCCCACGCCCGACGAAGCGCCCGCGGAAGCCACCGCCGCTCCCGTGCCCACCGCGACCCCGGAGCCCACGCCTCTGCCCACGATCGACCCGGAATTCAGCGTAGAGGACTGGGAGGGCTTCGACGCGAACGACGAGCTGACCATGTTCGGCGGCTCCTTCATGATCAACGGCGTCGTCTTCGCCCAGATGGGCTTCGGCCGCAACGCCTCCGACCAGTACAACCTGATCCTCAACTACGCCGCCTCCTACCTCGAGGCCGCCGGGCTGCGGCTGATCAACGTCCCCGCGCCGACGAGCGTGGGCGTGCTCATCTCGCCCTCGCTGCTGCCGGAGCTCAACTGCGCCGATCAGGGCAAGATCCTCAGCTACCTGTTCCAGAACGAGGCGGACAGCATCGTGAAGGTCAACGCCTTCAACGACCTCGTCGAGCACAACGACGAATACATCTACTATTACGGCGACCACCACTGGACCGCCCTCGGCGCCTACTACGGCTACGTTGCCTTCTGCCGCAGCGTCGGCTTCGTGCCGGTGCCGCTGAGCGAATATGAGGAAGTCAACATGGGGCGCTACCGCGGCACCTATTACTACTCCATCCAGCAGAACGACAAGGTGAAGACCGACGAGGTCATCGCCTACGTTCCGCCCGGCAACGTCACCATGGATATCCTCGGCTCGAGCAGCGAGCAGAACGGGATCTGGGGCCCCGTCGTCGATAAGCGCGACGCGGAGGACAACCTCAAGTACATCTGCTTCATCAACGGCGACAACCCCGTGACCGTGCTCACGAACCACGATCTGCCGGAGGACGCGCCGAGCTGCGTCGTCGTCAAGGACTCCTTCGGCAACCCCTTCGTCGTCTATCTCACGCAGCACTACCGCCAGGTGGTGGTGCTGGACTATCGCAAGGTGACCCAGCCTGCCAGCTACTTCGCCGAGCTCTACGGCGCGACGGACGTGATCCTCTGCCAAAGCCTCGGCGTGAGCCAGACCTTCGGGCCGCAGACCCTGCTGCCCCATCTGCTGAAGTAAAGGAGCGCAGCCATGAACAAAAGCATGAAACGTCTCGGTCTGCTGATCGTCCTGATCGTGCTGGCGGTGGTGCTCTTCGGCATGCCGAAGCAGAGCGCGCAGAGCACACCCGCGCTCACGCAGCCGCAGAACGAGAGCGCCCTCACGCTGGAGGAGGCCTTCGTGCCCGGCGGGAGCGTGCAGGCGGAGGAGCCCGCCGGAGAAGCGGCGCAGGCGGAAGAGCCCGCGGCGGAGGAGCCCGCCCTCGACGAGGACGGCTCCTATACCAGCAAGGAGGACGTCGCCCTCTATCTCATCACCTACGGGCATCTGCCCTCCAACTTCATCACCAAGAAGGAGGCGCAGGCAGCCGGCTGGGACGGCGGCCGCCTCGACGCGGTCTGCCCCGGCAAGTGCATCGGCGGGGACTACTTCGGCAATTATGAGCATCTGCTCCCCAGCGCCCGCGGCAGGACCTGGACCGAGTGCGACATCAACACCCTCGGAGCGCGCTCCCGCGGCGCGGAACGGCTCGTCTTCTCCAACGACGGCCTCATCTATTACACCGGCGACCACTACGAGAGCTTTGAGCTGCTCTATGGGGAGCCCTGAAAAGCAGCCCGGCAGAGGCCTCTGCCGGGCTGCTTTTCAGCGAATTATGGAAACGAAGCGCCATCCTCTGGGTTTTCGACATTTTTCGCGAAAAAAACCGCGCGGAAAAATAAAAACCTTGTCGGAAGCGCTTGCATGATGTGGAAACAGCAGGTATTATGTCAACAAATTCTCCGCGGCTTTCGACACGATTCGCTTGTTGATTTCGTGTCAACTATGGTAAATTCACTACGACATTCAAAATAATCTGCTTCATTTCCTATCAATATCTGCAGGGAGAAGCGTGACTGGGAGGAGAATATTATGGAAACCACTATTCGTGTGGAACTGGTTGACGCCAGCAAGGAGTATCTCGACGTCTTGTCGGCTCGGCTCTCGAAGGAGAAGGATTTCCAGGTCGTCGCCGCGGTGCAGGACGGGCTGGAGGGACTGCGCGCCGCAAAGGAGCTGCAGCCGGACGTGCTCATAACCGATCTGATCCTGCCGCAGCTGGACGGGCTGGAGCTGCTGCGCCGTCTGCCGGAAACCGGCTGCCGCTGCAAGACGGTCGTGTGCACGGCGCTGTGCAACAACCACGCCGTGCAGGACTGTACCGCCCTCGGCGTGGATTACTTCCTCTCCAAGCCCTGCGACTTCGGCATGATGATCGAGCGCATCCGCCGTCTCATCAACCCCGCCCGCGGCTTCGGCGCGCCGCTCGGGGGCTTTGTCCCGCCCGATCCCGCCGAGCGCGACGAGGCGAATCTCGAGGCCATGGTCACGGAGATCATCCACGAGATCGGCGTCCCGGCGCACATCAAGGGCTATCAGTATCTGCGCGAGGCCATCATCCTCACCATCAACGACATGGAGATGATCAACGCCGTCACGAAGGTGCTCTATCCCGAGGTCGCGCGCCGCTACAAGACCACGCCCTCCCGCGTCGAGCGCGCCATCCGCCACGCCATCGAGGTGGCCTGGGACCGGGGCGACATCGAGGTGCTGCAGAAGTACTTCGGCTACACGGTGTCGAATATCAAGGGCAAGCCCACGAACAGCGAGTTCATCGCCATGATCGCAGATAGTTTGACCCTTCGCCAGAAGCAGGCGAGACGGTGATTTCGTAGGGGCCGGCGTCCCCGACGGCCCGGCGTCGGACATGCGACCGGGTAAGGCTTTCGTGGAAACCTGACCGCCCGATCGTAGGGGAGGGGCTTGCCCCTCCCGGAAGCCGACGATCCTGCCGGGGGTAACGATGAGGCGAAAATCTCACGTTTCCGTCGTAGGGGCGATTCACGAATCGCCCGGCGCACACAAAATGGATCTCCCGCATGCGGGCCGTTCGTGAACGGCCCGCCATCCGCATTTGTAGGGGCCGGCGTCCCCGACGGCCCGTTGCCTCCGATCCGCAGCAGAAGATGGATATGATTCGGCATGATGACAAAGCGATCCAGGGAGAGCCATGCATAAGTTTCTTCTATTTCTTGCAGCGTTTCAGCAACGGTTTTCCCGTATGACAAGAGACGGATGCTCGGGACGTCGAGGACGCCGTCCCCTACGGCGGGAACCAAGATCTCCGCGCGATCCCGGACATTTCCCGCGGTTCTCCGTTTTTCGGGAGGGGCAAGCCCCTCCCCTACGAGGGATGCCGTCACCCGGATGCCTGTCCAAAAACGGGCGGCTGATAGCCGCCCCTACGACGAGAACCGACATTCCTGCGCATCTTTGGAACATCTTTTAACATCTATGAAAATGATGGAGAGAAAACGCACATCTCTCCATCATCTTTTTATCTTCCAAGAGAAAAAGCGATTGTTTTATATGAGGGACTCCGGTAAAATCTAATTAAGAATAATCAATACAACAATAACAACCGGCAGGGAGCAAATCGCTCCCTGCCGGTTTTATGCCTCCAACAGGCCGATATACTTATACGCCGTCGATCTCCGCTTCGGGCCGTATGCAGCAACTCAGCCCAGGCGCAGCAGACAGTCTCCCCCGGCGAGGTGCAGCACGGTGCCCGGCGCGAGGGCGACGGACTTGCCGCGCGGCAGACGGCGGCGCTCGGCCGTGTAGCTGCCGTTGAGGGAGCTGTCCGTGACGTAGTACTTGCCGTTGGCGGCGCAGCGCACCGAGCAGTGCACGCGGCTCACATAGCGGTATTCCGAGGGCAGCAGCACGGTGCACTTCTCCGCGTCCGTGCCGACGAGCACCGCCTCGTCCTCCCGCAGGGAGAACACGCTGCCCCGCAGCGTGCCGCTCAGGACGGTGATCGCGGGGCCGGCGCCGGCCTTGGCGCGGTACGCGCGCTTGGGCGCGGCTGCGCGCCGTTTGCGCAGGGCGAGCTGCCGGGGCGGATCCGCGGCCGCGTCGTCATAGCGCAGGAGCAGCGCGGAGGTGTTGTCCTGATCCGGGAGCTCCTTTCCGACGGCGCGCGCCGTGAGCGCGTCGGCCGCGCTGCGCACATCCCTGCCCGCGCGCAGGACGGTCTCCAGGATCTCCCGCTCGCTGAGGCTGCGGTACAGCCCGTCCGAGCAGAGGAGGATCTCGTCCCCCGCGCGCAGCGGGAAGGGCGGATCGGGCAGTTGGCGGAAGCGGAGCCCGCCCATGCCGATATAGCTCGTGAGCGCGTCGCGCCGGGGGTGGCTGCGCGCCTCCTCCAGCGTGAGCTCGCCGTTGGCCACGTCCTCCAGCAGCAGCGCCATGAGGTTGTGCTCGCGGCTGAGCAGACGCAGCTGCCCGTCGCGGATCAGATAACAGTGACTGTCGCCGACGTTGGCGAGGTAGAGCTTCCCGTCCTCGATGACGACGGCCAGGAAGGTCGTGCCGCTCTCGAGGGGGCGGCCGTCGGCATAGTGCAGGGCGCTTACGGCCTCGTCGGCCCTTGTGAGCGCCTCGTCCAGAAAGGCGAGGACGGAGGCCTCCTCCGGCAGCGCGCGGAAGGCCGCGAAGGTGCTCTCCGCGGCGAGCTGGCTGGCCACGCCGCCGCTCTGCATGCCGCCCATACCGTCGCAGAGCAGCGCGAGCATGCGTCCGTGCTCCGTGTAGCAGAGATCGTCCTCCGCGAGGACGACGTCCTGCTGCTCCATACGCCGGCCGATGCGCAGAGAGGAGCCCGTGCATACGCTGTCCGACCGGCCGCCGAGCAGCTCCGGAACCGCGTCGAGAAGAAACGCTCTTCCTGCCGTGATGGTACTCCCCTCCCCTGCGGCCTATGCGGCCGCGTTTGCTTTCTGCAACCAGTGTATCACAGCGCCCGGACAGCGTCAAGCGGCGCAGCCGCCGCCCGGGCGGCGAAAAAATATTTGAAAAATTTGGTGAAACTGTGTAGAATCAAAGTGGGAATTTATTTGCCGAGAGGAAAGGGAGGGACGAGCATGGAGACCTGGGAACGCCATCAACGGATCTGGCGCAGGCTGTACGGTCTGCTGCACCGCTGGATCGAGCGCAAGTTCAATCTGACGCATGAGGATCTGGAGCTCGATGGCCCTGCCCTCATCATCCCGAACCACAGCTGCGCCTGGGACCCGCTGCTGGTGGCCATGTGCCTGCCGCACAAGCAGGCCTACTTCGTCGCCAGCGAGCACATCTTCCGCCTGGGCTTCGTGAGCAGATTGCTGGAGCGCTTCCTCGCGCCGATCCCGCGGCGCAAGGCCTCCTCCGGGGCCGACACCGTGAAGGCCATCCTGCGGCACCTCAAGGCGGGGCACTCCGTGTGCCTCTTCGCCGAGGGCGACCAGTGCTGGGCCGGGCACAGCGGGGAGGTCTTCCCCGCCACGGGCAAGCTCGCCCGCAGCTCCGGCGCAACGCTCGTGACCGTGCGCGTGGAGGGCGGCTTTCTGAGCCTGCCGCGCTGGGGCAGGGGCGTGCGGCGCGGCAGGGTGCACGTCCGCCCGGTGAACATCTACTCTCCCGAGACGCTCCGGGGCATGACGCCCGCGCAGATCGACGAGGCCATCAACCGCGACATCTGCGAGGACGCCTGGGAGAGACAGCGTGAATGGCGCGCCGCCTACCGCGGCAGGCGCCGCGCCGAGGGGCTGGAGCGCGCGATGTGGCTCTGCCCGAAATGCGGCAGGCTGGGGACGCTGCAGACCGCGGAGGACAAGGTCTTCTGCTCCTGCGGCTTCAAACAGCGCTTCAGCGAGGAGGGCTTCCTCGAACCGCCGGAGCCCTTCGCCGATCTCGCGGCCTGGGACGCCTGGCAGCTGGAAAAGCTGCGCACGCGCGCCTTCCCGCACCCGGAGGAGGAGTTCTTCTCCGACACGGAGGTGACGCTCTCGCGCGTCTCCGCCGGGCACAGGGAGGAGACGCTTGCTTGCGGAACGCTGCGGCAGACGGAGGACGCGCTGGCGCTCGGGGACTTCCGCTTCCCGCTCGCCGAGGTGCACGACATGGCGGAGATCCTCTCCTCACGGCTGCTCTTCACCTGCCGGGACGAATACTATCAGCTCCGCGCCGACAACGCGAACCTGCGCAAATACCTGGAATTCTGGAAATCGAAATAGGATAAGGAGGGTACACGATGGACTATTCTGCCGCCAATCAAGCACTGTGGAACATCATCATTCAGCTGGGTCTCATCGCCGGCGCCATGCTGCTGGCAAACCTCCTGCGCCAGAAACTCGCCTTCATCCGCAGGAGCCTGATGCCCATCGCCGTGCTGGCCGGCTTCCTGCTGCTGCTGGCCAAGCTGGTCGGCCTCGTGAAGCTCGACGGCGAGCTGATGGAGATCCTGGTCTATCACGGCATCGCGCTCGGTTTCATCGCCATGAGCCTGCGTGTCCCGCCCGAGAAAAAGCATGAGGGCGGCGAGCTCACCGGGCTCAAGTCCGGCGCGGTCATCGTCAGCTCCTACATGATCCAGGGCGTCACCGGCCTGCTGATCACGCTGCTGCTCTCCTATACCCTCATGCCGACGCTCTTCAAGGCCTCCGGCCTGCTGCTGCCGATGGGCTACGGGCAGGGCCCCGGCCAGGCCAACAACATCGGCTCGAGCTATGAGGCGCTGGGCTTCGCCGGCGGGCGCAGCTTCGGGCTCTCGATCGCGGCGGCGGGCTACCTCGTGGCCTGCATCGCGGGCGTCGTCATCCTGAATGTGCTCTCGCGCAGGGGCAAGCTCAGGACCGGGCGCCGCGCGAACGAGGAGGAGCTCTCCGCGGACTACTTCCAGAGCAAGGGCGAGATCCCCGTCTCCGACTCGATCGACAAGCTCTCGGTGCAGATCGCGCTGGTGATCCTCGTGTACCTTGCGACCTACCTCGCCGTCTGGGGGCTCACCTCCGGCATCGGCGCCGTCGCGCCGGGTCTCGGCAAGACGCTCAATTCCCTGCTCTGGGGCTTCAACTTCATCATCGGCGCGGCGCTGGCAATGCTCCTGCGCGTGCTGCTCGAGAAGGGCCGCAAGTCCGGCGTGATCCGGCGGCAGTATCAGAACAATTACCTGCTCAACCGCATCTCCGGCTTCTTCTTCGATATCATGATCGTGGCGGGCATCGCCTCCATCGAGCTGAGCGACCTGCAGGGTCTGTGGCTGCCCTTCGTGCTGCTGGCCGTCGCCGGCGGCGTGGTCACCTGGCTGCACCTGCGCCTCGTGTGCAAAAAGGTCTACCCGGATTACTACTACGAGGGCCTGATCTCCATGTTCGGCATGCTCACCGGCACCATCAGCTCCGGCGTGCTGCTGCTGCGCGAGATCGACCCCGGCCTCGAGACCCCCGCCGCCAACAACCTCATCACCGGCAGCAGCTTCGGCATCGTCCTCGGCGCGCCGGTGCTGATCCTCGTCGGCATGGCGCCGAATTCCGAGCTCATGACCTGGGTGGTCTGCGGTCTTGCCGCCGCCTATCTGCTGCTGCTCGACCTGCTGATCTTCAAGCTGCACAAACGGAAGAAGGTGAAATAAGATGAACAAACCCTCGATCGACCAATGGCTGCTGGAGGCCAGGGGCGAGCCCGACGCCGCAAAGTGCGGGATGTATCTGGCGCATAACGGCGTTGTGCGCGAGACGGCCAAGGCGCTGGTGCGCAGCGGAGAGGCGGGTGCGCAGCCCGTCTCCGGCATGCTCTTCTCCTATGACCGTGAAAAAGTCGCCGCCGGCATCGCGGAGGCGAAGGAGCTGCCCGGGATTTACCATGTCCGGGTCTGGCTCAACGAGGGCGAGCTTGCCGTCGGGGACGACATCATGCTCGTCCTGATCGGCGGGGACATCCGCCCCCACGTCATCGACGCGCTGCAGTTCCTGGTCGGGAAGATCAAGAACGAGTGCGTCAGCGAGATCGAAAAGCACGAATAAAGGGTCTGCTGAAAAACAAGGATGAGCGCGAAAACGGATTTCACAAGGGCGGCGGCTCTGCCCCGCCCGGCGGCGCAACAGTATACACATACAAACTGTCCGGCGTATTCGCAGCTTGTACGAATACGCCGGACAGTTTTGCCGTTATTGCAGCTTGATTCTGCCGGGAGGGCCAAGGCTCTCCCCTGCGACGCAGCCAGGGTCTTCGCATTTTGCAGCAGTCCCTTTTATCCCTTCTTCTCTTTACAGCACAAGTTCCAGGAGGAACACGACGGCGCAGCAGGCTGCGGCGACGGTGATGAGGCTGCCCTTCTTCCAGGCCACGCCTGTGCCCACGACGAGCGCCGCGATCCCGGCCGGGAGCTTGTCCGTGGCCTGGACGATGGCGGGGAAGGTCATGACCGCGAGGGTCACATAGGGCACATAGTAGAGGAAGGAGCGCAGAAACACGCTTCGGATCGGGCGGCGGATCAGCGTGAGCGGCAGGACGCGGATCAGGTAGCTCACGGCCGCGGCGACGAGGATGGAGATCCAGACCTTCACGGCTGCGCCTCCTCTCCCCGCACGGGAAACAGCGCGGCGGCCGCGCCGGCGATCAGCAGCGTGAGCAGGATCACGCGCGTGCCGGCGGAGACGCCGGCGAGAGCCGGGAGGAAGGCGAAGGCGGCGCTCAGCACGAAGCTCAGCAGCACGCAGCCCGCCACCACCCGGTTCTCCTTCGCGGGCGGGATGATGATGGCGAGGAACATCCCGTAGAGCGCGACGCTCAGCGCGCTCACGACGCGGCCGGGCAGCCAGTTGCCCATGAGGATGCCCAGGGCGGTGCCGACGGCCCAGAGCGGCGTGGCGACGGTGATGGCGCCGTAGTAGTACACAGGCTCCAGCCAGCCCGGGCGCGAGATGTTGATGCCGAAGAACTCATCCGTGATCAGCCCGCCGAAGAGATAGCGGTGGAAGTCCTTCATATGAGGGTCGATGCGCTGGCTGAGCGCGCAGCTCATGAGCAGGTAGCGCGCGTTGGTGACGAGGGTCACGAGTGCGATCTCAAGATAGCCCGCCCGCAGGCCGATGAGCGAGAAGAGGGCGTACTCCCCCGCCGAGGCGTTGCAGAGCAGGCTCGCCACGAGCCCCTGCAGGGCCGTGAGCCCTGCGCTGCGCGCGGCGATGCCGAGGGAAAAGGCCACGGCGAAGTAGCCCAGGCCGATGGGCAGACCGTCCCGCAGGCCCTCGAGATATGCGGTTTTCCTGGATGTGTTTGCCATAGCTGTCCCCTGTTCCTTTGGGAAAGATGGGAAAGAAGAGAAAACCCTCCCGCGGACGTACGCCACGGGAGGGCTGTTTTGTATCCTCGATCAGACGAGCTCGATGACTGCGATCTCGGCTGCATCGCCGCGGCGAACGCCGATGCGGGTGATGCGGGTGTAGCCGCCGTTGCGGTCGGCATACTTGGGAGCCAGTTCATCCTTGACCTTCTTGGCGACGTCCTCACGGGTGATGAAGCTGAGCATCTCGCGGTAGGAAGCGAGATCCGCAGCCTTGCCAAGCGTGATCATCTTCTCGGCCATGGGAGCGATCTCCTTGGCGCGGGTGATGGTGGTCTCCATGCGGCCCTTGTCGAGCAGATCGGTGACCTGCTGGCGGAGCATCGCCATGCGCTGGGCAGTCGTCTTGCCGAGCTTTCTTGTTCCGGGCATATTGCAATTCCTCCTGTATTACTGATTGTCCTCGCTGGCCAGGGACAGTCCCATCATCGAGAGCTTGTGCTCGACTTCTTCCAGGGACTTGCGGCCGAGGTTGCGGACCTTGATCATCTCTTCCTGCGTCTTGCTGACAAGGTCCTCGACAGTATTGATGTTGGCGCGCTTGAGGCAGTTGAAGCTTCTCACGGAGAGATCCAGTTCCTCGATGGTCATCTTCAGAACGGTATCCGGCTCCTTCTCGACGGTCTCCACCACGGTGGAGCTGCTGCTGATGGAATCAGACAGGTCGGTGAAAAGCGTGAAGTGGTCGCAGAGTATCTTGGCGCCGAGGCTCAGCGCGTCGCGAGCCGTCATGGTCTTGTTCGTCCATACCTCGATGGTCAGCTTGTCGAAGTCCGTCTGGTTGCCCACACGGGTGTTCTCGACGGTGTAGTTGACCTTCAGGACCGGGGTATAGATGGAGTCGACCGGGATGGTTCCGATCGCGGTGGTGGGCGTCTTGTTCTTCTCAGCGGAAACATAGCCTCTGCCATGATCCAGGACGAGCTCCATGTTCAGAGCGCCGTCCGGGCCAAGCGTTGCAATCGGCTGCTCGGGATTGAGGATCTCCACCTCGGCGTCGGGCTTGATGTCACCGGCGGTGACAACGCCTTCGCCGGAGGCCTCGATATACACGGTCTTCGGTCCGTTGCTGTGAAGGCGGGCGATGATGCTCTTGACGTTCAGGACGATCTCCGTCACGTCTTCCTTCACGTTGGGAATGGTGGAAAACTCATGCTGCACGCCGGCAATTTTGATGCTGGTGCAGGCAGATCCGGGGAGAGAGGAAAGAAGGACCCTGCGAAGAGAGTTGCCAAGAGTTGTGCCATAGCCGCGTTCCAGGGGCTCTACCACATACTTGCCGTAGGAGGAGTCGCCGGGAGTCTCGATGCATTCGATGCGCGGCTTTTTGATTTCGATCATATAGTTATAAAACCCTCCTTGTTGATTATGCGCCGTGAGCGGCGCGGTGCGTTGGTTCAGCTTGCCAATTTGAGGGTGTCTGGGGCCGGGATGCAGGGAGCAGGCAGCTCGATGAGCTCCCGCCCGCCTGGGACCCCGCCCTTTTCTTTACTTGGAGTACAACTCGACGATGAGGCGCTCTTCCACAGGGAAGTCGATGTCCTCGCGGGTGGGGACAGCAACGACCTTGCCGATCATGTTGGCTGCATCGAAGTCAAGCCAGCCCGGGATAACGTGGGCGGAGTTGGCCTCCAGATTGTTCTTGAAGCGCTCGATGCTGCGGCTCGACTCCTTGAGTTCGATGACCATGCCGGGCTTGACCTGGTAGCTGGGGATGTTGACCTTCTTGCCGTTGACGGTGAAGTGGCCGTGGTTGACCATCTGACGGGCCTCGCGGCGGGTGATGGCGTAGCCGAGACGGAACACGACGTTGTCAAGGCGGCTCTCAAGCTGCATCAGGAGGTTGTCGCCAGCCTTGCCGGGCATGCGGACGGCCTTCTCATAGTAGCCGCGGAACTGCTTCTCCAGCACGCCGTACACGAACTTGACCTTCTGCTTCTCCTGCAGCTGGGTCGCGTACTCGGACTTCTTCCGACGGGTCTGGGTCTTGTTGCTGTTGCGGGTGGTCTCTTTCTTATAATAGCCCATTGCGGCGGGGCTGACGCCCAGCGCTTTCGCGTGCTTGGCAATAGGCTGTCTGTTCTTAGCCATTACAGTCTCCTCCTTTCGTTATACACGACGACGTTTCGGAGGACGGCAGCCATTGTGAGGAATGGGGGTAACGTCCTTGATCATCGTCACTTCGAGACCGGCGGTCTGCAGAGCGCGGATCGCGGCTTCACGGCCGGAACCGGGGCCCTTGACGAAGACCTCGACGGTCTTCAGGCCGTGCTCCATGGCTGCCTTGGCGGCAGTCTCAGAAGCGGTCTGAGCGGCAAAGGGAGTGGACTTTTTGCTGCCACGGAAACCGAGGCCGCCGGCGGACGCCCAGGAAATGGCGTTGCCCTGCGTATCGGTCACAGTGACCATGGTGTTATTGAAGGAAGAGCTGATATGAACCTGGCCCTTTTCAATGTTTTTGCGCTCTCTGCGGCGGGTCTTGACGACCTTCTTCTTAGCGGTAGCCATTTATCAGTTCCCTCCTTACTTCTTCTTATTCGCGATGGTGCGTTTCGGACCCTTGCGGGTACGCGCGTTGGTCTTGCTGCGCTGGCCACGGACGGGCAGTCCACGGCGGTGGCGCATGCCGCGATAGCAGCCGATCTCGGTCAGGCGCTTGATGTCCAGTGCGGTCTGGCGGCGCAGGTCGCCCTCAACGATGAAGTTGTGGTCGATGCACTCACGCAGCTTGGCCTCTTCCTCGTCGGTGAGGTCCTTCACGCGGGTGTCGGGGTTGATCCCGGTCATTTCCAGGATCTTGTTTGCGCTGGTTCTGCCAATACCATAGACATAGGTGAGACCGATTTCGATTCTCTTGTCCTTCGGCAGGTCAACGCCGGCTATACGTGCCATAATGTTTTCATCCTTTCGAGATTATTTCCGCATTTTGCGGATGCAAAGGCTTGTTCCCGCCGGAGGGAGCCTTTGCCCCATGCGGGATATTTATTTGGACAGGCTCTCGCCTCGTCGCACAAAGGGGGTTGCTGGGGCCCGGTTTCTGCGCAAAACACGCGCAAGGAGCCGACCGATTCCGGAGCATTTTCAGAGCCGCAGCGAAGATTGATTTTACCAGACAAAACCAGGTTTTGTCAAGGGGAAAATCCCTTTTTCTTCGCTTTCCGCTCTCTTCCGGCCGATCGACTCTCGCTCGCTGCTTAGCCCTGACGCTGCTTGTGCTTGGGGTTCTCGCAGATCACCATGACCTTGCCCTTGCGCTTGATGATCTTGCACTTCTCGCACATGGGCTTGACGGAAGGTCTGACTTTCATTTGTTAATCCTCCAAATCATTCGTCTCGCACCGAAGGCCGCGCGGCGGCCCTCCGGTGGTGGAGGAACGGCTGTGCGCGCCCCCGAGGGGCGGCGCAGCGCGCTCTCTGTTACTTCGTTCTCCAGGTGATGCGGCCGCGGGTCAGATCGTACGGAGACATCTGTACCGTGACCTTATCGCCGGGAAGGATTCTGATAAAATTCATCCGGAGCTTTCCGGAAATATGCGCCAGGATGATATGGCCTCCGCCGATATCCACCTGGAACATGGTGTTGGGCAGGGATTCAACCACCGTGCCCTCCAGCTCGATCACATCGTCTTTTGCCAAAGTGTTATTCCTCCCCATCGTTTCAAATATCGTCGGCCATCGTGAGTATCTCAGGCTCGCCGTCGGTGATCAGAATCGTGTTTTCATAATGTGCTGCAAGAGAATGATCCGCGGTGACGACGGTCCAGCCGTCACGCAGGATCTCCACTCTCCAGTCCCCCGCGCAGACCATCGGCTCGATGCAGATGGTCATGCCCTTGACGAGGCGCGGGTTTGCCCTGCGCTCGCGGGGACGGTAGTTGGGAACCTCGGGCGCTTCGTGCATGCTGCGGCCGATGCCGTGGCCCACGAAGTCCCGCACCACGGAAAAGCCGTGGCTCTCAACACAGGCCTGCACCGCCTCGCCGATGTCGTAGACGCGGTTGCCTGCCTTTGCAAACTTGATCCCTTCAAAGAAAGCCTGTCGGGTAACCTCGATCAGCTTTCTGGCCTGATCGCTCACCTCTCCGCAGGCATAGGTGCCGGCACAGTCGCCGACGAAGCCCTTGTAGGTGGCGCAGAGGTCAACAGAAACGATGTCGCCGTTGTGAACGACCCGCTTCCCCGGGATGCCGTGGATCACCTCGTCGTTGACGGAGATGCAGGTGGCAGCCGGAAAACCCTCGAAGCCGAGGCAGCTGGGCACCGCGCCGTTCTTGACGATGAATTCATGCACGGCCCTGTCGATCTGTCTGGTGGTGAGGCCGGCCTTCACAGCCTGGCGCCCGATGCTGCGGGCGCCGGCCGTGATCCTGCAGGCTTCACGCATCAGTTCGATCTCACGGGGAGATTTGATGGTGATCGCTTCCGACATGTCAGATCCCCAGAGCCTTCCGGATCTCGGCGGTGGTCGCCTCGATGGTGGGCTGGTTATCCACAGTGCGGAGCTTGCCGCGCGCGGCGTAGAATGCCTTGAGCGGCTCGGTCTCGGTGTGGTACACAACGAGTCTGGCTTTGACGGTCTCCGGAGCGTCGTCCTTGCGGATGGTCAGCTCCCCGCCGCAGAAGTCGCATACGCCCTCCTGCCTGGGCGGATTGGAGACGATGTGGAAGGTGCTGCTGCAGTCCTTGCAGGTCCGGCGGCCGGACATACGGTCGATGATGACCTGGTCCTCCACCTCGATGGAGAGGGCGCAGTCGATCTCGATGCCGCAGCTCTCCATGGCCTCGGCCTGGGGGATGGTGCGCGGGACGCCGTCAAGGATGTAGCCGTTCGCGCAGTCGCTCTCGGCAAGGCGCTCGCGGATGATGCCGATGATGACATCATCCGGGACGAGCTGGCCCGCTTCGATGTAGGACTTCGCCTGCAGTCCGACGGGCGTGCCTGCCTTGATGGCGGCGCGGAGAATGTTGCCGGTGGAGATGGTGGGGATCTGAAGCTCACGGCTGAGGATTTCCGCCTGGGTGCCCTTGCCGGCACCGGGCGCGCCTAAAAGGATCAGCTTCATGTTTCTGCCCTCACAATCAATCCAGGAAGCCCTTGTAATTGCGCATCATCATCTGCGCCTCGAGGGCACGGACGGTCTCAAGCGCAACGCCGACAGCGATCATGATGGACGTGCCGCCGAGGGAGAGACCCGTCAGGGCAGCCGTTTCGCTGAAGTGGGCGATCAGAATGGGGACGATGGCGATGATACCGAGGTAGATCGCGCCGAAGAGCGTGATCTTGTTGAGCACCTTCTGGATGAATTCGCTCGTCGGCTTGCCGGGACGGAAGCCCGGGATGTAGCCGCCGTTCTTCTTCAGATTGTTCGACACCTCGACGGGGTTGAACTGGATCGTGGAGTAGAAGTAAGCGAAGAAGATGATCAGCAGGAAATAGATGATCGCGTAGGGGATGGAATCGTTGCCGAACCAGGTGTCGATCCACTTTGCCTGGCTGCCGGTGAGACCGGCAATGGTCGCAGGCAGGCTGCCGATGGAGGAGGCGAAGATGATGGGCATAACGCCGGACATGTTCACCTTCATGGGCAGGAAGGTGCTCTGGCCGCCGTACATCTTCCGGCCGACGACACGCTTGGCGTACTGAACCGGGATGCGGCGCTCCGCGTCGTTGACGTAAACGATCAGGACGATGATGGCCAGGGCGCCGAGGAACATCAGCACGGCGACCCACCACTTGAGCTCACCCGCCATGACGTTCTGCACGGTGCGGATGATGCTGTTGGGCAGGCGGGACATGATGCTCGCAAACAGGATGATCGAAATGCCGTTGCCGATACCGAACTCGGTGATCTGCTCGCCGAGCCACATGATCAGCGCAGAACCGGAGGTGAAGGTCAGGATGATGACGATCGCCGCGAGGAACTGGTTGGGGACGTCGGTATCAAGCAGCTGATAGTTGCGCATCAGCATGTAGTAGGCAAAGCCCATGAGAAGGCCGATGCCCACGGTGGCATAACGGGTGATGGAGGCGATCTTCTTGCGGCCTTCCTCGCCGCCTTCCTTGCTCAGCCGCTCGAGAGCCGGAATGGCAATGCACAGCAGCTGGATGATGATGGAGGCGTTGATGTAGGGCTGGATGGACAGGGCGAAGATCGTCGCCTGGGAGAACGCGCCGCCGGACATGACGTTGTACAGGCCCAGCATGGTGTTCTGCATCTGGTTGAAGTAGAGCTGGAGCGCCTCCACGTTCACGTAGGGGACGGGGATGGCGTTGCCGATACGGTACAGGAGAACGATGACGAGCGTGAAGATGATCTTTTTGCGCAGTTCTTCGATCTTCCACGCATCTCTAAGCGTCTTGAGCACTTAGATCACCTCGGCCTTTCCGCCGGCCGCCTCGATTTTCTGTTTCGCGGTATCGGAGAAAGCAGCGGCTCTAACAGTCAGAGCCTTGGTAACCTCACCGTTGCCAAGGAACTTCACACCATATCTGCACTTGGAGAGAATACCGGCGCCCTTGAGGGCCTCGGCATCGACAACGGAGCCGGCCTCGAAGCGGTCGAGAACGGAGACGTTCACGCCGTCCAGGGGCTTGGCGAAGATGTTGTTGAAGCCGCGCTTGGGGATGCGGCGGGCCAGAGGCATCTGGCCGCCTTCAAAGCCGATGCGGACACCGCCGCCGCTGCGGGCCTTCTGGCCCTTGTGGCCGCGGCCTGCGGTCTTGCCGTTACCGGTGGCGTGGCCTCTGCCCTTGCGCTTGTCGACATGGGTGGAGCCGGCTACGGGAGAAAGATCGTGAATATACATTCTCTTGCCCTCCTTATTCTTCGGTGACCTTCAGCAGATAGCCGATCTTGGCGATCTTGCCGCGGGTCTGGGGATTGTCGGGCTGTACGGTCTCGTTGCCGATCTTGTGCAGGCCGAGGGACTGGGCGGTGGCGATGTGGCTGTCCAGTCTGCCATTGAGGCTCTTGACGAGCTTGATTCTAAGATTAGCCATGCTTCGTCCTCCTTAACCCTGAACTTCTTCAGGAGTCTTGCCCCGGACGGCGGCGACCTGAGAGGCGTCGCGCAGGGACTTGAGGCCTTCCATCGTGGCTGCCACAACGTTTGCGGGGTTGTTGGTGCGCAGGCACTTGGTACGGATGTTGCTGATGCCGGCAGCCTCGACGACGGCACGGACAGCGCCGCCGGCGATCACGCCGGTGCCTTCGGGGGCGGGCTTGAGCAGGACGCGGCCGGCGCCGAACTCACCGATGACCTCGTGCGGGATGGTGGTGCCGCTGAGGGTGATGGTGACGATGTTCTTCTTGGCGTCCTCGAGGCCCTTGCGGATCGCCTCGGAGACTTCGTTGGCCTTGCCCATGCCAAAGCCGACACGGCCCTTGCCGTCGCCGACGACGCACAGCGCGGCGAACTTGGCAACACGGCCGCCCTTGACGGTCTTGCTGACACGGTTGAGGGACACGAGCTTCTCGATATACTCGGACTGCGCCTCTTCTCTGTTGCGGCGGTCCCGACGGTCGTTGCGATCGTTATTGTATGCCATTTCTGCTGTTCCCCCTTCCTTAGAACTTCAGGCCGCCCTCGCGGGCGCCCTCTGCGAGAGCCTTGACACGGCCGTGGTAGATATAGCCGCCGCGGTCGAACACGACTTCCTCGATGCCCTTCTGCAGAGCGCGCTCTGCCAGAACGGAACCGATCTTCTTGGCAGCGTCGCAGTTGCTGCCGTTGCCCTCAAAGCTCTTCTCGACGGTGGAGGCGGACACCAGGGTGTTGCCGGCGACGTCGTCGATGATCTGGGCATAGATGTGATTTTCACTGCGGAAAACGCTCAGGCGGGGTCTCTCGGCGGTGCCGGAGATCTTGCCGCGGACGCGGTTGTGGCGCTTGATGCGCTGTCCTTTGGTATCAGGTCTTTTAATCATTCAGGCACACCTCCGTTTACTTGGCGCCGGTCTTGCCTTCTTTGCGGCGGATGGTCTCGAAGTCATACTTCACGCCCTTGCCCTTGTAAGGCTCGGGAGGACGCTTGCCACGGATCTCTGCTGCAAACTGGCCGACCTTCTGCTTGTCGATACCCTTGACGATGACGTGGTTCGGATCGGGAACCTCGATCTGGATGTCCTCGGTCTCGGGGACGATGATCTGGTGCGAGTAGCCCAGGTTCATGACCAGATTCTTGCCTTCCTTGGCGGCACGGTAGCCGACGCCGTTGATCTCGAGCTTCTTCTCGAAGCCCTTGGTCACGCCAACGACCATGTTGTCGACCAGAGTTCTGGTCAGGCCGTGGAGGGAGCGGTTCTCTTTGCTGTCATCGGGGCGGGTAACATGGAGGACGCCGTCCTTGATCTCGACCTTGATCTGGGGAACCAGATCACGCTCAAGGCTGCCCTTGGGGCCCTTGACGCTGATGTGGCGGCCGTCGATCTTGACTTCGACGTCTGCGGGGATGGTGATGGGAGCTCTACCAATTCTAGACATTTCGCTTCCTCCTTACCACACGAACGCGAGCACTTCGCCGCCAATGTGCTCCTTGCGAGCCTGCTTGTCGGTCATAATGCCCTTGGAGGTGGAGATGATGGCGATGCCCAGGCCCTTGAGGACGCGGGGGAGCTCGTCAGCACCGGCGTACACCCGGAGACCGGGCTTGCTGACACGGCGGAGGCCCTGAATGGCCTTCTCCTTGCCGGGGAGGTACTTGAGGGTGATGCGGATGATGCCCTGGGTGCCGTCATCAATAACCTGGAAGTTCTTGATGTAGCCTTCGTTGAGAAGGATCTCGGCGATGGCCTTCTTCATCTTGGAGGCCGGGACATCGACGCTTTCATGCTTGGCGCTTCCGGCGTTGCGGATGCGGGTCAGCATATCAGCAATGGGATCGGTGATCTGCATGGTTTTTTATCCTCCTGATTTAGAGTTACCGCCGGCTCTGCCGGTCGGTTTCGGTGGGGAGGTCCCATGTCAATGCTTGATTGACCATGGCCTTTCCTCATCCGTATCTTTATCCGCCCGGGCGATCATCCCCCGACGGGTAAATATGAGTGAACGGTGAATAGTGAATGGTGAATCGTTATTGTATCCCGCCTTTGGCGGGATGAATTATGATCCGCCGCAGGCAGCGCCATACTTCTTCACGATTCACTATTCTCTATTCGTTCTTCTGATCACGCTCTGCGGAATCAGAATCTGCGCTTCCGCGCTGATTTTTCGTCAGACGAGGCGGCAAGGCGACGCTGTATCTGTTATACTGCGAGCCGCAGCCAACGAAGTATGACGGGAAATCAGAAGCTGGCCTTCCTGACTCCGGGAATCTGGCCCTTGTAGGCCAGCTCGCGGAAGCAGATACGGCAGATGCCGTAGTCACGCAGGTAGGCGTGGGGGCGGCCGCAGATCTTGCAGCGGTTGTACTTACGGGTGGAGAACTTAGCAGGAGCCTGCTGCTTCAGGATCATAGATTTCTTAGCCATGTTTTCGTCCTCCTTAGCTCACGAAGGGAGCGCCCATCAGCCGAAGCAGTTCGCGGGCCTCTTCGTCGGTCTGCGCAGTGGTGGTGATGGCGATGTTCATGCCGCGCAGCTTCTCGATCTTGTCGTACTCGATCTCGGGGAAGATGATCTGCTCCTTGAGGCCCAGGCTGTAGTTGCCGCGGCCGTCAAAGGCGTCGGCGCTGATGCCGCGGAAGTCGCGGACACGGGG
>DFGE01000029.1:21536-24307 GCA_002371675.1 Clostridiales bacterium UBA3758
ACGCCGACCTTCATGCCCTCGCGGAGCTTGAAGTTGGCGACGGACTTCTTGGCCACGGTCGCAACAGCGTGCTGACCGGTGATGGCGGAGATGTCCTTGATGACGGCCTCGAGGGCCTTGGCGTTGTCCTTGCAGTCACCGCAGCCGACAGACACAACGATCTTGTCGATGCGGGGGATCTGCATGGGGGACTTGTACTGGAACTTCTCCATCAGAGCAGGAGCAACTTCCTTGACATACTTTTCTTTCATGCGAGTCATAATCAGTCAGTTTCTCCTTTCTCTCAGATTTCAGTGCCGCACTTGCGGCAAACGCGGATCTTCTTGTCGCCGAGCTTGTAGCCGACGCGCACGCCCTTCTTGCAGTTGGGGCAGTAGAGCGCGACCTTGCTCACGTAGATGGGGGTCTCCATCTTGATGATGCCGCCCTCTTCGCCCTGCTTGCGGGGCTTCTGGTGCTTGGTAGCAACGTTCACACCCTCGACGGTGACCTTGCCGGCCTTCGGATCGCAGAGGAGAACCTTGCCCTGCTTGCCCTTGTCCTTGCCGGACAGGACAACGACTTTGTCGTCTTTCTTAATCTTCATTCTCTGTTGCCCTCCATCAAATCACTTCGGGAGCCAGGGACAGGATCTTCATGTATTCCTTGTCACGCAGCTCGCGGGCGACAGGCCCAAAGATACGGGTGCCGCGGGGGTTCTTATCACCGGTGTTGATGAGAACTGCGGCGTTCTCGTCGAAGCGGACGTAGGTGCCGTCGGCGCGGCGGACGGGCTTGACGGTGCGGACGACGACGGCCTTGACGACCTCGCCCTTCTTCACGCTGCCGCCGGGAGCCGCCTTGCGGACGGAGCAAACGATCACGTCACCGATGCTGGCGTACTTGCGCTTGGAGCCGCCGAGCACACGGATGCACTTGAGTTCCTTGGCGCCGGTATTGTCGGCGACCTTCAGTAAAGTTTCCTGCTGAATCATATCGCCGCCTCCTTACTTGGCCTTCTCAACGATTTCGACCACGCGCCAGCGCTTGTCCTTGGACAGGGGGCGGGTCTCCATCACGCGGACGATATCGCCGACGCCGCACGCGTTGTTCTCGTCGTGGGCTTTCAGACGGTAGGTCCGGCCGATGATCTTCTTGTAGGTCTTGTGCGCAACGCGGTCCTCCACGATGACGACCACGGTCTTGTCCATCTTGTCGGAGACGACCTTGCCCACGCGGACCTTACGGGAAGTAGTTCTTTCAGTATTCATTCTTCAAACCCTCCTCAGTTCTGCTTCTCGCGCAGGACGGTCTTGACCCGAGCGATGTCACGGCGCGTTGCGGAGATCTTGGTGGGATTGTCAAGATGATTGGTGGCATGCTGCATACGGAGCATGAACAGATCCTTCTTCAGATCTGCCAGCTTGGTCTCCAGCTCGCTTACAGACAGGGAATTGAGTTCTTTTGCCTTCATCTTTATTCACCACCGTTCTCAGACTCGGAGCCCTTCGCGACGATCTTGGTCTTGATGGGCAGCTTGTGGCTGGCCAGACGGAGCGCTTCGCGGGCGGTCTCCTCAGGGACGCCGGCGATCTCAAACATCACACGGCCGGGTTTCACGACAGAGACCCAGTACTCCGGGGCGCCTTTACCGGAACCCATACGGGTCTCGGCCGGCTTGGCGGTGACGGGCTTGTCGGGGAAGATCTTGATCCAGACCTGGCCGCCGCGCTTGGTGTAACGCGTCATGGCGATACGGGCAGCCTCGATCTGATTGGAGGTGATCCAGCCGGGCTCCTGGGCGGCGAGGCCGAATTCACCGTACGTGACGATATTGCCGCGAGTCGCTTTGCCCTTCATACGGCCGCGCTGAACTCTGCGGTACTTGACTCTCTTAGGCATTAACATTAGTTGTTGCCTCCTTCCTTGGCGGGAGCGGCGGGACGCGGGCCGCGGTTAAAGCTGCCCTGGCCCTGGGGACGGTTGCCGTAGCCCTGGCCCTGGGGACGGTTGAAGCCCTGGCCCTGGGGACGGCTGCCGTAGCTCTGCCCCTGGCCGCGGTTGTCGCGGTTGAAGCCGCCCTGGCCGCGGTTGTCGCGGTTGTCGCGGTTGTAGCCGCCCTGACGGCGCTCACCGCCGCGGCGGTCGTCACGGCGACGGCGCTCACCGGCGGGCTTGGAGAGATCCATGGTGCGCGGGGTGGTGCGCAGGGTCTGGGAGAGGACCTCGCCCTTGTAGATCCAGACCTTGACGCCGATGCGGCCGTAGGTGGTGTTCGCCTCGGCAAAGCCGTAGTCGATGTCGGCACGGATGGTCTGCAGGGGGATGGTGCCCTCGTGGTAGCACTCGGAGCGGGCGATCTCAGCGCCGCCCAGACGGCCGCCGCACTTGACCTTGATGCCGCGGGCGCCCATACGCATGGCGCGGCCCATGGCGTTCTTCATGGCACGGCGGAAGCCGATGCGCTTCTCGAGCTGCTGCGCGATGCTCTCGGCAACCAGCTGCGCGTTCGTATCGGGGGTGCGCACTTCGACGATGGAGAGGGCGACCGGCTTGCCGATCAGCTTCTCAACGGCGACGCGGAGCTTCTCGATCTGCTCGCCGCCCTTGCCGATGATCATACCGGGTCTGGAGCAGTGGATATAGATGCGGACCTTCGCGCTGTCGCGCTCGATCTCGATCGTGGGGACACCGGCCTCGGAAACGAGCTTGGTCTCGCCCGGCTTGTCGGAGATGTTGTAATTGCGGACAAACTTGCGGATCTTGTAATCCTCGACGAGAAGATCGCCGAC
>DFGE01000029.1:24467-25016 GCA_002371675.1 Clostridiales bacterium UBA3758
TCTCTCTCAGCCACGGCGATAACGATGTGGCTGGTGCGCTTGTTGATGCGGTACATACGGCCCTGAGCGCGGGGCATGCCCCTCTTGAGGATGGGGCCGGCGCCGGCGTAGGTCTCGCAGACGTACAGCTTCTCAGGATCCATTTCAAAGTTATTCTCGGCGTTGGCCATGGCGCTCTTGAGCACCTTGATCATCAGCTCGCAGCCGGCCTTGGGGGTGTTCTCCATGAGAGCCATGGCGACCTTGGCGTCCTTGCCGCGGATCAGGTTGCAGATGATCTCGACCTTGCGGGGAGAAATGCGGGCATACTTGTGCTCCGCGCGGGCAATTTTCTTCTCTGCCATATTCTCTCCTCCTTACTTCGCAGCCTTGCTGCCGGAATGGCCGCGGAAGGTGCGGGTGGGGGCGAACTCGCCCAGCTTGTGGCCGACCATGTCTTCGGTGACATACACGGGAACATGACGGCGGCCGTCATGCACGGCGATGGTGTGGCCGACGAAGGACGGGAAAATCGTAGAGGCGCGGGACCAGGTCTTGATGACCTGCTTG
>DFGE01000005.1:0-142 GCA_002371675.1 Clostridiales bacterium UBA3758
TACCGCGTCATGCCCAACGGGGTGGACTTTCCGCGCGGCCGCGTGGACGAGGCGCAGATCGCTGCCGTCACCGCGGGCTATGATTTCCCGGCGGGCGTGCCTGTCTTCCTCTTTGTGGGGCGCATGATGTGGTACAAGGGCA
>DFGE01000005.1:192-4064 GCA_002371675.1 Clostridiales bacterium UBA3758
GGTACAAGGGCATCCGCATCATCCTCGACGCGCTCAAGCTCCTCGACGAGGCCGGCGAGGATTTCCGCATGGTCTTCATCGGCGGCGGCGGCGACCGACAGGAGATCATCGCCTGCTCCGAGGAGCTCGGCCTGCAGAAGAAGGTGTTCTTCTCCGAGCCGATCCGCGACCGCGAGAAGATCCGCGCCTGGTACTGCCGGGCGGATCTCTTCCTCTTCCCCTCCACCTTCGACACCAACGGCCTCGTCGTGCGCGAGGCGGCGGCCTGCGCGCTGGGCAGCGTGCTCGTGGCAGGCAGCTGCGCCGCGGAGGACATCGCGGACGGGCGCAGCGGCTTCCTCATCGAGGAGAACGCGGCCTCCATGGCGGCGAAGCTCCGCGAGCTGATCGCCCACCCCGCGGCCATGGCCGAGGTCGGCCGGCACGCGCAGGAGGATATCTACATCTCCTGGGAGGAGGCCGTGCGCCGCGCCTATGAGCGCTACGGCGTCGTCATCGACAATTTCCGCGCCGGACGCTATCCCGCGCACGAATCCCTCTCGGACGAGTTCTTCCGCGGCATGGCCTCGACGCTCGAGCAGATCGGCAGACGCCGCGCCCTGAACCGCAGGACCCTTGAGGCGGGCCGCGCGGCCTACGCGCAGTTCGTCAATGAGATGAACGAGGGCTACGAGCGCCTTGTCTCCGACATGAACGAGGAGCATGAACGCCTGATCTCCGGCCTGAACGAGGAGCACGAGCGGCTCAAGAGCGAGGTCAACAGGACCCTCGAGGACTTTTACTCTCTGCTCGACCGCTTCCTCTGAACCGGAGTCTAGGAGTCTAAGTCTAGGAGTCTAATCTCAGCGCTCCCCCTGCAGGCCTCAGGGTCTGCCGGGGGAGCGCTGAGACTGTCAAAAAACCTTTGCTGAAATGTCAAATGACAGAGCAGCGGGGGAACTCGAGGGGGCAAGGCCCGCCTCGAGTACAATAGCCCGCCGCCCGAAAAGGCTTGCATCATCAAGGCTTTTCGGAAACAGTATTTTACCTGAAGGAAAAATACCCGGCGCTTCAGCGCTTTGCCGCTTCACTCGCCCCTGTATTTTCGCCGCGTGGCAAGCCCGCCGCGGATATGCCGCTCGGCCTTGTTGAGGTCGAGCAGCTTTCTGACCTCGGCATAGAGAGCCGGGCGGCAGGACGGCAGACGCTCGGTGAGATCCTTGTGAACCGTGGACTTGCTGACGCCGAATTTCGCGGCTGCGGCGCGGACGGTGCTTTTGTGCTCGATGATATACGCGGCCAGATCGCAGGCGCGTTCCTCTATACTGCTATGCAATCACACCACTCCCATAATAATGATTATATGATGGCGAAAAGCCAAAAAGCATTTCGCCGCGCGGCTTTGCCGCGCAGCAAAACAGCACGGCTGTTTTGCCATATACTCATTGCAATATAACAACGCGGCGGGGCTCCCGGAAGGGAAGCCCCGCCGCGTCTCTCTTGCTGCATGTATATGAGCGGGGGAGGGGGGATATGAAAAAGCCCCGGCCGCAGCGCGGCGCGGGGCATGGCAATCAAATGGGGGAAACGGCCTTTAATCTGCCGGGAGGAAGCAGCCTGGTCCGGCACAGGGGGCTGTTTTACAGAGGCGTGCTCTCTCCGCTCTTCCTGGCGTGCTGCTCCAGCTCCTCCGCGTACTCGCGCAGCATCTGCTCGAGCAGGCTCTTGACAAAGCGGTTTACCTCGGGCTTGTGATAGATGCTGCGGTCAAGCGTCAGCAGCTCCTGCAGCTGCAGGCGCGTGATATCCGTGAGCGTCTTTGCGCCGGTCGAGGAGAGGGTGTCGAAAAACTCGTCGATAAAGGCCGAGCGCGTGTCGCGGTCCATGTCCTGCAGGACCTTGTGCATGGCGTCCTCAAAGGCGCGGGTGCCGCGGCTGAAGTCCTCGCAGCGCAGAAAGTGCGGGCCCATGACGCGCCACTGGAAGCCGTTGTGCGCCATCGGGCCGGACTTCTGGCTGTCCACGATGCAGACCTCCTTCTCGCGCGGGAGCAGCACGCCCACGGTGGAGTGCTGCGGCAGGATCGTGCGGAGCTTCGGGCGGATGCGCCGGTAGCCCTCGTGCTCAAAGAAGTCGCCCATGAAGCCGGGACCGTCGAAATTATACAGGGCCGTGATGCGCTCCTGCAGCTCCTCCTCCGCCATGGCCGCGGCATAGACCGCGAGGTTGCCGCCCTTGGAATGGCCGCCGAGGATCAGCGGGCCGGGAAAGGCTTCGGCCGCCCAATGGAGATAGTCCAGCGCGTCCTGCTGCGCCGGGATCACGTCCGAGATCACCAGGAGGAAGTTTTCCTTCCAGCCATGGATCGTGTCGTCCGTGCCGCGGAAGCTGAGATAGACGCCGCCCTCCGGCAGCAGGATGGAGACGGCGGAGAACTGCTCGGTTTTGCCCTCGTCCAGCCGCTGACGGAAGCCTGCGAGGCGCAGCTCGTGATAGCGCGGGTATCCCGGCAGCTTTTGCAGCGTCGGCCCGAGCTCTGGCGAGGAGATGGCCCCGAAGTAGTTTCCGTCCTGCCCCGGCCGGGAGAAATACGCGCGGATCGCCTCCCCGATCGGGACAGACTCCGCGTCCTCCGGCACGATCCCGCTCAGATCCGGGTAGCTGAGCTGGGAAAAGAGGTAGCTGTCCACCTCGTTGAAGGGATCTGCCGCAAAGCGCAGGTCGCCGCGCCAGTCCAGATAGTCGAGTATTGTTGCCATTGCCGGCCCTCCTTACAATGTTGATGGGATCGGCGCCCCTGTCATCGGGGCAGCCGCTGTTTTGCAAATTGATAAAAGCGCTCGCCGGCGGGAGAGCGCTCTCCCTTTGCGGGTACCGCGACGCCGATCTCAAGCTCGCAGAGGGGCTCTGTCGGCAGCACGGCGATCCCGCTGAGATCCAGGCCGCTGCAGAGGATGCGGTTGCAGAGGCTCACGCCCAGGCCCGCGGCGACGAGCGCGCGGGTGGCGTTGATGTCGATGGAGCGGTATTTTGCCCGCGGTGAGAGGCCGCAGGCGCGAAAAGCGCGGGCGTTGTCGGTCTCCTGGTCGGGATAGGTGTCGATATAGGCGTCCTGCTCAAAGCGCGCGAGGGGATAGGCCGTCTCCGCGGCGCAGGGGTGCGCGGCGGGCAGCCAGGCCACCAGCGGATCGCGCAGCAGGGGGAGGAACTCCGCGTCGCTCTCCCGGCGGCTGACGATACAGAAATCCAGCTTATGCGCGGCGAGCAGCTCGTAGAATTCGCTGCTGCTGCCCATCAGAAAGCGCACTTCGACGCCGGGGAAGCGCGCGGAGAACTGCGCGATGGTACCGGCCAGCCAGTCGTAGTAGGCGCCGTATGCGCTGCCGACGCGCACCTCGCCCGTCTCCAGGCCGCGCAGAGAGGCCGTCTGCGCCTCATACAGGCCGCCGATCCGCGCCAGCTCCCGAAGCTTCGGCAGCAGCGCCTCGCATTCCGCCGTCGGCACAACGCCGGCGCGGCTGCGCACCAGCAGGGGAAAGCCGGCCTCCGCCTCCATGGCCGCGATCATGCGGCTCATGCCGGAGGGCGTGTAGCCCAGTCGCTCCGCCGCCGCGGATAAGCTCCCACTCTCCAGCACGCACAGCAGCGCGGCGCATTTTTCGGTATCCATGCCCTGCCCTCCGCTTGACGTTTTATCAAAGAATACTTGATTTTTTGTCGCTTTACGCAAGTATAATACGGCGCTATACTGCTGTCAAGCAAGCAAATCAGATCGGAGGACGAATCATGAAGACAAAAGACTTCCTTCCCGGAGGCGCGGCGCTTGCGCTTCACCACCGCCGTGAGGGTGGTCGCACAGACGATCGCGCTTCACCGCCGCCGTGAGGGTGGTC
>DFGE01000005.1:4192-17276 GCA_002371675.1 Clostridiales bacterium UBA3758
GCCGTGAGGGTGGTCGAGCAGACGCCCGCGCTTCACCGCCGCCGTGGGGGTGGTCGCACGGCCGGGCTGCGGGAAAAGCAGGAAATATACAATAGACATAAGAGTTTTGATGATGAAAGGACGCCGTCTTTCCCGACGGCGTCCTTTTTGCGCGCTTTGGGTCAGTTCAAAAAAAATTTCCCCGCGCGATACATTTTTCTTGTGCTCGGCGGAATTATCCTTTATAATCGTTCAGTCAGCAGTTTTCACCATCATAAAATCATTATTATTCGGAAGGAGAATACCCATGGAGAGAGTTATTCACATCACCGGGATGGGCTGCGCGCGCTGCGAAGCGAAGGTCAGAGACGCGCTGGCGGCCGTCGCGGGTGTTTCCAAGGTCGTGGTCAGCCGAGTGGCCGAACAGGCCGTCGTCCTGCATGACGGCAGCGTCGCCGACGAGCAGCTTCTTGCCGCGCTTTCCGGTCTGAGCTACACGGTCGGGGACGTGCGGGACGGCAATTTCCGCCCCGAGAGCATGCCGCGCATCACTACGCCCGAGCTGGCGCAGGCCTTCATCGAGGCGCAGGTTGACCTGCTGCAGAAGCAGATCGGCGACGGCAACGTTCTGCTCGCGCTCTCCGGCGGGGTTGACTCCTCCGTTGTGGCCGCCCTGCTCATCAAGGCCGTCGGCAGACAGCTCACCGCCATCCACGTCAATCACGGCCTCATGCGCAAGGGCGAGAGCCAGCAGGTGATCGACGTGTTCCAGAAGCAGCTCGGCGCGAACCTCATCTATATCGACGCCACCGACCGCTTCCTCGACAAGCTCGCCGGCGTGGCCGAGCCCGAGCGCAAGCGCAAGATCATCGGCGCGGAGTTCATCTCCGTGTTCGACGAGGAGGCCGCCAAGCTTAGCGGCATCGGCTTCCTCGGCCAGGGCACCATTTATCCCGACATCCTCGAGAGCAACGACGGCATCAAGGCGCATCACAACGTCGGCGGTCTGCCCGAGGAAGTGAAGCTCGAGCTCGTTGAGCCGCTGAAGCTCCTCTTCAAGGACGAGGTACGCATGGTCGGCGCAGCCCTGGGTCTGCCCGAGTCCATGGTCAACCGTCAGCCCTTCCCGGGCCCCGGCCTGGGCGTGCGCTGCGTCGGCGCCATTACGCGCGACCGTCTGGAGGCCGTGCGCGAGTCCGACGCCATCCTCCGCGAGGAGTTTGACAAGGCCGGGCTGAACAAGAGCGTCTGGCAGTATTTCACCGTCGTGCCCGATTTCAAGGCCACCGGCGTCAAGGGCGGCAAGCGCGCCTTTGAGTGGGTCTGCATCATCCGCGCCATCAACACCCGCGACGCGATGTCCGCCACCATCGAGCGCCTGGACTGGGCGCTGCTCGAGCACATCGCCGAGCGCATCACCCACGAGGTCCCCGGTATCACCCGCGTCCTCTACGACGTGACGAACAAGCCCACCGCCACGATCGAGTACGAATGATTCCGAAAACGCCGGAAGCCCGCATAAATACTGGGTTTTTGAAAGCTCAAATAGGCGTTTAGCAACGTTTTGGCAACATCTGAAATAACTCCATCGAATAACGAAAAAAGAGCTATCTGATTTTGAAAGTCAGGTAGCTCTTTTTTGCTTCGTAAGGCTGTGTTGCTGTAGGAAAGATTGGGTATGTGTTATGAGGAAAGATTCCTATTTGTGTACCATACGGTAAAAAGCGCCATTTCCGATTGCTGTTGTTTGTGTAAACGGGTCACCATCAATATGGAATCCGGCTTTTTCATAGCACTTGACAGCTCGCTTGTTCCATGTACGGACTTCCAGATATAGCGGTTTATTCCCAAACAGCTCTCTTGCAATTTCACAAGCGGTGTAAGCCATCTTTTGGCCATAACCTTGATTACAGAGAGCGGGATTTGCTCCTATGCCAAAGAAAACCTCCGTTTCTTCTTCAAACAGATTGATATAGCCTACCAGCTTTTCACCATCATAGAAAGAAAATAGGTTGTTCCTTGGATTAGCGAATCCCTTTCCGGATTTTCGCTGTTCTTCATAGGGAGTGCTGTCATAAATGGAGAACTCACCTTCGTATTTCCATTTACATATTTCGTATTTTTCTAATTCCGTTGTTCTGTGATATTGCAGCATACTTACTCCTTCAATTTCTTTTTGAACGCCTTGACCATAGCGTCGCTGAACTCCTGGGACGGAACCTTTTCCCAGATCATTGTGTCGTCGAACTGCGGATAGTTATAGCGCCAATTGTCATAGTCGTCCTTGCTGATTTCACCGGCCCGGTACTTCTCCGCAACGGGAGCCCAGGCATAAACCATTTCGGATATTTGAGCAGCGTCCTTTCCCTTCCGGGGATCAATAGCCTGCCTTGAGAAGTCGGGACTTACTGCCCGGAGTGCACCTGTTCGATCGTCCCGCCGCCGAGGACGAGCTCGCCGTCGTAGAGCACGACGGCCTGCCCGGGCGTGACCGCCCGCTGCGGCTCATCAAAAACAAGCCTCACGCGCGAGCCTGCAAGCGGCCAGACGGTAGCTTGGTTTTCGGTCTGGCGGTACCGCGTCCTCGCCGTCACACGGACCGGATGTTCCGGCTCCGGGATCGAGAGCCAGTTGAAATCTGAGGCGATCAGCTCGCGGCTGTAGAGCGCGCTCTCCGGTCCGACGGTCACAGTGTGTTTTTCCATATCCTTGGTCACGACATAGAGCGGCTGCTCCGCCGCAACGCCGAGGCCGCGGCGCTGCCCGATTGTGTAGCGGACCGCACCGCGGTGACGCCCGATCACGCGCCCTTCCAGATCGAGGATCTCGCCCTCCGGATCACAATGACCGGTCCAGCGTTCAAGAAAGGCACCGTAGTCCCCGTCAGGAATAAAGCAAATGTCCTGGCTCTCATGCTTGGATGCGGTCACGAGACCGGCCTTCTCCGCAATCGCACGAGTGTCCGTCTTCCGCAGCTCACCCAGCGGAAATCGCAGGTGCGCCAGTTGCTTCTGAGAGAGCATATAGAGCACATAGCTTTGATCTTTGCTCCCGTCCAGCGCCTTGCGAAGCTGCCAGCGCCCGGTATCCCGATCCTGCGCGATCCGGGCGTAATGGCCGGTCACGAGGCAGTCAAAGCCCTTTTCCAGAGCCAGCGATAGCAGCCGATCGAATTTCAGGCAGCGATTGCAGACGATGCAGGGATTCGGCGTCCGTCCGGCTTCATACTCCAGGATGAAGTTTTGAATGACTGTTTTTTCAAACTCTTTGGTACAGCAGAGAGATTCAAACTCGATTCCCAACTGCCAGCATACATAAGCAGCGTCATCCTCATCCGCGTCGCTGCAGCAGCTTTTCTGTGAGGTGCGCTCCATATCCGGCGCGCGGTACAGCCGCATGGTAACGCCTGTGCAGTCATACCCCGCCTGCTGCATCAAAAGCGCGGCGACAGAGCTGTCCACCCCGCCGCTCATGGCGATCATGGCACGCTTCACGGACCGATCCTCCCCCTTACGCCATTGTCAGTAATCTTCTCCTTCGACCGTGACCAGATCACCGGCCCTGGCCTCGCCCTCTGTGAGGACGATCGCAAAGATCCCCTCGCGCGGCATGACGCAGTCTCCCGCCTGTCGGCGGATCGCGCAGTCGGCGTGGCACTCCTTGCCGATCTGCGTGACCTCGCACAGCGCCGTGCCGACGCGGAGCCTTGTCCCGACCGGGAGCTTATACAGCTCAATCCCCTCGCAGAGAATATTCTCCGCAAAAGCGCCGGGGAAAAGAGGGATGCTGATCTTCTCCTGCAGGCGGTCCACGCTCTCCTGACCGAGCAGGCTGACTTGACGGTGCCAGTTCCCGGCGTGGGCGTCCCCGTCGATCCCGTGCTCAGGACGCAGCCGGACAAACTCGACCGGGTGCTTCTGCTGTCCCTTTTTCTCACTGATGCAGACAGCCTTGATCACGGCGCTCTGCTTGTTCATTGACGGCACCTCCTAAAACATACTTCTTTACTATGTTATACTCCGTTTCACGCGGGCCGTCAATTCTTTTCACGCGTTTCTCTTTGTCGGCCTGTCCGTAATTCGCGATTGACAGGAGCCGAAAATCCGATAGAATAACACTAACCTACTAATTTAATGGGTGATAACGTGACTGTCAAGATGGCATCTCTGACATATCCCGATATGCGCTGCCTGGCAGAGCATGCGGCAAACCGCACGCCTCCGATTTTGAGAGCGTCTACGCGCAGCTCAACCGGCTGTTTTCCAAGTGTCATCATCGGGAGAAGGCTTTCTTCGGCTTAAAGGGCCGCGTGCGCTTTTTCAACTCTCCCTCCATGGTCGGCCTTGTTCTTTTGACGATCAGCCACAGCTTTGTGCCCGGCCTTGTGTCGCGTGCATGGAGGATCGAGAAGATCCTGCACTATCTGCAGACCGGCTACGGCAAAAATCCCTGCAAGGGCTTCGGCGGAGAAATAGGGATTGACACAGGCATAACCGTGTGGTATATACATACTATATTAGTGGGTATTGGGGTGCGCCGTATGGATCGCTGTGTTTTCAGACGATGTTGACCTCTCCTGACTGTCAACATATTCTTTTTCATATTCTTTGTTATTCAGGAGGAAAATACCATGTCGAACATCTATACATCCGCCGATCAGCTGATCGGAAAGACTCCTCTGCTGGAGCTCACCAATATTGAGAAGGAAGAAGGCCTGGAGGCTACACTTCTCGCGAAACTGGAGTATTTTAACCCCGCGGGTTCCGTCAAGGACCGCATCGCCAAGGCCATGATTGACGACGCGGAGGCGAAGGGCCTGTTGAAGCCGGGCTCTGTACTTATCGAGCCCACCTCCGGCAACACCGGCATCGGCCTTGCTTCCGTTGCGGCGGCCCGCGGCTACCGCATTATCATTGTTATGCCCGAGACCATGAGCGTCGAACGCCGACAGCTGATGAAAGCCTACGGCGCGGAGCTGGTGCTTACCGAAGGCGCCAAGGGCATGAAGGGCGCCATCGCCAAGGCCGAGGAGCTTTCCAAGGAGATCCCCAACGCCTTTATCCCAGGGCAGTTCGTCAACCCGGCGAACCCCGCGATCCACAAGGCCACCACCGGCCCGGAGATCTGGGCAGACACCGACGGCAAGGTGGATATCTTCGTCGCGGGCGTCGGCACGGGCGGCACGATCACCGGCGTGGGTGAATACCTCAAGGAACAGAATCCCAACGTGAACGTTGTAGCCGTCGAGCCTGCCGGCTCGCCCGTGCTCTCCAAGGGGACGGCAGGCGCCCACAAGATCCAGGGCATCGGCGCGGGCTTTGTCCCGGACGTGCTGAATACCGCCGTTTATGATGAGATCATCGCTGTGGAAAACGAGGATGCTTTCGCCGCCGGCAAGCTGGTCGGACGCAAAGAGGGCGTGCTGGTCGGCATCTCCTCTGGCGCCGCAGTCTGGGCCGCGATCCAGCTGGCCAAGCGGCCGGAAAACAAGGGCAAGACGATCGTCGCCCTGCTGCCGGATACCGGCGACCGTTATCTGTCAACACCGTTGTTTGCAGACTGAGCAATCATATATAAAAGAACTTCCGGGATCTGCCTGATCCCGGAAGTTCTCAAGGTGTCGACAAAGTGTCGACACCTTGAGAATCAAAAATGAGATCTTCCGAAAAAGTTCTCATTTTTGAGATTATCAAACGCGAGAGGGAATAACCAATCCCCTCTCGCGCTCTCCCCATGCGGGCCCAACTTCTGTCCCATGAGTTTGTCTACAGTCTGAGAGCTTCCGGGATCTGCCTGATCCCGGAAGCTCTTTTAAGCTGCATTCGTTATAATGACTATAAGATGGCGAAAAGCCAAAAAGCTTTTCGCCGCGCGGCTTTGCCGCGCAGCCAAACAGCATAGCTGTTTGGCCATATATTCATTTCAATGAGCATCGGGCGAATGACCCTTTGGGTCATTCGCTGCCAAACTTGTCGTTTGGCAGCGAAATCAATCGAACCCTCGATTGATTTCGCCATCCGATGGTCATTATTGTACTTTCTCTTCTGCCAGATCCCGTATGGTATAGCCGCTGAGATATTCGCTGACAACTCTGTCCAGCCCTTTCCAGAGCGGGAGCGTCTTGCAGACCGCCGCACGGGAGCAGGGCGCGTTGCCCTCCTCGAGGCAGGCTACGGGAGCGATCGTACCATCTGCCGACTGCAGGACATCCAAAACGCTGATCTCTTCAGCCGGCCTGGAGAGCCGATAGCCGCCGCCTTTCCCGCGCACACCCTCTATGAACTGCCCTTTCACCAGATCTTTTACGATGCTCTCCAGATACTTTTCGGAGATCTCCTGCCGGTCGGCGGCTTCCTTGAGCGTAATGTATCCCTCGTTCTGGTTCTCGGCCAAATCCACAAGAATTCTCAGTGCATAGCGCCCGCGGGTAGAGATCATCATGTGGTTATCCTCCTGTATGGTTTTCAACCTATTATATCGCGGGGTTTATTGGATTTCAAGATTACGGATGACGAAAGATGGAAGTCCTTTCCTGAGTTCTTTCCTGTTGCTGTTATCCGTGCTGATAATCAATTTGATAACAATGTATTGTGCTGCGAAATGTGCGTAGGATCATGATAGACGGCCGTTTTCATGTTTCTTTTATCCGCAAAGCGCAAAATTCTTACTGACGGTAGGGAAAATTAAATCCAATTGATATGACCGGTCTGTTCACTTTCCGGTTCTGATGCTGTATAATCATTTGCAGAAACACAAAGGAGGCGGGCAGATGAAGATGATGCTGGCGGAAAACATCCGCAGATTCCGCAAGGAGCGGTCCTTGACCCAGGAGCAGCTTTCCGAGGCGTTGGGGGTGACGGCAGGCGCGGTATATAAGTGGGAGGCGAAGCTGTCGATCCCGGAGCTGGAGCTGATCATCCAGATGGCAGACTTTTTTGATACCTCTGTGGACGTACTGCTCGGCTATGAAGTAAAGGATAACCGCCTGGAAGCGACGGTAAAGCGTTTACAGGAATACCGCCGAAGCAAGGATTGGGACGGCCTTGCGGAGGCGGAAAAGGCACTCAAGAAATATCCGCACTCCTTTCAGATCGTCACGGAGAGCGCCGCACTGTACCGCGCGTTTGGTTTTGACAGCGGGGACAAGGCCCTGTTTCACCGCGCGCTGGAGCTTCTGGAGCAATCCCGTCTGCTGCTGCCGCAAAACGAAGATCCGCAGATCAGTGAGCAGACGATCTACGGGAGAATCGCGCAAACGTATCTGGGGCTGGATGAAACGGACAAGGCCATAGAGCTTTGGAAAGCCCATAACGCAGACGGGGTGTACAGCCCCCGGATCGGCCATATTCTGGCCCAAAGCGATGCCATTGAGGAGGCGGTGCCGTATCTGTCAGAGGCCCTGACGAAGATTCTCTCCGATCTGATCAGCACGATCATCGGTTATATGAACGTATACCTGAAACGCGGGGATCATGTTTCTGCCCAGGCGATTCTGAGCTGGGGAATCGGGCTCCTGCTTGGGCTGCGGAAAGCGGACAAGCCGAACTATTTCGACAAAGTCAGCGCTGTTTTGCTCGCCGCTCTTGCCGCTTCGCAGTTCCTTCAGGGACAGGATGACGAGGCCCGTGATACCCTGATAAAAGCCAAAGAGCTTGCCGCATTCTTTGACGCCTCTCCCAGCTATGACGAAAGCGACATCCGCTTTGTCAGCCGCATTGAAGGCGCCAGCGCCCACGATGATATGGGGGCGACGGCAATGGACGCTGTCCGTAACGCGGTAAGCCAATTTGAAAATGAGGAGCTTACCGCTCTTTGGAAATCCATCACCGAGCAGGAGGGTCTGCATGAGTAAGAAAGAACGCAAGGCGCTGCGGCGCCCTTTTCTCAAAGAGCTGTTTCGGAATAACAAGTTCAATTTGGCGATGACCGTGCTCGCAGCCCTGTTCGGCGCTGCGGCTGAGCTGGTGATCTCCTGGCTCATCAAGGAGGTCGCCGACCTGATCTCCGGAGAATGCCCCTACGGCTTCGGCACGCTCCTGATCATCACGGGAGGCGCGTTTGCGCTGTTCGGACTGGGATGGATTCTGGACAGGATATTCCTCTCTGCGTTCCGCGCAAAGGCCATGAAGCAGTATCGGGAATACGTTTTTGACCGGCTTTTGGAAAAAGGGATTCAGGCCTTTTCGGGCGAGAACAGCTCACTCTATATCTCCGCGCTGTCCAACGACGTGAACACGATCGAAACGGACTTCATCGGGCGGCTTCAGAGCACGATACAGGTCGGCATCGCGTTCGTCGGCGCGCTGGGTCTCATGCTCTGGTGCAGCCCGCTGCTGACGCTAATCGCCATCGGCTTCTCCCTGCTGCCGATCGTCGTCTCTGTTGTTTTGGGAAACAAGGCGGCAATCGCGGAAAAGAACGTTTCCGATCAAAAAGAACGCTATACCGGCATGCTGAAGGACGCACTCACGGGTTTTTCTGTGATCAAGAGCTTTAAGGCGGAGAAAAGCATTGCCAAATTGCACGATGCCAGCAACGCTGACGTAGCGGAGGCCTCGAAAAAACGCACGAAGGTGAACGTACTGGTAAGCTATTCCTCCGGCATTGCCGGCGCAATATTGCAGTTCGGCGTGTTCTTTGTGGCCGCCGCACTGGCGCTCTCCGGCAAGGGCATCACGGCGGGTACCGCCATTGTGTTTGTTCAGCTGTTGAACTATGTGCTGGGGCCCATCCAGGCGTTCCCGACGTTTTTTGCCGGCATGATGTCCGCCTGCGGCCTGATCGACAAGCTGGCGCAGGCGCTGAACAAAAATGTTTCCGACGAGGGCGAGCAGATCCCGCCGCAGCTCACCGAGGGGATCTCGGTCAAGGATCTTGCATTTGCCTATGAAGAAGGAAAGCCCGTGCTGTGTGATGTGGACATGGAACTGCGCGCCGGCGGCTGCTACGCGCTGGTGGGCGGCTCCGGCAGCGGCAAATCGACGATCCTGAATCTGCTGATGGCGTCCTCGAAAAACTATCAGGGCGAGATCCTCTATGACGGAAAAGAACTCAAAACCGTTTCCGCCGGCTCGCTCTATGACCTTGTGTCTATTATTCAGCAGAACGTGTTTGTGTTCAACAGCACCATTCGTGACAACATCACCATGTTCTCCGAATTCCCGGAGGAGGAGATCGACCGTGCCGTGCGGCTGTCAGGGCTGAAAAAGCTCATCGACGAAAAGGGCGCGGACTATCTCTGCGGCGAAAACGGCTCCGGCCTCTCCGGCGGCGAGCGGCAGCGCATCTCTATCGCGCGGGCGCTGCTGCGCAAGACGCCTGTACTCTTTGTGGACGAGGCCACGGCCTCCCTGGATGCCGAAACCTCCTTTGAGGTGCTGGACGCGATCCTGAAGCTGGACGGCTACACCCGCGTCATCGTTACCCACGACCTGGACGAGAAGTTCCTGCGCCGCTGTACAGAGCTGTTCGCACTGAAAAACGGCATGGTCTCAGAGCGGGGAACCTTCGATGAACTGATGGAGGAAAAGGGATACTTCTACTCGTTGTTTACGGTGTCCCAGCGGTAACATACAGTGCGCGTGATAAACAGACAAGGGGGCAAGGCCCGCTTTGAATACAGGAAACCGCCGCCGGAAAAGCCCGATATTTCGGGCTTTTCCGGCGGCGGCCTGTCTGTGCAGAATGCAGCTTACGCGCCGGGCTTGCCGGCTTCGGCGGCGCGGCGGCGCCTGCGCAGCGTGACGATCAGGAGCGGGAGATAGGTGAACATGGGCAGCAGAAAGCCCGTATACTTGTAGGGAGACTGCACCAGCATGTTGAAAATAGCGTGATAGATGATCGCCGTACTGAGCAGGGCGAAGGTGCCGGGCAGGAAGAGCTTCCGGCGCTTGCGCACCATGGACATCCCCATGCCCACCAGCGCCGTGCACACGCCGTGCATGAGGCCGGAGCTCAGGCCGCGGACGAAGGCCCAGCTCAGCGTGACGTTTTCGACGTTGCCGACGAGGATGATAAGGTTCTCCAGCACGGCGAAGCCGATGCCCACCGCCATCGAAACGGTGACGAGGGTCCTGCTGTCGTCGGAGATCAGCAGCGCGAAGAACAGCACCGGCAGCGCCTTGACGAGCTCCTCCGTCATCGGGGTCACGGTGGTGGTGACATAGAGCAGATCCCCGCCAAACAGACGCAGAAAGAAGCCGTTGAGCTCGGAGACGATCAGACAGAGGACGATGCCGATGACCATGAAGGTCAGGCCGGTGCGGTGGTCCCTGTCCGTCAGGAAGAGCATGAGCAGCAGCGGGATCGTCACGCAGAGGAAGAGGATGTAGTTCACGTTGTCCACTGCTTGACCCCCCTCTCCAGGATCGGCAGCAGGAGCAGATAGTCCACACCGAGCGCCGCGCCCAGGGGGATCAGCGCGCCGCGCATATCCAGCGCGAGCGTCGCCAGCTCCGTCATCGAGAGCAGGCCGATCAGCAGGGCGAAGCGGTTATAGCCGCGGATGCTGCGGATGATGCCGTAGTCCACATCCGGAATGATCAGGTGCTTCATGTGGAAGTAGGCCGCCGCGGCGGCCAGGGCCGCGATCAGCCCGCAGGAGATCTTCATGCTCAGCGAGGCGCCGCTCAGGGCGATGGGCAGATAGATCAGCAGCACGGCCGCCGGCGCGTACAGCGCCTTCCGCCGGTAGGGCCGAAGCGCCGCGCTCCCGTCGTCTACCAGGGAATCCATCTGGCCGTAGTTGGCGCTGAAAAAGAACAGGAACATCCCCGAGTAGCCCAGGTATCCCACGTGGAAGCCCTGGCGCAGCGCGCCGAGATTCAGGATCATTACGACCTGAAAGAGCCGGCTGAGCATCATGCAGCCGAGGCCGCAGACGATCATCTGCAGATAGAGCGCCTTTTTCCCCCGGAAGAAGCGGACGGCGCCGTAGAGAAAGCCGGCCAGAGCCGCCAGAAACAGAGCCAGATTGTACCAGAGCATGCTCACAGACGCTCCTTTCCTGAAAATGAGAACGCGGCGCGGCGTTCCGGACGGATCTCGGAAAGCTCTCTGCCGGAGCCGGCGGAAAGCCGGCCCCGGCAGAGAAGTATGATACTAACACCTAATAAAAACCTTTGATTCTTTCCGGGCAGAATTGTGCCATACTTCGTTGGCGGCCTTGCAAATATATCTCCATTATTCGCTGCGGCCGCCGCCTCGTCTGGCGCAATTCTGTCTCGGAAATCTTTCTAAAGCTTTTTATCAGGTATTAGTATTATGCGCCTTTCTTCTTCTTCTTGTTGTTGTGGATCACGACGCCGGCGGCGACGGCAGCGGCCGCGGCGCCGAGGATGATGGCCAGGCTGCCGCCGGAGAAGACGCTGGCGGTCTCCGCTGCGCCCTCGGGCTTGAAGTCGAGCTTCGTGCCCTCGGACAGCCCGCTCCAGGAGGAACGGGTGACGACGAGGCGGAGGGCGTTATCCCTGTTCCCAAATTCAAAGGAGAGCGGTTCGCCGTTCGGGTCCTTGCCGTCCAGCACGATGAAGCCGGCCTTGACAGCTGCGACCTTGCCCTCGATCTTGTCCGTGTCGTTCAGCTTGAGCGTGAAGCTGCCGTCCTTCTTGACACTGAGCTTCCCGGAGGGCTCGCATACGAAGTTGCCGGCCAGGTTGTCGGGCACGCTCGGCACCTCGGGAACAGGCTCGGGAGTGGGCTCGGCAGTCGGTTCGGGAGTGGGCTCGGGCGTGGGCTCGGCGGTCGGTTCGGGAGTGGGCTCGGGAGTCGGCTCGGCAGTCGGTTCGGGCGTGGGCTCGGCAGTCGGCGCGGGAGCGGGCTCCTCTGCCGGCACGATCGAGAACCACAGGTAGAGCGACGCAGTGCTCTGGTAATTGCCGATGCCCTGCAGAACGAAGATGGCGGTCGGCCAGCCCGCGTCATCAGCGCCGTCGAGCTGGTTCACTTCCACGTTGTTGATCCAGTGCTTCTCGGTGATCACGAAGTCTTTTCCTTCGACCATGGGGGTCATGGTGGTGTCTCTCGTCCGCTCGTCGATCACGATGGCGAGCTCGGGGCACAGCTCCTCGCCGGTGTACACGAGGACGTCGTTATCCAGCTTGCCGGTGGCCTCGTACACGTACGCGGGCGTGACGGTGAAGTTCCAGTCGGCCGCGGTCAGATCGGAGACGGCGCGGTAGGACTCGCCCTCGGCGACGTCGATCCGGAAGCTGTAGCTGCCCGCATCCACGGGCGCGCCGCTCAGGAGCTCCCCTTCGCGGTAGTATTTGACGGTGATCTCGCCCATGCCGGCCGCGGCGGCGACGGGGCTGACGGCGACTGCTTTGGGCAGCGTGTCGAACATCAGGTCGTCCGGCAGCATGATGACGAAGTCAGAGGCGGCAGGCGCGGGCTTGAGCTGGCCCTCGGGCACGAAGCGGAAGCTGGTTCCGTTGGGCAGGAGATCCCAGCTGGAGGACACGACGACGAGCTGATAGGCGCCGTCCAGGGTGCCGAATTCAAAGCCGATCGGCGCGCCGCTGGCGTCCGTGCCGTCGAGCACAACGTAGCCGGCCTTGGCGGCGGAGGCGCTGCCGCTGATCTGCGTGAGGCGCTCGATGGAGAGCTCAAAGTCGCCGTTCTTGGCGATGGTGATGGTCGCCGGGGTGTCGCTGACGAAGGTGCCGACCAGGTCGTCGGGCACGGAGATCGGCTCCCGCGTGGGAGTCGGCGTGGCGGTCGGCTTCGGGGTGGGCGTCGGCGTCGGCGAGGGCTTCGGCGTAGCCGTCGGTTTCGGGGTGGCCGTCGGCTTCGGGGTGGCCGTCGGCTTGGGCGTGGGCGACGGCGTGGGCGTAGGGGTGGGCGTGGGCGTCGGCGTGGCGGTCGGCGCAGGGCTTTCGCTGGCCGCAGGCTCGGCGGTCGGCGTATCGCTGGGGGCGGGAGCGGGCTGGTTCTTTGCGCCGCAGGCCGTCAGCGAGAGAAGGCAGAGCAGTGCCAGGATTAGGGCAAGGGCTTTTTTCATGGCAGGTTTCCTTTCTGAAAATGATGAATACTTGAGGGCGCGGTGAAACACATGCAGCGTTTCGCCAACGGTTCATTGCAGTAGCCTGATGGCGCCAATTCGAAC
>DFGE01000014.1 GCA_002371675.1 Clostridiales bacterium UBA3758
CAAACAGCTATGCTGTTTGGCTGCGCGGCAAAGCCGCGCGGCGAAAAGCTTTTAGGCTTTTCGCCATCGTATAGTCATTATAATCGCTTTATACAGTGATATCGTGCCGGTAAAATGCGCAGGCGCATTGTCGTGCTGCGTTCGACTTTACCGTTTGCCTGAAGCCTGAAGATGTGGAGGGATATGATAGATGAAAAAAGTTCTGGTTCTGGAAGACGAGGCCAACATCCGCGGCTTCGTTGTCATCAACCTGCGCCGCAGTGGCTATGAGCCCATCGAGGCCTCCACCGGTATGGAGGCGCTGGAAAAATGGCGCGTGAACCCTGACATCTGCGTAGCGCTGCTGGATGTAATGCTCCCGGATATCGACGGTTTCGAGGTCTGCCGCCGTATCCGCGCCTCTGGCTCGAAGATGGGCATCATCATGCTCACCGCCAAGAGCCAGGAGATTGACAAGGTCACCGGCCTGATGACGGGCGCGGACGACTATGTGACCAAGCCCTTTGCCATCGCCGAGCTTACCGCGCGCGTGGACGCGCTGGTACGCCGCCTCGGCCTGGAGGACGACGAGAAGGCTCGCGTGGAGATCACCAGCGGCCCCTTCGTGCTCAACACCCGCAACCGCACGCTGGAAAAGAACGGTCAGCGGCTCAAGCTCACGCAGATCGAGTATATGCTCGTCAAGCTCTTCATGGAGAATCCCGGAAAGGCGCTCAGCCGCGAGGAGATCCTCGCCGCCGTCTGGGGAGAGGATTTCCGGGGCGAGCTCAAGACCGTGGACGTCAATATCCGCCGCCTGCGCATCAAGATCGAGGCGGACCCGACCGAGCCGGAATTCCTTACGACCGTTTGGGGCTACGGCTACAAGTGGGGCTTCTGATCCTATCTTCAGGCAGGTTTTGCTATGTTTAAAAACTTAAAGATCCAGCTGCTGCTGGCCTCCATCGGAGAGCTGGTGCTGCTGCTGATCGGCGTCTGGGCCATCACACGTCGGCACTACACGCTCGCCGGCGCGATGATGGTCTGCATGTGTTTCTGCGTTATTCTGGTGCTCCTGTGGTTCTGGCGCCGCGTCACCGATCCGCTCGAGCGCCTTACCCTTTTTTCCCGCAAGATCGCGGGCGGGCGCTTCGGCAGCAAGCTCGACAAGCAGCATGACGACGAGATCGGCCAGCTTACGGACGAGATCAACGCCATGTCCGCGCAGGTCGCGCAGTCCGACAAGTCAAAAACCGAATTCATCTCGCAGATCTCCCACGAGCTGCGCACGCCTCTTACCGCCATCACCGGCTGGGCGGAGACCATTGCGCTCGATCCCGCCCTGGAGGGGGACTCGAAGCGCGGCGTGGACATCATCTTCCGCGAGGCGGAGCGCCTCACCGGCCTGGTGCTGGAGCTGCTGGAGTTTACCCGCATCCAGGACGGGCGCTTCAATCTGCGTATCGAGCAGATCGACATCGGCGCGGAGCTGGAGGACGCCCTGCTCACCTACGGCGAGCTCATGCGTCAGGCCGGCATGGAGGTCAACTACTCCATGGCCGACGAGGATCTGCCCCTCATCCCCGGCGATCCGGAGCGGCTCAAGCAGGTCTTTCTCAATCTGCTCGACAATGCCATCAACCACGGCAGCGAGGGCAAGCTTGTCGACGTGTCGATCGGCATGGACAAGGAGAAAAACATGGTGCGCATCTCGGTGCGCGACCACGGGCCCGGCATCCCGGAGGACGCCCTGCCCCACGTGAAGGAGAAATTCTACAAGGGCAGCGCCCGCAGCCGCGGCACAGGCATCGGCCTCGCGCTCTGCGACGAGATCGTGACGCGCCACGGCGGGCAGCTCGAGATCGGCAACGCCGAGGGCGGCGGCTGCCGCGTGACGGTGCTTCTGCCGATCGAGACGATATAAAACCTTTTCTTTTTACATAGGAGAATCCATGGAAAAACAAACCTCCTGCTTCCGCACCAGCATCGGCGGACAGGCCCTCATGGAGGGGATCCTGATGCGCGGCCCGAAAAAGCAGGCCATTGTCTGCCGCACGGCGGACGGCCTCGTGGAGAAAACGGAGGAGCTCGTCCCGCTCAAGGAGAAATCCCCCGTCTACGGCTGGCCCTTCGTGCGCGGCTGTGTGATCTTTATCTCCTCGCTCGTCAACGGCATGAAGGCGCTGAGCTACTCTGCCTCCCTCCTGCCGGAGGACGAGCAGGAAAAGCCCAGCAAGCTCGACCTCTGGATCGAGGAGCACTTCCCCGAGGACAAGGCCATGAAGATCATCATGGGCATCGCCGTTGTGCTGGGGCTTGCGCTCGCCGTCGGCCTTTTCATCGTGCTGCCCACGGCGCTCATCGGCCTCATCAAGCCTCTCGGCGCGAACGACGCGCTGCGCACGCTCTGCGAGGGCGTGCTGAAGGTGATCATCCTGCTCGTCTATATGGCGCTGGTGGCCAGGGTGCCGGATATTCAGCGCGTCTTCCGTTACCACGGCGCCGAGCACAAGACTATCTTCTGCTACGAACATGGCAGGGAGCTCACGGTCGAAAACGTGCGGCCGGAATCCCGCTTCCATCCCCGCTGCGGAACGAGCTTTCTGCTCGTCGTCGTGCTCATCAGCATCCTCGTCAACATGATTTTCAACGCGCTGCTGCAGTCCGTGCTGCCGATCGGGAACGTCTTCGTACGGATGCTGCTCCACCTTCTGCTGCTGCCGCTCGTGGTGGGCATCAGCTACGAGATCAACCGCTGGTGCGGCGCGCATGACAACGCCCTCTCCGCGCTGCTCTCCGCGCCGGGCAAATGGCTGCAGCATATCACGACCGCCGAGCCGGACGACTCGATGATCGAATGCGCCATCCGCGCGATGGAGCTGGTGATCCCCGAGGAAGCGGGCAGCGACGAATGGGGGAAGTGAGCACATGAGGACCTACAACGAACTCTATATGGACGCGCGCACCCGCCTGCGTCAGGCCGGCGTTGAGGCCTTCAACCTTGAGGCGCGCATCCTCGTGGCGCAGGCCGCCGGGAAGACGACCGAAGAGCTGCTGAAGGATCTCAACCTCTACAGCAGCCCCGCCGTTGAGGAGGCCGTCTGCACAAACATCCGCCGCCGCCTCGACGGCGAGCCCGTCGCCTACATCACGGGAACCTGGGAATTCTACGGGCTGCCGATGGTCGTGACACCGGATGTGCTGATCCCCCGGATGGACACCGAGGTGCTGGTAGACGCTGCGAAGGCCCTGCTCACCGGGCGCAAGATGGACGCCAGGATCCTCGACCTCTGCTGCGGCAGCGGCTGCATCGCCTGTGCGCTGGCGCACGAGTTCCCCGCGGCCAAGCTCGTGGCGGTCGATATCAGCGCCAGCGCCCTTGAGGTCTGCCGCAGGAACATCGCGCTCAACCGCCTGAGCTCCCACGTGCTCACCCTCCCTGGCGACGCGCTGAACACCCCGCCGATGAGCATCGGCAAGTTTGACATGATCGTATCGAACCCGCCCTACATCGCGAGCCGGGAGATCATGACGCTCGACCCCTCCGTACGCGACTACGAGCCCATCTGGGCGCTCGACGGCGGCAAGGACGGGCTCAAGTTCTACAAGGGCATCATCAAATACTGGAAGAGCCTGCTCCGGCCGGGCGGATACCTGCTCTTTGAGGTGGGCGAGGATCAAGCCGAGGCCGTGAAGGACATGATCCTCTCGGCGGGCTTCCTCGGCGCGGACACCGCGAAGGACACGCTCGGAGTCGAGCGCGTGGTCATCGGCAAAATGTCCACGCAGGACAACGAACTTTGGCATTACTGACCGACACAGTCAAGGATATAAAGGAGAATTCATTATGGCAGAGAAGAAAAAGGCCGTCCCCGCGGCCCCTGATGTGAGCGACAAGAAGAAAGCCCTCGAGGCCGCCATCTCCAAGATCGAGAAGGACTACGGCAAGGGCACGATCATGCGCCTGGGCGACGATATTCCCGTGAACGTGGAGGCTCTCTCCACCGGTTCCCTCTCGCTCGACCTCGCGCTCGGCATCGGCGGCGTCCCCAAGGGGCGCATCGTGGAGATCTACGGGCCTGAGGCCTCCGGCAAGACCACCCTCGCGCTGCACGTGGTTGCCTCCGCGCAGAGAGCCGGCGGCGAGGCCGCCTACATCGACGTGGAGCACGCGCTCGAGCCCGCCTACGCCCGCGCCCTCGGCGTGGATATCGACAGCCTCCTGATCTCCCAGCCGGACACCGGCGAGCAGGCGCTGGACATCACCGAGATGCTCGTTCGCTCCGGCGCGATCGACGTCGTGGTTGTGGACTCCGTGGCCGCGCTGATCCCCCGCCAGGAGCTCGACGGCGAAGTGGGCGACACGGTTGTGGGCATGCTGGCCCGTCTCATGAGCCAGGCCATGCGCCGCCTCGCGGGCATCATCTCCAAGAACAACTGCACCGTGATCTTCATCAACCAGCTCCGCCAGAAGATCGGCGTTATGTACGGCAACCCCGAGACCACCCCGGGCGGTCTCGCCCTCAAGTATTACTCCTCCGTGCGCATCGACGTGCGCCGCATCGAGACCCTGAAGGTCGGCAGCGAGCCTGTCGGCAACCGGACACGCGCCAAGGTCGTCAAGAACAAGGTCGCGCCCCCCTTCCGCGAGGCGGAGTTCGACATCATGTATGGTGAGGGCATCTCCCGCATCGGCGAGATCATCGACCTCGGCGTCAAGCTCGATATCATCGAGAAGGGCGGCGCGTGGTTCACCGTCGCCGGGCAGCGCATCCAGGGCCGTGACGGCGTGAAGAACTTCCTGACCGAGAACCCCGAGATCTGCGAGAAGATCGAGCAGGAGATCCGCGCCAACGCCTACAAGCTCATGAGTCCGCAGGCGCAGCGCGCCGCGCAGGTCTCCGGGCGCATCCCCGTGCCGCAGAGCCAGGGGCTCGACGTGAGCGCAAACGATTTTGACGAAGGCTGATGCTCGTCTCTTCTCTGCATCAGACCTCGCCCGGGCGCTTCCTCGTGACGCTCGAGGACGGGACGGAGATCCGCTCCACCCTCGCCGTCGTCACGGATCAGCGCATCTACACCGGGCGGGAACTTGACGAGGAGGCGCTGGCCGCGTTTCGTGCCGCCTCCTCGCTCGAGCGCACGAAGAACCGCGCCGCCGAGCTGCTCTCGCTGCGCCCGATGTCCTGCAAGGAACTCTATGACAAGCTCGTTCAGAAGGGCGAGCCGGAGCAAAACGCCGCGGCAGCGGTCGCCTGGCTGCTGGAAAACCGCTTCCTTGACGACCGCAATTACGCCGGCATGGTCGTGCGGCACTATGCCGCCAAGGGCTACGGCCCCGGGCGCATCCGCCAGGAGCTGCAGCGCCGCGGGATCGACCGGGAGCTTTGGGCGGATGCGCTCGGCGAGATGCCGGAGGCGGACGACAAGCTCGACAAATTCATCGCCGCCCGTCTCAAGGATCCGTCCGACCGCGACCAGGTCCGCAAGGTCAGCGCCGCGCTCTTCCGCAGAGGCTTCGGCTGGGACGAGATCAAAAGCGCCCTGCGGCGCTTTGAGGCGGATATGGAGGACAGCTGAATTATGGAACAGACCTACGCGCTCATCTCGCTTGGCTGCGCCAAGAACCTGGTCAACAGCGAGCAGATGCTCTATCTGATGGACGAGGCGGGCTTCACGCTCGTGTCCGACCCCGACGGGGCGGATCTCGCCATCGTCAATACCTGCGGCTTTATCGACGCTGCGAAATCCGAAGCCATTGACAACATCCTCGAGCTGGCAGAGCTCAAGAAGCAGGGGCGGCTCGGCGGGCTGATCGTCACCGGCTGCCTCTCCGAGCGCTACCAGGACACGATCCTTGACGAGCTGCCGGAGATCGACGCTGTCCTCGGCATCGCCAACTACGGCGATATTGTAAAGGCGGCCAACGCCGTGCTTGCCGGCCGGCAGGCGCGCATATTCTCCGACCGGAACTCTCCCGTGGAGGAGATCGGCCGCATCGTCTCCACCGGCCCGGGTTGGGCCTATCTGCGCATCGCCGAGGGCTGCGGCAATTTCTGCGCCTTCTGCGCCATCCCCTACATCCGCGGCAGGTACCGCTCCCGCTCGATGGAGAACGTTCTCGCCGAGGCGCGCGAGCTCGCCGCGCACGGTGCGAAGGAGCTCATCGTCATCGCGCAGGACATCACCCGCTACGGCAGCGACCTCTACGGAAAGCGCTGTCTCGCGGCGCTCTGCCGGGAGCTGTCGAAGATCGAGGGCGTGGAATGGATCCGGCTGCACTATCTGTACCCGGATCAGTTCGACGACGAGCTCATCGACGAGATCGCCGCGAACGAGAAGATCGTCAAATACCTGGATATCCCCATCCAGCACATCAATAACCGCATCCTCAAGCGCATGAACCGCCGCGGCACGGGCGAAGAGATCCGCGCCCTGTTCAAGACCCTGCGCGAGCGCATCCCCGGTCTCGTCCTGCGCACCAGTCTCATCGCGGGGCTCCCCGGCGAGGGTGAGGAAGAGTTCGAGGAGCTCTGCGCCTTTCTGCGTGAAGCAAAGATCGAGCGCGTCGGCGTCTTCCCCTTCTCCCCCGAGGAGGGCACGCCCGCCGCGAAGATGGAGCGCCCCGATCAGGAGATCGCCGAGCGCCGCGCCGAGCAGATCCTCGCGCTCCAGGCCCCCATCATGGACGATTTCTGCGCCTCCTTCGTGGGGCAGACGCTGCGCGTGCTCGTCACCGATTACGACGAAGACGAGCAGTGCTGGGTCGGCCGCAGTTATGCTGACTCCCCGGAGATTGACGGCGAGGTTCGCTTCGAAGGCGCGTGCCGCGAGGGCGACATGGTAAGCGTCCGTATTACCGCAGCGGACGACGGCATTCTGTACGGCGAGGAGGAAGAGACATGACCACTGCCAACAAGATCACGATCTTTCGTGTGATCCTTATCCCCGTATTTCTGATTCTTGCCTACTCCGGGCGGAGCATCGCAGCCTTCGCGGTCTTTGCGATCGCGAGCCTCTCTGACATGGCGGACGGATACATCGCCCGCCACTACAACCAGGTCACCAATTTCGGCAAGTTCATGGACCCCCTGGCCGACAAGGTACTGGTCACTGCTGCGATGTGCTTCTTCGTCGAGTGCGGGCGGATGCCCGGCTGGGCGCTGGCCGTGGTGCTGCTGCGGGAGTTTGCGGTATCGGGGATGCGGCTGGTCGCCGTGGAGCAGGGGCGCGTGATCGCCGCCGCCTGGTCAGGCAAGATCAAGACCGCCGCGACCATGCTCTGTCTCTGCCTGATGCTGCTTGTCCCGGCGCCCGGGATCGGCGATTCCGCGCCGGATCTCGTCGCGCAGATTTCCACCGCCGTCATCGTGCTCACGACCCTGTGGTCGGGCGCGGAATACCTTATCAAAAACCGCGACGTCTTTTCCGATGTCGATTAAGGAGAACGCTATGTATCTGTACAACTCTGCCAGCCGCAAGAAGGAGCTCTTCGTACCCAACAGCCCCGACATCGTGAAGATGTACACCTGCGGACCCACCGTATACCATTTCGCGCACATCGGCAACCTCCGCAGCTATATCATGGAGGATATCCTCGAAAAGTATCTGCGCTATTCCGGCTACAATGTCAAGCGCGTCATGAACATCACCGACGTGGGGCACCTCTCTTCCGACGCCGACGAGGGCGAGGACAAGATGCTCAAGGGCGCCCGGCGCGAGCACAAGACCGTGATGGAGATCGCGGCCTTCTATACCGACGCCTTCTTTGACGACTGCCGCAAGCTCAACATCAAAAAGCCCGATGTCGTCGAGCCAGCCACACACTGCATCGAGGACTACATCCGCATCATCACAAAGCTGATGGACACCGGCTACGCCTACTTTGCCGGCGGCAACGTCTACTTTGACACCTCGAAGCTCGAGAACTACTATGTTTTCAACGACTTCAACGCCGAGGATCTGGCCGAGGGCGTGCGCGAGGGCGTGAGCAGCGACCCCAACAAGCGCAACAAGAACGACTTCGTGCTCTGGTTCACCAAGTCCAAGTTCGAGGATCAGGCCCTCAAGTGGGATTCTCCCTGGGGCGTCGGCTACCCCGGCTGGCACATTGAGTGCTCGGCCATCTCCATGAAGCACCTCGGCGAGGATCTGGATATCCACTGCGGCGGCATTGACAACGCTTTCCCCCACCATACCAACGAAATCGCCCAAAGTGAGGCCTATCTTGGCCACAAATGGTGCAACTGGTGGATGCACGTCCTCCACCTGAACACCACCTCCGGGAAAATGTCCAAATCCAAGGGCGAGTTCCTGACCGTGTCGCTGTTGGAGGAGAAGGGCTACGACCCGCTGGCCTACCGCCTTTTCTGCCTGCAGAGCCACTACCGCAAGAGCCTCGTCTTCTCCTGGGAAAACCTCGACAACGCCCAGGTCGCCTACAACAAGCTCGTGACCCGTATCGCCGCGCTCAAGCCCGACGACGGGGAATTTGACGCCGAGGCCGCCAAGGCGCTGAAGGAGAAGTTCTGCGCCGCGCTCGACAACGACCTCAACTCCTCTCTTGCCGTCACCGCTCTCTACGATGTGCTGAAGGCCAAGACAAACGACGCCACCAAGCTCGCCGTCATCGAGGACTTTGAGCGCGTGCTGAGCCTGGGGCTGCTGGAGAAGGCTGCTGTCAAGCGCGAGGCGCTCAAGAAGGAAGCTGCCGCCGCGAGCGGCTTCACGATCCTCTCCGAGTCCGGTGAGGCCGATCCCGCCGTGGAGGCGAAGATCCAGGCCCGTCAGGACGCCAAGAAGGCAAAGAACTTTGCCGAGGCCGACCGCATCCGCGACGAGCTCAAGGCGGAGGGCGTTGAATTGACCGATATCCCGCACGGCGTCAAGTGGAGACGCATCTGAGATTCGCCAATACCTGCCGACGGACGCAAAGCGTCCGTCGGCATTTTTCTTCCCGTCTTCCCGGATTTCCGCTCGAAAAGAGGAAATAACTGGTGCATTTCACCGCGCCCTGTGATACAATGTTTTTATTCATATACCCCCGGCCGTCCGGGGGACTGTGTCGGGAGGATCCGTTTCCATGCAGCAGCTCTTTGCAGGCAAACCGAAGCTGCCTGTTTTTCTCTTAACGCTCTATCTCTGGGGCGTCGTCACCTGTCAGGCGCTGTCGTACGATCTGCCTCATACACTGTGGATCGCGATAGCCTCGCTGCCCGCTGCGTTTCTGCTCTCCGCGCTTGCTCTGGGTCTGCTCGACAGGCTGCTCTATCCTGCGTCCGGCCGCAAGCGCGAAACGAGGCGCGCCCTGCGCCCGCAGGTTTTTGCCGTGCTCGTGTTTTTCGCCACGCTCGCTGCGCTCCTGCTCTGGTTTATTCATATGCAGCGCTACTTCAGTTTCGGAATGGACAACGCGCTGCAGCTGCGCCAGGCGCGCGGGCTCGAGCCCTATAACGACTGGCATCCCGTCATCCATACGCTGCTGTTCTTCACGCTCCCGGTGAAGTTGGGACTTGAGGAGCACGGCATCGTCCTGCTGCAGATCCTCTATTTTTCGGCGGCCTTCGCCTATCTTATGCTCGTTCTCCATGAGAGCGGCTGCCCGCGCTTTCTGCTGGGTCTGTCGCTCGCGTTCGTCGTCCTTGATGAGCTCATCTGGGTTTTCCTCTGCTCCCCCTTCAAGGACAACGCTATGATGATCTTCATCATGCTTCTAACGGCCTTCACAATCCGCATCCTCTGCTCCGGCGGCGCATGGCTGGACGCCCCGCTGCACCTCCTCCTCTATGCCGTATGTGCGACGCTGGCGCTGAAAATGCGGCACAACGCCGTGCTGTACGTCGCGCCTTCCGTGCTGATCACACTCTTCAGCCTGGTGAAAAAATGGCGCACGCGCCTGCTCGCAGCCGCGGCGATCCTGCTCTGCCTGCTCGCGCTGAAGGGTCTGTATGCCGCGCTTGACGTGCGCTCTCCCGACCAGCGCAGGGTGGAAACCCTCGGCCTGCCGCTCACCATCTGGTGCAATGTGATGCAGGACGCGCCCGAAGCGCTCCCGGAGGATACGCAGGATATTCTCTATCGCTTTGCCACCGCGGAGCAATACCGCACGCTGTACTATCCCGGCAGCTTCAACTCCATCAAGTTCACCGGCGTCGTGGATGTCAAAGCGATCGACGCGCTCGGCTACGGAGATGCGCTGCGCATCACGCTGCAATGCTTCCGCTGCGCGCCGCGGCAATCCTGGTCGGCGCTTCTCAAGCTGACGCGGATGGTATGGGGCGTGACAGATCTCTACCCGAACACAGAGAATTTCGGTCTGCTCGCGCAGAGCGGAGGGCTCTTCGAGACGCTCAAGATTCTGTTCAAGGGCACGGCCAACCTGCTCTTTGGCTCGCTTGGTCTGCAGATGCTCGTGCTGCTCGCCGTCGCGCTGGCGCTGCTGCGCCGCAGGCGCATCGCATTTCTCTATATCCTGCCCATCTTTTGCCACAATTTCGGCACGATGCTGCTGCTCAGCGGCTGGGACTGGCGCTTTTTTATCTACGCCCTGCCGATCTTCGCACCAACGCTCTTCCTCATGCTGCGTGATGAGCGTACTTTTCCCGATACCGGAGGAGGAAAACCATGAAAAAGGTTATCATCATCGGAGCCGGTCCCGCCGGCATCACTGCGGGCTACGAACTGCTGCGGCAGTCGAAGGACTACGAGATTGAAATCCTGGAGGAGGCGCAGGTCGTCGGCGGCATCTCCCGCACCGTGGCACACAATGGCAACCGCATGGACATCGGCGGACACCGCTTCTTCTCCAAGGACGAGCGCGTTACCAAATGGTGGGACAGACTCATGCCCATGCAGGGCGCGCCGGCCTATGACGACAAGAAGCTCGGTCGGGAGAAGTCCCTCGCCGCGGGCGGCCCCGACCCGGAGCGGGACGACCGCGTCATGCTTCTGCGCCAGCGCGTCTCGCGCATTTATTATAAAAAGAAGTTCTTCGACTATCCGGTCAAGATGAACGCCAACACCATCAAGAACATGGGCTTCGGCACCACCTTGCTGGCCGGCTTCAGTTACCTCGGCTCGACCATCATCAAGAACCCGGAGGACTCGCTGGAGAATTTCTACATCAACCGCTTCGGCCGCAAGCTCTACTCCATGTTTTTCGAGGGCTACACCGAGAAGCTCTGGGGGCGGCACCCGCGCGAGATCTCCGCGGACTGGGGCGCGCAGCGCGTCAAGGGTCTCTCGATCCTCGCCATACTCAAGGACATTCTCGGCAAAGCCATCCCCGGCAACAAAAAGCGCAAGGTAGAGACCTCGCTGATCGAGGAGTTCAGCTATCCGAAGTTCGGCCCAGGCCAGCTCTGGGAGACCGCCGCGGAGGAATATCAGAGGATGGGCGGCAAGCTCACAATGGGCGCGAAGGTCGTCGCGCTCGCGGCGGAAGGCGGGAGGCTTCGTTCCGTCACCTATGAGACGGCGGACGGCGAACGCGTGACGCGCGAGGCGGATCTCGTGATATCCTCCATGCCGCTCAAGGATCTCGTCGCCGCGCTCGGCGACGCGCCCGCGGACGTGCAGCGCATCGCTGACGGCCTCCCCTACCGCGACTTTGTGACCGTCGGCCTGCTGGTCGACCGGCTGAACCTCAAGAACGAGACCGCCATCAAGACCCTCGGCAACATCGTTCCGGACTGCTGGATCTACGTGCAGGACACCGGCGTCAAGCTCGGCCGTATCCAGATTTTCAACAACTGGTCGCCCTACATGGTCAAGGACCCGGACAACAGCGTCTGGATCGGCCTGGAATACTTCTGCACGGAGGGCGATTCCTTCTGGTGCGGCAGCGACGAGGACTGGCGTGCGCGCGGCGTGCGGGAGCTCGTCGCCATGGGTGTGCTGGACGAGGGGCAGCCGGTGCGCGATTTCCATGTGGAGAAGGTCAAGAAAGCCTATCCCGCGTATTTTGACACCTACGCCGAGATCGACCGCCTGGTCGACTATCTCAACAGCTACGAGAACCTTTACTGCGTCGGGCGCAACGGCCAGCACCGCTACAACAACATGGATCACTCCATGGCCACGTCGTTCGAGGCGGTAAAAAACATCCTCAGCGGCACGGCAGACAAGAGCAACATCTGGTCGGTCAACACCGAACAGGAATACCATGAGGAGAAAGAGGCGAAGAGCTGAACTTCTCCGCATACAGAAAACCCGGGGCAGCCGCTGGCTGCCCCGGGTTGATGTTCTGATGAATCCTATCACAGGCCGATGATATCCTTGATGCGCTCGAAGAAGCTCTTGACGGATTCGACGACCTTCCTCACCGTCTGCACGAAGCCGACGACCTGGCTCTTGGCGCCGGAGAGCTTGCGCAGCGTCTCCTGCACCTCCTCAACACGGCCCTTCAAGCCGTCCGTGTCCAGCTTTTCCAGCTGGCGGCAGAGGTCGATAAGCTGTTGGATCTGATTATCGGTGAGATTGACGCTGTACTCCCTCGCGATGGCGATGATCTGATCCTTGAGCTCCTGATCCGTCATGTTGCGCGTCTCATCGAGCATGAGCTTGAGGTCGTTGACGATGGACATACTGTCCATATTGCCGACTTCCTCGGCGAGCTCGCCCGTGACGGTGAGCTCCTGGGTGGAGACGGCCTTGGCCAGCTCGCTCAGCTTCTGGCCGGTCATGTCCTCATAGGCCTTGTAGACGCCGGTGAGCGCCGCGGTGCCGCTGACGGCAAAGGGCGCGGCCACGATGATCTTCGCGTCCGTGATGCCGGCGGTGGCGAGCGCGCTGAGGTACATCTCCGGCGTGCACCAGCTGATGTTCGCGGTGCTGACGTTCATGCCGGAGCCGGCCGGCAGCAGCTCCACATACACGCAGGAGATGGAGCGCGTGCCGATCACGCTGGCGTCCACATAGCCCTCGAGATACTGCCGCTCCTCCTGGTTGGTGACGCGCAGCTCAATGACGCTGCCGCGCGTGACGCCGAAGTTCTGGTAAACGGCCGCGACCTGCTCCTCCGTAAGGTCGGCGCCGATAACGGCGCGGCTCTGGTTCAGCTCGGCGAAGGCCGCGGTCGAGAGGCTCAAGACCAGCACCAGCGCGAGCAAAATCGAAATGATTTTCTTCATGGCTTCCCTCCTCATTGAAAATAGTCCATTCGCAGCGGGCTGCGGGAATTGTTACGGTGCATCCTTTCGGATACCGGGATGTTAGCACAAAGTCGCCGGAAAGGAAAGGCTTTTCGCCAAACTTAAGAATGTTTAATAAATCCCGACGCATAATCGGAACCGATTTTTGTAAGTTTATGCACTGCAATTATCTTGACGCTGGCTTTCCCGAAGACTATACTAAAGACACCAAAATCTGCAAAGGAGGCAGTCTATGAAAGTCATAGTCGCTCAGAACGAAACCGAACTCTTCCGCCTGGCCGCCGATCTGGTCGAGGCAGAGGTCCGCGCCGATCCGGCTTGCTGCCTGGGTCTGGCGACCGGCTCCAGCCCGGTCGGGATGTACAAGGAGCTCGCCCGCCGCTGCCGCGAGGAGGGCCTGGATTTCTCCAAGGTCTCTTCCGTGAACCTCGACGAGTATGCCGGTCTCCCCGGCGAGCACGACCAGAGCTACCGCTACTTTATGAATAACGAGCTGTTTGACCACATCAATATCGACAAGGCCAACACCTACGTTGCCAAGGGCGTGGGCGACATTGAGGAGAACCTCCGCGAGTTCCGCGCGGTGATCGCGAGCAAAACGCGTGCCATCCAGGTGCTCGGCATCGGCCCCGACGGTCATATCGCCTTCAATGAGCCGGGCGAGCAGCTCTATTATCACGCTCACCGCGAGACGCTTGACGAGAGCACCATTGACGCCAACGCCCGCTTCTTCGCCAGCCGGGACGACGTGCCCCGCGAGGCGCTCACCATGGGCATCGGCGAGATCATGGAGGCCAAAAAGCTCCTGACCATCATTGGAGGCTCCCGCAAGGAGGCCGCAGCAACGAAGCTGCTGCTCACCGACGAGATCACCACGGCCTGCCCTGTCACGATGATCAAGGTCCATCCCGATTCCACCGTTCTGCTCACCAAAGAGCTCGCAGACAAGATCGGCTACAAGGGATAACCCCCCCAGCGGTCAAGCTGCAGCCGCACACAATATTCGATCGGCAAAACCGGCTCCGCCAAGCGGAGCCGGTTTTTGTTATGTTAACATATGCATGAATTATGTTAATATTATTATGTTAACAAACTATCCGAATCTATTCTGTATTTTATGAATCGTAGAATTGTCCCTTTCCGCATTTCAAAAGTATTATGTTAACCGTCAAAAATTATGTAAACCTCGTCCGATAACCGCATCTGCGGCACAGTTCCTCCACGGCGCGCCGCCGCGAGAAGCCCTCGTAGATCGCCCTTGCACGCGGGGAGGCGAGGATCTCATCCAACTCCTGCGTGAAGAGATTGCCGAGGGGAATGTCGCCCTCATGGTCGAGGCAGCAGGGTACAACAGTGCCGTCGCAGAGCACGCCGATCTGATTGCGCAGCCCGTAACAGAAGCAGCGCTCTCCTCTGTCCGGCGCGTCGAGATCCGGCCAGTCAAAGCGCTCGCCGGGGTCGAGCCAGATGCGCTCCGCGAGCTTCCAGCCGTTCCGGCTCTTCTCCCAGGGCAGCGGGAAGCAGGCCTCCAGCCTTTCCCGGATCGCCGGATTCAGCGTCTCGAGTCCGCCCCGGTTCCACAGTCTCAGCTCGCAGAACACGCCTTTTTCCGCAGCTTTCCGGGCAAAGGCGAGGCAGCCGGAGAGATAGCCCTCCAGCTCGCCGCCGGGGTTGGCCTCGAAGGACTGGAGGGAAATGCTCACCTTGCGCAGGCGCTCCGCCGCGAGCAGCAGCTCTCCCCGCTCCGGCAGCAGGCTGCCGTTTGTGGTGATCATGCAGGCGAAGCCCAGCTCCCCTGCGATGCGCAGCAGTGCGCCAAGCTCCGGGTGCAGCAGCGGCTCGCCGAGGAGATGAAAATACAGATAGTCCGTGTGCCTGCGCAGTTTCCCTGCCAGCAGCCGGAACTCCTCCACACTCAAAAAGCGCCGCGCGCGCCTCGTCCCCGGGCAGAAGCTGCAGTTCAGGTTGCAGATATTTGTGATCTCCAAATAGGCCTTTTGCAGCATATTCCCTCCACTCGTGCTTATTTTTCTTTAATGATTTATGCCATATCCCCCACCAGGTGAGAATTTGGCATGTATAAAAGCGCCGCACCCGGCTTTTTCGGGTGCGGCGCCGCAGCTCAGAAGAGGCCGGGGAAACCGCCCATGCCGCCCTGCAGCTTGGACATGGCCGTGTTGGTCGCGTCGTCGGCCTTTTTGATTGCGCCGTTGACCGCCGCGAGGACCAGATCCTGCAGCATTTCGACGTCCTCGGGATCTACGACCTGGGGGTCGATCTCGATGGACTTGAACTCGCGCGTGCCGCTGATCGCCGCCTTGACGGCGCCGCCGCCTGCGGTGAACTCAAACACGCTGGATTCCAGCTCCTGCTGCATCTTCAGAAATTCCTGCTGCATCCGCTGGGCCTGCTTCATCATGTTTGCCTGATTACCGGGCATTCCGCCGCGAAATCCGCCTTTTGCCATAACTGTTCTCCTATCCGCCGTGTCCGGCTGTAATACTTGATCTATTTCTCAGCACAGCGCTGAAATTTACTCGTTGATAAACTGGACTTCCTTGAACCTGCGAAGCTCCTCAATGTCACGCTGCTGGTGCTGTTGGGGCTTCAGCTCGCGGATCAGCGCGCGCATCGGCCGTCCGGCCGCTTCCCGTGCGGCCTCCGCAAAGAGCTGCAGGATCTCCTGCCGGTTGAAGCGGCTGTACAGAAAGCCCGGGACGACCTCCAGCCAGAGGCAGTCCCCTTCCGTGACGCCGGAGACCTTGCTGCGCTCTCCGAGGGAGACGCGCAGATCGCGCGGCAGGCGCGCCGCGATCTTCTCGCAGACCGCAGGCCAGATCTCCGCAGACGCGGACGGGGCCGCGGGCGGCTCCTCCGGCTTCGGATCGGGCACAGGCGCGGCGGACTGAGCCGGTCGGTCATAAGCTGCGATCTCGTCCTCCGGCTGATCCTCGTGGAAGACGGCCGGCAGCTCATCGTCTTCCTCCGCAGCGGGCTCGTCCAGATCGTCCTCGTGCTCCTCACGGCGAGGCGGCGTCCGATAGAACGTCTCTTCCTCCATGGCGGGTACGCCGTGGGCAAGCTGCTCCTCCAGCCGCGAGATCCGCGCGCGCAGGCTGCGCACGCTGTCCCCATCCGCATGCTGGCAGAGGGAGATGAGGCAGAGTTCGGCGACGGTCTTGGGATTTCCCGCCGTGCGCAGCGAGGAGAGAGAGTCCTGCAGCGTGTCGAGCGCGGCGAGGAGCTCCTCCGAGGTCATGCGCGCGGCAAAGGAGCGCAGCTGTGCTTCGGCATAACCGCCTGAAATCAGATCCTTTGCGCCGTCCGGCGCGATGTGCATCATCAGGATATCGCGAAGAAGCCCGGTGAGCTCGGTGAGCAGCGAAGCGGGGTCCTTTCCGTCCATCCACAGTCCCGCAAAGCTCTGCAGTACGGAGGGCGCGTCGTGCTTGAGGATCAGATCCAGCAGCCGCGCAATGCGGAGGTTTCCGGCCAGGCCCATCGCCGAGAACACGGCCTCCTCGTCGATCGTCTCCCGCGCGGAGCACTGGTCGAGCAGGCTCAGCGCGTCGCGCACGCCTCCATCCGCCATGCGGGCAATGAGCCCCGCGGCCTCCGGGCTGAGGCGCATCCCCTCCCTTTCGGCGATCCTGCCGAGGTAGGAGGCGATGGTCGCCGCGTCGATGCGGTGGAAGCTGTGCCGCTGGCAGCGGGAGAGGATCGTCGCGGGAACCTTCTGCAGCTCGGTGGTGGCGAGGATGAACATCAGGTGCTCGGGCGGCTCCTCGAGGATCTTCAGCAGCGCGTTGAAAGCCGAGAGCGAGAGCATATGCACCTCGTCGATGATATACACGCGCTTTTTGACGCTGCTGGGCGAGAAGGTCGCCTCCTCGCGCAGCGCGCGGACATTGTCCACGCCGTTGTTGGACGCCGCATCCAGCTCCACCACGTCCATGACGGAGCCGTCGAGGATGCCGCGGCAGGCAGCGCAGCGCCCGCAGGGGTTACCGTCCACCGGGTGCTCGCAGTTGACCGCGCGGGCAAGGATGCGCGCGCAGGTGGTCTTGCCGGTGCCGCGGGTGCCGATGAAGAGGTAGGCGTGGGAGAGGCGGCCGGACTTGACCTGGTTCTTCAGCGTCTCGGTAATATGCTCCTGGCCGATGACCTCATCAAAGGTCTGCGGCCTCCATTTCCGGTACAGCGCCTGATACACGGCTTCGCCTCCCTAATAAAAACTGTGGCCCTTGACAAGACTGCACACCCGACTCCGAAAGACCCGCTATGCCCGTACCGCCGGCAGCCGGCTCGGATCCAGCACCCTCGCGGCACAAGCCAGACACCGCTTAATGCTGCTCGGTTCCCCGCCTGACATGGTTCACGGGCTGACCTTGCGCAAGACCGGATCGTCAACGCTGCTTACCGGGGTCAGACGACACATCGCGCTTCCTCGGTCAGGAATTCGTCCCTGCTGTAGCGGATTGCAGGTTACAGGGCACCGCTGGCTCCCCAACTAGTGCAGCCTTGTCAAAAGCCACGGGCTTATTCTACACCAAATAGAATATAGAATCAAGTTCAATTTTACTCTTTACAAATGAAATTTTTGTGTTATAATAATCAAGCTGTCATTGAGCCAGCCGTCCGGCACGGTCCGGGAACTTCATATGGGGGCGTAGCTCAGCTGGGAGAGCGCCTGGGCCAGTTATATTACTTGTCTCTTGGGGGCATGTACCTCACCCGCCAGCCACGCGGTTCACATCCGTTTGTCGAAAGCCTTGATAAATCAGCATTTTTAATCGAATATGGGGGCGTAGCTCAGCTGGGAGAGCGTACGGTTCGCATCCGTAAGGTCAAGGGTTCGAATCCCTCCGTCTCCACCAAATCAGCACGGTAATTTTGATAGAATTGCCGTGCTATTCTTTTTATGCTATGATAAAGCAACAGACGGGTTAGTGTGTCTGTCTGTGCCGTTGAAAGATGATCGATGAGGATGCTGAGATGAATCATTATAAATCATGGTCTGGGCTTAAAAAACAATTAAATGAGTGCCTGTGCGATCCGCTAAAGAATCGGGTATCCTATTTCCTGACGCGCTACCATGAGGTGCATAATTCATATGGACGTGCATCAATCAAGTTGGACGGAAAAGAGCTTGTCGTTTTCTCATGGATCGACATGTACAAGCAAGAAAGCGATACTCACGAGCGTTGGAAAGAGACCGGTGTCTATGACAGTGACGCATTGGAACTAAAGAACAAATGGGAAAAGGAAGGCACTCTTTCCGAATGGGACTTCTTGCAGGCGGCTACAGATTTTCTTCAGTTGCCAATCGCTGACGCACTAACAAGCGATAATTGCCTAATACGCATTTTTGCTATATTAGACAGAAGAGTTGGAAGTCGAACCATTAAGCAAATTCAAGATAGTGAGATATATAAAACGTACCCTGAATGGGTACAGCAATTCTATACGCTTCGCTTTGAATGCTAACAAAGGAAACCGGCGAGAGTATTTATTGGTTGACGCTATTGAAGCGTACGAAGCTGATAGATTACGGTTTTGATCATCTGCTGTCTCTTGCGGAAGAGATCAAGCGCATGCTGATCGCTTCCCTCAAAACTGCAAAGGGGAAAAAATGAAGGCAAGTGATTTGTATTTTTCAGGGATAAAACATATCTCTGTTCATTTGCTCGGTATAAGTCAATTATACATAAGTGAAGAAAAGATTAAAAACGTTTTAACGTGGTTTCATAAAACAGACCTTTCTAATTTTGCCCCGCTGCCTGTGCATGATTTCGGGAATGGGCGTTTGACCCTGACCGATGGGCATACCAGGGCATATATTGCCTATCAATCCGGAATAAGCGAAATACCTGTCATATATGATCATGATGATATCATTACATGCGACGAAGGTGTGAAACTGTATCAGAATGATATCGTCTGGTGTGACAGGTTTAACCTCAAGTCGGTTTGTGATCTTACAGGAAGAATTGTTAGCAGTGCCGATTATAAAAGATTATGGGAAGACCGGTGTGACGTCGGGTATAATCTGATAATCAACTCTTCTGAACGGGAAAAGTCCTTATGGTCGCAATTACATACCGATCTGTTCCTGTTCGGCGTCAGCGAAGACAAAAAGAGACTGTTTTATGAAAACAGTGCCGGGGATGTATTTGTTTTTGAGGCGGAATGATTTCCGATAGTTCGAATCCATCTGTCAAAAACGCATATCCGTCTTTTTCGTACTCCATAGACAAAACACAGGAGCCATCCTTTTGGATGGTTCCTGTGTTTTGCGTTGCTTGAGGGATTCGAGGGGAGTGGGAGCGAATGGAACGCCGGGGCGCTCCAGAGCCGCGGCCTGCCCCTCGCCGCAGCGAGGGCGATTCTCTCCGATTCAAAATCCCTCACATTACGCCGTCGCCTCCCTTATGCTTTCGAGACGAGCTTGAGGCCGATCACGCAGGCGATCAGGCCGATCAGGAGGGCGATCTTCAGCGCGGAGACCGGCTCCGTTTTTGTCACGATCCCGATCACGACGGTCAGCGCAGCGCCGATGCCCGTCCAGACGGGGTAGGCGGTGCCGGTCGGGATGCTTTTCATGGCGCAGCCCAAGCCGGACATGCTGAGTACCATGCCGACAACAAAGACGATGAGCGGAAGCGGCTTACTGAAGCCATCCATTTTTCCCAGGGCGGTGGCCCACACCGATTCCATCATACCCGACGCAACAAGAACGATCCATGCCATAACAAACGCTCCTTATACAATAAAAATACAATAAAAAAATGACTCCGGTATCCGTATCTTCCAAGGCCTACCGATACGGATCCGAAGTCGAATGCTCACCCGGCAGCGAAGCATTTCGCCGGGATTTTACCAGAATCGCACGCCAAAGCCAAGGCGCCGACAAAGATCGGGGCATCTGCAAAGCACGCCCTAAGGAGGGCGTGTCGTTTTTTGCAGCGTCAGAAGATCAGCCGCAGCAGCACGAAGATCCAGTGCGCGGCTACGCCGGCGCAGAAGCCGCCGATCGTGTGGCAGAGGATCGCCTTGCCGATCAGATCCTTGCAGTTGAGACTGTCCATCATGGAGGCGTGGGTGCTGAGATAGCCGCTCCAGCACATGCACATGGCCGTGAAGACGGCGATATCGTTGCCGCCGATGAGGCCGCGCGTCACGAGCCCGGCCGTGAGGCTCAGGGAGGCGCCCGCCGCGCCGAGCGCGGTCACAGGCACGCCGATCGCCTCAGGCGAAGTGAAGCCGAAGAGGGGGCGAAGCAGAAAATCGATCTTCTGGGCGAGCATCGGGAGCAGACGGACGCCCTCGTAGGCGGCGCCGGTGTACTCCCCGCTCTCGGAGGGACCGTTGATAAGCATCATCACGAGCGTGCAGATGACCAGGACGCCGGGCACAATGCTCACGCCCATCTTGACGCCGCTGTGGCCGCCCTCGAGCATGGCCGCCATGATGCGGCTGCCGATACCGCCGTCGCGGATCGGGCGCATATTGACCGGCACCTCGGAGACGCCCTCCCCGCGCAGGGGCTTCATGGCCTCCGCGCCAAAGAATTTCTTTGTGAAGATCAGCATGAGGCGCGTGCTCACGATGCTGCCGATCACCGCGCCGAGCAGGCCGATGAGCACCGCCCGGCCGACATGCTCTCCGGGCATGGACGGACTCAGGCTGTACATATAGGTGCAGACGATGAGGCCCATGCCGAAGGCCGTGCCGATATTCGTCAGCGCCGGGAACTCATAGGTCTTGAAGTAGGTGCGGAAGCGCTGATCCTCCGCAAGGGTCAGAATCGCCGGGTTGTCGGACAGGAAGGTCGTCACCACGCCGAGGGCCGCAGCGCCGGGCAGGCCGTAGATCGGGCGCATGAGCGGCTGCAGGATGCGGTTGACGAGCGAGACGAAGCCAAACTCCGACAGCAGGCCGGAGATCGCGCCCATGATGACGCAGATGGCCGTGAGATAGAGCACCGTGTCGATGAGCAGGCGGTAAGCCGTGTTCATCATAGTATTCAGGGTGTTGGCAAGACCCATTTTCATCGCGAAGAGCACAAAAATACCGATGAAGAAAACCGGAAACAGCAGCGTTTCCAAGCCGATCTCTTTTTTGAACGCGCTTGTTTTCTTTTGATCCTGTGCTTCCATGGCTGTCCTCCGAAAAAGCGGCCGGCATGCGTCGGTCGAATTCATAATACAGACAGCCCCCGTCGGACTGCCGCATAGTATCCAGCTATGGTCATTTTAGCACAACGCCGCGCCGCCGCTGGTAACAGCGTCCGAAAAATCTGGTACAAAATAGGCGCTGCGCATCGGGAAAGCCGGGCACGCCGCCCGCGCGATCCACGCAAAACCCCGCCGCCCGGGCGGGCGGCGGGGTTAGCGTTCAACTCGACTCCGGATTTGCTCTTACTTTGCGGGCTCGTACTGGCAGCTCGAGCGGTAGCTGCCGTCGTTGAGCAGCTTCACATAGGCCATATCGCCGTTGCCGGCGATGCTGACATTGTAATAGTAGATCTCCTCCAGGCGCAGGAACAGGGTCTGGCCGTAATCCGCGGTGAACTCCACGGTGTAGGTCTTGTCCCCCTCCCCGCCGGAGAGCACGAGCTTCGCCTGGGTCTCCTCGAAGTACACCTTGCTCGTGAATTCATAGCAGTTGACGTCCACGCCCACGGTCAGCGGGAAGACGGTCGGATCGCCGTAGACCAGCGACCAGTTGTCCGCAAAGGGCAGATAGAGCTTGATGCGCTCGAGCCAGAGCGCCTTGTCCGGGTAATCGTTGCTCTGGCGCTCCAGAAAGGCCTGCGCGCCGGCGAGATCGCCCTCGGCAAAGAACTTCTTCAGTTCGTCCGTATCCGCTGCAATCGCTTCTACGCTGCGCAGCTCCTCGGCGAGCGCGGCGCTGTCCTTATAGGCGCCAAGCCCCTCATAGACAGCGGCGAGCGCCTCCCGGATCTCCGGGGTCTCGCCCGGCTCCTGGAAGACCACGTTGCAGCGATCCTTGCCGCAGGCCTCCTGCAGCAGGGGCACGAGCTCCCCGCCCACGGCCTGTCCGTCCTCCTCGGAGAGGATCAGCAGCGTGTCCTGCTCCGGGTCCATGGCAAAGGACACATAAAGCGCAGGGAAATGCTCCGTCTCCGCCAGCGCCTTCAGCGCGCCGGCTTTCCGGTAGACCGCCTCGGCAGCCTGCTCTGCGCTGTCCTCATAATCGCCCAACGCCAGGAAGGCTTCGCGCGCGAGGCTGTAGGACTTCTCCGCGAGCAGATCCTCCGCTTCGGCGTAGCGGCGCGCAAGCAGCGTATGCTGCGCATTTTCAGCCGCCTCACCGCAGGCCGCGGCCTGCTCTGCGCAGTCTTTGTAATCGCCGAGCTCTTCAAAAGCCTCCTGCGCGGCGGCATAGTAGAGCATCGAGGCGCTGACCTCCTCCGTGAGATCCGCTTCGCTCCTGCCGATCGCGGAGAGCTTCGTCTCGTCGTTCTTCCGGCCGAGCTCCATCAGCCAGAGTGCTCTGGCATAGTCCACGCCGGAAGCGGCCATTTCCGCGCTGTCACCGTAATCGCCCAGCGCCAGAAAAGCGGCCTTCGCAGCGTCAAAATCCTGTTCCTCGATGAGCTTCAGGGCGGCGTCGTAGTCCGCTTGGCGCGGATCGTCCTCCGCGGGCTTCGCCGTGACGGACGCGCTGATCTCCCCGTCCTGCGCACCGCGGCCGGCAAAGAGCGCGCCAAGCTGTGGGCGGAAGAAATAGAGTCCTGCGGCGATCAGCGCCAGCATCGCCAGCACACCGAAAAATCTGCCGACGCCGCGTCTGCGGCTGCGCTTCTCCGCTTCCTCTTCGATGTCTCGGAACTGCTCCTGCTCGACCCGGAGTGCGCCCTCGCGCTTGAGGGCGGCCTCATCCAGGTCGCGGAAGGCGGAGAGGTTGCGCCGGCAGCGGCGGCATCTCTTCTCCCCTGTCGGGTTTGCCGCGCCGCAGACGCAGAACCACAGCGGCGAGGTCTCCAGGACAGCAAAGCGGCAGTCGTTCCCGTAGCGGACCTGGAACTGCGCCGCGGTGTTCTCGTCGCCGAAGTACTCCGGCAGCGTCTGCTGCCGCGGTAGCTTGCGCCAGCGGGAGCTGCCGCCTTCCCAGGTTCGGCCGTCAGCGAAATCGACGCGCGTGGCGCGCGCCCGGAAGCTCGCCGTTTCCGCTGCGGGGAGGACGATAGCCGTCTTGCTGCCGGTCTCCTCATCCTGGTCGAGCGTCAGATCCGTATAGCGGTGAAGGATCTCCTTGCCGAGGATATTCCCCTCCGCGTCAAGCATCTGCACGGCGACCTGCACCATGCGGATCTCCTTCTCGGAGAGACTGTGGAGCGTGATCTGGCAGAGCAGATTCCCGCTCTCCTCGTCGCGCAGCAGCGTGCCCCCGGAGATCAGGATCGGAGCCTCCTGGGCATAAAACATATGATCCAGCCGCAAAAGCCTGGTAAAGCGTTTACGCATGGCGCACCTCTGTCCTCGGCGAAGTCCGCCGACTGTCTCTCGCAGCGTCCCCGTTCCGTGAAGCCGCTGCGGCAATATTATGTAACCCTAAGTATATCACGCTGTTTTTGAGAGTGCAACGGCATTTTCATTGTTTTTCCTGATTATTCCGCGTTTTTCTGCGGATTTTTCGCCATAGTGGCGGAAAAATTGAAGCAGAGCTTGAACCGCGGCGCACTTGGTGGTAGAATGACAGAAGATTCATGTGAACGGAGGAATCGCCATGTTAGCCATTGCATGCGATCACGGCGGCTTTGCCCTCAAGCAGGCCGTCATGAGCCATCTTGCCAAACGCGGCATTGCATATAAGGACTTTGGAACCTACTCGGACGAGAGCTGTGACTACCCCGACTTCGGCAGAGCGGCGGCAAAGGCCGTCGCCTCCGGCGAGTGCGAGCGCGGCATCGTCATCTGCGGCACGGGTATCGGCATCTCCATTACCGCCAACAAGCTCCCCGGCATCCGCTGCGCCCTGTGTACGGACTGCTTCTGCGCCGAGGCCACGCGCCTGCACAACGACGCGAACATGCTCGCCCTGGGCGGCCGTGTCGTCGGCGAAGGGCTCGCGCTCAAAATCGTCGACACGTTCCTGGATACGCCCTTCTCGGGGGACGCGCGCCACATCCGCCGCATCGCCAAAATCGAGGAGGATTGACCTTGGCTGCCAACCGGGAATTTTATCGCGGCCGCCGCAAGCGCCGCAACTACGCGCTGATCCCCTTTCTTGCGATTCTCGGCCTGCTCACGGTGATCGTGGTGCTGTTCTATGCCATGCAGAAATACGCCGTGATTTCCGACGAGGGCGTTGACGTGGTACTCACGGCGAACGGCTCGGAGGAGAATCTGCTCGATGCAGACGAGGAGGAGTATGTCTTCGCACCCGTCGAGGCGGAGCTGGTCTTTGACGAGCCGGACTACAGCGGCATCCGCGCCGCGGCGGGGATGGACGCCAAGCCCATGCGCGCCATCTATATCGCCGCCGCCGATCTCAACCGGGAGAACATCCTCGACCGCGCCGCGCAGCTCAACAGCGGCAACGCGCTGCTCTTGGAAATGAAGCCGCGCGAGGGCTATCTGATGTGGGACTCGCAGTGCGATCTCGCGCAGCAATACTCCCTCGTGGCCGACTATCCGCTGCGCTCCGAGATGGCGGACGTGCTCAAGGAGATCCGCCAGTACGGTGCGGAGCAGGACAAGCAGATCTGGCTCGTCGCGCAGATCAGCTGCTGTGTCGACGCGCTGCTGCCCACTCGCTCCGGGACCTTCTCCCTGCGCAGCGCCTCGGGCAACGATTTCTTCGACGACACCGGCTACTGGCTCGACCCCTATAACCGGGAGCTGCGCAACTATATTGTGCAGATCACGCAGGAGCTCTATGACCTGGGCTTCGACGAGGTCGTGCTGGCGGACGTCGGGCATCCGACAGTCGAGGTGGAGGAGGGGCAGGAGCCCTACACCTTCATCTACAGCAGCGAAATGTCCACCCCGCCTTCTCCGCAGAACGCGGTATGCGGCTTTGCCGTATATGTGGCCAGGCAGCTGGAGGATCGGGAGGGGCTGCTCTCCATCTACACCTCCACCCGCCGCTCGCTGGCCAGGCTCGACGAGGGCACCGGGCAGGACGCCGCGCTCTTCCTCAAGCTCTATGACCGCGTTTATTTCCGCACCGACCGCTACGAGTTCACCTTCAACTTTGCCGACATCAAGGGCAGCGTCAGCATCGGCTCGGCGCAGGATCGCTTTGTGCCTGTGGTCATCAACTACCTGCCGGACAACACTTCCTGGGTCTACATCGAGGATCTCGATTCCCTGCCCGACTGACAACACCTTTTTATGCGATGTAAAACAGCCACCCGGTTGGGTGGCTGTTTGTTCTATACAGATATGCGGCTTACTTGGTGCCGAAGATGCGGTCGCCCGCGTCGCCGAGGCCGGGGACGATGTAGCCGTGCTCATTGAGATGATCGTCCAGAGCGGCGACAAAGATATCGACGTCGGGGTGATCCTCCTGCATTTTCTTCACGCCTTCCGGCGCACCGATGACGCACATGAGCTTGATGTGCTTGACGCCGACTTCCTTGAGGAAGGTGATGGCCGCGGAGGCGGAGCCGCCGGTGGCGAGCATCGGGTCCACCACGATCACGTCGCGCTCCTGGATGTCGGGCGGCATCTTGAAGTAGTACTTGACAGGCTCAAGCGTGGCAGGGTCGCGGAAGAGGCCGATGTGCCCGACCTTGACATTGGGCATCATGCTGACCATACCGTCGACCATGCCGAGGCCGGCGCGGAGGATGGGCACTACGGCGAGCTTCTTGCCGGCGATGCGATGGCAGACGGCGGTGGCGACGGGGGTCTCCACGGTCACTTCCTCAAGGGGCAGGTCGCGGGTCGTCTCATAGCACATCAGCATAGCGATCTCGGAGATCAGTTCGCGAAACTCCTTCACGCTGGTGCTCTTGTCGCGCAGAATGGACAGCTTGTGCTGGATCAGGGGATGGTCGAATACACAGACTTTGCTCATGTTCTTCTCTCCTTTTATGTGGTTTAGATGAACTACTTGTTTTCCGCCGCGAGGCGCGCCTGGCGCTCCCGTTCGGCCTGGCTCAGGCGGAGATAGACGGGCAGGAGACTGTCGGCGTTGCCGGGGGTCTTGTCCGCCGCGGCCATTGCCACGCCCCAAGCGCTCTGCCAGACGAGGTTTTCCGGCGCGGCGACGCAGGGAATGCCCTGCGCCTCGAGGTATTTCTGCGCGAGCGCCGTCCCGTCCCCCACCAGAAACGCGGGGCGGGCCTGGGCGCGCAGCTGCGAAGCGAGCTCCTCCAGGGCGATCGGCCTGTCCTCCGTGAGCCGCTGCGGGCGGTCATCCCGGATCTCAAAGAGCGCAGTATAGACCTGGCTGCGCCGCGCGTCCATCACCGGGCACACGAGCCCGCCGGCGGCGAGGCCGTGCCAGGCCATGCTCTCGAGCGTAGAGACGCCCACGCAGGGCTTGTCCAGCGCCCAGGCAAGCCCCTTGACGGTGGAGACGCCGATGCGGATGCCTGTGAAGGAGCCGGGACCCTGCGCCACGGCGAGCAGATCCACGTCCTGCAGCCGGAGCTCCGTGTTTTTCAGCATGTCCTCCGCCATAGGAAGAAGGGTACGGCTGTGGGTCAGAGCGCTGCACTGGCTGTACTGCGACACGAGGTTCCCGTCCCGCACCAGCGCGACGGAGGCGGCTCTGGCCGAGGATTCAAAGGCGAGGATCAGCATAGTTCGACCCCTCCGATCTCGATCTCGCGCCGGGTATCGCCCGTTTTGCGGATGCGCACGGTGATCTCATCCCCGTAAAACGCGCCGGGGACGTTCTCGCTCCATTCGACGGCGCAGATCGCGCCGCGGTTGAGGTAGTCCTCCCAGCCGATCTCGAAGAGTTCATCCTCCCCCGAGATGCGGTAGAGGTCGAAATGGATGAGCTCGCGCTCGCCCAGATACTCGTTGACAATGGTAAAGGTCGGGCTGGAGACGCGGCATTGCAGGCCGAGGCCCTCGGCCATGCCGCGCACGAAGGCGGTCTTGCCTGCGCCAAGTTCCCCATACATGGCGACGACCGCGCCGCCGGGGATCGATTTTGCGAGCCGAGCGCCGAGCGCTTCCGTCTCCCGCTCGCTCTCGCTGACAAAGATTTGCATATGTTGCTCCGTAGAAAGAATTTACACTTTGGCTTTATTATAGCACCAAACCGCCCATTGCGTAAAGCCCAAATCTGTGATAAAATACGTTCTGCTTCTACCAATTGCGTCAATTCGTCCTGTTCTGATTCGAGGGAGGCCCTCATGATCAATAAAATCCGACCCTACATACAGAGCTTTTTCAAGCGCGCGGACATTTCCCTGCTCGTGATCTGCCTGATCTGCGCCTTTTTCGGCACGGCGATGGTCTTCAAGGCCTCGTCGAGCATGGTGGCGGCCGGCTGGGAGATGGACACCAACAAGCAGGTGCTTGTCCAGATCGTCTCCATTTTCCTGGGCACAGGCGTGTTCGTGGTGCTCACGATCATAGACGCCGATCTGCTGGGCGACCAGTGGCGCATCCTCGTTGTGTTCGAAGTCCTGCTGCTTGTGGCGCTGGTAATCCTCGGGGAGGACGACGGCACCGGCAACAAGAGCTGGATCCGTTTTGCCGGTATCGGTATTCAGCCCTCGGAGTTCATCAAGATCATGTACATCGTGGTCTCCGCCAGACAGATGACCTATCTCAAGGAGCATGAGGACATCAACTCTCTCAAATCCGTCGTCTATATGGTCGGGCATCTGCTCGCCGTATTCGGCGGCATCTTTGTCGTCTCCTCTGACCTGGGCAGCGCATCCATCATTCTGCTGATCTTCCTCTCCATGTTCTTCGCCCTCGGTGTAAAGCTCTACTGGTTCGCGCTCGGCGGCGCTGCGGTCGCGTCGATGATCCCGCTGCTGTGGGATCATGTGCTCAAGGGCTACCAGAAAAAGCGTCTGCTGGCCCCCTACGATCCGAGCATCGACCCGACCAAGGACGGCATCAACTGGCAGACGACGCAGAGCCGCATCACGCTCGCCTCGGGGCGTCTCACCGGCGTGGACTCCGAGCACCGTCTGACCGCCTTTACCGGCAAGCACACCGACTTTATTTTCTCCTGTATCGGGGAAGAGCTCGGCATGATCGGCTGCATCCTCGTGATCGTGCTGCTGTTGGTCATCGTTATCCACTGTGCGCGCGTCGGCATCAACTCCGGCCGCACCTTCGACATGCTCATCTGCATCGGCGTCGCCTCGTCCGTGGCCGCGCAGATGTTCGTCAACATCGGCATGTGCATCGGCATCACGCCAGTTATCGGCATCACGCTCCCCTTCTTCAGTTACGGAGGCTCGTCCATGATGGCCATGCTCGGCGCGATGGGGCTTGTCTCAGGGGTCAAATTCAAACTCAAGCCAAAGCTGTTCTCCATCTATTGATCGGCATGTCATAGTCAATTGCAAATTGCCAACAGGTCGGCGGACCCCGTGCTGCGGGGATCCGCCGACCTGTTCGTTATAATGATTATATGATGGCGAAAAGCCAAAAAGCTTTTCGCCGCGCGGCTTTGCCGCGCAGCAAAACAGCACGGCTGTTTTGCCATATACTCATTGCAATGAGCATCGGGCGAATGATTATGAAAATCATTCGCTGCCAAACTTGTCGTTTGGCAGCGAAATCAATCGAACTCCCGATTGATTTCGCCATCCGATGATCATTATCCTGTTGGCTGCCGGAAGCCGGAATTGCCTTTCTGTCTCTGACGCGGCTATTCGTTCACGCGTGCAGGGTCTGCGGGGCAGGCGTGCCGCCTCGCGCTCATCCGTCACCCCGGCGTTTACCGTTTCTTGTCTGTGTTCAGTCGCTGCGTCTTCTTCTCCCTTCCTCGAGCACGAGAATCAGGATCAGAATCCCCGAGAGCACAAGCACGCTTCCGATAGCGAGCGCGGGATTGAAGATAGCGCTTCTCTTCCCTGTTCCGGACGTCGTGCCGCTCTGCGTTCCCTGATTCGGCGCTGCAGACTGACTCGGCGTTGCAGGCGCTGCGGCGGATTGGCTCGGCGTTGCGGGAGCGGCGGCAGACTGGTTGGGAGTGGCGGGCGCAGCAGTCGGCTGGCTCTGCGTGCTCGGCGCCGGGGCAGGAGCGCCGGGCACGGCGTAGGCCGGCAGCGTCACCGTTGTCACATAGGCCTTGTTTTCGAAGGACTGGACTTCGCTGCAGCGGGCATTCGCCTCGTTGATATCCCGGAACATGCCCGTCATGACCTTGTAGCGGGTCTCTGTCCTGTATACAAAGGAGTCTGAATAGCCGCGTGCGATCAGATTGCCGCGCCTTTCCTCGCAGGCTGCGAACGCCGTGCCGGCTGTGACCTGCACCGTGTAGACAGTCACAGTATCATTCGGCAGCGCTTCATCCATTCGTTTTTTCTTGAAAACTGTTTGACAGCCGCGCCATGCTGTAATAAGATAGGGAAAACAAATACACAGGAGGCGTCTATGGCTGTTTTTTACACGGAAGAGTCCCGTACCTTTAACGAGTATCTCCTCATCCCGGGCTACACCTCAGAGCGCTGCGTTCCCGACAAGGTGGATCTCCGCACCCCGCTTGTCCGCTTCCGCAAGGGCGAGGAGGACTGCCCCCTGATGCTGAACATCCCCATGACCTCCGCCATCATGCAGGCTGTCTCCAATGACACGCTCGCCGTTGCCCTGGCCAAGGAGGGCGGCCTGTCCTTCATTTACGGCTCCCAGACGCTCGAGGACGAGGCGGAGATGGTTCGGCGCGTGAAGAGATACAAAGCCGGCTTTGTGCCGAGCGCCTCCAATCTCACGCCGGAGCACACGCTGGCGGACGTGCTTGCGCTCAAGGAGAAGAACGGCTTCTCCACCATCGCCATCACCGAGGATGCAAGCCCCAACGGGAAACTGCTCGGCCTCGTGACGAGCCGCGATTACCGCGTATCCCGCATGGACGTGCACACCCCGATCCGTGAGTTCATGACGCCGCGCGAAAAGCTCGTCACCGCGCCCGCCGACACCAGCCTCAAGGAAGCCAACGACATCATCTGGGATCACAAGCTCAACAGCCTCCCCATCGTGGACGAGAACGACCATCTGCTCTATTTTGTCTTCCGCAAGGACTACGCCGAGCACAAGGAGCACCCCCTGAGTCTGCAGGATGAGCAGAAGCGCTATCTTGTCGGCGCGGGCATCAATTCCCGCGACTATGCCGTGCGCATCCCCGCTCTCATCGACGCCGGGGCGGACGTGCTCTGCATCGACTCCTCGGACGGCTACTCCGTCTGGCAGAAGAAGACCATCGACTTTGTGCGCGAACGCTATGGCGACGCGGTGAAGATCGGCGCGGGCAACGTCGTCGACCGGGACGGCTTCCGTTTCCTCGCCGAAGCCGGGGCAGACTTTGTCAAGGTCGGCATCGGCGGCGGCTCCATCTGCATCACCCGTGAGACCAAGGGCATCGGCCGCGGCCAGGCTACGGCGATCATCGAGGTCGCCAAAGCGCGGGACGAATACTTCCGCGAGACAGGCGTCTATGTCCCCATCTGCTCCGACGGCGGCATCGTCCAGGATCACCATATCACCCTGGCGCTCGCCATGGGCGCGGACTTTGTGATGCTCGGGCGCTACTTCGCCCGCTTCGACGAGAGCCCTACACCCAAGCTCATGATCAACGGCCAGTACGTCAAAGAATACTGGGGCGAAGGCTCCAACCGCGCGCGCAACTGGCAGCGCTACGATCTGGGCGGCAAGAACTCCCTCGCCTTCGAGGAAGGGGTCGATTCCTATGTCGTCTACGCCGGCTCTCTGCAGGACAACGTCGCCAAGACTCTCTACAAGGTCAAGTCCACCATGTGCAACTGCGGCGTCACCTCCATCCCCGAGCTGCAGGCGAACGCCAAGCTCACCGTCGTCTCCTCCACGAGCATCGTCGAGGGCGGCTATCACGACGTGACCCTGCGCCCCACGATGGGCGAAAAATAAGCGGGACACATCCACGCGCAGAAAACGCGCCTCCATGTTTGGGGCATGCAGATCAGGGAGGGAACCCCTGACCTGCAGCCACTTGGGAGGCGCGTTTTTCGTATACGTCGCAGGACAGTCTCTGTGATCTGACCGGCGCAGCTTTATTTTCCTTCGATCCGGCCGATCATCTCGTCAAGCTCCTGCAGGAGCTCGCTGACCGGGATGCCGGCGGTCTTGCTCACGTCGGCGACGGTGAATTTCTTCAGCATGAGCTTCCCGGCGAAGGTGTTCATGACGGCGAAGCGCTGATCCTTCTTCGGCAGCTCCTCGCTGAGCCAGGGGTGATCGGCCAGGATATCGGCCAGGCGGGTATTCTCGGTGTATTTCACGGCGTTGTCCCTCCCAATCGCTTGATTTATGATATTATAACACGTCGGACGCAATAAAGAAAGCGCGGTTGTACTTTTCTTTCGGATATGATAAAATGGACGGTAAGAAATATCACTTTGAGGACATGCCAATGAAAACCGTACGCGAATATCCCAAGTTCATCATCACGCCCAAGGGCAGCGCCTGGGTCGACGGCGGGCACCCCTGGATCTACGCCGAGGAGGTGCTCCGCGAGGAGGGCGCGTGCGAAAACGGCGCCCTGGCTGACGCGGTCAGCAGCAAGGGCAAGTACCTTGGCACCGGCTTTGTGAGCCGCGAGAGCAAGATCCGCCTGCGTCTCGTCTCCCGCAACGCCAACGACCGCTTTGACGAGGCCTTCTGGCGCCGCCGCATCCGCTACGCCTGGGACTATCGCAAAAGCGTGATGGGGCAGGATATCTCCTGCTGCCGGGTGATCTTCGGCGAGGCGGACGGCTTCCCCGGCCTGACGGTGGATCGCTTCTCCGATCTGCTCGTTGCGCAGACGCTCTCTGTGGGTATGGAGCGTATCAAGCACATGCTCTTCCCCCTGCTCGTGGAGACGCTGCGCGAGGACGGACAGGAGATCCGCGGGCTCTATGAGCGCAACGATGTGGCCATCCGCTCCCTCGAGGGACTGGAGCAGAGCAAGGCTTGGTTCCCGCTCCCCGGCCTCGAGACGCCGGAGAGGCCCGTGACGGAGATCTGCGAGAACGGGATCTATTACGAGGTTGATGTGGAGAACGGGCAGAAAACCGGCTTCTTTCTGGACCAGAAATACAACCGGCTCGCCGTCGCCCGTCTGGCGGACAGCCGCCGCGTGCTCGACTGCTTTACGCACACCGGCTCCTTTGCGCTCAATGCCGCCAGGGGCGGGGCGCGCGCCGTCGTGGGCGTGGACATCTCCCAGCTCGCCGTGGAGGAGGCCAGACGCAATGCAGTCCGCAATCAGCTTGAGGATGTGGTCGATTTCCGCCAGCAGGACGTGTTCGAGCTGCTGACGGCGCTCTCCAATTCCAAGGACAAGCCCTTCGACTTTGTGATCCTCGACCCGCCGGCCTTCACCAAGAACCGCAAGACCGTGGAAAACGCGCAGCGCGGCTACAAGGACATTAACTTCCGCGCCATGAAGCTCCTGCCCCGCGGCGGCTACCTCGCCACTGCCTCCTGCAGCCACTTCATGCCGGACGAGCTGTTCCAGCGGATGCTCCGCTCCGCCGCGGCGGACGCGGGCGTGCAGCTGCGGCAGATCGAGGCGCGGCAGCAGGCGCCGGATCACCCCATTCTGTGGAACGTCCCGGAGACGGATTATCTCAAATTCTATCTGTTCCAGATCGTCTGAGCGCGGCATACAAAAACAGCGGAGCGACGCGGGATTATCCCGGTCGCTCCGCTGTTTTGTTTTTCCGTATCAGGCGCGGCCCGCCAGATACTCCTGGATGTTGGCCAGGACCACATCGGGATCGAGGCCGTGGACGGCGCAAGCCATCTCCAGGGACTCCCCGATGGAGGAGGGGCAGCCGACACAGTGCATGCCGGCCTGCATCAGCACGTAGGCAATACCCATATCATACTCGAGCATTTCGCCCATGGTGGTTTCTTTCGTAATCTCCATGTTATTCTTCCTTCCTGAGAGCAAAGGGCCGAAGCCCCGCTTATTCGCGTTTATTATACCAAACCCGTGAGAAAAATCAAGCGCAATCTTTTTCCTGCGGCCTTCTCTCTCTGCCCTTTGACAGATACTTTTCCGCTGTATAAACAGCTGATAATTTCTTGACGATTTTCGGAAGAATTTGTATCGGTTTCCGGCGTTTTGCACATTTTCATCCGCTGCTGCTTGCATCTTTTCCGTATCTATGCTACAATAACTCCGAACATTTCATAGTGGGGTCACTATGGCTATTTGCTTTTTCGTCAGGGGGGACGCATATGGAAAATAAGGCCAAGATCATCACGGTCGCAGGCAAGGGCGGCGTCGGCAAAACGTCGATCTGTGCGTGCATCGTGAGGACGCTTGTCGAGAAGTATCCCGACAAGAAGATCCTTGCGATCGACGCGGATCCCGCCGTCGGCCTGTCGGTTGCTCTTGGTGTAGACGTCAAACTCACGCTCGACGGGATTCGCATGAGCATCGTCGACAGCGTGGAAAACGGCGAGACCAGAGAGGCGCTCGAGCTTCTTTCCGAGGCGCGCTTTCGTATTTTCGATGCGCTGGTGGAGATGCCGGGCTTCGCGTTTCTGGCCATCGGCAGGCCGGAGAGCTCCGGCTGCTACTGCAAGGTCAACTCGTATCTCAAGGAAGTCATCGGCATGCTCGCCAACAGCTTCGACTACGTCGTGATCGACGGCGAGGCAGGCATCGAGCAGATCCAGCGCCGCGTGATGGATCAGGTCACCCATCTGCTGCTCATCACCGACCAGAGCAAGAAGGGCGCCCAGGTCGTCACCACCATCAAGAACGTCGCCGACGAGCTCATCCACTATGACCGCATCGGCGTCATCCTCAACCGCGTGACCAACCCCGAGCTCGCGTCGCTGACGCAGGTTCCGGGCGTGGAGATCCTCGCGACGATCCCCGCGGACAGCCAGTTCGCTGCCAACGACATCAAGGGCAACAGCGTTATGGGGCTGCCGGCGGATTCTCCCATGCTCACGGGAGTGCAGGACGCACTCCACAAAATAGAAATTATCTGAGAAGAAGAGGTGTAACATTTGAAAGATCTTAAGCATCTGATCTACTTTGAGAACCTGCTTGAGAACGCCGACAATGAGCTTGTGGAAAAAGCGAAGGCCGATGGCGGCATCTGCCTGGGCTATACCTGCTTCCACATCCCCGAGGTCCTGCTCAACGTTGACAACTGCTTCTCTACCAGGCTCCGCGCCCCGAACACCGGTTCCATCGACATCGCCACCTACTACATGTCCAACTACACCTGCGAGTACGCCCGCGCCCTGCTCGAGCGCGCCATTGAGGGCGGCTACCAGTATCTGGACGCGCTGATCGGCGTCGACGCCTGCTCGATGATGAACCGCTCCATGGAGCACTTCGAGATCCTCAAGGTCAACGAGAACCCCAATTTCTTCGTGACCCACACCGACATGCCCTTCAAGATCACCGACTACACAGTGGCCGGCTATGTCCAGCAGATGCAGGCGCACGTGCTCAACCGCATTCACGAGACCTTCGGCACGGACATCTCCGATGAAGCGATCCGCGCGGCTGTGGCCGAGCATAACGAGATGTGCCGCGTCATCCAGGAGATCCGCGAGATGCGCAAGGCCGAGAACCCGGTCATCACCGGCTACGAGTTCCACGTGATCTGTCTGGTGAGCTATGTGTGTCCCACCAAGCTGATCCTCCCCTACCTGAAGGAGACGCTGGAGGAGCTCAAGACCCGCGAGCCCGACGCCAAGCCCGCCTTCCGCGCCCGCGTCGCCATCGTCGGCTCCGAGATCGACGATCCCAAGCTCACCAAGCTCATTGAGGACGTCGGCGCGCTGGTCGTGTCCGACCGTTACTGCTTCGGCTCCACGCCCGGCCGCGAGGTCATCGAGCTCAAGGACGACGAGCCCGCGCTGCCGCAGATCTGCCGCCACTACATGGAGGTCTCCGAATGCGCCCGCTACATCTCCGACGAAAAGGTCATGCAGCGCCGCGAGACGGCCGACCGTCTGGCCAAGGAGTTCAACGCCGAGGGCATCATCTACGAGCAGATGAAGTACTGCGACTACTGGGGCTTTGAGCGCGCCCTGGTCAGCCACATCATGCACGACGAGTACGGCTGGCCCGTCCTCTCCATCGACCGTCTGTACAACAACGGCAACTCCGGCCAGCTGCGCACCCGCGTGCAGGCCTTTGTGGAGTCCCTGGAGATCAAACGCATTCATAAAGAGGGGGGTAAAGCATAATGGCCAAGATTCAGTACCCGAATCCGAAATTCTGGCACGCGAAAGATAATATTGAATGGAAAAAGCAGGGCGAAAACCTGAAGACCGTCATGGGCATCTTCGGTGAGATGCTCAAGGAGACCGACTGGGAGAAGTTCGGCAAGGACACCCTGGCGAGCCTCAAGGCCGACGGCGAGCGCATCAAGGGCGAATACAAGGACTTCATGGCCCTCGACAACAGCGAGAAGCTCGACCGTGTCATCAACGGCGAGCGCAGTCTCGGCCGTCTCTACCGCAAGGGCGCCATGGCCACGGTCCGCCGCGAGTGGCGCGGCATCAAGGACACCGCCTACGACTTCTGGGAATGGGCCCGCATGTGGGGCATGCTGCTGATGACCTTCTCCAAGGACCTCATCCCCGCCCTCAACAGCGCGCTGTGGTACCGCTGGATGATCTCCTATTTCTGCTGCCACGGCTTCATGGACAAGAACATCCTCGGTCTGCGCGGCTCCAACCTGCGTATGAGCCACGAGGTCACCTACCAGATCTTCCGCTACGTTGCGGAGAACCTGGTCTTCCTCTCCAAGGCTGACCGCAAGAACGGCAACAGCAAGGAGCTCAACAAGATGCTCTTCACCTTCGACGAGATGACCATGGGTCAGATCGCGGCCGGCTTCCCCGATCTGCTCGCGATCCCGCACCAGCTGCTGCCCATGTTCCTCGTCTCCGAGATCGACCAGCTGGTCTGCATCCCCTACATCGACGCAGTCGAGAGCTACGGTCTGCCTTCCGACACCTGCCCCGTCCCGTCCTCCGAGTGCGGCGCTCTGGTCATCGACGCGCTGCCTGACATGGGCTCCCTGTTCATTTCGAGCTCCATGCCCTGCGACGGTTCCACCATGGCTTCCTCCTACTTTGCCCGCCGCTTCCCCGATATCCCCGTGTTCCACCTCTGCTTCCCCGTCCGCTACCTGGACGACGAGAACACCGTGCAGATGGCCGCGGAGGACATCAAGGCCTGCATCAAGGCCATTGAGGACGCGACCGGCGCCAAGTGGAGCTGGGACGCCTACTTCACGGCGATGAAGCGCTTCAACCACGAGACCGACCTGGAGCTGCAGAAGTGGGAGATCAACAAGTCCGCCCGCCCGCAGTTCATCGGACCCAGCTACGAGCTGTTCCGCAAGTGGAACTACGAGATGGACGGCGGCATCGACCCGCGCGTTGTGCCCTCCATGGAGAAGGTCAACAAGATGCTCCTCAAGGCCTACGAGAACGGCGAGACCGCGTGGCCTGAGCGCAAGATGAAGTACCGCGCGATCGTGTGGTCCTGCCCGGCCCACTACTACGCCAACTTCTCCAACTGGCTGGCCAACTGCTGGGGCATCAACATTCTGGTCGAGATGGAGTCCCTGAACTTCACCAAGCACCTCGAGACCGAGGACAAGGAAGAAGCTCTGCGCGACCTGGCCCGTCTGTACGAGCGCATGGTCATGCGCCGTCACACCAACGGCGGCTACCAGAACGTCGTCGACGAATGCTGGCGCCAGGTCGAAGCCTGGAACGCCCCACTGATCATCATGTACCAGAACGTGGCCTGCAAGAACATGGCTACCGTGCAGGGCCTGCTGGACGAGCAGGGCCGTCAGCGCGGCTACGACCTGATCTGGGTCGAGCACGACCTGATGGATCCGCGCACCGTCTCCCGCCGCACCATGCGCGACAAGGTCAACGAGTACATGCGTACCGTTAAGCACGCCGAGCCCGTCGATCCCTCGCTGGTCGAGTTTGAGGACGAGGTCTGCATGTAATCCTGCCGCTCCCACCGGGGCGAAACATATGAAATAATAAAGGAGTTTAAGATTATGAAATACTTTGGCGGCTGCGACGTGGGCTCCACCTACACGAAGGCAGTTATTATGGACGAGACCGGCAAGATGGTAG
>DFGE01000002.1 GCA_002371675.1 Clostridiales bacterium UBA3758
TGGTGCGCGAGGCGGGACTTGAACCCGCACGCCCGGAGTGAGCACTAGAACCTGAATCTAGCGAGTCTGCCAATTCCACCACTCGCGCATCTGGAATGCTTGATAATAATAGCACCCGGCTTTGCCAATGTCAAGTGTTTTTTCTTTTTGCCTGTCGTTTTTTGCTTTACTTTATGGGAAAGGAATGCTATATTAATCTTTGCATCGGCTTTTTGCACGGTGCGGGAAACTGTGCCGCGCGGTGCAGTCCAGACCGTATTCTGCCCCCTGCGGCTTACCGGAGATCTCATGGACGAAGAACTGCTCAGACCCGAAGAAACAACGGGTCAAAAAGTGAAAAAGATCCTGCTGCGCACGCTCATCATCGTGCTTGTCACGCTGCTTTTGCTCGTGGGGCTGCTCTACTCCGCGATGTTCGTGATCTGCCGGGGCCCCTCCCCCATGATGCGCGACCTCTTTGTGCGTACCGTGCGCGAAACGAGCGCCATCGGCTTCCTCGCAGATCTCTACCTTTCACCGGAGGAGATCGCAGCGATCGAGGCGGGCTCCGCCGCAGACCGGGAGATCGAGGTTTCGACCGACGTGGGGCTCGTGGAGGTCTCCGCCCCGGCCGATGAACCCAACGCCGTCCGTACGGACGCCTGGGGCTATTCGGATGAGGACGGCGACGGTCTCATCCTCGCGGATGTGAAGGGCGAGAGCTATGCGGGCTATATGCTGATCGTGCTCGATCCCTCCCGCGTCGTGCTCGGCTGTGTCCCCTCCTCGCTGGGGGTGCGCGGTTATACGGTGCAGGAATTTGTGGAATATTATGATGCGGTCGCCGGGATCAACGGCGGCGGCTTTGCCGATCCGAACGGCCAGGGCAACGGCAGCATGCCGGACACCCTCGTTGTAAAGGACGGACAGGTATATTGCGGCGGCAACGGCATAGGCCTCGGCTTCGTGGGGATCGACGACCAGTACCGCCTGCGCGTCGGCTTCCGGGACGCCCAGGACGTCTACGACTGGAACATCCGGGAAGGCGCGGGCTACGGGCCCATCCTCGTCGTCAACGGCGAGGCAATGGACGAGGGCTATCTGGCCAGCGGCCTCAACCCCCGCACGGCCATCGGGCAGCGCTCCGACGGCGCGATCCTCATGCTCGTGATCGAGGGGCGGCAGCCGAACCGCCTTGGCGCTACGATGACGGATCTGGCGCAGATCATGCTGGACTTCGGCGCGATGAACGCCTGCAACCTGGACGGCGGATCCTCGAGCATGATGTGGTACGACGGAAGATATATCAACAACACGGCATCTGTGATCGGCATCCGGCCGATCCCCACCAGCTTCCTGGTGCTGAAAGAGGGGGCGCGAGACAATGGATGATAAAGAGCGAAGGGCAGACCGCTACCGGATCGACTGGGACAGCCTGGTTCCCCAGGAGGAGCTGAAGCCGGATCGTTCCCTGCAGGACCTGGACATTCCCTGGGAACAGCAGGCAGAGCCCGTCGTCGAAGCAGAACCCGAAGTTAAAGCAGAGCCCGTTGTCGAGACAGAGCCCGCCGTCGAGGCAGAGCCCGTTGTCGAGGCAGAGCCTGAAGTTGAGGCAGAGCCCGTCGTAGAGACAGAGCCCGCCGTCGAGGCAGAGCCCGAAGTTGAGACAGAGCCCGCCGTCGAGGCAGAGCCCGTCGTCGAGGCAGAGCCCGAAGTTGAGGCGGAGCCTGTTGTCGAGACAGAGCCCGTCGTCGAGGCAGAGCCTGAAGTTGAGGCAGAGCCTGTTCAAGACGGCGCTCCGGCAAAGGCGGAGCCCTCCGAGCTTTCTGCGGAAGAAAATGACGAAAAGCGCCCCGCTGCGGGCGAGGTTTATATCCGCTCCAGGAAGAAAAGCGCGCCCGCCCCGGAGGAGCTTCTCTCCTTCGGAAGAGAGGTCGAGGCGGGCAGATCCGAAAGCCATCCCTCCTGGGATCTCCCCCCGGAGGAGAAGCCCGCGCCGCAGGAGGACCCCGCCGCGGCCGAGAAACGCCAAAAGTCCCGTTCCCGTTTTTTGACGGGGCTGCTGATTTACGTTGCGGTCTTCCTGGTGCTGGCCTTTGCCGTGCTCACGGTGCTGCGCCGCTACGCCGTCGCCTACGAGCGCTCCCAGATCACCGACTATCTGCAGGCCTATGAGAGCAGCATGACCGCCGATCCCCCGCGCGAAGCGTGCCTCGCGGCGCTGGAAGCGCTGCGGCCTGGCACGAGCGAGTCGGAGGAGAACATCCGCTGGATGAAGGAGCTGCTCGGGGAGGCGAGCTTCGTGAAACTGAGCGACCGCAGCAGCGCAGAGCTCGCTGTCTACGGGATCCGCGCACGGGAGGAGCAGATCGGTACGGTCAGCTTCCGGCCCGGAGAGGATCTCGGCTTCGGCCGAAGCTCCTGGGTGCTGGCAGATGAGGAGTATGACTTCTCCGCCTTCACGCATTCGCTGAACTTCACGGTCCCCGAGGACTACAGCGTGCGCGTCAACGGCGTGACGCTCGGCAAAGAGTACATCGTCGAGCGGGACATCCCCTATGAGATGCTCGCCGAATGCTACGAGCACTTTGACGGTCTGCCGCACATGGTACGCTACGAGAGCGGCAGCTGGCTGGGCGACGCCGAGGTGGAGGTACTCAACGCCGCCGGAGAGGTCCAGAGCGAGGATCAGCTCCGGGAGAGCGTGTATCTCGACAACTGTCCGGAGCATATCCGGCAGATGGCGGAGGTCTTCATGCCGGAGTTCATCGACGCGTATGTTGTCTTCACCGCAAACCTCTACGGCGCAAGCTACAACAACTTCATGCAGCTGCGCAACTATGTGCTTGGCGAAAGCGACCTGCATATCCGCATGCGCCAGGCCATCGAGAGCTTCGGATATACGACGACGCACGAGGCCGAGGTGGTCTCCATGCAAATCAACGCCCTCACCGAGCTGGGCGATGACCGCTATCTTGCGGACGTCTCCTACAGCACCCGCATCACCGGCAGCTCCGATCCCGTCGTCACGGACGAGCATATCCGCATCGTGCTCTATGAGCACAAGGATTATCTCCTCGCCGAGGCGCTCTACGTGGTATGAGTTCGCCGCCGCCACGATCTGATCATTCATCCAAAAGGGAGGACACGGAATGAAGCGCAAACGCATCCTGCCCGTCCTCGCACTTGTGTGCGCGGCGCTGCTGCTCTGCGCCTGCGGCGCGGCTGCCGCCCCTGCGTCTGTGCCGGAAATCACGCCCGAGCCGACCCCCGAACCGACCCCGGAGCCGACGGAGATCATCCTCAACGGCAGCGAGAGCGCGGAGGAGATCCTCGCGCTCAAGGACATCTCCGCGCTGCGGCGCGTCGAGGGTGCGGCCAGCACGGAGTATGACGCGCTGCTCGCGCTGTACAAGGCGCGTCCGGACGTCGAGGTACTCTGGAACTATGCCTTCGAGGGCATGCTCTACCCCAACACCTCCACCGAGCTCAAGGCTCAGGGACTGGAGGGGCTGGAGGACGCGGTGCGCTATCTGCCCGCCCTCAGCTACATCGACGTGATCGACACGCCCGCCACCGTGGAGGATCTTGACCGGCTGTACGACATCAATCCCGACGCCTTCTACTACTGGTCCTTCGAGCATGACGGCTTCACCATCCGCACGGATATCCAGGTCTATTCCAGCCTGCGCGACGCCATCATCCACCGCTTCACCTCGGAGGAGCTCTACCCGATGCTCAAGTACTGCAAGCATCTCAAGGCGCTCGACCTCGGGCACAACGACCTCACGGACGTCTATTGGATCGGCCAGCTCAAGGAGCTGGAGGTGCTGATCCTCGCGGACAACCCCCACCTCGTGGACGCGAGCCCTCTCGGTAATCTTGAAAACCTCATATACCTCGAGTTTTTTATGAACCACGCGGTAGAGGATTTCAGTTGGCTCAACAATCTCACCAAAATGAAGGATCTGAACCTCTGCTATACCGATCACATCGGGAATATGGACTTTCTCGCATACATGCCCGATCTGACCTTCCTGATGGTCAAGTATTCGGACTGCACGAGCGAGACCTTCCGCTACTGGCAGGAGCAGTACCCGGAGGCCAACATGGTCTTCTATGACGGGAACCACGAATCCTGCGACAGCGGCTGGCGCGACACCGAGCGCAATTACCACATCCGCTACGCCTTTGCCTCCTGGCGGCATGTGGTGCATTACGAGCACTACGATGACGTGGAGTTCGATTTCAACCGCTTTATTTATTGATAAGATAAACAGTATTAGAAAATGGGATCTTCCAACGGAAGATCCCATTTTTGCGTTGGTTGGGGGGAAAGGGAGACGGTGCATGCGGGGGGGCATGGTGCGTAGACCGCGGGAGGGGCAAGCCCCTCCCCTACGGGACGATGCGGAATATCAGGCGCAGTGCGAATCTGCGGGACGTCGAGGACGCCGTCCCCTACGGGACGGTGCGGAATATCAGGTGTGGTGCGAATCTGTGGGACGTCGAGGACGCCGTCCCCTACGGGACGGTGCGAAATATCAGGCGCGGTGCGAATCTGCGGGACGTCGAGGACGCCGTCCCCTACGGGCGTTGATCGAACTCTGCCGCGTAACCGCGGGCGGCTGACAGCCGCCCCTGCGGGTGCGGGCTGTCATGAATGCTTCCCCGCGGCGCATAGGATGCGGATAAGGAGGTGGGACGATGGCGCATGAAGAACAGCGCGCGACGCCCGCGCGCTTCCACAGCCTCTCCCTGCAGGGGCGCGAAAAGCTGAGCGTGAGCGGCGTGCAGGAGGTGGAGGGCTTCGACGAGGGGAGCATCCTGCTGACCACCTCGCTCGGCACGCTCCACATCGGCGGACAGGAGCTGCACATCGAGAAGATCGACACCGACAGCGGCGTGCTCGAGCTGCGCGGGCACATCTCGGAGCTGAGCTATGACGAGCCCTCCCCCGGCGGCTCCTTCTGGACGCGGCTCTTCGGCTGAGGGATGGAGCCGACACTCTCCCGGCAGGCGCTCTCGCTGCTGCTCGCGCTGGGGCTCGGCGCGGCGCTCGCGGCGGAGCGGGAGCTGCTCTCCCCCGCCGGCCGCCGGCACGCTGCGGCGGAGCTTTTCTTCGCGCTGAGCGCCGGCTGCGCGCTCTTCCTCTTCGCCATGGGCGCCGGGGACGGGCGGCTCGGGCTCTGGGAGACGCTCTTCGCGATCGCCGGTTTTTCCCTGTGCCGTCCGGCTTTTCGGCGATTTGGCCGCGCTCTCGCAGGCAGGCTGCACAAAACAAAAGACCCCTCGGAGGGCGACACGAAATAATATTTATAAATTTTTGAATTTCGGCAAAAAAATCCTTTGCAAATGTGAGAAAATGATTTATAGTAAGCGGGTAAACATCTCCGTTTCCCGCGGAAACACTGGCTTTTTCGGAGGTTTTCATGCGGGAAGGAAGACTGATTCTTCGCATTGTTGTGCTGACCCTGCTGGCATACGCGCTCTGCGGCCTGTATGCGGCGGGGAGGGAACTCGAACGCACGGAAAACACCGTGCAGCAGCTGGAGCAGGAGCTGACGGCGCTGGAGAGCGCCAACGGCGAGCTGAGACGGCTGCAGCGCGAGGCTCTCACGGATGAGGGGCTGCGGCAGTTGGCAGAGGAACGGCTTTCGATGGTGATGCCGGACGAGATCGTATTCATTTTTCGCTGAGGCGAAGCCTGACCACAGAAAGAAAGGAATGTACCCATGGCGCTGGAAGTCGGAAGTATTCTGGAAGGCAGAGTGACGGGGATCACCAAGTTCGGCGCGTTTGTTGCGCTGCCGGAAGGAAAGAGCGGCCTCGTCCACATCTCCGAAATCGCCAACACCTTTGTCAGCGACGTGCATGACCATGTCCAGCTCGGGCAGACCGTGCAGGTCAAGATCCTGAGCGTCACGCCGGAGGGGAAGATCAACCTCTCCATCAAGCGCGCGCTCGAGCAGCCGCGGCAGGAGGCGCCCGCCCCCGCGCGCAGGCCCGCTCCTGCTGCCCGGCCCGCCCCGGAACGCACGCAGGCCGATCCGCCGAGCGGCAACATGGAGTTCGAGGACCGGCTGAAGAAATTTATGCAGGAATCCGACAGCCGCATTGCGGACAACCGCGTCTACGCCGAGCACCGTTCCCGCAGCAGACGGAGATAATACAAATACATACAGACGAGGTAATTGGAAGCATGGCAGATTTTTCTTCTTTGTACGCGGAGCGCCTTACCACAGCACAAGAGCTTGCGGCACGGGTAGAAAACAACTGGCTGATCGGCATGGACGCGGCAGCGGCCCAGACGCCGACCATCGTAAGCGCGATCGCGCGCCGCGCGGCTGCCGGCGAGCTCTCCGGCGTCAGGGTCCAGACCCTTCTGGACGTGTACCCGATGGAGTTTCTGGCGGACAACAGCCTGCTCGGCAGGATCACCAGCGAGGCCTGGTTCTCCGGCGGCGGCTCCCGCCGCGCGATCAACAGCGGCTACGGCGACATCATCCCCAACTACTATCGGGACGCGCCCTCTCTGATCCGCAGCGGCTACGACTATGACGTGTTCTGCGTCCAGGTCTCCCCCATGGACAAGCACGGATACTTCTCTCTTGCGACCGTCTCCTCCTACAGCCCGGCCATGATCGAAAAGGCCCGGCGCATCTTCCTCGAGGTCAACCCGCAGCAGCCGCGCGCCGTATGCGGCGCCCAGATCCACATCAGCCAGGTCGACGGACTCATTGAGGTCGACCACGCGCTGCCGGTGCTGCCCGCCGGGAAGACCGACGCGCTCAGTCAGACCATCGGCGGCTACATCGCCGAGCAGATCCCCGACGGGGCCTGCATCCAGCTCGGGATCGGTGCGATCCCCGACGCGGTGGGCGCGGCGCTCAAGGCCAAGCACGACCTCGGCATCCACACCGAGATGTTCACCGACTCCATGGTGGAGCTCATCGAGTGCGGCGCGGTCAACAACTCCAAAAAGCAGATCCACCGCGGCCAGTCCGTCACCACCTTCGCCTTCGGCTCCCAGCGGATCTACGACTATATCGACGATAACCCCGGTATCGCGCTGATGCCGGTGGACTATGTGAACGACCCCGCGGTCATCTGCCGCAACGACAACATGATCTCCATCAACGCCGCCCTCGAGGTCGATCTCTGGGGGCAGGTCTGCGCGGAGAGCGTCGGCACGCGGCATATGTCCGGCACCGGCGGCCAGGTGGACTACGTCCGCGGCGCCTGCCAGTCCTGCGGCGGCAAGAGCTTTATCGCCTTCACCTCCACCGCCAAGGGCTCGATCAGCAAGATCAAGTCCACCCTCACGCCCGGCGCGGTCGTCACCACCAGCAAGAACGACGTGGATTACATCGTCACCGAGTACGGCATCGCGCATCTGCGCGGAGAGCCGCTCTCCTCGAGAGCCCGCCAGCTCATCGCCATCGCCCATCCTGATTTCCGCGACGAGCTGACCTTCGAGGCCAAAAAGCGCGGCATCCTGCTGTAAAATACATAACAGGCAACCGGGGCTTGCTCAAGCTGTCGGCAAAGTGTCGACAGCTTGAGAGGCAAAACAGGGAACTTGCGAAAAAGTTCCCTGTTTTGCTTGGATTGAACGTGAAGGGGGTACTGCCATCCCCCCGTTCACAATCCCCCCATGCGAGTCGAAACCTTGCCGCACCGCTTTGTCTGCAATCTGACCGGGGCTTGCTCAAAGACATGAGCAAGCCCCGGTTGTTTAATATACATATTTATTTTCCAATTTTCGTCAGGGCGCCGCGCTCTCCTCCGGCGCGGGCGAGGGGCTCCCGTCGGGTTCGACGAAGACGATGGTCGGCGTCTCCTCCGGCGTGGGCTCCGGAGAAGGCGTGGGCTCCGGGGTCACGACCGGGGTGCCCGGCGCGGGCTCCACCGCAGGCGCGGGGCCCTCCCGCCGGTAATAGCTCTCGTCCTGCAGCGTGGCCGTGCAGGCGACGCCGTACTCGTTGCGGTAGACGACGTCCACATCCGTGTAGCCGATGGGCAGATCGTAGGGGTTGAGATGGGCGTTCACAAGGTCGAGCCAGGGCCAGAGATTGAGCAGCACATAGCTGTAGCCCGCGACGGTCTCCGTCACGACCGGGGCGGTGTAAAAGCAGATGTTCTCCTTGTCGCACAGCAGGGCCTGGTGCAGCAGCCAGGCGATGTTCCCGGTGGAGAGGTTCGTGTCCGTCCTGCGGGCGAGCAGCTCCGCCACTTTGCCGAGATTCGGGATATTGCCGGCGGAGATGAACTGCTCGGCGCAGGCCTCCAGGAAGCGGTGCTGCATCTCGATGCGCCCGAGGTCGCCGGTGACGTAGGCGCTGCGGTAGCGGCAGACGCCCATTGCCTGCTCCCCGTTGAGCAGCTGTCTGCCCGGGCTCAGGTGGATGGCCAGATCCTGGCTCGGGTCGTCGTAATCCATGGCCTGCGGCACGTCGAACCACACGCCGCCCATGAGATCCACCGCCTGCACGAGCACGTCCAGATCCACGACGGCGTAGCAGTCCACATCGAAGCCCGTGAGCCGCTCCACCTGGCGGCGCAGCGCCGTGATCCCGTCGCCGCCGTTGAACTTCGAGCCCCAGTAGACCGCGTTGAGCTTGCGCACCTCCCAGGGGGAGTTGATGAGCGTGTCGCGCGGGATGCTCACGAGCTCCATGCGGTGCTGCGCGGTGTCGAGCTTGCCGACCATGATGGTGTCGGTGTTGCCGTTGCCGTCGTCATTGCCCACGAGGAGGATCGTATAGACCCCGTCGGCGCGCCGCGTGGAGGGGGATTTCTCGTCCGTGCGGCTCAGCGCGGGGACGGCCTCGCTCTTGTCGGGCGGTGCCTCCCAGAGCATGTAAAGACTGTAGAGGGCGATCCCCGCGACGGCGACCAGCCCCAGGAGCAGGAAGAGTACCCGCCCGGTTTTCCTTTTTTTCATTGTTTCATCCTTTCGGAGCCGATCCGCCCCGCATCTTCTGTGTGTATTATACAGCGTCGGGGCGGATGTTCCAAGCCATATTTGGAAGATTCCAGAAGATTTTCCCCGCTGCGGCGCATTTTTATTCGCCTCCCTTGCAATATTGCGAAAATGTGGTATAGTACTTGCGATTGGATTTCTTCAGATATGAGGAGGAGCTTATGATTAAAGTCGATCTTTCCGGCGCGAAGCCGTTCTTTACCACCGCGGGTCCCGATTTTGCCCACGCGCGCCTCGCCCATGAGACGCTCTCCGGCGGCACCGGCCTCGGCGCCGACTTCACCGGCTGGGGCAGCCTGCCGCAGCGCATCAAGGAAAAGGAGCTCGACCGCATCGTAGCCGCCGCCGAGAAGATCCGCGGCCGTTCCGAGGCGCTGGTCGTCATCGGCATCGGCGGCTCCTACCTCGGCGCCCGCGGCGCCATCGAGCTGCTGCACCCCCACCCCGGGAAGGGCGACCCGAAGATCTTTTTCGTGGGCAACGGCCTCTCCGCCGACGCCCTGAGCGACACCATCGCCCAGCTCGGCGACATGGAGTTTGACGTGAACGTTATCTCCAAATCCGGCACCACCCTGGAGCCCGCCGCCGCCTTCCGCATTTTCCGCGAACTGCTGCACAGGAAATACGGCGCGCATGCCGACGAGCATATCTTCGCCACTACCGACGCCGCCCGCGGCGTGCTCAAGTCCCTCGCCGTCGCCAACGGCTGGGAGAGCTTCGTGGTGCCCGACGACGTGGGCGGCCGCTTCAGCGTGCTCTCCGCCGTCGGCCTGCTGCCGATGGCCGTCGCCGGGATCGACGTGCGCCGCGTGATCGACGCCGCGATCGCGGAGCTGACCGGGCTCGACCTGCGCAGCCCCGAGAACCCCGCCTGGCAGTACGCCGCCGCCCGCCAGCATCTCTACGGCAAGAACTTTGACATTGAGATCCTCGGCTGCTACGAGCCCTCCTTCCGCTTCATGGGCGAGTGGTGGAAGCAGCTCTTCGGCGAGAGCGAAGGCAAGGACGGCAAGGGCATCTTCCCCGCGAGCGTGGAATACACCGCCGACCTGCACTCCATGGGCCAGTTCATTCAGGCAGGCCCCCGCAACCTCATGGAGACCATCGTGCGCTTTAAGAAGAGCCGCACGAGCTTCCCCTTCCCCTTCGACGAGCAGAACGCCGACGGGCTCAACTACCTCGTGGGCAAGGACATGAGCGAGATCAGCGACACCGCGGCCGAGGCCGTCAAGGAGGCGCATGTCTCCGGCGGCGTGCCCAACATCGTCATCGAGGTCCCCGAGCGCAACGAGGAGGGCTTCGCCGCGCTGGTCTGCTTCTTCGAGGTCGCCTGCGCCATTTCCGGCTACATGTCCGGCGTCAACCCCTTCGACCAGCCGGGCGTTGAGGCCTACAAGAAGAACATGTTCCGCATGCTGGGCAAGCCCGGCGCGGTCTGATCTGTCATTCCCGCATGACGGAAAGGGTCTGTTGCAAAATAAGGATGAGCGCGTAAATGCGTTCGCAGGGGCGGCGGCTCTGCCCCGCCCGGCGGCGCAACAGTATACACATAAAAATGTTCGGCGAATTCGCAGTCTGTACGAATTCGCCGAACATTTTTGCCATTCATGCAGCTTGCTGCTGCCGGGAGGGCCAAGGCCCTCCCCTACGATGCAGCCAGGGTTTTCGCATCTTTTTTGCATTTTGCAACAGTCTTTTTTCGCTTCGTATTGCTCACGCCTTTGCGGTGAAGGCTTCAGCGGCCGCGAGGATCACGCGCACGCAGCCCTCGACGCCGAGGCTGCTGCTGTCCACCACGAGGTCGAAGTTCGAGGCCTCGCCCCAGTTCTGGTCGGTGTAATAGCGGTAGAAGCTCGCGCGGTCCTTATCGACCTGCTTGAGGAGCTTCCTGGCGGCGGACTCGCTGATGCCCTTGCGCTCGGCAAGCGTGTGCACACGGAACTCGTCATCTGCGCGGATGAACACGCGCAGCAGCTTGGGCTCCTTGCGCAGCACATAGTCCGCACAGCGGCCGACAAACACGGCGTCGCCCTCTCCGGCGAGCCTGCGGATGGTATCGAACTGGGCGTTGGCCACCTGCAGATTCAGGCTCAGCCCCTCGCTCACGCCGAAATAATGGATAGAGGGCGCGACGTAGGTGGAGACGCGGCGCTCGTCATAGGCATGCATGATCTCCCTGCTGAATTCCGAGCTCTCCGCCGTGAGTTCCGGGATCTCCTTCCCGTAGCAAGGGATGCCCAGGCGCTCCGCGACCGTGTGGGCAATGATATGGCCGTTGCTGCCGTGCTGGCGGCCGATGGTGATGATCATTCCGATGCCTCCCCTTCGTTTTTCCAGTATTTTATCAATTTCTTGCGCAAAACGCAAGAGGCGACGCGCAAAAACCGCAGAGAGACGGGCTCCGTGCGGCAGCGCTGCGGCTTTCTCAGAGCACGCCGAGCAGCACGAGGAACAGCAGCACGAAGGTCACGAGGACCGCTGCGGCGAAGATCGCGAAGCCGGGGCTGAATTTGCCCTTATGATTGCTGGACGAGGGCTCGACGAGCCTGGCCTTGCGCAGCGCGGTGACGATGGGCTTGTAGAGCAGCAGCGTGATGCCCGCGTTGATGCCGCCCTTGATGAGGTTGAAGGGCAGGAACACCGTCGCCAGCATGCCCGCGACGACGGAGCGGGGCACGCCCATGTAGAAGGGCGTGATGATGTAATTCCAGAGCACCATGCACCCCGCCAGCACCGCGACGCCGACGCCCAGGCCGATCACGGCGCCCTTCTGGGTGCGGTGCCGGGCGTAAATCCAGGCGGCGGGGACGGTGAAGGCGCAGGTGGAGACCACGTTCATCAAAAAGCCGTAGATCCCCGTGGAGGAGATCGAGAGCATCTCGATGAAGGAGCAGAGCACAGAGACGATCACGCAGGTGAGCGGCCCGAAGATGAAGCCCGCGATGACGATGACGGCGTCCTTCGGCTCGTAGCTCAGAAAGCCCTGGACGTTGGGGATCACCTTGGCGAGCAGCACCGAGATGAACGACACGGCGGTGAACATCGCCACAACGGCCAGATAACGGGTGGAAAAGCGACTGTTTTTCATGAGTATCCCTCCATAAAAAAAGCCTGAAGACCGAGGTCTCCAGGCGGCAATATGGGCAGGACGGATGAACGTGGTGCGAGGCCATCTTCTTCCATCCAGACTGTACTGTCGGTCCCGGAATCACACCGGGTCAGCCCTCCGCATCGCTGCGTCAGGCTCGCGGACTCTACCGCCGGTCGGGAATTTCACCCTGCCCTGAAGACGCGCCTATTATAGCATCCCGCTCCCCCTTTGACAATCCCCTATTTTTGTTCTATGATAGACGCATACCTGAATGCGGAGGCCGAGATGGAAGACGAAAGCATAACCTGCTGCTTTACCGGGCACAGGCCGAACAAGCTCCCCTGGGGCGCAAACGAGTCCGACCCGCGCTGCGCAGCGCTGCGCATGGAGCTCGCCGCGCGGCTGGAGGGGCTCTACCTCAGCGGGTTCCGGGTCTTTCTCTGCGGCATGGCCATCGGCTGCGACATGCTCTTTGCCGAGGAGGTGCTCAGGCTGCGCGAGCAGCACCCGGAGATCTCCCTCGAGGCGGCCATCCCCTGCGGGACGCAGCCGGACAAATGGCGCCTCGCCGAGCGCCGGCGCTACAACCGCCTGCTCGACCGCTGCGACCGTGTAAAGGTGCTGCAGGTGGACTACACGCCGGACTGCATGCTCAAGCGCAACCGCTACATGATCGAGCGCTCCTCGCTGCTGCTGGCCTGCTTCAACGGCTCTCCCGGCGGCACCATGAACACCATCCTCCTCGCCGAGCGCAAGGGGATCCGCACGCTTCTGATCGACATATGAAATCACCCGCCGGCTGTCAGCCGACGGGTGATTTCATAGCCGATCTGCATTACGCCAGCAGCAGCTTTTCCAGCTCCGCGAGATCCTGTGCGACTGCGGCGGCGCCGGCTGCCTCGAGCTCGCCGGGGGCGGCGTAGCCGTAGGCGACGCCGATGCAGGGCACTCCGAGCTCCTGCGCGCCGAAGACGTCCCACTTGGTGTCCCCGACCAGGACGGCGCTGTCCTTCTCCGCGCCGAGCATCGAGAGGGCGGCGGCGAGAACCTCCGCCTTGGAATTGTTCTGTCCCTGATCGCCGCTGCCGGAGACGGCGTCAAAGAGCTCCCGCATCCCCTCTCGCTCAAGCAGCTCCTCGGCGAGCCGCAGGGGCTTGGAGGTCGCGATGCCGACCCGTTTGCCTGCGGCGCGCAGACGCTCGATCAGCTCGCGCACACCGGGGAAAACGCGGCTCTCATAGAGGCCGACGGGATTGTAGCGCTCGCGGAAAAGCCGCGTGGCCCTGTCTGCCGTGTCCCGGTCAAAGCCGAACTTCTCCATAAACATCCCCAGCAGCGGCGGGCCGGCAAAGCAGCGCAGCTCCTCGAGCTCCGCGTCCATGCCCATTTGATTCAGGGCGTAGCGCACGGAGCGGGTGATGCCCTCCACGGTGTCGTAGACCGTGCCGTCAAAATCGAACAAAATCGTCTCAAAGCTCATAGTTCCACCTCTTTCGCGCATAGTATAGTGGAGCAGGCAGAGCCTGTCAATCAAAATGATAGGGCGGGCAGATCGCTCCGCGCCCTACCGGAGGTGGACAATGAACCAGCGCATTTTTCTCGGCGGGAACACCTGTCGGGGCTTTTATTCTCTCTACGAGGGCTTCCCGCCCGACAAAACCGCCTTCCTGCACATCCTCAAGGGCGGCCCCGGGACGGGCAAGTCCGGCTTCATGAAGCGCATGGCCGCCGAGGCGGAGGCGCGCGGCTACGACGTGCAGACCGTGCTCTGCTCGGGCGACCCGGATTCGCTGGACGGGGTCTATATCCCGGCGCTGCGCCTTGCCTGGGCCGACGGCACTGCCCCGCACACACTCGACGCGCGCTTCTTCGGTGTGGATTCGGATTATGTAAACCTCGGGCGCTTCGTGCGCCCGCTCTCCGCCGAGGATGGGGAGGCGGTGCGGCGCATCAGCGCGGCCTGCCGCGCATGCTACGAGGAGGCTTACGACGCGCTGCGCAGAGCCAAGGCGCTGCACGACGAGCTGGAGGCCGTCTACCGCCCCTATGTGGACTTCCCCGCGCTCACGGACTATACAGAGCAGAGCGTCCGGGAGCTGTTTGGGGAGGAGACATGAAAAACACCTCTTTCGACTGACAGTCAAGGGCTTGACAGACGCGCGCTCCCTCTGCTGTGACGGGCTTCCGGCATTGCCCCGAAGAGCGATCGAAGCGCAGAAAAATGTTCGGCGTATTCGTACAATCTGCGAATTCGCCGAACATTTTTATGTGTATACTGTTGCGCCGCCGGGCGGGGCAGAGCCGCCGCCCCTACGAACGCAGGTATTTACGCGCGCATCCTGATTTTGCAGCAGGCTCATTTCAAACACGATCAGCAGCAGCAGATGCGGAAGCCGAAGAAATTGCTCAGGCAGATGCTCGCCAGGCACATATTCGTGCACATCCGGTCGTTGCTCACGCCGCTGCGATACTGCGTCGAATAGTCGTCATAGAAATCGCCGCCGCCTTGCAGCTGCTGCAGCAGGCGCTGATACTCGGCGTTCGACGGGTCGAGCGCCACGGCCTGTTTGGCCTCCTCGAGCGCGGCGATCTTGTTGCCGAGGTACAGCTGCGCAACGCCCGCGTAGTAGTGCCAGCGGGCGTCCCGCTCCTGGGCGGGGACGCCGGAGAGGGCGTTGAGCGCCTCGCGGTACATGCCGTTGCGGATGTAGTTGCGCGCGGCGGTATATTCGGTGCGTTCCGTCTGCTGGTTTTGCTGCTGCCAGCCGTTGTTCCAGGCCTCCCAGCCGCTCCAGCCGTAGGGATCGTAGCCCGCGCCCTGCTGCGCGTAGGCCGCGCCGGAGCCGTTCGGCACCGTCCCGTTCTTGATCATGTCATAGGCGGTGTTGATGTCGTTCATTTTCTCCGCCGCCTGCGGGTCCTCCGGATGGAGATCGGGATGGTATTTCTTTGTCAGCTCCCGGTACGCCTTCTTGACTTCTTCGTCGCTGGCGGACGGGCTCACGCCGAGGACTTTATAGGGATCCTGTACCATCGGGGATTTCCTTCCTCCCGCTGAATTTTTTGTCAAACTGCGCCCAGAGGCCGACGCAGAGGATGTTCTGCAGCAGCTTTGCGTCCTGCACGAGGGGCAGCCGGTCGAAGGCCGGCAGACACGAGGCCAGCAGCATCTTCAGGATCTCCCGGAAGCGCTGCTCATTGTCCGGCAGGCCGTAGAAGCGCCGGAAGGGATTGTAGCGATTGCGCAGGGTGTCAGCGTCCAGATCGAGCGCGGCGTCCATGATATAGATCGTCTCGCCCAGGGCCCTGCCGAGGCTGCGGAGCGTATCGCTCCAGCGATCCTCCTCATAGACGAAAAGCTCGCCCATCATGTCCCCAAAGCAGGCGGCGACCTCATCCGGCACCGGGCAGTTTGCCTCTTCCAGCGCGCGCAGACGCGCCATCGCGTCCTCCATCGCCCTGCTCTGCCGCGGGTAGCGCGCACGCAGCTTCTCATAGGCGCGCCTGAGCGCCGCGGACTCCGCGAGCGCGGCCAGATCCCCGTCGTCCTCCCAGTCGTCCCGGCATTTGAGCCAGGCCAGCGCCGCGTTCAGATCGGCCGCATAGTCGGAATACCGGCTGCGCTGCCAGGGGCGCGGCTTTCGCGGATGGGCGAGGCAGCTGTTCTCCCCCGCGCGCAGCTCCGGCTCATAGAGCGAATCGAGCAGCAGCACGAGAAAGGTCATGTCATACTGCAGCGTCAGCCGGGCGAAGGCGCCATGCCGCTCCCGGAGGCTGCGGCAGAGGCCGCAGTAGGCCGCGCGGTAGCGCCGCTTCTCCTCCTCGGAGAGAAGGCTCTCCTCCGCGAGAAGATAGCCGAACATTCAGGATCTGCCGGAGAAGCGGCTGCCGCAGCGGCGGCAGACGATCTCGATCTTGCCCTTGCCGCGCGGCACGCGCAGCGTGGTCTTGCAGGAGGGGCAGGTGAAAAACTTATAGTCCTTGCGCTGCTGCCAGCGGGTCTTGAGGCCGGCAAACCAGCCCGTCACGCGGGAGCGCAGATGCAGATACTGCGCGTTCTCCCGGCTGCGCTTGTAGCGGTCCTTGGAGAGCATCCGGTAATAGACGCCGGCGAGCAGCGCGAAGGCCAGCGGGAAGAGGACCTTCCCCGCTGTGCCGCGCAAAATGACGGCGAGGAGCAGCAGGATCAGGTCAAAGATCTGCAGAAATCGATTCAGTTCGTCCACGCCGTAGCGGCCGGACATGAAGCGGATCAAACGCTCGCGCATATGCTCACCCCGTGTTGTGATTATCGGGATTATTCTACCACATTCCGCACCCAAAACATCAAGAAATTGTGAACTGTGCGCACGCCGGCGCATCAGACGCGCCGCGCGGCCAGCGAAAGCCTCACGATCTGTTCGCAGAGCTCCGGATAGCTCATGCCCTCGAGCGCGGCGGCCTTGGGGATGAGGCTCGCGGGCGTCATGCCCGGGAGGGTGTTCACCTCGAGGCAGAAGGCCCGGCCCTGCGCGTCCAGGATGAAGTCGGTCCGGGAATAGACCCGCAGGCCGAGAGCCTTGTGGATCTTCAGCGCCGCCTCGGAGAGCAGAACCTTCTCCTCCTCCGTGATCGGCGCGGGGCAGATCTCGCGGGCAGCGGCGGCGCCGGACTGGTACTTGGCCACATAGTCAAAGCTCTGCCCCTCGGGCGGGACGATCTCGATGGGGCTCAGCGCCCGCTCCCCCAGCACCGGAACGGTGAGCTCGCGGCCGACGATCTTCTCCTCGACGACGACGCGGTCGCCCCAGCGGAGAATGTCCTCCAGCGCGGCACGCAGCTCCCCGCGCGTCTCCGGCAGGGCGACGCCGATGGACGAGCCGCCGTTGACGATCTTCACGGCGCAGGGCAGCGGAAGGCTCTCCGTGAGCGCGGGGATCTCCGCCTTCGTGTAGCGGAACTCCTGCCAGGCGGGCGTGCGCACGCCGCAGCTCGACATGATGCGCTTGGCCACGGCCTTGTCCGCCGCCATGGCGCTGCCAAGAGGGCCGGAGCCCGTGTAGGGCACGCCCAGCAGATCGAGCGCCGCCTGGATCTTGCCGTCCTCCCCATCGGCGCCGTGCAGGCCGAGGAACACACAGTCAGCCAGCTGGCAGGCCTCCAGCACGCCTTTTCCGAGACGGCTGGCGCTCTGATCGCGCCGGGAGGCGCGCACGGCCTCGAGATCCGGCGCTTCGGTGTCGATCGCAACCTCGCCGCAGAGACCGTCCGTCGCGTCAAAGATCTCCTCCGTGCGGCCGCTCCAGTCCTCCAGACCCAGGAACATATCGACAAAAACAGCTTTATGGCCGAGCGAACGCAGCGCCCGGCAGACAGAAACGGCGGAGACGAGCGAGACCTGCCGCTCGGTGCTGATGCCGCCGCCCAAAACTACGATTTTCATAGGAACGCCTCTTTTCCAGAACTATCCGACAGCATACCACCGCCTTGCAAAAAACTCAAGACGAAAGTTGCATTCCGCGCCGCGCTGGGATACAATAATGAGCATGTGGCAAAACAGCGCGGTGGAAAGCTCTTCGGCTCTTCGCCATCATATAGAAATTCTATTCACCATCGGAGGGGCGGTGATCGAAATGGAGATACTGTATGAGGACGCCTCCCTGCTCGTCTGCGTCAAGCCCGCCGGGCTGATCTCGGAGGAAGCCGGCGTGCCGGCGCTTTTGCGCGCGCAGACCGGCGCGGCGCGCATCCTGCCCGTGCACCGGCTCGACAAAGAGGCCGCCGGGCTCATGCTCTGCGCGAAGACGCAGGAGGCCGCCGCGGAGCTCTCCGGGCAGATCACGGAGGGATGCTTTCAAAAGGAATACCTCGCCGTGGCCGAGGGCTGCGCGGAGGAGGGCGGCGCGCTGTACGACCTGCTCTTTCACGAGCGGACGAAAAACAAGACTTACGTCGTCTCCCGCGCCCGCAGGGGCGTGAAGCAGGCGCTGCTGCACTATGAGCGCCTCGCGTGCTGCGAGGGACTGAGCCTTCTGCGCGTGCGGCTCGAGACCGGGCGCACGCACCAGATCCGGGTGCAGTTCGCCTCGCGCGGGCTTCCGCTCGTCGGGGACGGGAAATACGGCGCGCAGAACCGCCGCTGCCCGCTGGCGCTCTTCTCCTGCGCGCTCTTCTTCCGCCACCCGAAAACCGGGGAGGCGCTGCGCTTTGACGCGCTGCCGGAGGAAGCATGGCCCTGGACGCTCTTTTCCGAGGCGCTGCGCTCGAGCGCGGAATAGTGCCCTCCCTCCCCCGCTCGGGAAAGCTGCCGGGCGAAACAGGCTTTCGCAGGAGGCGCGCGAAAAACCGCGGCAACGAAGCATCAAGCTGTGGGCAACGGAAATCCGTATCTCCCAGTTTGTTGCTGATTGAGATACGAAACTGGCATACCAGCGGGAGCGATTCGTCGCTCCCGCTGGTATGTTATTCTGCGGTTTTTTGCTTTTCCTGATTTCGATGCTATAACCGAAGAGATGAAGAGGAACAGCGCGGATCGAATGGAGAATTACATGCAAGCTTTGTGGAGAAAAATGCAGGAAATAAAAAAGATTCGTCACTTTTCAGTGGCGAATCTTTGGTGGACGATACAAGACTCGAATTTCAGATGCAGCATGTTATATCGTGTTAAAGTGCGTTAAAACTTTGTTTTTCTTAACTTTTCGAGAACTTTTTTAACGCATTTTGTCCCTTCTCTTATCTACTTGTGTTAATCTCTTAAGGCTAAAAATAAGTAAAACTTTCGGCCGATATATACCACTCACAAGCAGGGTGAGAAGAACACCACGTGCTGCAACTGAAACAATCGCATTTTGCTGCCTTTTCTCCCGCTCTGTCCCCGCTCTCTTAATGCAAAATATATGTAAAAAACTGTTCAACTCGAACGGGGCAGATGGGGGAGCTATGGACATGATTTGTATCCGTTCAATTAATCGGGCAATTTGATGTCCCGCCAGTCGCTCACATTACACTTGCCATAGTCAGTATTTCCGACAGCAATGACTGTCCCGTCCGTCTTAAGGCCCAACGCGTAGTCGTAGCCAGCAACTACAGCAACGATGTTCCGCCAACTGTCCACATTAATGTTATCGTCTTTGAAAAACCCTAAAGCAACGACTGTGCCGTCACGATTTAGCCCCACTTTGCCGGAAAAGGAAGCTGACACAGCGACAATATTATTCCAGTTTTCAAGATCTTTATGATCATACATACCGGTTGCGACAACCGTCCCATCAGCTTTAATTCCTACGGTAGTACGAACTCCGACCGAGACAGCTACAATATCCCGCCAACTGCTCACATCGCACTGTCTATAATAATACTCGCCTGTAAATTCAGTAGCAACCACGGTTCCATCCGCTTTGAGTCCCACGCTGTAGTCTTGCCCGCCAGCTACGGCAATGATATCCCGCCAGTCGCTCACATCGCACTGGCCGGAATAATACCGTTCTCCCCCGATAAACTCAGTAGCGACGACTGTCCCGTCCGCCTTAAGCCCCACTGTATGTTCGTCTCCGGCGGAAATGGCAACGATATCCTTCCAGCCACTCACATCGCACTGGCCGTATGCGTTCCCGCCTACGGCGACCACGGTCCCGTCCACTTTCAGTCCTACGGTGTGATTATGACCTGCGGCGATGGCGACGATATTCCTCCAACTGCTCACATCACATTGGCCATAAGAATTCTCACCAACGGCAACGACCGTCCCATTCGCTTTCAGGCCAACAGTGTATCCGCCACTGCTGTGGTGCCCACCTATCACCAAACTGCTTCGCTCAGTAATCATCCCCCACAATGCAAAGCAACGGTCCCATGAGTCCATATAATCTTTTACCTGATAGAATGTCGTTGCCGCCTCATAGAGCTTTCCTTGCTCTTCCATGGCACTCGCAGCCTGATATACAGCCTCCGTTTTTGTCTCCTTTGCTTCTTGCGTTTTTTGCTCGCTGTCACGATAGTTACCAAGTGCCTCGAAGGCGGCTATGGCCTCGTCATACTTTTCGGCCTCCAGCAGCCCCTCCGCTTCCGCATAGGCCGCCGCGTTTTTCGCTTCGGTCTGCGCTTCCCTTGCCGCAATGATCTGCTTAGCGCTGTCCTTGTATCCGTTCAGTGCCTCGAAAGCATCAATGGCCTCGTCATACTTTCCGGCCTCCAGCAGCGCCTCTGCCTCCGCATAGGCTGCCGCGTTTTTCACTTCGCTCTGCGCTTCCCTTGCAGCAGCGACCCACTCCGCGCTGTCCTTGTACCCGCCCAGCGCCTCGAACGCGGTGATGGCTTCCTCATACTGTCCCGCGTCCAGGAGCGCTTTGGCCTTGGCATACCTGCTGCCCGGGATTACGACCGTCGTCAGGATGACGACTGCAGCCAGCAGGACAGCCGCCGTCGGGAGCGCAATAAAGAGGAACTTCTTCATCTTATTGAGGAACTTCTTCATCTTATTTGCGTTCTCTTCCTTTTCCAGGATTGCCGCCTCTTTTTTTGCCTGGAGCATCTCATCGTAGCGCGCCTGTACCTGATCATGCTTTTCCGATACGGTCTCCTTTGGCAGATCGGAGCCGTTCACAAGAGCCTTGAGGGTCTGTAAAGCCGTTTCAACGATCTTCAGGTCTTTGCTCTCGCTCTGGGCACATGCCTCGTCAAAGAGTTCCCGATCCGTGGGGGGCCAGGGGCCGTTGATGATCCGCGCGATCAGGTCCAGGATCTGAGAACAGGAGGATAGAGGCAGGCGTTCTTCGTCCACGGCAAGGCTCAAGGCGCTCATGGTGTGGTAAGCGTCGCTGCCCGACGCGAACATAGCACTGCGGTAGGTGTCCGCCATTGCGGACTTCCGAAAGAGTGTGATCTCGCCATTCGATTCGTAGTACTTCATGGCCCTGTCGCGCTTGAACGCTTTGCACACATGCTCCGGCACCAGGCAACGCTTAATCGTGAAGCTGGTAATGCCAAGTGTGAGCGTCAGATAGCCTTTCCCGCTCTTTGATGTGTTGGGCGTATAGCCGCCCTTGATCGTGCTTACGCCGCCGGTGGTAACGCCGCCCACCGTGGCGGAGGTATAAAACGTCTTGGACGGCGAATAAGTATACACAGTGGCCGAACTTGAGTGAATTTCGATTGAGGGCGCGCCTTCGATCTTCTCGTTGAACGGAGGTGTCTGGCAGTAGATCGTGCCGTCTGGCCGACGGTAGATCTGGACGGAAGAACCGCTGGAGCCGGTCTCGCTGTCGACAAGTTCCAGGATCAGCTCGCCGGGAACGGCTCGCCTTTCGGCGAGGATGCGCTCCTCCTCTGCCTTTTTCTCGACGGCGATGCGGGCTTCCTCGTCCTCGTGAGCTACGATTTGGGCGCAGCGCTCCGCTTCGGCATAGAGGTCTTCGATCTTTCGGTACTTGAGCCCCAAGTCCGTGGCAATGACCTTCGCTTTCAGGCTCTGGGTCGCATCGGACATGTCGGTGTATCTCTTTTCCTGACATTGCGCGTAGAACTCGGCCTTGAGCCTGGTCTTCTTATCGGACACGCGCTTTTCCTCCCCTCAAATACCCTCTGCCGGGGCAACGGCAGAGGGCTCAGACCGAGCATGCGGCAAAGCATATCCATGCCGCTTCGATACCGGTCCTTGAAAATCGATGATACTTAAAATAACTATACCACAGTGCGGAGGGGATGTCGAGTGCCGTTTACCGGGACGCCGGCCTCCTGCAAAGAACAAGCGACCACCTCCGCCAAGTTAAGGAGTTGAACCTCCAGGACTACCGCGCCGGCTACACCGCGGTGTGCCCGGGGGCTGCAGCTGCTTCAAAAGAACATACATGGCATCAAGTAGAAAACGACCTGTTCAAAGACTTCTGCTAAAGCGAAGGGGAGGCATCACAAAAGCATGCATAGTGCCTCGGCTGATGGTTATGGAGGATTGCGACAAAGAGAGCTGGAGTTCGGAAGTCCACTGTATTCCTTCTTGTGATTTGATTTGTCAAGGATAGATTCTGCAATTCCTCACAAACAGCAAAAAAGGTTTTGGGGAACTATGTGATTTTGTCATGTCCCAGCTGTCGATTAATGATAATCAACAGAGAGGCCGCCGTAATGGTGACCTCTCTAAATCGTTTTACAGGTTTCAATTGTTCACGGCTTCTCGTTTATGACGCATTGGGGAGTTCTTCCGGCTCCGTATAGAAGTAGATATACTCCTTCGCCAGTTCGTCGATGCGGCCGGAGGCTATTTCTTCCTCAAGAAAACCATTGACCTATGAAAGCAGATCATCGCTGCACCTCGGCATCAGTACACCAAGTTCTCCGTGGGTAAAAGGCTCATAGACGAGCGGCGCTGTCAGTATTTACGCAGCTGCCCCGTAAAGATTATGCTGAGCGCTCCAAACAGCGGTGCGCATTGCGACGTTCTCCTTCAGATTCGTGAAGAAGAACATATAGTCATAAAGGTGATAAGCCCCTTCCGGGAAAACATCTAACCCGGGAGGATAATCCGCCGCCGTCACGTCGGTCACGATCAGCTCGCCTTTCTCGCCGATATAGGCTCCGCAAAGCTCGGGAACGGGTTCGCCGCCGGCTTCAAAAACAGCTCCGTGGTTCAGCGATTTATCTGCCGGCGTACCGTCAGTTTTCCAGTTCAGCGGATTGATGGACAGAGCTTTCATTCCGGCAGGAATGACGATGGTCTCCGACACGTTCCCATCTTCGCAATCGAAGCATATAACAGTTCCCGTGTCTGTTTCACCAAAGGCAGGCACGATCTGCGGATATTCAGAAGTCATCTCTTCCGTGACCATCCAGCCGATGGAATAGACCGCGATCAGCTGTTCGCGCAGCGCCTGGGCCTCGGCGCTATCGCCGCCGTAATATTCCTTCAGCAGCTCCAGGCACATCTCGCCGCCTTGGGAGAAGCCGGCCAGAATGATCCCGCGCCCGTCGTTTTCGTTGTCCAGATACCAGCGAAAGGCGGCGGAAACGTCCGCATAGGCGATCTCTCTGGCCTGATCTCGCTCGGTCTCCGGCAACGTATACGCATTTATGGACATCTGCCGGTAATAGGGGGAGAACAGACGCCCCGTCTCTTCAAAGATCCCTCTTTCCAAATCGAGGGCGTAGATGAATTTCCCCCTGAGCTTGTCGTTGAGATCAAAGGAATTCGTCTCGCTCCTTGTGTCCACCGTGGGACAGATCAGGAAGACATCGACCGCGCGATCCTCGCCGAGCTCAAAATACGCCCAGTTGTCCGGCACACTGTAATCCAGAGTGTCCGGTGCCGGGGTCTCTGCCACCGAAGGCTGAATGTCGGCGGGAATGTACTGTTCAGCCGCCTTCGTGATGCCGTCCGGATAAATCTTTGCGAAATCGTTCTTCATGGAGATCGGGATAAAGCCCTTGGCCGTGTAATCCGCCGATTTAGCTTCCCAATCCTGCGTGCCCCATTCGCGTTCGCTGTCATCGGCGACGATCATATACGCCTGCGCGAGGTAGGGATTCCGCGCATCAATGGCGTAGTTCATCATGCTGGTGTCGCTGCCGCTGTTGCCGAAGGCGAGCACAGGCCGCTGCCCGATCTCCTGCTCGATCCAAATGGATTTGTTGCTGTTCAGGTTCTTTTGTATGAAACCGCCGGTCAGCACAAGCTCGTCGCCATTTTCATACTTGAAGTCCATATTGGACGGCTCGTCCTCGTGGCCTCTTTGCTTTACCTCAAAGTCGGTACCGATCACGTGTTCCGGCTCAACAAAGTCTCTGATCGGAGAGTTGGCAACGATAGCGCGGGTGGTGGTGCGTTCCGTGCCGCTGATGACCCAGATCTCAAAGCCGTTGTCGTAGAGATATTTCACGAGCTCCACCATCGGCAGATAGAAACCGTCTATATAACGCATGTTGTTGAAGCTCGCGGTCTTTTTCTGCCCGAACTCCACAACGTAGTCGTAAAACTCTTCTACGGTCATGCCCGCGTAGGCTTTTGCAAAGTTTCTTGCGAGCGTCTCGTCGGCCACGTATCCGGGCTGGATCGACGCGGCAACCGCTTTGAGCTCATCCGAAACGCGTTCCGGGTGATCATAGAGGCAGTATTCCATGAACATCATCGTGTCGTAGTAGGTATAGAAGGTCTCGCAGGTGAGCGTACCGTCCATATCGAACACGGCGATGCGATCTTCGACAGGGATAAAGTCAGACCCGTCCTCTTGTGTGACAGCGCTGACGTAGTCGATCAGCTTATCCCTTGCACCGGTGCCTTCGTTCCAAAGCGCAAGCGCGTCGGTGCCGTTTATTGCAGGCTCGGATCTTTTAGTTCCAACGCCGAAGGCGAAAAGTACGCTGACAGTCAGCAGCGTGCAAAGGGCTATGATCGCAGTTGCGCGCCAAATCCTCAGTTTTCTTTCAGTCATTTGGATCTCTCCTATCTTTTCAGATATGCCGACGAGACCGGGAAATTAAAATACGTGTCGGGGTACGGCTCGTTTTCGAGGCAGAAATGCCACCACTCGCAGTCGATGGGCCGGAAGCCGTTGCGGACCATGACGCGCTGCAGGAGCATCCGGTTGCCATACTGTTCTTCTGTGATTCCGCGGTAATCCGGGTGGGACTCCTCGCTGAACAGATCGAAGGGGCTGCCCATATCCAGCTCCTTGCCGGTCTTCATATCCAGCAGCGTCAGGTCGATGGCGCTGCCCCGGCTGTGACTGGAAAGCTTGGCGATATAACCCTTGGCGAACAGCTCCTGCTTTTCCAGTTCCGGGTAAAAGTAGGGCTTCATGCGGACATCCGTATCCTCGATGCCCCAGAGGACGAACTGCTTGACCGCGCAGGCCGGGCGGTAGGCGTCGAAGATTTTGAGGCGATAGCCCTGGACAAAGACCTCGTTGCTGACGGCCTTCAGCGCACGCGCCGCCTCCCTGGTCAGCAGCGCGCAAGGCTCCTCATAGCCGTCGATCCGCTCGCCGATGAAATTGTAGGTGGAATAGTAGCGGATCTCCTGCACGATGTGCGGGACAGCATCCGCCAGGAGGACGAATCCGGACGGATTCATGGTAATGTCGTTTTTATATACCGTTTTCATCGTTTGCTCCCAGTGGAAGGATTGCCTTTACTTCAAAGGCGGCAGCCCATGGATGTTGTAGGTCTCATAATAAATCTCAAAGGCCGTATCCACATCTCCGGCCAGCTCGATCAGGGCTCCCGCCTGGAACATGGTGGAGAGCGTGCCGGAGGGCGCCTTCCAGGCGGCGTTGGAAACTACGTTTACCGTTTCCTCTCCCGCGCTGGAAGCGCGGAGGATCGCTTCCGCGCCGAAGAGCAGTGTCCCGGTGGCGATGTGATAATCGCTGGACACAATGACGAGCTCCCGGACCTGCGGATAACGCTCAGCGAGAATATCAAAGGTGTAGATCGCATTCTGGGCCGTGGTGAGGGACTTGTCCTCCACAATCACGCGCCTGGGGTCGACGCCGTTTTCGATCAGCCAGTCCGCCATACGCCCGGCCTCCGTAGCCGTCTCGTCTTCGGCTGCCGTACCGCCGCCTGTACAAACGATCAGTGCGTTCGGATACCTCTCCGCACAGCGCAGCGCGACCGTAAGGCGCTCGATCAGCTCGTCGCGCATGGTCCCGTCCGGGGCGAGCTGGAAGCCCAAAACGACAAAGCACAGCTCGTCGGTATCGGGAAGATCGGCAGTCGGCTCATCGCAGTGGATCGTCAGCGCCGTGTTGGAGCTCTTCCACAGCTCCATGATGCGCTCCCAGCGCGAGGCGGTATCGGCATCCACCGCTGCAAGCTCCTGCAGGAGCTCACTCACGCGCATCTCGGCCTCTTCGCCGTAGCTTCCGTAATCGACGACCATCTCCTCGATGATCTCCTGCGTGCTCCTTTTTACCGCTTTCTGTCCGCAGCCGGAGCACAGAAGCATCGCAAACACAAGCAGAAAAAGCAGGACAATTCGAATTTGCTTTTTCATGATACGACCTCCCAAAAGCGCACAAGCATTTGTATCAAGCCACGTCCGAAACCGAGATGGTGTTGATCATGTAGTTGCAGCGCCTGGCAAAGCCTTCGGCAGCCTCAGCGGCGCAGTGCACCGTGGCAACGATGCAGCCGTCGGCCGTCGGGATGATATACACCATCTGCAGCTGAGCGGCCATATTGTTGGTGCCCTTCAGCACAGACGCCTCTATGTAGAGGCACTCGCCCGCACGGTTCAGCTCGCGTGTTTCCTCATAAAGATCATAGGTCTGGGAAAGCTCCTCCCGGACGGCTGCGGCGACGGTATCGGCGTCCTCCGCGCTGAACGTCACCTCAAAAAAGTTCTCGGGGTTTCCGGGGCCATCCCAGACGGAGAGGAAGCTCTCAAGCTCCGGATCGCTGTACCGCTCAAAGGATTCATAATCGTAATCCATCTCGAAGCCGAGATCCCCTCTGACGATGTGCTCGTACTGCACCGTCTCCTCCATGCCTTCGAGGATGATGACCGCTTCAAAACGCTCGCCGTCCTCCCTGGCAGTTTCCGAAGCCGCCGGGACCCACTCGAACAGCATATCGACCCCGTACTCGGACTGATCCTCGTGCCAGGTAAAGGTTCCGTCGTCATGGAAGGTGATGGTGCCGGTGCCATCCGTATACACCTCTTCCGTACTTTCCTCGCCGCTGTCGTTCACGGTGATGACGGACTTGTTGCAGCCCTCATACGCAATGGTCAGCGTGTCGGTATCCAGGCGGCCGGCGATGATCCAGCGGGCAAACTCCCAGGCGCTGCCGCCCCATTCGATGGTGATCCTCGCCTCGTCAGCCCCGAAGCACTCGACCCGAGCGTGGGCGCGATCGCTTTGATAGTTGCCGACGAAGTTCATCACGGGGTTCTGCCAGCCGGGGTCTTCCTCAAACACCGCGACGAATTCCGCGCTCTCGTCCAACAGTACGGTGATGACCGGCTCGGTGGAGAAGTCCTCGCCGTTCTTTGTCCATTTTACGAACATGCTGCCTGCCTCAGGCGCGGCGGCAAAGGTATAGGTCGCAGGATCGCCCAGATTGACCTGCGCGGACTGATAGGGCCACTCGGGGTCAAGCTCCGGCACGGTCTCGCCCTTTTCATAACCGATCATACCAAAGCCTTCTGTGCCTATCGTCACAATAATGCTGGCCGTCATATCGCCCATGGAGGTGAAATGGTACGTCTCTCCGCCCTCTACCACGAGAAGGAGACCGTCTTCGCCCTCTTCAGAAACCGTGACTGTGATGTCATCCTTACTGCCGGAAGAAGGGAGAGCACCGTGCAGGGTGCTTCCTTTCTGCGGAAGGGTACCGCCCCAGGAGTCCTCGATCCAGTCCTCGCCCAGCATGCAGCCGACATACCAGCCAGGCTCGTCAATATCCTCCATCCAGGTAACGGAGAGCATATTCTCATTCTCATCCTGGAAATAGCCCTGGCGGGTCCACTCGAACGACGCCTGCTCTGCTTCAGACGGGGCTGCAGTCTGCTGCTCAGCACTGTTTTCCGACTTTTCTGTACCGCAGGCTGCGACCGTAAACAGCATGATTGTGCACAGAATAAAACATATAATTTTCTTCATTGTTATTTTCCTCCTTTTGTTGCTCGCTTGACGATTCAGTTAATTTGCCAGGGAAAGCGTAAACCTTGCCACGATTGCTTCGATATCCGCTTTGTTTGCCGTAATCAGCACATAGGCGGAATCATTCAGCGAAGTGAGATAGCCCATCTCGTCCTCATAGTGGGTATAATAAACGCCTCCATCTGCTTCCTTGTGGTTTTCATCTGCCATGGCCGCCTCAAGATCTTCTTCATAAACCTCCTTGTCGAGGGTAACCAGCATAGCAACGCCGTCGTTGGTCTCGGTGATCTCGCTGTCATAAAGATAAACAGCTCCTCTGACAAATTCCACAGACCATCCGCCGCTAAGGTCTACTGTCACTTCGATGGCAGCGTCCGATTCCTGGTCCAGGTAGGCGGAGGCTGTCTGTTTACCACTGTTCACATTTCCAGAGGAACAGGCCGCCAGAGAAAGCAGCAAAACAGCAGCCAGTAATGTGCAAATTGTTCTCTTCATGTTCATCTTCTCCTATCGTGTTTTGATGATTTCCGTTATGATTCCTCCCGCCTTCTTACGGGGAGGAGTTTTATTTTACATTACGCAGCTTGATCTTCATCAAAGTGGGGGGCAGCCTTTACTGCGTCGGTCTTGAAAATCGTTTCAAATTCATCGCGCATGGAAACCGTATTGAACCCCAGTTCCCGACAGGTTTCTGCGAAGGAGGCTGCCGTTTCCAGATCCCCGTAATCCCGCTCGGTGTCATCGCACAGGAGCATATAAGCCCGTCCGCCGTTCTGAACGGCGTACTCTGCCATAGAGATGTCTCCCGAACTGTTGCCGAATACCAGCAGGGGAGCAATCCCAATTTCGTCAACAATCGTCACGACTTTATTCATCCGCTGGTTCTTCTGTATCAAATTGCCCTCAAGTAACACCTCATCGTCCGGTGCATAGGTGTACTTACGGCCCTCTTGTTCATCCTGCCCAGAGGCCTCCAAAGAAAAGGTGCTTCCGATCACCCGATAAGGCGGGATCCATTCTCCCAATGTATCAGCAATGAGCTCCCGGGCCAGCGTACGCTCCGAGCCGCTGCTGATAAAAACCGTAAACCCGTTTTCCGAGAGATACCTGACCAGCGCGACCATGGGGAGATAGAAGCCCTCTTCATATGTCATGTCCTCAAAGCCCCAGACAGGCTCAGTCATGAAGCTGCGTACATATGTCCTGTATTCCTCTACGGTAAAGCCCTGAAATGCCTCGGCCGCCATTTGCGCAGAGGAGCGGGGAGAATCCGGCTCCGGCTCGCCGCTTCGCAGAGCGTTTTCAGCCTCCAACGCCCAGGCGCTGTCCTCCGGTGAAGCCTGACAGCTCTCGTCATGTAACAGCCTGTGGAGCAGAAGGCACTCGTCGAAATAGGTGGGGAACCGCTCACCGTACAGTGTCCCGTCCATGTCGAACACCGCGATCCGCTCCTCCGGCGGCACATAACTCTCGTTCTTTTCATCTGTAACAGCAGAAACATAGGAAACGATCGATGCCATCGTCGGAGAATCCGCTCTCCAGTATGGTATGGTTTCCGCTTCTTTCCCTCCGCAGGCCGAAAAGGCAAACAGCATGGCCGCGCAGAGCAGAATCGCACATAGTTTTCGCTTCATGAAAAATCCTCAGCATCATGTTTTCCGGTCTCAGCCGTTGCCGAACTCCGCGATCTCCCAGAAGATGTCGGCGGAGGAAAGCCGGGTCATAACGCAGGTATAGTCATCATAGGTGTGATTGGGCTCCAGGCCGTTCCCGTGATCCTCTCCGTCCGTCTCAAAGGCGGTAGTCAGCACGATGACCAGCTCGGGGGCAAGGCCCCGGGCATCCGCCTCTGCCTTCACAGCCTGATCGCCGGCGTATCCGACCTTTTTCAAGGTACAGCCCTCAAATCCGGCCATGCTCTCAAATTCGGTTATGAACTGCCGGACGGCTTCGTCGTAATGATCGCTTTCGATGTATTTGGACGAGAACCCGCCCACGGATACACCGCCGCTGCAGCCGACAAGACCCAGCAGAAGAATAAAGAATACGGTAAATGCAATGACTCTTTTCATGATGTTTCAAACTTCCTTTCTAAAAACCGGTTACTGTCTGTGTATTGTCTGCCATTGTCTTGCCTCCTTAATGCTCGGGGAAGCCGTCAAGAGATCCGAATTCCTCGATCCACACGAACTTTTCCCACTCTTTCTGGTTCAAAAACGCCCTGGCAACCGCATAATGATGCTCACGTCCGGCGTCGCTGTTCATGGCGAGCTGATAGGTTTCTTCGCCGACACAGTGTCTGAAGAAATCAAGCGACTCTTGCTTATACTGAAATCCCGGCCTGTAAACGCCGAGGGCACCGGTACCGCCGCTGACCGATTCCAGCTGATCCGGGCTTAATGAGTGTACTTGTTCGTGAACTGCCATTGTCGTTCTCCTTTTTCCCCGTGTTTCTGCTGTTATGTAAACCTTCCTGCTTTCTACTCTTCATTTTTTATTATTTTAGCAAACCCTGTCCTAAGGATGTCCAAAGAAAAACCGCCCTTTCTCAAAAAGCTTTGAAAAAGAGCGGTATTATTGTATGTTGTTTCAGAATCTATCGATTCGTTGTTCTCCAGTATAGGATCGCCTCTGTCATGCTGGCCCAGGCATAGGAGCTCATATACTCTCCGCGGTAGGCATTGATCGTATCGCTGTCGCCGGAATAGAAGAGATAGGCATCACAGACAAATGTGTCCGTCTTGACGCGAAGGACACCCTTTTCCATCTCCATGATTTCTGAGATGCCGTATTCCTGCAAGGTTTCCCGGAGAGACCGGATGTAAACGTCCAGCCGCTTTTGCATCCTGCGGTCATACAGACTGTCGTCCCATACGGCGGCGAAAAGCTCGGTGCGCGTAACTCCAGAACCCTGCTTATCCACAAGATAAGCAAGAAGTTCCTTGGCTTTTGCCAGTTTGAAGCTGATCGGCCTGTCGTCCACATAGACATCAAATGCTCCAAAGGTTTTGATATGGATATGGGCAGGCATTGACGGATGCTGCTCCCCGCTTGCATAGGCTACCTCTGCCGCCAGTTTTTCCTGAGACACCGGCTTGAGCAGATACCCTGTCGGATGCACCGCGTAGGCGTCAAAAGCATATTCTTTGTATGCGGTCAGAAACAGGATGGCGGTCTGCGGATGGGCTTCCTTGATCCGGGCGGCAAGGGTGATGCCGTCGATCTCCGGCATGTTGATATCCAGGATCGCCACGTCCGCCGGATGGCTCCTGCAATCGTCCAGCGCTTCCTGCTCGCTCGTAAACCCCTTCACTTCGTCGGCCCGGGGCAGCAGTCGGCACTGTCCGACAGTATATTCCATCGCCAGCGGTTCATCGTCCACACAGATGATTCTCATTTCCGCTGTCCCCCTTTCTCTTTTCCGGGTACGTCGGGAATACGGATCGTGACGCTGGTGCCTTCCCCGACGGCGCTTTTCAGGATCATCGTCCCGCCGCACATCTGCTCCACGCGGTTTTTTACGTTTTCCAGACCAATGTGCGTTTCTTCGGAAAGCCCATCCTGCTTCGGATCGAACCCTGTGCCGTTATCTTCAATCGTGACCCGATGCGCACCGGCTTCGCGGAACGTGGAAACAGTCACCAGGCCGTCCTTCCGGCTGCGAACGCCGTGGCGAATCGCGTTTTCCACCAGCGGTTGGATCGTCAGCGCGGGAATCGTAAAACTTTCATCATCGATCCGGTATTCCACACGGACGTTTGGGAATCGCAGCATTTCGATCTCTGCATACAGCCGGGTGTGCTCCAATTCTTTGGTGATCGGGATCAAATCGGTCTGGCTCAGCGACTCCAGGTTTTGCCGCAGATAGGTGCTGAAATCCTCCAGCGTCCGGTCCGCAAGCGGCGGGTCCTTGGCATACAAAGCTCGGATGGTGTTGAGGGCGTTGAACAAAAAGTGGGGCTGGATCTGCGTCATCATGATCTGAATACGCTGCGCCGCCATCAGGTCTTTTTCGTGCTCGCGGACGAACTGCAGGTGCAGCCAGATGTAATAGAACACGCTGCCGATTACGATCGCCATGGTCAGAAATGAAATCGGTTGTTGCGCCATTCCCACGCTCATGTCCAAAGCGACGGAAGCAGCGATGATCAGGGCCACAGAGACCGGGATCAACTGTTCCAGTCTCCGCGTCTCCCGGTAACGGAGGATCGTCCGTATGATGAGCTCAAGAAGCAGGAGCCCGCTGATCAGAAAGCAAGTAAAATACAGCGGTCCCCGCAGGGCGGCAAAGTCAAATTCCCGGATCTCAAAGCAGAGCTTTGTATAGGGAGAGGTGAAATAAAGCAATGCGTTGATGCCCGCCAGCGTCCAATGGAGCCACATTTTCCCCTCTGGCCAGATGATATAAAGAAACAGGATCAAAATCACTGGCCGTACGGAGTAGCCATAGGCGGACAGGATGTTTTTCAGCGCCAGATTGGCGTGATGAACGAACAGCGAATTCTCTCCCAGATTCTGCCCGATTAGGCTGAGACACAGCACGACGATGAAGAGCATGATCCGCCGCTGTTTCTGCTGGATATAGGGATCGATCACCACTGTGAACCCAAGCCCAAGCAGCAAGAACAGCATTGGGAAAAGTATGGCAAGCGTTCCTAAATCCATCGTCATAAGTGAACATCCTCCATACCTTTCACGCCTTGTTTTACTTTCTTTCGGGTTTGTCGGGGATCGCCGGGCTTAACAGCGTCCGCAGGAATTGCCCAGGAACGTCCGAACCGCTCCACGCCGGGAATGCGTCCCTCCGTGACATACTGATTGACGCGGCGTTCGGATACGCCCCATTTATAGGATGTTTCCCGGATGGAAAGATAGCCCTTCATGGTTTTACCTCGCTGACAGGTTCATACAAAAATACATTCTACATTATATACGAATATCAGAAGATTTGCAAGAGGGGGGGGAGTGGCGGTTTTCACCGCTCCCATCCACGATCTTTGTTTTTCTTGCGCTGGGGGAGTTCCTGCTTCTCGGTTCTTTGCTTTTCGTATTCTTTTCTTCGCAGGCGTTCCCGGATGGATCGGGGCTCCTCCTCGCCCAGCAGCTCCGCCACTTCCCGCTGGCGCTCTTCTCCTGCGCGCTCTTCTTCCGCCACCCGAAAACCGGGGAGGCGCTGCGCTTTGACGCGCTGCCGGAGGAAGCATGGCCCTGGACGCTCTTTTCCGAGGCGCTGCGCTCGAGCGCGGAATAGCGCCCTCCCTCCCCCGCCCGGGGGAGCTGCCGGGCGAAACAGGCTTTCGCGGGAGGCGCGCGAAAAACCGCGGCAACGAAGCATCAAGCTGTGGGCGACAATAATCCGCATTTCCCAGTTTGTTGCTGATCGAGATACGAAACTGGCATACCAGCGGGAGCGACGAATCGCTCCCGCTGGTATGTTATTCTGCGGTTTTTTGCTTTTCCTGATTTCGGTGCTATAATTTCTTCAGCTTTTCTCACTTTTTCGTCAACCGATCACTAAATTTTGGCGTCTATATAGTTGAGAGCTCTTAGACAAAAGGAGGTGCCGTATGGAAGACGCAGCGATTGTGGATCTGTACTGGCAGCGTTCCGATCTGGCCATATCGGAAACGGACAAAAAGTATGGGAGGTATTGCCACACCATTGCCTATCAAATATGTAATGACAACGAGGACGCGGAGGAGTGTGTGAATGACACCTGGTTTCGTGCCTGGAACGCCATGCCAACAGACAGGCCCAGTGTCCTGGCGACCTTTTTGGGCCGCATCACCCGGAATCTGGCGATCAGCCTGATCCGTTCCAAAAACCGGGTGAAGCGCGGAGGCGGAGAGTTGCCTCTTGCTTTGGACGAACTGAATGACTGCATTCCCTCCAATCTGGACGTGGCGCGCAGCTATGAAATCAAGGAGTTCCAGCAGGCCGTGGGCTCTTTCGTCGCCTCTTTACCGGAGACCGACCAGAAGATATTTGTCGCACGCTACTGGTACATGACGCCAGTGAAGGAAGTTGCTAAAAGGCTGTCTTACAGTGAAAGCAAAACGAAGAGCATCCTGTTCCGACTGAGAAATCAGCTGCGGGACAGGCTGAAGGAGGAAGGACTATGGTAGACGGATGGTTCCTGCTGGATGCCATGGACGGTATCCATGAAGAGCAGCTGATGCTGACCAAAGATTTCCTTGACCTCTCTGATTATGCACATCAGAAGCGCCGGAGTCCCCGCAAGGTTTGGGTTACGGCTCTGATTGCAGCGATTCTTGCCCTTTTGCTGGCAGCCTGCGGTTATGCAGTCTATCGGGCGACCATGGCCCACCGGGAGCTGCACCCGGAGGACGAGAAGACATATTTCTTTGACGGAGACGAGGGCACGCTGAACGAAGGCCTGCACATGGATCTGAATTTCGGCACCTGCGCCATGGCGCTGCATTTCGACACGGAGGAGACGGGGCATGTCTATGGCTTCCGTATGACGGAGGGTGCACCTGTTGACCCCGCCTGGAGCTGCGGCGGCACCACGCTCAAGGAGCTCTTTGTAACCTACCAGCCTGGAGGGGTCCGACCGGAGGAGCAGCAAAGGCCGCTGGAGCAATGCCTGCGCGACGCGGGCATGACAGAGGCGGAGAGCGAAGAGTGGTACTACTCCCTCACCTTTTCAAGCGATACGGGTCTCCTTCGCCCGGCCATGCGCATCGAAGTGCTGGACGGGCCGCGTCTGCACGGCATCGACCTGATCCTCGGCTGGCCCGAGGGCGAGGCAAGGGTCGTCAAAGAGGAGCAGCAGGGGGATATCCAAATTCTGGAGACGGTCATAGAGGTTCAGATGAAAGACGGGGGAACGGAGAAGACCCTGTTCCTCTTCCGCTTTGATACCAGGCGGCAGGTGCTGCTGTCCATCGCCGGGGCGGAGGAGCTGCTCGATTTTCCCACGCTGGAGGCCATCGCGGAGCACATAGAGCTGCGGGAGACGGGCTTTGTCTACAGCCTTGACCATAGCGGACAGAATTGGTCGGTTCACGCTCTGGCCTACGGCTGAAACAAAATACACGCAAACGGTGTTTATGATAGATAGAAAGACATAAGGAGGCATTTTCCATGAAACGCATAGTCAGTCTGCTTCTCCTTCTGGCGCTGTGCCTGAGCCTCTGCGCCTGCGGGAGCAAGACAGAAGAGGAACAAACCCAGCAACAGGTGGGCGCCGTGGACCTCTCCACTGGGGAGTGGCTGGGCGAGGGCGGCTGTTATCGGACGGAGCTGCTGGAACTGCCTGAGGGCGTGGGAGTCCAGTTCTGCCGGGATGGTCAGATCTATTCCATGGGAAGCCCGTCGATGGGCAAGACCGTGGTCTACCGGGACGGGGAAGAGCTGTTCCGCTACGAGGGTATGGGCTATTGCCTCATCGACGGGGGAGACGGCATCTGGCTCCAGGATGAGGAGCGGGAGGGGGACACTTCATTTGCCAGGCTGACCCTCTTCTCCTACGATGGAGAGCTGCAAAAGCAACTGCGCCTGGAACTGCCGCCGGAATGCTTTTCGACCCGGATGCAGGCTGCAGGCGGGAGGATCTACCTCAACTGCAACAACTCCCTGCGGGTGTATGATGGGGAGGGAGAGCTGATCTGCGCCATCCCCCACGCCGAGTGGCAGGGGAGTCTGCTCAAGGGCGGTGACGGCGAAATCTATTTCTGCGAGGAGCGGGAGAGCGGCAGCGGCGGCACCATCAGCGCCGTTGACACGGATCAGGGCACGATAATGGAGCTCTTTGTCTATGACAAGGGCTTTGTCTGCTGCGGGGATGGGGAGAGTCCCTTCCTGCAGATCCTGCCCGATGGGATCTACCGCATGGAGCGCGGCGGCGAGACCCGGCCCCTGGTGTTTTGGGACGAGTGCCTGCTCAGCGTCAGCGGTATGCAGGAAGCAAAAGCGCTGGGTGACGGGCGCTTCCTGTTGGGAGGAGCTTTCGCCCAGACGATGCAGCTTGTGCCGTGCGAACCATCAGACATCAAGCCGAAAATCATGCTGACTCTTGCTGTCCTGCCCACGCAGGACGCCCTGGATCGTGAGCTCGACCCTACCGCCTATTATTCCGATCTGGTCCAGAGCATCATGGCCTTTAACGCTGTAAATCCGGACTGCTATGTGAAGCTCCTGGATCTATCCGAGGGCGGCAGCCTCACGGCAGAGCAGGCCTTGACCAAGCTCAATACCGGAATCATCAGCGGCAGTGCGCCGGATATGCTGGTCTTGAACGGCAGTCTTTCCCCGTTCCCCTTCATCCGGCAGGGGCTATTGCGAGATCTCACACAGGACTTGGAAGCAGATCCGGATATGGGCGTCGAAGACATTGTCCTGGCAGATGCGATCCGCAACGACTGCGGCGGACTTTATGTGATGACGAACCGCTTTTCCATAGAAACGCGCCTTGGCCTGTGCAGTCGTTTCGGAGATGCCTGGGGCTGGAGCTTTGACGATTACCTGCGGATCGATGCCGAGACGCCCGAAGACCACATGGTGATCTACAACCTGACGCAGGACTACTTTCTGCGTATGAGTGTGACCAGATATCTGCGCCAGGCAATCGATTGGGAGAACGGAACCTGTGATTTCAATAACCCGCAGTTTATCCAAACCTTGGAAGCCTGCCGGGACATGCGCCCTACGCCCGAGGACCCGGAGAACATGATCTTCGGCATGAACCTGATGGGCGACGGCGTGCTTGTGACGGAGATGGCCATGATCGATGGCGTAACGGCTCTTGCAAGCGAGAGCCGCCACGTTGGACAGCCCATCTGCATCATCGGTTGGCCCACAACGGACGGAAGCTGTGGTTCTGATTTTGGAGTTTTCTATCCGATCGGCGTGATGAAGAACGGCGCACACCCGGAGCTTTGCTGGCATTTTCTGAAATACTGGCTGCTGCATCCGAATACGGATCCGCACAGGGGGATTCCCAATGCGCGGCCTCTGATGGAGAAGCTGATCGACGAGGCCCGGCATATCGACCCCAACCAGGAGTGGCCTGACTGGTATGACGGGCTGAGAAGCCCTATGACTGAGGCGGAGATCACGCAGTTCCAAGAGCTGCTGCGGCGAATGGAGCATACGACCTTGTACGACGAGACAGCATTTGAGATCGTCAGTACGGAGATAGCCCAATTTCTGGAAGGTCAGCGCAGCGCGGAGGAAACCGCCGGCATCATTCAAAGCCGGATGAGCATCTATGTTTCAGAGCAGAGTAAATAAACACCTTTTAGAGCAACAAGCGGGAGCGACGAATCGCTCCCGCTTGCTATATCTTTACAATCAAAAAACTTGTAACGCGCATTCTTGGTAACTTTTCAGATATAAAAGCGCCGGAAAAGTGACCATTTTTGAATAGTTCAAAACTTTTGTATGGTTACTGCTTTTTCTGCGTCTCTCGATTTGTGAACTTTTGAGAGGTAAAAGTGGCGAAAAGCAAGAGAAAAAGAAAGAAACCTGAACTTTTCGTTCAGGTTTCGATGGTGGACGATACAAGACTCGAATTCCGCCAATTCAATTTATTAGAACTTTTTCTGTGATAAAATATGCCAAATCATACAAAACCAGTGATAATCCGTATTTGTCAGTTCGTGTGGTTTTGTTGATTTCGGCGTGTAAAGGGTCAGAAAAGTGGTCAAAAAGATCTTTGCTTTTTTATTACTGACCGCGCAGTGAATCAACGCGCCACTCGCATGAATCAGGTGCCTGGAAGCCATTTATACCTGCGGCTTTCCAGGCGCCTTTTTGCGCAGAAAGGCATTTAAAGATCTTTCGGTTATAGAGCAGAAGAAGGGGGCTGGAAGATGAAGCGGGTCTGAAGTCCACATAAGGATTTCAGACCCGTGTTTTTTCTTAACTCGTGTCGATAGGGCAACACATGAACACTTATTCTTTTTCTTGAGTTTGAAAAGTCATTATGTTTTGACCGCAAACTATTGAAATGTCAATGAAAATCGGTTATACTGACTTTGAAATGTTTTCATGGGAGAGATTTGCCATGCTGAAACGAAAGATTTCTGACGTAATCGAACAGCACCTGAAGTCTAACTCGGAGCGTATTCTGCTCGTTGACGGCGCTCGTCAGGTCGGAAAAACCTACATTATTCGTTATGTAGGGAAGAAGCTGTTCGCCAATTTTATTGAAATCAACATGCTGGAGGACTCCGTTGGCAACAAGCTCTTTGCCAACGCCACCACCGTGGATGATTTTTATCTCCGGATCAGTGTGATCGCCGGAGATAAAATGAAGGAGAAAGAGAACACGCTGATCTTCCTTGACGAGATCCAGGCCTATCCTCACCTTCTTACCATGCTGAAATTCCTTCGGGACGATAACCGCTTTACTTACATCGCCAGCGGCTCGCTTCTTGGCGTAACACTCGCGCAGACGACTTCGATCCCCATGGGAAGCATTCGCAAAATCCGCATGTTCCCGTTGGACTTTGAAGAGTTCCTCTATGCCAACGGCATGAATGAATTTGCGGTCAATGTGCTGCGGAAAAAGTTTGAAGCGCGTGAATCGCTGGACGAAGCCATGCATGAAAAAATGATGGAATTCTTCAAGCGGTATCTGTTGGTCGGTGGGCTTCCCGCCGCAGTCAATGCATTCCTGGATACGAAAAACATTCAGGCGGTGCGGGAGATCCAGCGAGAGATCCATGACTATTACGCCGCTGATGCTTCCAAGTATGATGCCGAGCGCAAGCTGAAGATCCGGCGCATTTACGATCAGATCCCATCCAATCTGGAGAACAAAAAGAAGCGCGTAGTGGCACAGCGGATCGAGGATATCCGCGGCAAGACCTTTGCTGACTACGAGGACGAATTTGAATATCTCATCAGTGCGGGCATTGCACTGAACGTGCAGGCGATCTCCACGCCGGTGTTCCCGCTGATCGAGTCCTCCGGGAAGAATCTTCTGAAGCTGTATCTGAACGACGTGGGTATTCTGACCTCCATCCTATACGGCAGCAATATCCGCGCAATCCTGGATGACGAACGGAGCATCAACCTGGGCTCAGTTTATGAGTGCGTAGTTGCCAGCGAGCTCATCGCCCATGGCTATAACCTGTTTTATTACGACAACCGCAGCAAGGGCGAAGTTGATTTCCTGATCGACGATTACGACAGCCTGTCCGCTGTTCCCATCGAGGTCAAGTCCGGCAAGGACTACACCGTCCACAGCGCCCTGAATGCTTTCGTTAAGAACGAGGACTATCACGTAAAAAAGGCGTTTGTGCTGTCCAATACCCGCGAGATCACGACGAATGGGAAGATTACCTATCTGCCGATCTATGATGTGATGTTTTTTGGGGTGTAGAAATATCAAAAGAGCCATAGGTCTTACTAAACGCTCGGTCAATGAGTATTGAATTTTTTGAAAGGGCAAGCGATTGAATGAAAAGAAAAAAGATTTCCAGGTCTTTATTGGCTGCTATAGTTGCCTTGATTCTAATAGTTGTAATTCCCATTGCAATCAACGAGTTATACAAGAAGAATACCGGCTATATGACCATCTGGGGCGCGGCCGACGTCCTTAGTTATTATGGCACCATCTTGGGTGCCTGCGTCACCGTCGGTGCTCTAATCGTAACGATTCTTTTCACCAAAAAGCAGATTCAGCGCGACAGCTTCATTAAAAACCAGGAAGAAAAGTGGAACAGAATAGAATCTATGGTGTCCAGCAGCTTGGATAGAATCCATCCAGCCAGAATAATTGAAATCATTCTGAAAGTGACATCCAGCAATTACAACGAAGCCATTACTGCGTTCAATCTTTATTCTTTGCAGGCAAAAACGGCATTAGATGCATTGTTCGGCTATTTAAGCGGCGAGGACTATACACGGCTCGAACCGCTTCTGTTGGACATTCAAAATGCAGCAGAAGAATACTGCGGAATAGTGTCAAAGTTAGATTTTCAATATCAGAATCTTGAACTGCTTGAATTGCGTAAGGATGCAATAAGAATAAACAATATGGCTCGTCAAAATCCAGCGAAGAATATGGCTGATCTTATTAGCAGCGGTAATTTTATAACGAAGACATCGAGTCTTGACGGGACGGAGATTCAAGCGGAGATAAATAAACTAAGCGAGCAACTATCCGTTCTGCGTGACACCAGCTATCGCCAACTTCTTGAAAAGAAGCGGAGTACATTCTCTGAAATCCAAGATAAATGGGCTAAGAAAGCTGATAACATGCTACATCTTTGGAGGAACTGATCATGCCGACGCTTGAATGGATCGGAAAAGATAAAGTCATCAATCACCATCTGGAAGTTCCGTACCGGGTGCTGGAGCGGAAGTACAGCTATGATGAGGCCGGGCAGCATGACGAGGACAACGGCAGCGAGAACATGATCATCCACGGGGATAATCTGGACGCGCTGAAATCTCTGCTGCCCCGCTATGAGGGCCGGGTCAAGTGCATCTATATCGATCCTCCGTATAACACCGGCAACGAAAAGTGGGTCTACAACGACAATGTGAACGATCCCCGTATCCTGAAATGGCTGGGACAGGTGGTCGGCGCGGAGGGTGAAGATCTCTCCCGGCATGACAAGTGGCTGTGCATGATGTACCCTCGGCTGAAATTGCTGCAGCGGCTTCTCTCCGATGATGGCGTTATTTTCATCAGCATTGACGATGTCGAGTGTGCAAATCTGAAACTGATCTGCGATGAGATCTTCGGATCAAACTGCTTTGTTTCTAATATCTCCTGGCAGCGCACATATTCTGCACGAAATGACTCCAAAGGCATCGTAAATGAAGCTGAGCACCTTCTTTGCTACAGCAGACTTCCGGCATGGAACCCCCAAAAGCTTGAGAGAACTGCCGAAATGGATGAACGCTATTCCAGCCCGGATAATGATCCGCGGCCCTGGAAAGCAGGAGACGCAAGCGCACCCGGCGCTGCTACTCACCCGGGCATGGTATATGCCATTCAGCATCCTATTACAGGGCGGTTGATTTACCCGCCGAATGGACGTCACTGGACTTTCGGACAGGATCAGATGTTTCGGATCATGTTGGAATGGTCGTATTATGAATTGCGCCCTATTGACGATTACGAGAAACGCGTTTCCATCTGCGGACAATCGGATGCTGTTCCAGAAGTAATCAATGCAATTATGCTCTCCGGGCCGTTGGAGGAGCTGTTTGCCAATGCAGTTCGCCGTTATCAAATTGGAAATTGGCCGGTTCTGTATTTTACAAGCAGCGGCACAGGCGGCATTGCATGTAAGCGTTATCTTGAAGAGATGGGTGGGCGAATAGTTACCAATCTGTGGCCTTACGAAGAGGTTGGTCATACAGATGAAGCCGCAAAAGTGCTGAAATCGATTTTTGAAGGAAAGGCCCCATTTGATACGCCTAAGCCGCCTCGTCTGATTGAACGTATTTTGCAGATTGCTTCCGATCCCGATACAGTCATCCTCGATTCTTTTGCCGGTTCCGGCACGACTGCCCATGCGGTTTTGAACATGAACAAGGCTGACGGCGGACATCGTCGGTTCATCCTTGTGGAGATGATGGACTATGCCGACAACATCACCGCCGAGCGTGTCAAGCGCGTGATCGACGGCTACGGCAGCGGGCGGCAGGCTGTGGAAGGCACAGGCGGCAACTTCAGCTACTACGAGCTGGGCGAGCCCTTGATGATCGGCAACGTGCTCAACGAGAGCGTCGGCGTGGACAAGATCCGGGAGTATGTCTATTTCACGGATACCAAGAGCCGCCTTCCGGAGGCACACGCGGACGAGCCCTATTATCTCGGCCTGCATGTAAACAACGCCTACTATTTCTACTACGAGCGGGAAGCCGTCACCACGCTGAACCGGGAGTTCCTGCACACGATACGAACCCGCGCCGACGCCTATGTGATTTACGCCGACCTCTGCACGCTCAGCGAGGAAGAGCTGGAGCGTTATCATATCACCTTCAAAAAGATCCCCAGAGACATCACCAAGCTCTAAGGAGGCAGAATCATGGCTTTTACATATTGGCTTCCCGACGAACAGGGAAGAAAAATAGGACACCAAACAGAATCTAATGCCGTTATCATCATTGGCGCGAATGGAGCCGGGAAAAGCAAGCTTGGCGCATGGATGGAGCAGCAGGATTATGAAGGAATTCATAGGATCTGTGGGCAACGGAATCTTAATTTCAGTGAAAACATACCATTAAAAAATTATACAGAGGCTGAAAAACTAGTACTTTGGGGCTCTGCAGATGAGAATAATCCTAATATGAGCCGTAAAGGTTTTAGGTGGGGGTGGAATGAAAGGGCGCGTTATACAACAACGCTGATTAGTGACTTTGATAATGTTCTTGCCGCATTAATTGCACAGGGGAACAATGAAAAAGGAGAGTATTTTGATCTATGTCGTGAAGCGGAGATTAATAATCATGATAAACCGAATACGCCAAATACTATTTTTGACAATCTCCTTCACATATGGCAAACAGTACTTCCACAGCGAACTCTGGTAATTGAGGATTCGAAGTTCTATGCTGAAATTGATAAAAATGGGGTTCGCCACAGATACTCTGCAACTGAAATGAGTGACGGAGAAAGAGCGGTTTTATATCTTGCTGCTCAAGTCCTGTGTGTTCCGCCGAGAAAAACGCTTATTATTGATGAGCCAGAACTCCATCTACACCGGACAATTATGAATCGGCTTTGGACAGAATTGGAGAAATACCGTCCCGATTGTCTTTTTGTATATATCACTCATGACACGCAATTTGCCGCCGCACACAGCCATGCGGATAAAATCTGGATCAAGGAATACGACGGGCAGAATTGGAAACTTGAAAAACTGCCTGGTAATAATTTGCCCGAGGAGTTGCTGCTTGATATCTTGGGTAGCAGGAAAAATGTCCTGTTTGTTGAAGGCGAAAGAGGAAGCTATGATACTCAGCTTTACTCAGTACTATATCCTGACTACCAAATTATTCCATGCGGGAGCTGCACACAGGTCATTGCAAGGACAAAGGCTTTTCGTAACAATCCATCTCTCCACGACTGTGATGTTTATGGAATCATTGATCGAGATTTTCGATCAGAATACGAAATCGAAAAGTATAAAGATGATCACATTTTTACGATAAACGTGGCAGAGGTTGAAAATCTGTTCATTGTTGAGGAACTGATTCGATTAATGGCGGCACATATGGGGAAAGAACCAGATAACGTTTTTGAAGCTATAAAGAGGTATGTGATCGATGATCGGTTTGCCAGACAAATCAATGGCCAAATCTGTGAAGGGGCCGTTGCTGAAATCAAATACAAACTGATGTGCGCGGAAATCTCCAAGAAAAACGATGAAGAAGCTAAAGCGAGCCTGGATGCTGTCCTTGCAGGAATCGACTATGAGACAATAAAGCAGGAACAAGAAGCAAAGTTCCAAGCTGTATTGCAAAGCAGATCTTATGCGGATACGATCAAAGTGTTCAACAAGAAAAGCGTTGTTTCCTCAATTGGTCACTTTCTCGGAATTAATGATAAGGAGTATTGTTCAACTGTTATCGCTCTTCTGCACGGCGAAAAACATGATGCTATTGTAAGTGCCATTGCGCCATATCTTCCGACGGATATTCCACGATAAACGAGGTGCCTTATGGAACTGAAAACCTATCAGAAACAGGTCATGCGGGATCTGTCTGCCTTTATGAATTCGGTCAACCGGAACACCAATCTCTATTCCGCCTGGCGGGCCTACTGGTTTGACAAAGATGTGGCTGTGGGTGTGGGCGGCGTGCCGCGGTACAACAACGCCATCGACGGCGTGCCCCATATCTGCATGAAGGTGCCCACAGGCGGCGGCAAGACCTTTATGGCCTGCGCCTCAATCCGGCGGATCTTCGACGCCATGCCGATCAGTAAACCGCAGGTGGTGGTCTGGCTCGTCCCCAGCGATTCCATCCTGACGCAGACGATCCGCACCTTGTCGGACGTGAACCATCCCTACCGCCAGCGGCTGGATCAGGATTTCGCTGGGCGCGTGGGCGTTTATACAAAAGAGATGCTGCTCAATGGGCAGAACTTCTCGCCGGATACTGTGCGGGAGATGCTGACCGTCTGTATCATGAGCTACAGCTCATTGCGCATCAACAGCCGCAACCGTGACGTCCGCAAAGTGTACCAGGAAAACGGCAACCTGTTCCGCTTCGCCGAGTATTTCAAGGACGATGAGGCACTGCTGGCCGACACGCCGGACACGGCGCTGATCCAGGTGCTGCGGCATTTGGAGCCGGTTGTCGTGGTGGATGAAAGCCACAACGCCGGATCGGATCTCAGCGTGGAGATGCTGAACAATCTGAATCCGTCCTTTGTGCTGGATCTGACGGCGACCCCGAAAAGCAACAGCAACATCATTTCCTATGTGGACGCCCGCGAGCTGAAAAAGGAACACATGGTCAAGCTGCCGGTGGTGGTCTACAACCGCACCACCCGGCAGAGTGTGATCCAGGACGCGATCCAGCTCCGCGGCAGCATTGAACAGGACGCCATTCTGGAGGAAGAGGCAGGCGGCGCGTATATTCGACCCATTGTCCTGTTCCAGGCCCAGCCGCGTACCGGAGAAAGCAGCGATACATACGACAAGATCAAGGCCATGCTGGTGGGCATGGGAATCCCCAAGGAGCAGATCGCCGTCAAAACTGCCGACGTGGACGATCTGAAGAATCAGGACTTGATGAGCCGTGACTGCCCGATCCGTTATATCATCACAGTCAATGCGCTTAAAGAGGGCTGGGACTGCCCCTTCGCCTACATTCTGGCGTCTCTCGCAAACCGGACTTCCACCGTGGATGTGGAGCAGATCCTTGGCCGTATTCTTCGCCAGCCCTATGCCAGGGAACACAAATCCACGCTGCTGAATACATCTTATGTTTTGACAAACTCAGCAGATTTCCGGGACACCATCAACAAGATCGTTTCCGGCTTAAACAAGGCCGGTTTCAGCCGGAAGGACTATCGGATCGGAGAGGCGGCAGAACTGCCGCAGGCTCCTGTCCCGCCAACTGGCGAGCAGACCATGCTACCGCTTGATCCCGAACCGGTTGCTGACGATTTCAGCGACGTCAATCCGGAAGAGGTCAAGGCAGTTCTGGCAGGCGAGGCCCCGGGCGGTTCGAATGTTGCTTATATGATCCGGGAAGCCGCGGAGCAGGCAGGAAATTACAACGATGCAGTGAACAACGCAGATGATTTCGGATTCACGGGAGGCGAGCTGGGAGATATGCTGAAACAGAATGCCATGCAGCCGCAGTTTGCGGCAGAGGCTTCCGCACTCCGTGTGCCGCAGTTCTTCCAGCACTCCATCCCGGATCTGTTCGGCGAGGAGTATGAGCTGCTGTCGCCGGAGAATCTGTCCGAGGGCTTTTCGCTGGCCGGGCAGGACGCAAAAGTGTCCTTTGAACTGGCAACCGGTGAGATGTACCGCGTGGATGTGGCCGAGACCGGCGAAGCGGTTCCCAAGTACCGCCGCGAGGATTCCGCACTCAGCGAGTATATCCGCGCGCGGCTGGCCAAGCTGCCGCCGGAACAGAAGATCGAAAGATGCACCGGCATGATCTGTGATCAGATCAACCGGAACAATCGCTATGCTGCCTCGGAGATCAAGGACTATGTGCACCGGATTGTCGCCGGGATGACCGAGGACGAGCTGGCGGCCATGGAGACGGCGATCCCCACCTATGCGCTGAAGATTGGGGAGAAGATCAAGGGACTGGAGGAGGCCTATCGGGAGCAACAGTTCTTCCGCTGGCTGGATACCGGAAAAATCGTCTGCCGGTCAAACTATACCCTGCCGCAGGTAATTACGCCGGCTGATATTATTGATTCCATCCCGAAGTCTCTGTATGAGGCCGAGAAGGACGACATGAACAACGGCGAGCAGGATTTGATCGACGCCATCGTCCCCTTGGATAATGTGAAGTGGTGGCACCGGATTATTGAGCGCAAGGATTTTGTCCTGAACGGGTTCATTAACCATTATCCGGACTTTATGATCATGACTAAATCTGGCAAGCTCGTCCTGGTCGAATACAAGGGCGACGACCGTGACAACAGCGACAGCGAGCGCAAACTGAAGCTGGGGCGTAGCTGGGCCGCGCAGGCAGGCTACAACTACCGGTACTTCATGGTGTTCAAGACCCGGAACTTCGGGATTGACGGCGCGTATATCCTGGATGACTTCGTGCGCGTGATGAGGGAACTGTAAGGAGGGACTATCTTGTTGGATTGTCTCAAGAAAAAAGAAACGCCAGAAAGAACAGAGTTGAAAAAGATTATCCCTAACAACAACCTGTATCTGTGCTTGAGATTTGATTTGTCAAGGATAGATTCTGCAAATCAGCATAAAAACGTTTAAGGGCGGCAGATTGATATCTGCCGCCCTTAGAAGAATATACGGAGAAAGGGTGTGTGTCAATGCTTTTCAGGTCACCCGTTTTGCCACGACTACGAACCTGCCGTTTGCGGTATGGTAATTGCAGGTGGAGAGCACAAGAAGCTCAGCCCCGAACACGGCGTCTATGCCGGTGTCATAGAGCGCGGCGGCCCGAACCTGTTGCACATACTCGTTGAATACATCCTCATCGGAAAGGTCGAAGTACTCATAATACCGGAACACGCCGCGCTCGCTTTGATCATAGATCCTGCTGAAGAACGCCGCCATGACGACATACTCCCTCTGCTCATAGACCGAATCGAAACGGATCAGCGGGTGTTCTGCGCAGAAGCTCTCGTCGGCGTATTTGGCTAATTGGCCGAACATGGTCTTGTTCTGCATACGATGGCCATAGATCAGATAATAGTTTCCCTCCGCCGGGCAATGTCCGTCCACAAAGGGAATCCCGCTGCCGGAGTATGCGCCGTAGTAATCCCGGTTGAGATAGTATTCCGGGCGCGTGGGCGAATACATGACCGGATAATCGATCTCCACGGCCTCAATCGTGAGCCAGCCGAAAAACTCCGGATTCATCTCATAAAGTTGGGAGTACTGTGGGAGCGGTGTGGGCTCCGGGGGCTCTGTCGGGATCGGGGTGGTTTCCTCCTTCGGCTCGTCCCTGCTCTCCGACGTCTCCGTTACCTCCGGCTTCTGTGTCGTCGTGGGCCCGGCGTCGCGCGGGATATAGTTTCTCTGGGTCATCGAAAAATCCCCTTATTGACAAGGGCGGGATCGCTCCCGCCCTTGCATAGTTTGCTTGATACTCAGTGCCGGCTGAGATAACGGCGCTTCTTGTCTGTCACGACCAGTCCTCCTAAACCGAGGCCGGAGAGAACCATAACCGTGATCCACAACCCGGGGTTGCTGTTGTCACCGGTCCTTGGCGACGTACCGCCACTGGTACCGGAGCTGCCCGCCTTAATGATCAAGCTGGTCGTTGCCTTGCCGTCGTCAAAGTTGATCGTGACGGTTTTGGTGCCGGTGGTCAGCTTCTGCAGCGCCGAGGCATTCAGCGTGATGACCGTGCTGCCCGCGACAGCGGTGTAGTCCGTGCCGTTTACCAGGGCGGTGCCATCGATCTGGACACTGGTAAAGTGGCTGAAGCACTCCTCATCGTTGGGATCGCGCTTGACCACGATGGTCACGCCGCTGCTGCTGCCCTTGGTCCAGGTGCTGTTGCCGCCGCTCACGATCGTGTAGACGATCTCGCCGGGCTTGCTTTCCTCCGTCCACTTGGCGTAGACGGTGACGTCCGCGGTAACGGGCGTGTCAAAGTCGAAGGCCGCGGCAAAGGTGGCGTCGGCGTACCAGCCGTCAAACACAAAGCCGCTCTTGGTCGGATCGGCGGGCTTGGTGGCCTTCTCTCCGCTGTTCACTGTCTGAGAAGCAACAGCAGAGCCGCCGTTGGTCTCAAAAGTGACGGTGTAGGTGGTCGGCGCAGGGGACGCTCCGGTGTACTGGTTGGTCAGCGTGACGGTATTGCCGGTGCGGGACATGTCCTTCAGCGTGTAGCTCTCGGGCACGATCTCCTCGCAGGTCAGCACCAGGTCGGCCTCGCCGGTGGCCATCACATAAAGTTTTTTCCACCCCTCGTCCTTCGTCAGCATGACCGTATCGGTCTCGGTCCCGTTGGCTAGGATCTTCACGTCCACGAAATCGGGCCGCTTGCCCGCCGCGTCGTCGTCATCCTCCCACACCTTCACGACCTCAAGAATGTAGACATACTGAATCCACTTGGCGTAGAGAGTGATGTTGCCGGTGATGGGGGTGTTGAAATCAAAGGCCTCGGTAAAGAACTCGTCCTTGTACCAGCCGCCGAAGCTGACGCCGGGCTTGGTCGGATCGGCGGGCTTGGTCGCCTTGCCGCCGTCCGCTACGGTCTGGGCGGCCGGAACGGGGGTCCCGCCGTTGGCCTCAAAGGTGACAGTGTGGGTGGCTGCCTCCTTGGGGACGATGACGGCGTGGGTGGCGGTGGTGTCGTCGGGATTCTTGATGACACGGCTGCCGGTAATATCGCCAATAAAGCCGCCGGCCGGCTCCTTGATCATCATTTCATCTCCGATGGTGATGCCGCCGGCCCCAATGGCCGCACCGGCGCCATCCGCCGTGACGCTGGTGGTACCATTTTGAATCTTGATAGTGCCATTGGTCGCCTCAATGCCGACCGTATCGCTTTTCGCGGTCACGGTGCCGCCGGAGATGGTGACGTCGCCGTGGGCAGCGGATATACCGCATTCACTGCCCGTGGCGGTGACGCTGCCGCCGGAGATCGTGACGCTGCCGCCGGCATAGATGCCGTAATCATTTCCTTTTGCCGTTACCGTGCCGCCGGAAATGGTGATGTCGTTCTTTGAATAGATACCAAATAATCCATCAGAAACGTTTACTGTACCACCGGCAATCGTGATGCTTCCAGCATACAAATCGCATTCATTCCCCACAACCGAGCCATCGTTAATGGTAATTGACGACCCGGCGAGCAGCGCGTCTTCATCTGCCGATGCGATGATCGAACCTCCATTAACGGTAATATTGCCAGCTACGATCGCGGAATCCCAGCCAGGGGTTGCGATCACGATATTGGCGTCCAATGTAAGATCTTTCGCATTAACCAATATGGTTTTACTTAATGTGGCACTCCCTGTGATTGTGAGATCAACCTCTGCATAAACCGCCGCATTGTGGTAAGCCCCGCTGATCGTGGGGTTGTTCAGCGTCAGGGTGTTGGTGCTGGGGTCGAACTTGGCCTTGCCGCCGTCGCCGAGGATATCGTCCTTGTTGGCGCTGGTGACCTGCACGCCGCCCACCCACACGGGGTATTTCTCCTCCCCCGGCTCGATGATCGCGTGCTTGGCAATGGTCGTGCCGTCGGCTTCGGTGACGGTGTAGACGCCGTCCACCTGCGCGATCATGCCGCCGGTCGGCGTCGTGACCTCGTGGGTGCCGGGGATCTCAATGCCGTTCTTGGCGTAAATGGCGTAATTACCTGCGGTAATATCCCACACGCCGGAGGTCATGACGACCTTACCGTTTGAGGCATACAGGCCATTGCCATCAGCCTTTGTAGTCTTCGCGTCTACGCTGCCGCCGATGCTGATATCACCACCGTACGCATAAATAACGTCATAGCTTGAAGTCTCTGCTGTCAAGTTGCCGGTGATCGTTACGCCGCCGTTCCAGCTGTACACCGGGTAGCCGTTGCCGGTAGTCAAATCCGCATTGCCGCCGACGGTGACAGAGCCATCGCCGGAATAGAGCGCATAGCCGCCGGCCGTGACCGTCGCGGCGCCGCCGATGCTGATGTTGCCGCTTGAAGCACGCAGGCCATCGCCATCAGCCTTTGTAGTCTTCGCGTCTACGCTGCCGCCGATGCTGATATCACCACCGTACGCATAAATAACGTCATAGCTTGAAGTCTCTGCTGTCAAGTTGCCGGTGATCGTTACGCCGCCGTTCCAGCTGTACACCGGGTAGCCGTTGCTGCCGGTTGTCAAATCCGCATTGCCGCCGACGGTGACAGAGCCATCGCCGGAATAGAGCGCATAGCCATCGCTTGTTATCGTGGCATTTCCGCCGATGGTGATATCACCCATTGCACGCAGGCCATCGCCATCAGCCTTTGTAGTCTTCGCGTCTACGCTGCCGCCGATGTTGATATCGCCACCGTACGCATAAATAACGTCATAGCTTGAAGTCTCTGCTGTCAAGTTGCCGGTGATCGTTACGCCGCCTTTCCAGCTGTACACCGGGTATCCGTTGCTGCCGGTAGTCAAATCCGCATCGCCGTTGACCGTGACAGAGCCATCGCCGGAATAGAGCGCATAGCCATCGCTTGTTATCGTGGCATTTCCGCCGATGGTGATGCCACCGGCTCTAACGTACACGCCAGAGCCCGCGCTGTTCAGCGTCAGACCGCTGGCCGCATTGATGGTCAGATCGACGCCATCTGCATAGATCAAGGCATTTTCATGCAGCCCTGTGATGGCGGGCGTGCCCGTGATGGTCAGCGTGCCGGAGCCCTCGCCCGGGGTATAGCTCACTTTGCCGTCGCCGAGGATATCGTCCTTGTTGGCGCTGGTGACCTGCACGCCGCCCACCCACACGGGGTATTCGGTGACGGAGGCGGGCTCTCCTATCGTAATCTTTCTATAGCTGGAATCGGGAACAGTTCCACTGGGTATTTCAACGCCGCCTGTGGTTGCACTGGGATCTGTATATCCAAGCGCGGCTTTACCGCCTACGTTGTAAGTTAACGTCCCTCCTACGACCGGATTGTCTGCCTGGGTCAGAAGAAGTACCGTTGTTCCGGCGGTAATATCCAGAGCTGCGTCATAAGTAACCCAACCGCCTTTGTTCGTAATTTCAACGGCTCCCGAGGCGGAAATCGTCGCACCGCCATTCAAAATAGAACTCCCATTACAATCAGCCCAAATAGAGACGTCTTTAGCACCGGTAATCTTCAAGTCGTGGGAAGCGATATAGCCGTTTTCTGCATTGTTCTTGATCGTCACATCCCCGCCAAGGGCCGTGATCGTAGCATCATTATGGAAAACGGAATAGCCACGGTTCGCCGTTACAATAATATCTTTTCCGGTAAAGGAACCGCCTCCGATCGTACCGCTGTTATTAGTCAGCATAAGCGTTCCGCTGGCTTCTACCACAACATTGCTTGAGCTGCTTCCAAAAACATATCCGCTGCCTCCGCCATTGGTTTCGATCGTTACGTTATTTGCTCCGGTAAGTGTGAATTTGAAGGAATTGATGTATCCTCCCGCCCCATTGTTAATAATTGTCACGTCACCGCCAAGGGCCGTGATCATCGCATCTTGATGGAAAACGGAGTAACCTTTATTGGCTGTAATATTGATCGTTTTTGCACGGAAGGATCCACCGGCGCCGACCGTGCCATTTTCGCAGGTGAGTGTCAGTGTGTCTTCGGCAGAAATATCTGCCTTGTTGAACATGTAGTACTCGGTGCTTGTCGTCACCGTTACATTTTTTGCGGTTATCTTGCAAACGCCGTTAGATGAAACGGCGGCTATTCCGGAGTTAATCGCCAGGTCATATCCTGACATTTCAAAGGTCACATTAGCGGCGAATAAATACTGGGTCGAACCAATGCCGCCATTTGCAACATTAAGGTCCTCTTCGGCCTTGATGACTACGGCTTTCTCCACTCGTTTATTTACAGTCAACGTCTGACTGTCATGGTCGTAAGTAAATGTGCCGTCGCCGAGGATATCGTCCTTGTTGGCGCTGGTGACCTGCACGCCGCCCACCCACACGGGGTAGGTGGTGATCTTCTCAAATAGCGCATACAGCGTCACGTCCTCCGTTACCGTAAAGGTGTAGGGAGAAGAAGTGCTGACGATCTCACCGGACGGAGAGCCTTTTGCCCACCCGGCAAAGGTATAGTCAGAGGCGGGATAGACGCCGACTGTCCGGGAGCTGTTTCCCTCATAATCGCCGCTTATCCTTGTGCCTTTACCGCTGTCGGAAAAAGCAACTTCACCGCCCGCCTGCTCCGTGCCGTTGGTCTTGTCATAGGCGATCAAGGTGACGGTGTAGGTGGTGACAGTCGGGGCTTTCAGAATAAAAGTAATGGGGTTGTACGGACCGGTGCTGTCCGAAATAACATATGTATCGGTTGTAATATTGGAAGTTGTCAGCAGCAGGACATTCCGGCTGGAGCTGCTGTTAGTAACTGAAATGTCCTCTGTTCCGTCTTTATCCAGATCATAGTAGTACGTGGAGGAACCGCTCGTGCTGCTCATATGCGTCCATGCGCCGAGACTATTGAAAAGATCGGCAAATTCCTGTCCCGTAGCCAAATCCATTTTCCCGGTTGACAGATCAACAGTATAAGGAACAGCGGCGGCCTTGAACAGGAAGGTGATGGGACTGTATTCCGCGGCCGGAATGGTCAGGGTCTTGTCGCCTGTCACGCTGCAGCTGTCCTGGACGGAAAACTTCGAATCATTGGTGGAGTAAGTCACGTCCCAGGAGCCGTCCTTGTCCAGGTCAAATTTCTCCTGATGGCTGTCCGAAATGTCCGCCGTAATAAGGCCCAGATCTTCCGCCCGGTAGAGGGACCACACCGCGTTGGAGGCGGCGGAGGTGTCGGTGGACGTCCCGCCGGTCAGGTCCACAGTGAGGCTCTTCTGGTCCAGATAATCCGGACTGACGGTAATGTTGGCCGCGGGCATAATGAAGCCCGCCTGATATTCGGTACCGGAGATCATGCCGGCGGAAATGGACACGGCAGGTTCTGTGACGGCGCTGCCCCATTCGATATACTTGCCCGCAGGGGCGGCATCATCGTCAAAGAGGATATAGACGCTGTCCCCTTCCGCGGCGGAGGTGATCTCCACCCCGCCGGCCTTATACGCCTTGCCGCCGTTGACGGTGATGGTGTAGGTGGTCGCCGCGGCGGCGGGGATGGTGTAGTCATTCGTGACGATAGTAAGCGTCGTGATGCCGTGATCCCGCGCCGTGGATTTGACAGTCGCCCCGCCGGTGAGGGTGACGGCGGTGCTCTCGGTAAAGCCGTATCCATCCTCTGCAGTCAGATAGATCTCGGCAAAATAAGGCTTCCCGGCCTCAAAGGAGGAAGGAGCCAGGCCGCAGCCCGGGTTCGTTTCGGGAGTGCCGCCGTTGAACCATTTGGCACCTGTGAGCGTAAATCCGGTACCGGAGGTGATGGACGCTGTTGCTGACCCACTATAGCTGCCGCCCGCGGCGGGCAGGGTCAGCGCCAGGCCGACAGAGGGGATCTCGGTCGTCGTGGGGGCAGCAGGCCGGAAGGTGGCCGATGCCTGGACTTCCGAGGCGGGCATGGTGAAGACATAGTTCCCTTCGCTGTAGGTGGTCGGCACGGTGGTATGCAGATTGATGGCATAAACGGAGATAGATTCAATGATATATCCCGCCGAAGGGGTCACCGTCAGCCTCACGGTTTCGCCTTCATCCGCCATGTCCTTGTCCGCTGTGACACTGCCGTGAAAACTATCGTCCAGGCTGACCTTATAGGGACCTTCCGCCCGGGCGGAGGGCGCCAGCGGCCCTGCCAGACTCAGCAGCAGCACCAGCGTGAGCAGCACGCTCAGCAATTTGCTCATTTTGTTTCTCATACCTTTCCTTCCTTTCCCGCAGAAGTGGGCCTTCTGCCGTTGTTCTCCGTCCGGTCGTCCTCGTGGACCACCAGGCCGATGGTCCTGGCGTTCACCGCCAGGTCGATCCGATTTTTAAAGCCGGTCTTGGCCAGCATGTTTTCTATGTGCCGCTTGACCGTGTGCGGGGAGATGTGCAGGACCTCCGCGATCTCCTCATTGGTCAGGCTGCGCGTCACTTCCCGCAGCACCTCCAGCTCCCGCTCCGACAGCTCATGCTTCGTGATCTCCCCAAAATCGGGATTGGGCGGAGAACTGGGATAGACGGATTCGCCGCTCATGGTGCGGTCCATCACCTCGGTCAGCGGGATGTCGGAATACTCCTTGAGCCAGAAGCTGTCAATCTTTGCCCGCTTCGCCTTTTCGATCCAACGGGCCTCCGCCATGGAGGTCGTCAGGATGATCCGGATCCCGGGATGGTCCCGCTTGATCGTTCTCGCGCAGGTGAGCCCGTCCAGCCCGTATTTCATCACCACGTCCATGATCACCAGATCCACCGGGTGCTCCATGCACCAGGCGACGGCCTGCTCGGCATTCGGGAGGGAGGCTGCCAGCTCATAGCGCTTCGCCATCTCCACATGGAGTTCAAAAAAGCTGCGCGCCACATACTGGTCGTCCACCACCAGGACCTTGATCTTGTCACTCAAAGGGAACCACCTCACCTTCGGTCCACACAAAAAGGCGCACTCCGCCCCGGGAGAAGGGCAGACTGCGCCTCGTTTTGGAAGATAGGATTTGACGGGAGAAAAGGGCGGAATTCACCTGTGCCGTGTGAGCATAGCGCTTTGTCATGGCCGGTCAACCCCTCTCCGCTGTTATTTACGGGAAAAGGGTACAGCGACCCCTACCCGTACTGATACACAGACATTATACGAAATTTTCAAGGGTGCCGTCATGGGCCGTTCAGCCCATTTTTTTGCTTTTTCAGCGGGAGAGCAAGCTCAGGGTGCTCCATCGGGAAGGCGGATCGTCAGCACAAAGGCGGGCGAGGCCTCCGTTTGCATCGTGCCGCCCTCTTTTTCCACCAGCTGCCGCAGAGACAGCAGGCCGCCGGATTCCCGGATCGCTTCCCTCGGCGCGTCTCCGTTGCTGCGCAGAAGATAGGTGATCCCGGCCTCCGCGCGCCGGATCTCTACGGTCAGCTCATCGCCGTTTGCGTGCTTGACGGCGTTGCTGGCGCATTCGTCGATGGCCGCCGCCAGCAGCGGGCGATACGGCGCCTCCGCCGGGACCGGCCCCGAGATCAACACATCGACACCGATGGCCTCCGCCGTCTCCACGGCGTCGGTCAGGGGGTCCCGCTCGGTATCGTCTTCCTCGTACTCCCGCAGCAGATAGGTGTTGGTGTATTTCAGCGTCTGCAAGAGCTTTTCCTCCTCAAAGGACGCGCTCTGCCGGAGATACTGCCGGCTCTCCAAAAGCACATTGCCGACCTCGCTGTGGACCGTCATCCGGGCCGTCAGCAGCTCCTGCGCGATGATAATCCGATCGGCCTGTCTGTTGTAGAGATCCAGACGCCTGTGAAGGTCCCGGAGCTTTTCGTTCTTTTCCTCCAGCTCTCTTGTGATCGCCGCCTGCTCCGTGATGTCCGTGGCGATCAGCTGGGTATAGGGCGCGCCGTCCAGCTGCGTTTCCTTCGCGGTGAGCTGCCAGACCGTGCTGTCCGGCAGCGCGGCCTGTGCGCTTCTTTCCGCGCTGTTCACAGCCTCCGGGAAGACGGCCTTTTCGAAAGCGCTCAGGTCATCCATGTGCCTTCCGATCAGAGAGCAGGACAGGCGGTTCATCGTGAGATTGCGGAACACCACCGTCCCGTCCGGTCTGCCGAACGCGATCCCCGCCGGGAGCAGATCCATCGTCTCCTTGATGCTCTCAAAGGTCGGGTGATCCCTCCGATAGCGGATATGATCCCGGAAAACCGCCGTCAGGATGAGCGCCGTCAGGGCTTCATACAGGAACAGCGTCCAGACCGGTAGCAGCGTGAACGCCGATCGCGCCGCGGGCAGCGGGATAGGCGCATCCGTCTGGAAATGGTTTGAGTCGATATCCATAAACGGAAACCAGAGGCAAGCAAAGCTCAGCAGCAGATGCAGCAGCAGGAAAAGGCGAAGCCTGTCGCTCCTCCCATCCCGGAAGGACGCCAGAAACAGCGCCATTTGCAGGGTCAAGAGCAAATAGAGTACGCCTAAAAGCGGCTGCCGGAGTGTGGAAAAGATGGCCTCATGGATCGTCATATCGCATCACCCGCCCTTTCCGCCGAAACCGTGATATATAGGATACCTTCGCTTTCCAGAAAACGCACCGGAAGCTGGATCCCCGCCGTGTCCGGGCGCCGGTCCGCCTTTGCCGAGATCCGGAGACCGCGGCCGCTCAACGATACCATCATGGAAGGCGCTGCCCCCAGCAGCTGTTCCGCGAGCTGCTCGAAAGCGTCATACAGCGCGAGGACCCGGTCCGCGCCCAGCTCTTGATTCTCCTGCATATCCGCCGTCGTCTGCATCCCGGCCAGCGTCAGATACCCCGCGGATTCCTGCAGGGCCAGGAGAAGCTCTCTCAGGCTTAGACTTTCCCTTTCCGAAGCCAGAAGGAGCAGATTGGTCTTTCGCTTCACATAGGCGTTCAGGACAGAGACCTGGGCGATCTTGTCCCGAAAGCTTTCCGTGCCCGGGATCGCTTCGCTCAGAAGCCCGGCGATCCGCTTCTGGACCGGATAGAGCTCCGCGGCGATCTCATGATAGATCCTGTGCCGGGACTGCAGATAAGCGTCTTTTTCCTTCTGCTCGGTCTCCGCGCGGATCAGTTCGTTCTCCTGCTCAATGGTCTCATTGGCGTCCTCAAGTCTGGCCTGCGCCCGGCGGACGGCACTCTCATCTTCCGTCCAGAAGGCGTATCCGCCGCGGATCTCTCTTCCGAAAAGCTTCTGATCTCCCGGCAGCTCGACCGGACTTTCCAGAGCGGCTTTCATCTCGCATTGTCCGGCAGGCAGCGCGGTCTTCGTAAGGTAGACAGGATTCAGCTGCCTGTCCGTAACGAGGGCGGGCATCCCAAGCACATGGAAGAAGTCGGAGTATTTGTCGTTACAGGGGATCAGACGGTACCGGATACAGACTTCAAAGACGCCGAGCAGCCCAAAGGTGTGGGTCTCCGGCATATTGAACGGCCGAAGGCTGTGCGGGCTCCGGTCGATCACAAGAGAAATCAAAGCGAGATAGCCGAACCACAGCAATATCACCGTCAGCAGATGCCGGACGACTCCTTTCGGAAAGCGCCTGTTTCCCCGGAGTAAAAGCGCTAGTCCGAGGCCGACCGCAAAGATCATCCAGACGTACAGAAGAGTAAAGACAGGGGCATGGGAATAGGTCCCGTAATCCACAGCAAAACTCGACAGGCCGATCTTCGGGGCATAGACAAGCGCGTGCAGATCGTTGGTCATAGCCATAAGAGCAAGGAGGCCGGCGGGAATCAGGAGAAGCGATTCAGTCTTGTTTCCCGGTTCGTTGTTGCCGCGCAGGATACGGATACAGGTCATCAGGAACAGCGCCGGGATCAGTAACTGCGGGATATAGTAAGCGTACACGGTATAACGGATCACCACCGGCTCCACAGCAAAACGGTACCTGAAGATCCGCAGCAGCATGTACAGCAGCATCAGAAAGGCCGCGCTGAGTATGTACGTTCTGACAGCGGAGGGAAGCAGCCTTGTCCGGACGGACTGGATCCAGAACAGCAGCAGTCCGGTCAGGATCACATAGTTCAGGGCGGTCATCAAGCTATCCGCTTCGGGACTAAATACCCTGGAAAGGACGTTGGCAGCTCCGGCCAGGAGCAGGAAACCGATGAACAGCCAGGTGTTTCGGGTTTGTTTATGCATGGGCATGGCTGTTCGCCTCCTTTTTCCTGGCTTTATCCCGCCGGGGATCTCCGGGCTTCTCAGCATCCTCCGGGATCGCCCAGGAACGCCCGAACCGCACCACGCTCGGAATGCGCCCCTCAGTGACATACTGATTGACGCGGCGCTCAGATACGCCCCATTTATACGATGTTTCCCGGATGGAAAGATAGCCTTTCATACTTGAACCTCACTGACAGATTTCTATAATAAGACATTATACATTCTATACGAATATCCGTAGTATTTCAAGAGGGCAGGAGCGGAAGCTCACATTTCCATGGCAGATCCTGCCTGTAATTCTCTTCTCCTTTTTTTCAAAAAACAGACAAAAATCCTGTTATTATTGAGGGGGACAGGCTTGTGTGGATCGTGTATAATTAACATTGATATAGTATATTAGGAAGGGAGCGACGCGGTTGTCAAATACAAGCAAGCGAAATATTCTACTGATTGGCGCAGCGTTGCTGCTGTGTGGGTTTTTGCATGTTTTTCTCTATGGCGTTGATTTCTTCCTGGAGTTTTCACGACTCTTCTGCGCTGCGGTCACGGCAGCATGGGGTAATTCTGTCCTGAAACGGGTAATCGACAGGCGCCAGCGCAGCATCCTTCTTTCCATTGTTTCTGTTTTCCTGCTGTTTCTGCTCCTGCAAACGATCAACTATAACTATGCTCAAGGCCTGCCGTATCTTCGTCGATATGCCTGGTACGGCTATTACTTCTGCATGATGGCTTTTTCGGTGCTGATGTATGAACTTGCGTTATCCTTCCTAAGCAACCGAAGGAAACCACGAGGATTCATTCGCTGGGTGCTCCCGGTTTCAGGAATTCTTCTCATGATCGGCGTGATGTCCAACGATTTACACCAGTTAGCTTTCCACTTTAAAGGCACGGAGATGCTTCCGGAGAGTCCCAAAAGTTATGGACTGTTGTTTTGGCTCTTCTTCGCCTGCTTTTCAGCGCTGCTGCTGACGGCTTTTATCACAATCATCATAAGACACCGTCAAATCGTCAGGAAAAACACCTTTCTCGCACTTCCTCCGGTTTTGCTCCTCGGCGTTTTTCTCGTCCTGAACATGTTCGATCTGACACCGAGGCTCTGCGGTATCAAACTGTGGCAGCTTGGAGAGATGTTTACCTTTTGCATGATAGCGTTCCTGGAAATCTGCATCGCAATTCGCGTGATTCCGGCCAATACGGATTACGAAAAGTTGTTTGCTCTGTCAGACCTGCCCGCTGTGATCCTGGACGAGGGCGGAACGGTTCGGTATTCCTCCTCTGAGTGCCGGTACCCTTTCCCGGACAGCGAGAATACCATGGTGATGCGGCACACCATTTCCGGGGGCAGCATCGTGTGGGCCGTGGATGTTGAACCCTTGAATGTATTAAACAGGGAACTCGCAGAAACCGCGCAGCGGATCGACGCCCGCAACGCTTATCTCTCGGAAGAAGCCAAGATCAAGAAGGAAAAGGCGGAGGCGGAATCCCGTAACCGGATCTACGACGAAATCACCAGGATCGTGAGACCGCAGCTGGCGCAGATCGGCGCAATACTGGAGGAACCCGGCAGATCCTTCGACGGAAAGCTGCCTGCCATCTCCGTTCTCTGTGCATATATCAAGCGGCGGAGCAACATGGAGCTGCTGGCCTCACAGGGGACGCTGCCTTTCGATGAGCTTTCCCTGGCAATCCGTGAGAGCCTGTCCTATGTCCGCACTCTCGGCGTCAACACGGCTGTCAATGTGTCCGGGGCAGGAATATACCCTGCCAACATGCTGATCGCCGCCTATGAACGGGTGGAGTCGGTGTTGGAAACCAGCCTGGACTCGATCACCGATCTGATGATTTTTACGAAGGCAGAGTCCGGTGAGATATCGACCCGCATGATGCTCAGGGCAGGGGCGCTGACACTTCCCCCTATGGATAATAAAAGGGGCGATTCATACTCCGAGAGCATTTCCGTCACGAAGGATGATCAGGACATGATTCTTTCCTTTGTTTTTCGGGAAGGAGGCGGAGAGATATGACCACCTTCTCTGTCTTCTGGTTTGTCACTGGCATAGCCGCAAATGTTCTGTTTTGGGCTGCTATTGTGCTGGTCATTCTTTGTGTCCGGCAGAAGCGATACCTGTATTTGCTGTATGACCTGCTTGCGCTGCTGCTGTGCTATTTTCTGGTACAGTGCATCGCGGCACGTACTTCTGATGGTTTCAAACATGCAACGGTCCTGTCAGTTCTTGCAGAGAGCTTCGTTTCGCTGCCAAAGTGGCTGATCACCCTGCTGATTGCCGCTCTCACGGCGGTAATGGTCCTGTTGTTCCGAAATCACCGGCGTTTTGAAAAAACTCAGATCACACTCATGTCTGTGAAGGAGGCCACGGACAGCCTCCCGTCCGGGCTGTGCTTCTATCTGCCAAGCGGGCAGCTGCTGATGAAAAACCTTGCCATGGATCGTTTTTGCCTCGCAGCGACCGGGGATTCCCTGATCAGCGGAGACCAGCTGCGGCGGCAGCTCTTTGCAGGTGCCCTTGCAGACGGCCGTGAGATGAAAATGATCGGTGGTACGCCGATCATTCGTCTGCCTGATGGAACGTCCTGGTCAGTTGCGGAACGAGAGTCGCCCTTTGAAGAAACCACTGCTCATATGCTTCTTGTGACAGACGTGACGGAACAGATGCAGAAAATCCGCTCGCTCAGAGATCTGCAAAGGAAGCTGACGGCTCTGAATGAACAACTCGTTATCTATAACCGTGAGATCGTGTCTCTGACGGCGGAACGGGAGCTGCTTGCCGCAAGGGTACGACTGCACGATGAAATGGGCGCTGATCTGCTTACGATCCGCCGCTATATCGAGAGCGGAGGGACGCCCAAGGATCAGGCGGATATAGAAGCACGGCTGCGACGCAATCTGAATTTCCTGATGACCGGGCAGGCATCACTGGCCCGGGATGAATATGAACTGATGCTTGAAACGGCGGAAAAGCTGGGCGTCAGGGTCGTCGTGACAGGCGAACTTCCCCCAAAAGACCCGCAGAAGCACGTAGTTGCCACAGCGATCCACGAATGTCTGACCAATACCCTGCGTCATGCTCACGGTGATGAACTGACAATTGCGGCAGTTGAACGGGAAGAGAGCTTCGTCATCACCTTTTCCAATAACGGCGACCAGCCGGTGGAACCGATTCGGGAGAAAGGAGGCCTTTCCTCTCTGAGAAAGCTGGCAGAAAACGCCGGGGGAAGTCTTTTGATCTCCGCAGCACCGACCTTTTCCGTTACACTGACTTTGCCCAAGGAGGTGCCCAATGTCCTGCTATAATGTCTTGATCGTGGACGATCAGATCGTACCACGTCAACTGTTCGAAAACATCATCCGCACATCGGAACAATACCGTGTTGCCGCAGCCATCGACACAGCCAAAATCGCCGATGTGTATTGTTCCAGAGGCAATATCGATCTTGTCCTGATGGACGTGGTGATGAACGATGGATCCAATGGACTGGATGCCGCAGCAAGGATCAAGCAGTCCTATCCGAAAATCAAGGTGATTATCGTCACATCCCTCCCGGACACGCTGTTTCTCGAGCGGGCAAGGAAGATCGGCGTGGATTCCTTCTGGTACAAGGAGGTTCAGTCCCTTCCCATGCTGGAGGTCATGGACCGTACCATGGCCGGAGAACACATTTTCCCGGATGCCCCGCCCGTAAGCAGGCTTGGCATGGCGATGAGCACGGATTTTACGGACCGTGAGCTGGAGATCCTGCGCCTACTGGCGGAGGGACTAACGGACAGAGAAATCGCAGAAGCTGTTTTTTTGAGCGTAACCACCGTCCGTTACCATGTGAACAACCTGATCAGTAAAACCGGTCTAAGTTCCCGGACGGAGCTGGCGGTAAACGCCGTCCAAAGTGGCATCACGACGCCGGGCATCAAATAATTTCCGGTTTTCTTCGGCAGCGCATATCGCGCTGCCTATTTTTTTGAAAAGACTATCATTTTTGAGGGGGCGCGGCCAAAAGGAAGCCGTTATACTTGTGATATATGATAGGGAGAATGGAAAAACTATGTGCTTTTCCGTTCCTGATGATTTATGGAAAGAAAGGAGGATTTATGAGAATTAAGAAATTGCTTGCTATCCTCCTGTGTTTTATGCTGATCCGTTCGACCCTGCCCGTTACGGTTCTGGCTGACGAGGGAAATGCCCCGGAGATTACGACGGCGGACCAGAAGCCAAGTTCGGAGACCCCCGAAGATGAGCCGGAAGCGCCGGGTGATAAGGAAGAACCTCAACCAGAGCAGGGCGAGGAAAAAATCCAGCCGGTTACATACACTGTCCTCTTCAAGATGAACGGCCACGGTGCAGAGTTGGAAGATGTGACGGTACAGGACGGCGCAGCCCTTACCGAGCCGGAAAGGCCGACGGAGGACGGCTACACCTTTGAGGGCTGGTATTCTGACGAGGAATGCACCCTACTCTACGATTTTAACATCCCGGTTTCCGGGGACCTGACTCTCTATGCCAAGTGGACAGAGGTGTTCGAGGAGGATTTGGAACATTCAGAGGAACCGCCCGCTGACGAACCGGAATCAGAAACGCCGGGCGATGAGGAAGAACCTCAGCAGGAACCGAAAAAGGATTCCCAGCCGGGTACATACACCATCCGTTTCAAGATGAACGGCCATGGCACGGAGCTGGAGGATGTGACGGTACAGGACGGCGCAGCCCTTACCGAGCCGGAAAAACCGACGGAGGACGGCTACACCTTTGAGGGCTGGTATTCTGACGAGGAATGCACTCTGCTCTACGATTTTAACATCCCGGTTTCCTGGAACCTGACTCTCTATGCCAAGTGGACGGAGGCAGAACAGCCCGAGGAAGTGCCGGTGACAGAATCGCCTGCAGAAAAGCCGGAGCCGAGCGAAGAAGAGCCCGAACCCGAGTTCGAGGAACAGGATCCCGGGCCGATGCGATCCACTGCAACGGCGCTGACTGATCATTTCAATATCGAGGTCAGGGGCAACAGCCCGGCCTTCTCTGCAGACAGCTTCACGCTTTACGCCAACAACCACTTAGAGACTTCTGACTTCTCCTATGTGTTCACCACGGAAACGATGGTCAGTCTGGGTATCGAACTGGAAGTCTACAACGAATACTCCGAATCCTATGAGGAGGACAGCACAGACCGGGTCTGGGTGAAGCTGTTTCTGAATTACGATCTGAACACGGAAACGGTCACCGTCAACACGGAAGCACACGGCATTCCGCAGGAGATTCTGGACGGTAACGTCCTTGCCGGCCGCGTCAGCGTCAACACCACGATCCCTGCCCTGCGGGAAGCCTTTACCGCCATCGGCAACCCCCATCCGGAGATTTTCCATATCAAGCTGACGGTGGAGTCCTCGTATCCGGACGGACACGAGCACGCCAGATGGAATATTGACTACAACGAGCTGACGCTCCGGGACGTTCATGTTCCCATGGAGGAGTTCTGGTCCTCCATCGACTACGATTCCTTTACTCTGACAACGCCCATGACGCCGACATTGGATCTGCCGGTGGAAGCCCCTGCCATCGTCTCGCTGTCTGCCGATTGGTATACGTTTTTCTATACCATGGGCAATATCGAAGGCGAGGACGATAATGGCAGCATTCTCCCCGACCCCGTCGCCCCCATTGAAGGCGATGGTGAAAGTGTGCTTGAATATCTGTGGCCGAACTGGAATCTGGATTCCGACCCGATTCCGGAACGCTTCGCCCGGTATTTCGGAAGCGGAGCCAACGTCTGGGTCGTCGGTCCGGTGAACGACAATCACGCAGTACGCGGCCCGGAAAACTTCATTTACGGCATGGCGGCCAACAAGCTGTCCCTGTCCGGGACGACGCTGGAGGAGCTGTCGGTCAGCCTGTACAGCTTCATGAACAGTTCCAACCGCACCTACTTCAACAGCCTTCCCGGCTTGTCCAGCGACTCCTGGCTTGGGTATTACACATACGATGAAGTCAGCGAGATGGAGGATTTTGAGGGCTACTGGTACGAACTGCTCGCCATGGCCGACTGCATCCTCACCGTCACCTACAGCGACGGCGTGGTCTATACGGTGGACCTCTCCTTCATCCGGGGCAACGAGGATCGGCAGTTCCACGTGGTGGGCGATCCCATCGAGGTGCCCATCGTCGTACCGGATTACGCGCTGGTCGTTCCGGAGAATCAGGAGATCGCCTACGGGGAGACCGAAAGCCGTCTGGGCTTCGCCACGCTGGAGATGGGCGAGGACTTCCCGGAGAACGGGCAGGTTGTCGTCACTGTGACCAGAGACGCGGGGTTTATCCACATGGACGGTCGACCGGAAACGATCCCCTTCCTCCTGGCCGGATGGGGTTTTGAGGAGAAGTTTCTGGAGGGCACGCTGAACGACAGGACATCCTTCATCCTCAGCCCCCAAGGGCTGACGAGCTTCCCGCTGGCGATTTACGTGACACAGGATGCCTGGGAGCTTGCACCGCCCGGCTGGTATGCGGCTAAGATCACATTCACATCACGTTACGAGGTCCCTTAAGGAGGTGAGTTATGACGAAGGAACCGGAAAAGAAAAAGCGCAGAAAAGTCCTGATCCCCATTATTATCTCAGTTCTGTGCCTGGCCCTGGTCGCCTCCGGCGTCACCATTGGGTATCTTCTGAAGGAGCGGCAGGAGCAGTCGAAGCCGCCGGTCTACGGTGTGGACGGTAAGCCGGTGGACGGGCCTGTGGAGAAAAACCGGGGCACCATCAGCGCGCCGGGCTATGAGATGCTGGAGCTCAAGGCCAACACCGCCGCCCAAGGCTTCGCCCTGGCAAACCCCGTGCAGAACAACTGCTACATGAAGATCTCTCTGATTTTGGAAGATGGTACGGTCCTCTGGACCTCCCGGCCTACCGCACCCGGAGAGGCCACCGACGAGGTGGTGCTCTCGCCCACGCTTCCTGAGGGGCGCTACGACGGAGCGACGATCCTGTACGCCTGCTTCCGGGACAAAGCCTGCACTCAGGAGCTCAACAGCGTGGTCATTAACCTGTATTTGTTATCAAAAACAAATAACTAATTTCAAACAAGAAAGGAAGGAACATTATGAAAAAACTCACAGCGCTTCTCCTCGCACTCCTCATGGTCATGAGCCTGGGCGTCACGGCCTATGCTGATGACGGCGCCCAGACCACCACCGTCACGGTCAATGTCCCCGCAGGCACTTATACGGTGCATGTGCCGGAGGATGTGACATTCAACCTCAATGATGTTACTGAAGCTACGGCCGGCGGAATAATTGACAGCGGGATGGCAGATGAGAATCGTATCGGTGAAGCCACAGTGTCGAATGTTCAAAATTGCAAATACATCTTTTGTCAGATCACCGCACCGACATTGAAAAATGGGTCTGATACGCTGAACAGCAGAGTGAAGTGCCAGTATATGACCACGGGAGTTGATTCAGATCCTGTGATCGATTTTCAAACCATCAACAATGGTGAGCAGCAGTCCTTCTGTGTCTATGCGCAGGGCAGAAATGACGGCGGTTTAGGCGCTGAGATCTTTGGAGTTACCTCCTGGCTGCAGATCGACGAGGTGGACGGCGCGACCATGGCCGCAGGCGATTATGTCGGCACCATGACCTTCAACTTCTTCTACAGCCGTCATATCGGCGGTTAAGCAAGATCGTCCTGACACAGCGGTGCCCTGCAGGTTTTCCTGCAGGGCACTTTTTTTGCCTTGACGATCAATTCTCACGATTGCAAAGATTCTGCAAGATATTCGTCGGACGGCAGTTAGCAATCAAGTACTTTGAACTAATTATTTGCAAGATAGCAGAATCTACCCTTGACAAATAGAATTCTGGTCATCGTTGCTGCGAAAATGGATGATGGAACCGAGCGCATTATTCGCTTCCTGCGCGAAACATACCGCGTTGATATCAACATTCTTTTCTTCCATGTTTTTCAGTGTGGCAGTGAACGATTGATTAGCCGCACTTGGTTTGAGGAAGATATCGAGGAATCGGCCCCTGTTAAAGGATCGGAAAAAGGCCCTTGGAACGGAGAATACTATGCTTCTTTTGGCGAGGGTTCCCGGAACTGGGAAGATGCCAGAAAGTATGGGTTTATCTCTGCAGGTGGCGGAAGCTGGTATTCAAAGACCCTCTCCCTCCTTTCTCCCGGGGATCGCGTCTGGGTCAATATTCCGCATACCGGATATGTCGGCGTTGGTATTGTTACGGAACCCGTGCAGCAGGCCAAGGATGCCGTCTTTGATGTAAAAGGCGAGAATGTAAAAATGATTGACCTCTCACTTCGCGGGAATTACCTCTATTCTGTTGATGATCCAGATAATGCAGAGTATGTGGTAAAGATCCAGTGGATAAAAACGGTGAGAGCTTCAGAAGCCGTAAAGGAATTGGGCTTCTTCGGTAATCAAAACTCTGTTTGCCGCCCATTAGCCGATCGATGGAACTTTACCGTCGACCGTCTGAAAAAATGCTGGGGAATTGATTGCTGAAGGTAAATAGCTCAGAGCTGGATTGCAGCGTTTTGAGCAATTGATCGTTATGCCGCGGGTTCTCGCCTTGTTAATGTGTCAAATCACTGTGCAATATTGATTATCTTCAAGCCCTGGGATTGGGCATAGCTTATTGCAGTTACAGAGAAGCAGCACAGCGCAAGTAGCAACGTAAAATGCGTTTCACAGAAACGCGCAGCCATTGGAGTCTTCCAATGTTCAAGGGGGATTGGGGGATGCTCCACCAACAAGAAAAATGGGCAGTCCGGGGAAAGCTCCGGATTGCCCATTTTTGCATTTTGTATATACAAATGCCCTGCTTGCTAATGCAGTTCTTTCGTTTATCGCATCTTCATCATTCTACTGAATCTCGCAGTCACGATGACGGATGTTGCGATTGCAATCACCGCGAAGGCGACGAGAGCGCTGATCCACCATTGGGAGGCAGCCTTCTTTTCTTCTTCAGATTCTCCTTCGTCCTCTATCGGGGCGAGGATCTCGGAGGAAAACTTCGTCTCGATGTTCTGCTTTACGCCGTCGTCATCGGTATAGGTGATCTTGCATACGCCGTCAGTCTTTCCGTAATCCCCAGCACCGCCTGTCATACTGAGCGTACCGACATAAATTTCGATACTTCCGCTGCCGGTTTGGCCGGGAGGGAGGTCCCCGAAGAACGCGGATGACTTGGGGATCATCCCGCCGCCGTTTATCGTCACGGTAACATTGTGCAGGGTGCTCTTGCCGGTGTTATAGGCTACGACTGAGACGGGCACGGTCTCTCCGGCAGTCACCTGCTTGGGAAAGAGGATCGGATCGGTCGCGGCCTCGGCCGGTTGGGTGACACGGATCGAAAAGTTCCGGCTTTCTGAAAATGATCCTCCGTAGATGTCGATGTAATCCAGCTTGATAAAAAACGATTGGTTTCCAGCAAGCACATCTTTTGTAGTCTTCATTTCAAAAGAGGCGGCTTTGCTCTCGCCCCGATTGATTTCGCCGAGGTTAATCATATTGTTCGTCTCCACCGGCAAGATCTCGCTGCTGGCACTGCCAAAGGAGAGCAGGACGTTTCTTGCCTGCAGATTTCCGATGTTCTCGATTTTCACAGAAACAGTAAATGTTTCCTCGCCGCCAACGGTCCCTGGTTCGATTTCGCAGGATTTGATAAACAGCTGCGGCGCCGTCACGGTTTGCCTTCCGCTGCCTCCGCCCGTGCTGGCGCTGGGCGGATTGCTCCCGTCCGTGATTGTCACATACAGCGTGAAGTCCTGCTGTGCCTGACTGCCGCGGTTGTCCAGATATTTCGCAGTTAATATGACCGGGTATGTGCCGTTGATACGGCTGCCGGACAGCGGAAGCGCAAAGGCAAATACATAGACACCGTCCTCGAGCTTCACAGTCTTGGAGTAGTTTCCGAAAACAAAGGGGCTGCTTGAGGGCAAACCGAGATTCAGCGTGACAGTCACCTTTTCATCATAGGTCTCTCCCAACAGCGGGAGCGTGAGGTAGGCAAAGCCGTTTTCCACCAGCGGAACATAGCCGTCTTCATAGGTGAGATCCATGTTCTCATAGAGGTGCTTATCGTCAATGATCAGTTGATCCACAACGAGCGGCTCCGGCGTTTCCTCCGGAGCGGGCGTTTCTTCCGGCACAGGAGCATCGGTCGGCTGCGGACTTTCGATCGGGGCTTCCTCTGTCTCCGGCTCGGATTCCGGCTCGGAGGCAAAGGCAAAGCTTGGATATGCCGCAAGCAGCAACAGCGCCAGCAAGAGCGCAAGGATTCTTTTCATATTGCTTCCTCCCGTATCATCTTCATCACGCCCGCGTCCATTTCGCATACGGTGTCGCAGAGCTCGTCAATATCCATTTGATTGTGGCTCGCCAGCAGAATTGTCTTGCCCTCCGTTTTGAGACCCTTGATGAGCTTTCGCATATCTAAAACGCCCTGCTTGTCCAGCCCGTTGAAGGGCTCGTCCAGAATGAGCAATGAAGGATTTTCCATGATCGCCTGCGCGATGCCGAGCCGCTGACGCATCCCCAAGCTGTACTTGCCCACAGGCTTTTTCATGTTCGGGTCAAGCCCGACGCGCCGGATCGAGTCCGCGATCTCCCGCAGGCCGATCTTGCCCCGCAGAGAGGCCAGCAGCTCCAGATTCTTGACCCCGGTCAGTCCCGGCAGAAAGCCCGGCGTCTCGATGATGATGCCGAGATCGGGCGGGAAGTCCATATCCCGGCCTACCACTTTGCCGTTTACCGTGACCTCTCCCTCGGTGGGGAACAGGAAGCCGCAGATACATTTCATCAGCACCGTTTTTCCGCTGCCGTTGTTACCCACAATGCCGTGGATCATTCCGGAAGCAAAGTCCCGGCTGACGCTGTGCAAGACCCGCTCCTGTCCGAAATCCTTGGAGACATTCTGAACGCGGATCACAGGTTCGTTTTTCATGTGCCGCCCTCCGTTCCGGTAAAGCTGAAGTTATACCGCCGCACCGCCCGCAGCGAGAGGAAGAAAAGCAGGGCGATCAGCGCGAGGAAAATCGCCACCGTCTGCCAGAGCTTTGGCAGCAGATCATAGCCGAAGTTGTGCATGTGATAGGTGGCCTGGTTCAGCGGCGAGAGCCAGCCCACCGCCACATTGGCCTTGTACATCCATTCGTCAGGGATCTGAAAGATCGTTTGAATTGTCTTGGGGTTTAAGAGAAAGCCGTAGAGCGAGAAGCCCAGCACGCCGATCACGCCGCCAAGCTGCCCGAAGCGAAGATTGCAGAGCAGCATGAGGAACATCAGCAGCAGCGTGTACAAGAGCATCAGCGCGAAGATCCAGGCCGTGCAGGCATAGGGCAGGCTCAGCTCCAGCGTTTTCACCAGTGCTGGCAGCGCAACGGCCTGCCCCGCGCCGGAATAGCCGAGAATGGCCGCGGTCTCTGACCATTGGTTGCCGAGAAAGCTGCGGGATTGGCAGATAAACGAGGTGGACAGCAGCACGAACAGCAGATAAACCGTGGTCGCCGCGACGATGTAGAGCGCCTGCCCCAGCACCCAGGTTTTGCGGTCGATGCGCAGCAGCAGAAAGGGGGTTCCCGCGCTGATAAAGGGCATATCCGCAAACAGCAGGATCAACAGCAGGGAGGACAGCAAAATCGAGTTTGCGTCTCCGAAGGTCCAGATAAAGGGTTCGAGGATCTGCATGATGCTGCCGTAAGTCCGGGAAAAGCGCACGGCCTTGTCCGAGAGCAGGAAGCACAGGATAAAGGCCAGGCAGAAGCAAAGGACGATGCGGGGATTGCGCCGCCATTGCCGGAAATCGTAGGCGGCAACCGCAATGATTTGACGCAGTTTCATAGCTGCCGAAGCCTCCTTCCGGCGGCGACGAAAAAGCCGAGTGAGGCCAGAACGGTAAGCTCGCACACCAGCAGCAACACGCCAGTTGCGCCAAACTGCCAGTGGGCGGAGGGCGCGATCCACTCCTTGGGGTAGAGAATGAACAGGTCAGGCAGATAGCGCTCATGCAGGATGATCAGCACATAGTAGAGGACGAAGGGCGAAGCGTAGGCCATGTACTTGCTGCCTGTCACGGTACCAAGCAACAGCCCGACGGCTGACCACAGCGCCCCGGAGCAGGCCATCAGCTCCAGTGTCTGGCGCAGCTCGCGAATGAGCTTCCCGATCAGAGCGGGATCGGTGGGCGCGCGCTCCATCGGAAGAAACAGCAGCACCGCGACCCCGTATGCGAGAAACACGCCGAGGCAGAGCGCCAGCGCCCCGGAGAGCAGGCAACCCGTGATCCGGCCAAGCAAGTACCCTGTCGGGGTGGTGCGCGGCAGGTATTCTTTGAGGAAACCGCTTTTCAGGTCGTCCAGAAAAGCCGCCGTAAAGGGCAGTGCGGCCAGAAGCGGCAGTGCCAGTGTCATGCCGTCGGAACCGAGAGCTGATGCGATAAAGTCATGGTGGTAGCCGAAGGCCAGGAGCGTTTCGCTGCGGAAGGCAGTGACGATAGCCTTGATGGAGGAGAGAAAAATCACCGCCGCCGTGCCGCCAAGCGAGAGCAGGAAGCCGCGCCCGCCCAGCGCCTGCCGGATGCTTGAGTAAATGACACGCAGCATGAAATCTCCCTCCTTCCTTCACTCTGCCGATATTGTAGGCTGTACAAGCGGAATTGTCGTTACCGAAACATTACCGAAATATTACCGTTGCACAGGCAAGAAAAAAGCGCGGCTGCCCGCGCTTTTTTCTTGTATGAACTTAGTAGCCCAACTCCCGGTCGATCATGCTGCCGTCGATCGCGTTGATGGTGAGGACGATTTCCTCGCCGAAGTCACTGGTTTCGCCCTGCCATTCCCAGACGGAGTGTCCCCAGAAATCCCAGACTGGCACCAATAGTCCCTCGTCGAAGGAACCCTTGGCTTTGATGCGCATGAGGCCGAGCTTGACCTTGGTGATATCGTAGTTTCGCACGGTGTCAAATCCGTTGCTCTCGTTGACAAGCTGTACATCGCTGTTTTTCACCATAACCATCTTAGCAAATATACCCGCGATCTGGTCAAAGGGCATCAGCTGTGTGTCCTCCACCTGCAGTACCGGCTCCGTGTGCGGCGAAATCCACTGAAAGCAAACGAGGCCATCCTCTGTAATGTCCAGCGTGATGAATTCATACTTCCAGAGGCTGGTAAAGCTCTCGCCTTCCGCGATCCCTCCGCCTTGGATCGGCGTATAGCTGATCGGAAAGTCGCCGAGACAGCGCACATACTGCAACTCGTATCCAGTGGCAAGGATTGCGTTTTTCCATTCCTCCTCAGTTGGATGCTCATGAGCAATGGTTGCTGTCATATCGGTAAAGAAAATCGGATAGACAGCGTCGCAGATGACATGTTCAAAGCCCAACTCCTTGATCAGCTCGTCGCCCTGCCGGATGGCGTCCTCCATGGGGAAATTTACTTCCAACGGTTCGGACAGGGCATCCTCCGGAATGACGGAAAAAGGCGCGGCATAGGAGGTGTTATAGTCTCCGTAGCCGTCCACATAGACGATGGCGTGATCCAGAAAATCCCTCAGATTCTGGATAAAAAGGGTCATTCGCTTCCCGTCTACCTCTGCATAGCCGTGAAGTTCTTCCATCCGGTCACCCTTTGGGACAAATTGAGGAGTGGCCGGGATGTGTTCGTCGCCGTCCGGCGCGGTGCGGGCGTATTCCGCACAGCGCTCGATGGCTCCCGGCAGTGCTTCATAACCGCCGTCCAGATCCACGGGGATCTCGCCCCGCTGCATGGCCTGCAGCTGCTCCAGACGCTCCAGCGCCTGCTGCTTTGTCATGCCCAGCTCTTCGTAAAGCGTGTTGCCCTTGAGCAGCACGCGCATCAGATTGTCCGCGTCCTCCTGGGTGAAATCCCGGCGTCCGATGCTGCCGGTGGGGATCTTGTCCGCGTTGGGGAGAATGATCTCGGCATCTGCGGTGACATGCACAAAACCGTTCACACCCGTCCAATCACCGGTGAAGCGCTCGGGCACCTCCAGCGCGGCTAGAAGCGCGGAATTGTCCCGGCCCTGCTGGGCTGTTTGGAGCATCTGCTCCTGATCTTTTTGGACAACCACCGGGGTGTCCGGCGTGGCCTGGCAACCTACAAGCAAGCCGAGAGCAAGACAGGCAAGGAGGAGCAAAGAGAGAATCCGTTTCATGCCGAACCTCCTTAGTACCCGAGTTCCCGGCTGATCATGCTGCCATCAATGGCATTGATGGTGAGGACGATCGTTTCTTCTAAGGGCACATCCATTCCGTCTCTCTGATAAATCTCCGTCCCGTAAAAATCCCAAACAGGAATCAGCAAGCCCGTGTCCCTGCTGTTTTTTGCTTTGATCCGCATGAGACTCAGCCTGACCTTGTCGATCTGAATGCGTGGGCGGGCGTCGCCGCCGTTGTCGTTGATCGTCTGAATGTAGCTGTACTTGACCATGATCATTCGCTCAAAGACGGACGCAATCTCATCAAAGCTCATGAGCTGAGTATCCTCGAGCTCGAGCACAGGACTATCGGTCGGCGCTTTCCACTTGAAGTAAACGACGCCATCTTTCGTCACGCAAACTTCGATTGTCTCATAGGGCCAGACAGATGCATAGTTTCCTTCTTCCACGTTGATCCCTTCGACACTGGTATAGCCAAGCGGGAAGCCGTTCAGGCTCCTGACATACTGCAGCTGAAAGCCTGTGTCGAGGATAAAGCGATCCAAATCATCCCAGCGGGAAGCATAGTAGGATTCCGCATCCTCCACACCGACCGCGCCGCGTAGCAGCATCGCATCGGCAAAGTAAACGGGCGTGATTTGATCGCAGACGACGTTTTCAAAGCCAAGCTCGGCAATCAGGGTGTCTCCCATCTGAATTGCCTCTGAAACAGAGAAATCCGGCTGGAACGGTTCTTTTGCAATGTCGTCCGGGACAGAGGTGCTTGGTTGGCAATTACTGTTGTTAGGGTCGCCATAGCCCTGTACATAGTAGACGGCAGAATCCCAAAAATCAGGATAATTCTGCACCCAGAGATGAGCCTTTCTTCCATCCACCTCTGCCCACCCGCTCATTTTTTCGAGAGGGCCATCGGAAACAAATGAAGTGGAGGCCATCCGAAGCTCTCCCTCATCCGGCGCGGTACGGGCGAGCTCAGCATAATACGCAATAACATCCGGCAGTTTTTCATAAGTGGTATCGCCCGAAAAAGGAATGTCGCCGCGCTGCATGGCCTGGTATCTTTCCAACTCTGCAAGCGCTTGCTGTTTTGTAATGTTGATCTCCTCATAGAAGGGCTGTCCCTTAAAGAAGACACGGAGAAAAGTGTCCAGATCTTCCTGCGTAAAGTCCCGGCGGGCAATGCTGCCGGTGGGGATCTTGTCTGCGTTGGGCAGCACGATCTCTGCATCAGCGGTGACATGCACAAAATCGTTCACGCCCGTCCAATCACCGGTAAAGCGCTCAGGCACCTCCAGCGCGGCCAGCAGCGCGGAGTTGTCCTTGCCTTGCTGGGCTGTTTGGAGCATCTGCTCCTGATCCTTTTGGATCACTACCGGGGTGTCTGGCGTCTTCTGGCAGCCAGTGAGCAAGCCGAAAGCAAAGCAGGCAAGAAGGAGCAAAGAGAGAATCCGTTTCATGCCATGCCCTCCTTAATAGCCCAGGTTCCGGTCAATGACCGTGCCGTCAATGGCGTTGATCGTGAGAAGGATCTGCTCGTCAACAAACTCGCCCGAATCGGCGGCAAAGTCCTTGGTGCCCCAGAAATCCCAGACCGGGACCAGCAGACCCTCGCCCCGGGTATCCTTGGCCTTGATACGCATCAGGCCTAGATGCACCCGATCCACATAGTAGGTGGTGCCGTTTCCGGCCTCCTGATAGCTGTTCTTGACCATGATCATCCGCTGGAAAATGTCTGTGATCTCCGGAAAGCTCATGAGCTGGGTATCCTCCAGCTCTACCGTGGGTTCATTATAGGGGGATTCCCAGGAGAAATAGACCACGCCGTCGGCGGTAACGCAGACTTCGATTTGCTCGTATGACCAAACGGCATCATGGTCAGCCTCATGCTCCACCGCGTTGCCCTGTTCCCGCGTATAGCTGATGGGGAAGCCGTTCACGCAGCGGACATACTGCAGCTGATAGCCGCAACCCTCAATGAGCTCGTCCGGGTCCATGTCTGCCCAGCCGCCGCGATCCTCACCGCCGTAGAGGTAATGATGGTTATAGAAAAACACCGGTTGGAGCCGGTCACAAATCACATTGTCCAGCCCCAGCTCCGCCATCAGCGCGTCCCCCATCCGCAGCGCGTCATCCGCAGAAAAAGCGGGGAAGATCCGCTCATGGGGCAGCGCGTCGCCTACATGGTCAGCGGGGATAACATAGCTCTCGTTCCAGTCTCCATAGGGCGGAATAAAGAAAGCCGTTTTGTTCATACCTGCGTCACCCCAGTGGATGACATTCAGATGAACTTCTTTTCCGTCCACCGTGCCCCAGCCGTTCATTTCAGAAAAATAGCCATTGTCTACAAAGCTGGTGGGCGCCAGGCGCAGCTCGTTCTCGTCCGGCGCGGTCCGCACAGCCTCCGCGTACTGCTCGATCAGGTCCGGAAGATCCTCATAACTTGCGCCTTCCAGAGGAATCTCGCCCCGCTGCATGGCTTGGAAACGCTCCAGCATTTCCTGCGCTTTTTGCTTGGTGATGGGAACCTCCTCGTAATAGGGCTGTCCCTTGAGGAAGACCCGCAGGAAGTTGTCCAGATCATCCTGAGTAAACTCCCGCGCGGTGACGCGTCCGGTGGGTATTTTGTCGGCGTTCGGAAGAAGGATCTCTGCATCGGCCTTTACCTTCAGCTTGCCGTTTAAGCCTGTCCATTCGCCGGTGAAGCGGTCGGGAACCTCCAGGGAAGCGAACAGGGCGGAGTTTTCCCGGCCGTTTGCGGCGGTTTCCAGCATCTGCTCCTGATCCTTGATGATCACGGCCGGGGTGTCCGGCGTGTCCTCACAGCCGGTGAGGAGCCCGAGAGCCAGCACCCCCGCCAGAACAAGAGAAATTGTCTTTTTCATGGTTTCTACCTCTTCGTAGGGGACGGCGTCCTCGACGTCCCGTTGTTGGCCGACCGCCTTTCTCCAAGCGGGCTGTCGGGGACGCCAGCCCCTACAGCTTTCGGCCACGCTCCCAATATAGGCGCAAGCAAAAGAAAAGTCGTTACCGAAAGATTACCGAAATATTATTGTTGCACCCTCTCCGTCATTGCGAACCAGTGACCGATGTCACTGGTGTGGCAATCCGTTTGCTCCTTGGGTCTACGGAAGAGAAGACGGATCCCTTCGCCCACGGCCAGTTTGCGAACTGTCCTCGGAATGACAGGCGGTTGGCAACAGCACCCTTACCGTTGTGCCCTCTCCAACTGTGCTTTCGATCTCCAATCGCCCGCCGTGGGCCTGTACGATCTCCTTGACCAATGCAAGGCCAAGCCCCACGCCGCCCAGCTTCTTGCTGCGGGAGCGATCCACCATGTAAAAGGGCTCGGTGATGCGGTCAATTTCCTCCTGGGGAATGCCGCAGCCCTGATCCCGCACGGCGAAGCCGGTCTCGTCCGCGGAGAGGGTCACGGTTTGCCCTTCGCGGGATGCTTTGCTTGCGTTGTCCACCAGATTCACCAGCACGTCCTGCATCAGATCGGCGTCCAGATTTAGGGATTCCACGCGGCAATCCGTTTCCAGAGAAATGCCTCGAGCAGCCAGCGTGTCTGCGGTGCTCTCCCGCACGCGATCCAGCAACTCCGGGACAGAAACCGGCTGCAGCTCCGGCTTTTGATCCAGCGTAATGAGCTTGAGGAGCTTTTGCACCAGCCGTTCCAGCCAGCGGGTCTGGTGCTCGATCCGCGCGAGGGCGGCGCTGCGCTCCTCCTCGTCCAGATAGGTGTTTTGCAGGGAGTCCGCGTTCAGCAGCAGCGCGGTCAGCGGCGTTTTGAACTCATGGGTCACGCCGCCGATGAAGAGACGCTGCCTCTCCGCCGTCTCGGTGAGTTCTTCGATGTGCTGCTCCACGGAGGCCGCCATAGCATTAAAATCCTGCGCCAGTGCGCCAACCTCGTCGGAGGAGGTCACGGCTGCACGCTCAGCGTAGTTGCCCTCCGCAATATGGGCCGCCGCGCTTTGCAGCTCCTGCAGCGGACGCAGGGAGCGCCGCACCAGCAGGGCGATCAGCAAAAGGCCCAGCCCAATACACACTGCGCCGATGGCGACAAACTGCAAAGTGAGCGTGCGGATTTGATCATAGACCGGCGTAATGTCTTGAACGATATAGACTATGCAGCCGATTCCCTCAAGGTTGTGGGTAAAGGCATAGGGCAATCTTGCGTCGCCGCCCACGATCAGGAGCTGACGCCCGTTTACCGCGCCGGTGTAACGCTGGGGCGTGTCACTGCCCTCCGGCGTCAGATACTCGCTGGGATCGAGGGAGAGGGAAGAATAGAGGGTTTCGCCGGAGAGCATCAGCACGGCCTCACTGTCGGCGTACTGGGTAAAGCAGTATTTCATCAGCGAGCGGGTCGCCGCCTCGCTGTCCTGCTCCTCGTGATAATACAGCAGCATGTTGTTGAAGGAGCGCACCAGCGCCTGCTGCTTCTGCTCCGCATTTTGGTAGGTGAGATGCAAAATCTCGTCTCGGGCTTGCGTGATGAGAAGGACGGTGCACGCGCCTACGGCCAGCACCAGCACCAGGCTGCACAGCAAGGATACTTTTTTCCATAGCTTCATTTCCGCCGTTCCTCCAGCCGGTAGCCGGTTTTGGAGATCGTGCGAATCTCGTCACTGAGCCCCAGCTTTTTCCGCAGGTTCGCCACACGCACATCCACCGTGCGAATGTCTCCGAAATAATCCTCGCCCCAGATCTCGTTCAGGATGCGCTCCCGGGAAACGGTGCGGTTTTTGTTCTTCATCAGCACCGCGAATACGTCAAATTCCAGCGGCGGCAGGTCAATGAGCTCTCCGGCACGGGTCAGCGTGCGGTTTTCCGCGTCCAGGGTAAAGTCCTGGAAGCGGTAGACCTGATTGAGTCTCCCGGTGCGGGAGAGCACCTTCTCAATCCGCACCAGCAATGTCACGATCTCGAAGGGCTTAACGATGTAATCCTCCGCGCCTTCCTTGAGCCCACGCACCTCGGATTCGCTGTCGGTCTTGGCTGTCATGTAGATGACGGGGATATTATATTTCTCCATTAGCGCAAAGAGCTGGAAGCCGTCCATCCCCGGCAGCATGATGTCCAGCAGTGCCAGGTCAAAGGAATGATCCTGTTCCAAAGACGCGGCGGCTATTGCCCCGTCGTCAAAAGCGACGACTTCATAACCCACGGTGCGCAGGTTCAAAGCCACCGCGTCCGCGATGGCGTGGTCGTCCTCTACCAGTAAGATTCGATTCGCAGCCATAAACAATCCCTCCGATCCATGCTGCATTGTACCATAGATCGGAGGGAAAAAGTTTACCGAAATATTACTGTTAATACTAATATCTGATAAGAGAGTTCACAAGATTTCCGAGGGGAATTTGTGTCAGGCAAGGCGCTTCCCGCAGAGCATAATGGAGATATATGGTCAAGGGAAGCAACGAAGCATGGCGCAAATTCTCCCGGAAAGATGTGAACTTTTCTATCAGACATTAGTATAATATCGACCATTCCCGATTGATTCCGTCAAGAGTAATTCTGCGAGATATTCAAAGCTTCATTGAAGATATACTCACGCAATCTTGCTAACAACTGCTATAATTCTTGACAGGGAACCCGGTATTTCTTTATCCGAAAAAGATTTTTCGTTTTTTCGTGACCGAATGCGGTTTTATTCGTAATATTCTGTAGAGAGCTCTTGAAACAAGGAGGATCAGCATGGAAGATGCAGCGATTGTTGATCTGTACTGGCAGCGTTCCGATCAGGCCATATCGGAAACGGATCGTAAGTACGGCAAGTATTGTCACACCATAGCGTACAATATTTGCGCAAATAACGAAGATGCGGAGGAATGCGTGAATGATACATGGTTTAGTGCGTGGAATATGATGCCGGACAAGCGGCCTGCTATTCTCTCTACCTTCCTAGGATATATTACGCGCAATTTCGCCCTTGACCGCTTCAAGGCAAAAAACGCGCAAAAGCGCGGCGGCGGGGAAACCCCTCTTGCTCTGGAGGAACTGGAAAACTGTATTCCCTCACTCGCAAATGTGGAGCAGTGCTACGAGGAAAAAGAGCTGGAAGCAGCAATTGACAGATTTGTGAGCACACTGTCCCAAGCAGACCGCAGAATGTTTATCGCCCGCTATTGGTTCCTTGCTTCCATTTCCGAAATATCCGAAAAGATGGGATACAGTCAAAGCAAAACAAAAATGACGCTTTTCCGAACGAGGAACAAGCTTCGTATGTACTTAGAGGAGGAAGGCTTATGTTAGATTCTTTTGCTTTGCTAAGTGCCATGCGTGGGATTCGTGACGAATATGTTCTCGATACGATGGATGTTTTGGAGTATTCAGGAGAGCAGCATACACCGCGCCGGATCAACCGCAAGCTTTTCTCTTCGCTCCTGGTAGCAGCGATCTTGATCTCACTCTTTACCATGACCGCTTATGCGATCTCTTGGAGTCTTCGCGGCACCGCAACCCACAGCATGCCGGAAACAGGAGAATACACAAGCCTTTCTCAACTGCCGAAAGTAGAACGTACCGTTCGTTATCCTATTACTGTCCCGGACTCTTTCTCTAACGGCTATCGTTTTTCTCAGCTCCGCGTTGACGGCATGGCAGATTATGATGATAACGGTGATATGCTGCGGGAATACTACGTGGTCAATGTCACCTATACCAAGCCCAGCACCGGTATCGTGTGGCTCAATATTGCTCCGCTTCACGAAGCCTCTGCAGATCAGGCAGTTCAGGGGGCGGACATTCGCCAGATTGAGGGAATCCCTGTGAGTTTCCGCCTGGACACCTACAAGTTCGTACCGGACGATTATGAAAAAACAGAGGAAGACAGCGCTTCCGAAACTGGAGGACGCTTCTTTGTGACCTATGGCGCAGATGAAATCTCGGTAACGGAGATTGCATTCGTCAGCTTTGATATGAACAATGCCCGCTATACGCTGATGGTTTATGACGCCACCCAGGATGATCTCGAAATGTTAGGGCAACTGGCCAGCGAACTGATTGCTTCCGGGATAAAACATGATTAAGTTTTTTTCTTTCCAGGGATTGGAGCTATATTCCAAAGTCCACCGGTGTTTCCTAAACGGGCAAGCGATAAAGCTAACCAATACGGAGTTCTCTATTTTGAAAATACTCTTAGAGAACAAAGGCCAGACCGTCAACACCAAAGACTTTGCCAGAAGGATCTGGCCGGACGAGACTTTTGTTGATTGCAAGAATGCGATTTCTGTTCATGTACATCACATAAGGAGGAAATTGAACGATACTCAAAAGCCCTACAAATATATCAAAACAACTTGGGGCGCAGGCTACATTCTTGAATAGAAAAGGAGAAGAACATGCTTAAGAAGGCGATTCTATGCCTATTGGTCTTTGCGTCGCTGCTTTCATTTACCGCCTGTGGCAGCAAACCCAAGGCAGAAACGGAGCCGGAAAAACTAGGGTATATCCTTACCAACTACTCCCTTCTGCCGGACAGCATCACAAATATTCCCTGCTGCTTCCTGGACAATGACAAAATCATCCTGTGCTGTTGGGAGGAAAGAGAGGATGCCACGGTGTCTTATGCGGCGACGCTCCAAGCAGACGGCACCGATTTTCAAAAGCTGCCCCTGGACTTGCCGGAGAACGCAATCATGCTGACTCTGGCCTCTGACGGTCAAGGCGGTTTGTGGGCAGTACATATGATCCCGAACGGAGACGAGGACACACCTGCAAACTACACGCTCTGTCATTTTGAGGCAGACGGCAGCTTGGCAGACACGATCCCGCTGAATGAGCTTATGGAAGAAAGCGGCTCCTTGCGCTTTGCAAGTGACCGCATCTTCCTGAACCGGGACAAAGATGGGAATCTCTGTGTAACCGTAAAGTCCAGCGGCGCCTATTGCTACCTGTTCGACAGAAGCGGAAACTATTTGTTTTCCCTCACCGATCCCTGGAACCCGGAGGCCATTATCTCAAAAGCAGATGGCCAGCTTACTGTTTTTGACACTGTGGGAGACGGGAACTATCATCTTCTTCCGATCAACATGGAAGCAAAAGCCTTTGAGTACGAGGCAAGAGTTGACCTGGGTGCTGTCAGCAGCGTATTCAGCGGAGGCGAAAGCAGCGACTATTATTTCTATGATTTTGCTGAGTTTTTTACGGTCGATCCTGCTTCCGGAGAAAAAAAGCCGCTTTTCAACTGGTCAAATCTTGGCCTTGCCAGCGGAGACGCCCATGTGTGCCCCCTGCCGGATGGGAAGTTTGCAGTCATTGCCGGTACCTTCAGCCAGACGCAGCAGCTCCGTTATGAGTTCTGCATTGTGGAGCCTGGAATTGACGACCGCACTGTGCTGACAATGTTCAGCCTACAGCCGGAAAGCTCCATTCTGGAGGCTATCGCCCTGTTTAATAAGAGCAACGACGAGTACCGGATCGAGCTCACCAGCGTGTTTTCCATGAGCCAGGATGTACCCTCAGATGAATGGAATAACGCGATCCAAAAGTTTTCCGTTGAGCTGATTGCAGGAGAAATACCGGATATTCTGGATTTGAACAATCTTCCGGTGGAGGCCCTGTCCAGTTCAGGCTACTTGGTCGATCTTTACCCCTATTTTAATAACGACCCTGCCATTCACATGGAAGACTATTACGACAATGTCTTTACGGCGCTGAGCATCCACGGAAAGCTGCCTTTTCTCACCAGCAGCGTGCAGATCCTGACCATGTTTGCGGATGAAAATGCGGTTGGGACAAAGCGGGGCTGGACAGTAGAAGAATACGCTGCTCTCAAAAACAACGGGGATATTATAGTTTCCGGCCTTGATCCCATGCAGTTTTTGGAAATGCTGCTTGCCGCCGATTCTCAGTTTGTAAACTGGGAGACCGGCGAATGCCGCTTTGACAGCGAAGATTTTGTACGACTGTTAGAGCTGTGCAAGAGTATGTTGGAAAGCGAGGCCAGCACGCAATTACTTTCTTCGGACAGCCAGGCAAATTGCAGATATGCGCCGCTGGCCTCGGTGGTCTTTGTGGCGGAGTACAACTACAGCTTGGGACGGAACGCAAACCCGATTGGTTTTCCCAACGAGAGCGGAGACGTGATGCACATTCTGATCCCAGCAAACAAGATCGGCATTACAACGGCTTGTGAACACACAGACGGCGCATGGGCCTTTGCCCGCAGTTTCCTGGAGCCGACCCTGCAGGAAAGCGGCTGGTTCTTTCCCTATCTCAAGAGTTCCTTTGAAAAGATTGCAGCTGCCGCAGTAAAAGGAAACACCATCTGGAGCGGCGGAATGTACAACGGTGACATTACGGAGCAGGATTTGGCTCTTGCAAGAGAAATCCTGGGCTCTGCCCTGTATTGCAGAAACGGGGACGCCGGGCTGACAGAGATTATTTTGGATTGTGTACAGGATTATTTTTATGGTGATCGAAGCGCCCTGGAAGTTGCTGCCCTCATTCAGCAAAAAGCCACAATCTATGTGAGCGAACATAAATAGAAAAGGAGAACATACACGATGATGAGGAACACATGGAAGAAAGGGCCCGGCGGTATTCTTGCCTTGATCTTGATTTGCGCCCTTATGCTTTCCGGCTGCGGAGGCAAAGAAAGTACAGCCCCACAAGCCACGACACCGAGTTCTGAAACAGTGGGAACCGAAGAGGCGCAGCCGGCAGAGAACTCCGCCCCGGAAAGCGCTTCTCCCGCCCCCGGAACCCTGCTTGAGAGCGGTAGCGGATTGAATGAATACTATTATGCAAATGTGTCCTATTTTGGGATTGCCTCTGATGTGACAGATTCCTCTTTTGTGCTCGGTAAAGACGCCATGGCCTTTCATGGCTCTGAGCCGGTTCTTGGGCAAGTTGTGATCCATTACAGCGAGAATACGGCTGTAAAAACTGCGGTACTCCGGGGCGATACCTATGAGATCTATGCAGCCTCCCTGGACGATCTGAAAAAGTACGGTGGAGACACCGCCTACATGTTTGACATCGTATTGGAAGACCCCGATGCGGAAGAGCTGTGGGCAACGGAAATCCGTATTTCCCAGAGAGTTACTGATTAAGATACGAAATAAGCACACAAGCGGGAGCGATTCGTCGCTCCCGCTTGTGCTTTAGCCTCGGCCTACGTTGATGATGCCGATGTTGTAATCCGGGTCGTATTCCACTTCCTCATCCAGGATCCGGACCTCCAGATTCTGCGCAATCTTCTCCAGCGTTTCCATGTCGAGACAGCCGCCGACACGGATCATGTAGCCGTGCTCCGGACTGAACAACAGCACATAGTTGTCGTCGCCGCCTGCCCCGTCATTCCAGTGTGGATTATGATTGATTATCTTCGTGACCTCATACTCGCCCCAGGTCGTCTCCTCCACGATCTCGCTCTGGTACATCATCACGAGCTGAAAACCGGGAACGGCATAAAAAACATCGACGTTGTAAAGAATTTGCCCGCATGCGGAATCGCCTTCATCATGGTAGAACTGGAACCAGCCCTCCGTCCCCCAGCCCTGCTCGCCCCAGCCGCGGCCCTCTGTTGGCAGCCAGCCCGGTTTGATCTCCACGTAGTGCGGCACTGCCTCGCAGTCGTAGGTAAAGACGAGGTTCGCGCCGGGGTATTGCAGATTCTGGATGTCCGTGATATTGCCCTCGCTGTCTCGTTCGATCCACTCCCCGTGCACGGTGACTTCTTCCGGTATATGATTCTTGTTCAGCTTGAAAAGCCCCAGTGCGTAGGCGGTCACGGTCAGAAGCGACACCAGTACCGCGGCAATGATCGCAATACTCAGAGCTTGTCTCATGGCAAAGTGTTTCCGTCGCTGATCGTCCTTGATCTGCGCCAACACCCGCCGCTGGATCTTTGCCGTCATTTCATTGTATTCGCCCAACTCAATGCTCTCGTCAAAGCATTCGCTCGCCAGATCAGCAAGAACCATCTTCACAGCCGTACCCCCTTTCCAAAAGATATTCCTTCAGCTTTTCCCGGCCGCGCAGGAGCTTGGAGCGCACGGTGGAGGCGTTCAAGTCCAACGCCGCCGCAATCTCTGCGGTCTTCTGGTACAGAAAATAGTGCCGCACGAAAATGCTGTGCTCCGGCTCCGGAAGGGAGGCTACCGCTTCTCGTGTGAGCTTTTGCAGCTCCTGCTCCAGCAACTCGTCCTCCACATCGGGCACATCAAGAATGAAAAAATCATCCTCCAACGGCAGCGCCAGATGATTGCTGCGCAGCTTGTTCTTCGCGGTGTTTCGCGTCACCGCGGCGAGCCAGGCTTTGAGCTTGCCTTCCTCCACGGCGTCCGCGTTATTCCAGAGCGCGAGGAACACATCGGAGGAGACTTCCTCCACATCTTCCGGCTGCAGCGGCGGGATCGTGATATTGGCCTCGATGGTCTGCACATATGGCCCGTACTGTGCCATGATCGTATTCAGCGCGCGGCTGTCACCTTTTTTCAGCCGCGACAGCAAAACTGCTTCTGTCATGGAAACTACCTCGTTTTCTGTCTGTTTGGAGTTCTCCATATACAAGAACACAGGCAAAAAGAAAAATGTTGCAGAGCCGCAACTTTTTTGAAAAACCGGTGTTTATATAGTAGTGACGACTTCACAGGAATCAACGGAGGTATGATACATGAAACGAAGAATCCTTGCAAGTCTTGTTCTGCTGGCGTTGCTGCTCTCTCTTTGTGCCTGTGGCAAAGCGGATGAAGCGGAGCCGATCGCACCGTCTGTTTCTGATGTTGAAACGACTGACGGCTGGATTCCGTCCCGGATCGCCTTTCCGGACTGGCTGACGCGCTCTACCGGCTGGGTGACCGAGGGTGACACGATCTATCTCAGCGGCCTGACGCCGGAGAATCAGCTCGTTGCTGCAGCTTATGACACGCTATCCGGCGAGTGGCAGCGCATCGACTTTACTACTTCCGACGCCTATCATCCGCAGTTGGGCAACCTGAGCTTTGCCGGGCACAGCCTCTGGGGACTCCTGCAGGAAGGTCCAAGCCGGGATGATATAAATACAGGACACTTTCGAGACGATTACGGGTACTATGTACTGCACATTGACCTTGAGAGCGGCGAGAGCACAGCGGTGCGTATTCCCTTTGAGGGCGAGGGCAGCACGGAGGGCAGCGGACTCTTCTTCTCCGGCATCCTTGGCCTTGACGATGATCGGGCGCTGCTTGGCGCCATGGATCGCTTCTACATGATCGATGCCAATGTTAGTATTCTGTCCGAGCCGGACCTCCCCACCAATGGCGGGCTGTTCCACTTCCGTGTGGGCGACACGCTCTATCTCTGGACGCAGGACGGCTACGCGCCATTTGACCCGGAGACGCTGCGCTTTGGCCCGGCGTTAGATATTGACGGCTTGGGCGAGGCCAGCAGCAACAACGGACATTTCCTGCGCAAGTGGCAGCGCTCCCTGTGCTCAGCCGACCCTGAGAGCGGAGAAAGCGAACTGCTGTTTCGCTGGATGGATATAGCTTTGAGCTATGGAGACATCTATGGCGGCGTATGTCTGGAAAACTCGCTGGGGGATGTATACTACCCGGATGGTGAAGAAATGATGCAAAAGGGCTTGATCGTCGCAAAAAGAGGGCAAATTCCGGTCAAGCAGCCGCTCCGTCTTGGCTGCTTCGGATATACCGGAGGCGAGATGTACGCCGATGCGCAGGCAAACGGCGCTTTACCCTACTCCATAACGATGGAACTGCTGGACACCATCGTGCGCTTCAACAACACAGATCCACAGTATAAGATTGAGGTCGTACCGATCACCTATGCCAACGAGCAGGAGCGCGACCGTGTCTTGATCGAGCTGGCCACGCGCTCGGATCTTGATCTGCTTGATACGAGCATGCTGCCGGATAACGCGCTGGATTCCGGGCTGCTTGCAGACATGCTTCCGATGATCGACGCCGATGAAACAATCAGCCGGGAGGATTTCATAGAGCCGCTCTTGAAGTTCATGACGCAGAGCGGCGGACTTTATGAATATACGGATAAATTCACACTGCTGACCATGACCACCCATGCCGACCTGTTTCCTGGGCGGGACCAATGGACCGTGGAAAACATTGAGTCGCTGATCGCCTCGCACCCGGAGATGGACCCGTTGTGGCACAGCTACGACAGAGAGCTCATCACCACGCTCTTCTGCTGGGCGGCCACGGCGGAGTTTGTCGACCGGGACACAGCGACCTGCTCCTTCGACAGCCCTGCCTTTGTCCATTGGCTGGAGCTGATGAAGGCGCTGCCGGACGGCGGGCAGTATAGCGAAGAGGCAAAGCTCATGAACATCTGCTACGATCTGGCCTTCAATGCTGGGCACCAGGAAAAATACATGATGAAGGGTGAATATGTGGTGGCAGGCTTCCCCGAGACCCAGGGGACGGGCAGCTATTTCCTCAAGCTGGGCAGCAGTCCTAACGACTGGCGGGGAACGATGGGTGAGAATACCCGCATCGGCATCCTGGCTGCGAGCGGCAATCAAGCAGGCGCCTGGCGCTTTGTGCGCCAGCTTATGGAGGGCGCGGACGGCGCTTCCCTCATTGACGGCATCCCGGTTTTCAAGGCGAGCTTTGAGCGTGCGCTGACAGCGCAAATCTCTGATGACTTTGATGAGCGCTTCCAGATCAGCTACATGACCGCCGAAAACGCGGAAGAGCTGCGGCAGCAGGTATATAACACAACCAAGCTTGTGGACACAGACGCGGGCATGCTGCGTATCCTGCGCGACGAAATCAATCGCTATTTTGGAGGGCAAGTCACCGCTCAAGAAGCGGCAAAAACCATTCAATCACGGGCAAGTATTTATGTGTCTGAGCAATACGGCTGACCAACGTACAAGCGGGAGCGATTCGTCGCTCCCGCTTGCTATATCTTCATATCATTTGTTTTCCCACAAAACCAGATCGCCCAGGACGATCTGCTGTACGTCGTGGATGTCGATCGCGCGCGGCCATCCAGTATACAGGCTGACTACGCCATCTTCATAGCGGGCGCTCAGCGCGCCCTTGGTAACCATACTGCTGCCGTCGGAAAAGATGATACGCGCGTTCATACAGATGCTGTCTTCCACCCGCAGCCAGGCTTTCTGCAGTTCAAGATCGCTGCCCGTATAAACAGCTTCAGCCGCCGGATAGCGAAGATGCCAGACACTGCTGACCGGTGTGAGCTCCAGACCGATCAGCTCGACCTCCTTGCCGCTTTCATCGTCTTTCCAGCTTACGCTTCCGAAATCGAAGCTGCGGCGATCCTCGTCTGTCGGCGTCAGCGAAACGCTGCCAAAGCTCCTTGTGGCGATATAGTCCTCAGCCAGAAGCAACTCAAGCTCGGCTGTGTCCGAGCCGCTGCCTTCCAGAAAGTCCGCCAGCGATTCTGAGAAAACATGGCAGCAAAGCGTCAGTGTCTGCGTCTCGGCGTCATAGGCGTCCCGCTGAACGAGGGCCCGGAGCGCCTCCGGTGTGTGTGCTGAGCTGCCCGGTCTGATCCAGGGATCGGCAAAGCCCTTCAGGTCTGAGCCCACGATCTGCCAGCGGAAGGAGATCGGCTGCTCGGGGTAGCCCGCGATCTCTTCCTCCGTTACCGGGGACACGTTGACATAGACCTCTTGAAACTCCCCATCGTTGATGGTCGAGAGCAGCACGGCGCCGGGCGTAGATTCATCGGGGGTCTCATATTCCACATAGCTTTCCGTTTGGTGCTCGTTCAGATTCCTCTCTGCGCGCAGTTCCTGCTGCCGCGCCGCGTGGATGCTGCTGATCGCATAGGCAACGATGCCAAGAGAAAGGAGCAGCGCCGCGGCAAAGGCGAAGGGTATGACCCGTCTGGAACGGATATGCACGATTTCTTTCTTCGGCTTGGCTGCTTTGCTTTCTGCTTTGATTTCGGCCAGCACCCGCGCTTTGACGCGCTTGGTCAGTTCTTTTTCTTCTTTTCCGATCATGAGTTCCTCCGCAGAGCAGTTATCCACCAGATCAGCAATACTCAGCTTCATAGCAAAGCCCCCTTTCCACCAAACGTGTTTTCAGCTTTTCCCGACCCCGGGAGAGCCGGTTCCGGACGATGGACGGCTTTAAGCCCATGGCGGCGGCAATCTCATCGGTCTTCTGATACAGGTAATAGTATCGCAGGAAAATGGAGCGATCCGGTTCCCCGAGAGAGTCTACCGCTTCCTTTGTCGCCTGAATGGCCTCCTGCCGCACGGCCTCGGTTTCCGGCCCTTCTGCGACCAACTCCAGCGCGTCGTCCTCCAACGGAAGATTCAGGTGCAGCGCGCGGAGCTTATCTTTGGCGCGGTTTCGTGTCACGGCGGCGAGCCAGGGGCGGAGCTTGCCGTCTTCTATATCAGCGGCATTCTTCCAAAGAGATAAAAACACATCGGCTACGACCTCCTCGACATCCTCTTCCTGCAGGGGCGGGTCGATGATATTCCTCACGATAGCGGCGACATATGGAGTATACAACTCCATGATCTCGCCCAAGGCTGCGCTTTCTCCATTTTGTAAGCGCCGCAGTAGCCTTGCTTCTTTCAACTTGAGATTCCCTCTTTCTATATGATCTCTCACTATTAAGAACGCGCGCACCCGGCATTTTGTCGCACAGGAAATAATAATAATTTTTCGTGCGACAAGAGCGGAACTCGGCGCGTTCTTATGCGTGAAAGGAGGTCGTAAACATGACCAGAAAGATCCTATGTCTGATTCTTTCGCTCTCCATGATACTCTCATTGGCCGCCTGCAGCAAGCAGAGCGAGAAGCCGGTGGCCGCCGATCCCGGCGAAAGCGTGCCGGAACCGCTGGAAACGTCCTTGCCCGTCTCCCCGCTGCCGGAGGAGGAAAAAACGGTGATCACACTGGCGACCGCTTATATGGACGGGCCGCTGTACACCATGATCCGGCAGTTCAACGAGCAAAGCCCTGACTGCCGGGTGGAAACCCGCGTATACGAATTCGGGTCCTGGGACAAGCTGCGCGTGGAGATTATGGCCGGGCAGGGACCGGATATGATCGACACGGTTTCTCTCGCGCTGGGCGGAGAGCAGTCGCTGTATCTGGAAGATTTGTTGCCTTTTCTTGAGCGCGACCCGGAGCTTTCCGCGGATGACTTCATCCCCGCCGTACTGGAGGCCATGACGGAAGACGGCAAGCTCTATACGCTCACACCATCTTTCTTCCTCAGTGCGGTACTGGATTATGATGGCGCGGCACAGTCGGGCTTGAGCTTTGAGGAATATGAAAGAGCTCTTGGCCCGGCTCCTGATGTGGGCGACATTTTTCCGGTTCCCAGTGCCATGCAGAACTTCCGTGAGGCCTTCCCGGTGATCGAAAACGACGTGGTGAACGGAAATGACGTGGACACAGCGGTTCTGAGAGGATGGCTGCAGTTTTGCAAGGACGCGCCGAGCCTGGGTGTCCGGCACGAAGAGATCGGCGCCTGCGGGCGGCTTCCGGCCATTCGCACCTATATCTCCGATGACGCCGAGCTGGTCGGCTGGCCCGCGCAGAAAAGCAGCGGCTTTTATGTCATGCAGGGAGCGGGTTTCTTTAACACCGGTATGCTGGCTGACAGCACGCACAAGGAGGAAGCCTGGCGCTTCATGCGCTATGCTCTCTTCGCCTATTACGGCGACATCTTTGGCCGGGACGCACCGGGCGGCTTCGACGATTTTCCGGTGCTGAAGGATCTCTTTGAGGCGCATCTGCAAAAGGGACTTGAAGATCAGGACTATCCGATTACCGAGCAGGACGCACAGCGCCTGCGGGAAATCGTCTACGGGATCGACGTTCCCAGTTTCAAGCACGAAGGACTTCTGACAGTATTATTGCCGCTGGCCGAAGCCTACTTTTCGGGACAGCGCAATCTGGATGAGACGGTCACGCAGATGGAGTCGAAGATCCGGCTGTATGTGGCCGAACATGACTGAAGCGACAAATGATTTGTAACAAAAGCACGAAAAAAAGCGTTTATAGAAGTGAAGGAGTTTCTGCTATGAGCAAAAAACTGATTTGCATGCTTCTTGCATGCCTGATGATACTCTCCCTTTCCGCCTGCGGCAAGCAGACGGAACAGCCTGCCGAACTGGTCGTCGAGGGGAACGCCGTTCCCGGCTACATCCCCTCGGAAATCTCCGTCCCCAAAGAGCTCGGCAGGGTAAACAGCGAATGGGATGCGCAAGGAGACACGCTGTTCCTCTCCGGCTATACGGGCGAAGCCCTGATCGGCTGCTATGATACCGTAAACGACGAGTGGACGCTGCTTACCTATGACAGCAACGCGATCCCCGGTTCCGTTGTGCTGCGTGGTCTGTCCGTCTCGGGCAATGCGGTCTGGGCGCTGTTGGAGAGCCAAACCGAGCAGTCGATGGAGTCTCAATATTGGATGTACTTCTGCGACAGAACGCAGGGCAGCACCGGCAGCGTACAGGTGATCCCATTTTCGGGTGGCGAGTCAACAGAGGCTTCCGGTCTGTATTTTTCGGGAATCCTTGCTTTAGATGAAAACCGGGCGATCCTCTGCGCCGGTGAACAGGGCTATGTCGTAGACCGAGAGATGAATCTGCAGCAGAAATTGGATCTGCAGGGCACCGTCTTTCAAAGCAGCTTACGCTCCGGAACGGAGCGTCTGTATCACACGGGGCATATGGATGGGCAGAACTATGTCGTGGGAACCTGCAGCTTTGCCCCCGAAACCCTGAGCTTCAGCCCCGCGCGGGAGCTGGAGTTTGCAGGCAGCTTTTTCAGTGAAAACGGCCGCTGGATCAACAGCGTGGATGGTACGGTCTGTGAGATCGACCCGGAGAGCGGTGCGGTAAAGGAACGGCTTTTCCGCTGGATCGACGTGGCATTGAGCTATGCCAGCAAGGGTGGGTATGCGCTGTTTGAAAACAGCGCCGGGGACTTTTTCTATCCTGTCATGGATGGAAAATCCGTGATCAAAGTTACGCAAGGAATGATCAAGGAGCGGCAGACGCTCGTTCTGGGCAGCTTTGGCGGTGCGCAGGCTGGCTTTTTGATAGATCCGGAAACCGGCATTTCCCGTGACCTGCTGGACGCCGTGATCCGCTTCAACAATACGAATCCCGACTACAAGGTGGAGATCCAGAAGCTCGATTTCGACGCTGAAGGACAGCGAGACAAGCGCCTCATTGAGCTTGCCACAGGCAGCGGCATCGACATTCTGGACACCGCCGGACTGCCGGAGCTCAGTCTGGACAGTGGCCTGCTCCTGGATATGCTTCCGTATCTTGATGCAGACCCTGACCTGAGCCGGGAGGATTTCATTCAGCCCCTGCTGAACGCCATGCTGAAAAACGGCGGGCTCTATGAACTGACTGCGCGGGTCACTCTCATCGGCTTTGCCGCGCACCCGGATCGCTTCCCAGGACGCGACGCCTGGACGGTGGAGGAAGCGACAGAGCAGATGCGGGAAATGCCGGACAACTGGCAGCTTTTCCCCTCATGGCAGGACCGGGAGGTTCTTCTGGACATGCTGGCCAAGATGGCCACGGCGGAGTTCGTGGATTGGGAAAACGGCAGCAGTTCCTTCGACAGCCCGGAATTCAAGGCATGGTTGCAGCTTGTGAAGGATGCGCCTTACAGCGCGGAGTATACCGAAGATCCGCAGCTTCTGTATATGAGCTGGGATCTTGCCGCGAACACCGGGGCGACGATCCGCATGGCGCTGCAGAACGATTACGTTTATTGCGGCTTCCCCGGCACGAGCGGCAGCGGCTGTTATTTCATCCAGCTCGGAACCGGCCCGGATCAATTTCGGACAACGGCAGGCGCGGCGACGCGCCTCGGCATTATGGCTTCCTCTCAGCACCCGGACGGCGCGTGGCAGCTCATCCGTCTGCTGCTGACAAACGCCGCGGAGAGTAATATCATGAACGGAATTCCCGTGCTGCAAAGCAGCTTTGAGGCCGCTTTGCAGGCAAGCATCTCGGATCAGATCGTGCAGGGCTTTGATAACTTCAACGCCGACGACGCGCAAAGACTGCGGGAGCTTGTGTATGCGACGGACAAGCTGGTGCGCTGCGACGAAACGCTGCTTGACATGATTAAAACGAACGCGCGGGCCTACTTCGGCGGCCAAATCAGCCTTGACGAGGCAGCCGACCGTATCCAAAGCAGCGCAAGGCTGTACGTCGCCGAGCAGGGCTGAGCCGTTAAGAAAGCTTAAGAGACAGTCTCGTGCCAGATATGGTAAAATACAGCAGAAAAAGGGGTGTAGGTATGGCTTCTCTGAAACACTATTTGCAGATCGGCGGGAAATATGGCCTCCTTTCTCTGCTGCTGTCCGGACTGCTTTATGTTCTTTTTGTGCTGCGGCCTTGGAAAAAGCGAGAACTGGATAAGTCTTTTCGAATCAAGTGGTTTTTGACACTGTGGTATCTTTGCATTCTGGCACTTGTTGTGTTCGGCAACCGCTCGCCTTTAATCCATGCAAGTAATATACATCCGTTTGAAGCGCTCCATGAGGCCCTTACCAGCGCTGACCGGCACGCGGCAATTCAGCTCTTACTGAATATCCTTGCCTTTGTTCCGCTTGGATTGCTTCTCGTCTGGCACGCGCAGAGCATAAGAAAGGGAAAGCGGCTCTATTTGCTGGCGATTCTGTTTCCTTCGCTGATCGAATGCACACAGTACGTTGCACGGCTTGGCGCGATGGACATCGACGACCTGCTCGCAAACAGCCTCGGTGCGATCTGGGGATTATGCCTCGGAGAGTGCTATACAAACCTCAAAAGCCGAAAGCCGGTGCTGACTTCAGCCTTCGCAGCGATACTGCCTGTAGCTGCCCTTGTCGCCGGACTGCTGTGGCTGTCGGCGCGCCCCTGTGGATTCGTGCGGCAGGATTTCCCTGACCATACACACGGGAAGCCGCAGGAGGTTAAGCTTGAGGCACTGGACGGGCAACTGCCCGCGAGCGTGACTATCTATCAGCTTGTCAGCCCGCCGAGAAGCGAGGCAGAAGCGACTGCCGACCGTCTGTTTGAAGCGCTCGGCCGGGCAAGGAAAGCGGACTCTTCGGATGTCTATGACGATCTTGCGGTCTACCGGGCTGAAGGCTCTAACGAGTACCTTTGGTACTATTACACCGGTCAATTTGATCTGTACATTCCTAACGGGCTGCCTACAGAGGGGACCGCAGCAGATACGGCTTTGCAGGTACTGGAGCACGCGGGCTATTCGTTCCCGGAGCCAAGTGAAGTGGGAGAAAACAGTCTTGTCTGGCACTTCGTCCCGTCAAGCGGCATGCTCTATGATGGGATGATCCAGGTAATAAGCGGTGCAGACAGCATCACTAAGATATCAATGAAGGTCAACGCTCTCCAGCGTAGCTCGGACTGCGCTGCCTTGGATACGGCGGGGCTGGAAAAAGCGCTGCGACAAGGTCGCTTCTCTATCCTGGATGGAACAAATGCTGCGCAGATCCGTCAGCTCGAATGCCGGAGCGCTGAACTCACGTGGAGCATTGACGGGAAAGGCTATTATCATCCACTTCTTCGGATTAACTGCCTGATCGACGGGGAGCCGAGCCAAATCCTCGCCCCGGTCTTTTGAAAGGAATGATTTTGCTTGGATACCATGCTTTGCTCAACCAACAGCTTACGGCACAGAGATATCACACTTGATCCGCTCAGGCAAAGATGCACTCTTCGCGGAGAGCCTATCCCTCTGACCAACACGGAGTTTGCCATTCTCCGCTTTCTTATGGAGAACAAGGCGGAGCACGGCTTCGGCCTCCCCGCTGTGCAGCGCATCCTGCAGCAGATGAAAGGAGAACTTGTCATCGACTACAGCGAGCCCTGGTTCCAGGTCGTGGCGGAGATCCCAAACGAATCCATACGGAACAAAACCAATACACAGCTTTAGCATATAACGAGAGTGCCTGACTCCTACTGGGGGCGTGGCTTTGCCAATGCTAAGCAGTACCAAGAACAGGCGCACCGAAAGGAGTCGCCTGTTCTTTGCGCCTGCGCCAGTATTTGGAATATTGGCCTTGCGCGACGTGCTTGCCCGCAAAAGATGATTTCTCAAGAATGCTGTTGACATTGTAAACAGATGGTGCTAAGATATGTTTACAAAGTAAACAGAAAAGGGAGTGCTTCGAATGCCTGAACAAACGACCGCCCTGACTGCGGCGGAGTGGAACCTGATGGAGTGCCTGTGGGAGCTCGCGCCCCGAACCGGGCGGGAAGCGGTGGACTATTTGCAAAAAAGCGTGGGCTGGAGCCGCAGCACCACGCTTACCATGCTGCGCCGGATGACAGAAAAGGGGCTGATCGCCTGCGAGACGGACGGAGAGGTGATGACCTATCGCCCGCTGATCCGGCGGGAGGACGCGGCCAGGGAGGAGACCCGGAGCTTCCTGGACAGGGTGTATCAAGGCAGCGTCGGATTGATGCTCAACGCCATGACCCGAGAGCAGAAGCTGAGCCGCCGGGAGATCGAGGAGCTCTATGAGATCCTCCGCCAGGCGGAGGAGGATGCGCCATGAGGACATGGATCCTGTCAGCCTCCGTGCTGATCGTGCTGATGCTGGGCTTGCGGGCGCTGCTAAAGGGGCGGCTTTCCCTGCGCCTGCGCTATGCCTTGTGGCTGCCGGTGCTGCTGCGGCTGTTGATCCCCGGGAGCTTCTGGACTGTCCCTCAGTTCACAAGGCCGGTAGCGGCGGACCTCGCTGTGATCGGAGACCCGGTCCAGCGGCGGGAGTACGCGATCCCCGAGACTCGGGAGCAGGCGTCACTGTTTGTGCTTCCCCAGGAGGATCGGCTGCAGCAGGCGACGCCTCAGACGGCGGCATCCGTGTCGCTTCCGGAGACAGCCGCGCCTGACCCGGAGCCTGCCGCCCCGATGGCGGCGCGCTCACACGCTGCGCCGGCGATTGCCTGGCCCGTCCTTCTCCCCTGGATCTGGGGTGCCGGGGCCGCTGCGGTGCTGGGTGCGGCGCTGGGGTCTGAGCTGCGGTTCAGCCTCCGCCTGCGCCGGAGCCGTCAACGTCTGGAAGATACAGAAACCAGGCTGCCGGTCTACAGCTGCCCATGGCTGAAAACGCCATGCCTGGCCGGAATCCTTCGCCCTGCTGTTTATCTGCCTGCTGCTCTGCGGGAGGACGAGTCCGCGCTGCGCCATGCGCTGGCCCATGAGCAGGCCCATCTCCGTCACGGCGATCTGCTTTGGTCTCGGCTGCGCTGCCTCGCCCTGGCCCTGCACTGGTACAATCCTCTGGTATGGCTGGCGGCGCTGATGTCCAAGCGAGACGGGGAGCTGGCCTGCGACGAGGGCGCGATTATCCGGCTGGGGGACGCCCAGCGGGCGGCCTACGGCCGCACCCTGATCCAACTGAGCTGCCCTGAGCGCCTCGGGATCCTCCGTCCCGTCCCAGGCATGGCCAGCGTGGGAAAGACCCTGCGAGAGCGGGTCCGACTGATCGCAAGCGGCCCCAAACCCACTGCCTGGGCGCTGGTGCTGGCTCTGTCCGTGTCGATTCTGGCAACGGGTTGCTCCTTCTCGGAGAAGAAGCCGGAGCAGACGGGACCCTTTTATGAATCCGAGTATCGGTCCCTGGATCTGGGCGGGAAGAATGCCACAAGCCTCTTGCTCTCCGGAGAGCGTTTCTATACGGTGGTAACAGAAGAAGGCGAGAGCGGCGCTTTTGAGAGCCGGCTCTACTCCTCGTCCGCAGATGGGAGTGACCGGCGGGAGATCCCCATCCAGACACCCATCCTCCCGGAGATCCCGGAGGACGCTGAGGTCCAAAGCTTTTCTCTGGATCAGCTCCTTCCCGGGGCGGACGGATCGATCCTGGCCCTTGGCGGCACCTTCTATGGGACCCCCGTTGGGCACGAGTATCTTAACGAAGACGGCACAACAGACTACGCGTACAACTGGCACACCGCGTACTTTGTCCTGTATATCAGCGCGGAAGGGGAAGTGCTGTCCCAGTTCCCAATCAACGGGCAATGGGGCCCGGTCCGGCCCCAGACGGATGGCCAGGGGAATCTCTACTTAATAGATGAATCGGGAGAGCTTCATGTCTACGACACCTCCGGCAGGGAGATCCTGAACCTGCATCCTGCCCAGCACTGGGAGCAGCTTGTGCGCCTGACCGACGGGCGGGCGGCGGCGGTTTTCCTTAATGGAGGCGCTTCGGAGGTCCACGCTATCGATCCCAAGGACGGGAAGCTGGAGCTCATTGCCCGGATCCCGGACCAGCTGGGGATCACAGTCTTTCCCGGCGCCTTCGGCTGGGATGTGCTGGTGAATAACGGCACCATGCTCTATGGGGTGAACGCGGCCGGAGAGCGTGGAACGATAGCCACCTGGCTCAACTGTGATTTGAACGGAAACGAGCTCCTGGATATCATTCCCGAGGAGAACGGAGAGGCGATCCACTGCGTTTTTGGGACGCCGTACGTGGACGATGGTGATTTCGGCTTTGCGACCATCCGCCAGACGGACGATCCGCCCCGGGAGGATCGTACGGTGCTGACCCTGGCCTGCATGGGTTTGGACGACGAGATTGCGGATCTGGTGCTGCACTTCAACCGCACCGAGCCGGACTACCGCATTGAGGTCAAGGATTACAGCGGCTACAACACCGCTGCTTCGCCCAGCGCGGGCTACACCCTGCTGAACGCGGAGATCGTGGCGGGGAACGTGCCGGACCTCTTCTGCATCCAGGATCTGCCCGTTCGGACCTACGGGGCCCGTGGCCTGTTGGAAGACCTCTGGCCCTACATCGACGCGGATCAGGAGCTGGGAGGCCGGGACGCGCTGGTGACGCCCCTCTTCTCCGCCATGGAGCAAAAGGGTAAGCTCTACACCGTCGCCCCCTCTTTTTCCATCTACACCGTGATCGGGCCGAAGGCCATCGTGGGGGATCGGAGCGGCTGGACCATGGAGGAGTTCCGGGAAGCCTGGAACAAGATGCCGGAGGACTGCACGATCATGGAACCCTGGTTTGGCAGAGAAAGCGCACTGACCACTTCACTCGTTACGCGAGTGGATCAGTTCGTGGACTGGACCACGGGCAGCTGCCGTTTTGACAGCGAGGAATTCCGGGATCTGATCCGCTTTGTGGACCTGTTTCCCGAACAGGGGGAATCCGCCGCAAATTACGGTGGTAGCGAGTATGAAAGGATCACAGGCGGAGAGCAGATGCTGCTCTTTACGGAGCTGTCATCCTTTGACGATGTGACTTTCCATACGGATTTTTTGGGTGATCAGGCGGTCTACGTGGGTCTGCCCGGGGCCTCCGGCAACGGCAGCGCCTTTGACGTGCCCTCGGGACTTGCCATGTCCGCAAACTGTCGACACAAGGAGGCGGCCTGGCGCTTTCTGCGAAGAATGCTGGATGCGGATTGGCAGCTCTCCAATGCGGGAAAGGGAGGGGCTTCGTTCCAGTTCCCCGCGTTTCTCACCAACCGCCGAGCCTTGGAACAGGGCTTCCGGGAAGCGATGCGGGTGGATTATAAAAAGGACGAGAAAGGTCAATACCTTCTGGACGTCAACGGAGAGAAAATCGAACAGGCCAAGGGTGGCCGATCCATCGGGCTGGACGGAAAGATCGTTCCTGTATACGCCATGACCCAGGAACAGGCGGATCGGCTCCTGGAGCTGATCGAGGGGACCACATGCATGCGCTATTGGGATGACGCCGTGATGAACGTGGTCTTCGACGAGATCGGGGACTACTACAGCGGGCAAAAGACCCTGGAGCAGGTCACGGCCGGCATCCAGAAGCGCATGACCATCTACATGGAAGAACAGAAATAAAAACCGAACCTATAGAAAGCGGCCGCATTTCAAAAGCAGAGAAGATGTGGCCGCTTTCTATTTTTGTGTCAGGAAAACCGCATCAAGCGCGGCGGCGGTCAGGTCACGCTGGCTTTTGAGGAGCTTTCTGACTGCCTGCCGGACGAAGGGGCGGATCAAATCGAAGAATCGGCCGCCCTGAGAGAACTGATCTGGGCCTTTCTGGACACGCTGACGAAATCAGAGCGGGATGTGTTTCTGGCACGCTATTGGGCTTTCGCATCCGTCGAAGAGATCAGCAAGCATACCGGCTTTTCAGCCAGTAAAATCAAGACCATGCTCTATCGTACCCGACAAAGATTCTACGTATTTCTTGCCAGGGAGGGCTATGACTATGACAAGGCTTGATTTTCTGACGAACCTAAACGACGCGCAGGATGAGTATTTGCAAAGCATGGGAGACATGCTCCAAAGTGAAGCGTCGGCAAAGCATCTGCAAGCGAAACGCATCATCACCTTTACCCTCGCTGCCGCGCTGATCCTCGGCCTGAGCGCCGTGGCTTATGCCATCGGCATAAGCATCCATCGGCAGCGGCAGGAAAAGTTGCGTCAGGAGCTGCAGATTGATGAAAACAATGTGACAGACTATGTGGAGTTTGCGGTGCCAGAGGATGGAGCTGCGGAAGGCGGCCTTACGCTCCTGTCCACCATGAATAACGGCGACTATCAAATTATGTTTTTCAACATCAGCCCCGTTTCAGAAGACATGATTGCCTGTTTGGATCATGAAAATCTGAGAGGCAGGGAGAACCGGGATGATCGTGTGTTCTGGCCCTATCTTTATGTGGACGGGGAATACTATGGCATCCTTGTCAATCTGCATACCCTCTATCGGGAAGAGTACGATCCCGAAACACAAACGCTGACGCTTCGCGCTTCGCTGCCGAACATGAAATTCAGAGACAATGAAGCAGTGGAAATCCGTGTTGCGCTGGGCTATACAGATAATAATGCGCAGATCCATGAAAGCGCGAGCTACGGCTCTGTCACTGTCACATTAACCCAACGGCGCGTGTTAAGCGTCAAATTTCCGGAGCCGGTTTCCTTTGAAGAGCCTGAGTCTGGAGGCGCGGGTCAGATTATCGGGGCGGATATTTATGCCGAAGGCATTACATGGCTCGTCACGCACGACGACATGGAAAGCGTTTACCCCGTTGAATCACAAGATGACCTTCGCTGGCTCCCATGGGCAAGAGCAAGGGACAAGCTCGAACTGGAGGCGCAGCTCCATTTCACCGACGGAAGTTTCCGAACAAATCTGGCAGCCGATCGATCGGAATATTGGAACGGATCGGTCTATGATGTGTATCTATTCAAAAACGGCACGATCAATCTTGATCAGGTCGTCAGCATTACGGTTGGTGGAAAGACATTTCCGCTTGAATGATCCCATACGTCATGCAGAGACAGCCAGCCGCTAGGCGGGAGTTGCTTTCGAATTATCCAATTCTCTCAAAAAACGCGAACACTTAGCGTCCTCTTTGCGACTGTTAGGGTGAAGGGAGGTCAGAATATGACAGACCAAGACATCGTCAATCTGTACTGGCAGCGGTCGGAGCGGGCGATCCCGGAGACGGCGGGCGTCTATGGCCCCTACTGTCACACCGTGGCCTACAACCTGCTGCGGAACACAGAGGACGCGGAGGAGAGCGTGAACGACACCTGGCTTGCCGCCTGGAACGCCATGCCGCCTTCCCGGCCAAACAGTCTCAAAGCCTTTCTGGGTAAGCTCACTCGGAACATCGCCGTGAGCCGCCTGCGCAGGAAGGGCAGTCTCAAGCGGGGCGGCGGTGTGGCCGCGACAGCTCTGGAGGAGCTGAGCGAGTGCCTGCCCAGCGACTTTGATTTGGAGCGAACGGTGGAGGCACGGGAGCTGGGCCGCTTATTGGGCCGCTTCCTGAAAAAGCTCCCGGAGCGGGATCAGGTGATCTTCGTGGGTCGGTACTTCTACGTGCTGACGGCGGAGGAGATTGCCCAGCGCCTGCGCATGAAGCCCGCCACGGTGAGGACCGCGCTCTACCGCACCCGAAAGAAGCTGGTACAGGAGCTGGAAAAGGAGGGAGAATGGAATGGACAACAGCTTGTATCTCTTTGAAAACCTGGGCCAGATCCCAGACAGCTTCGTCCTGAAGGCGGATGCCGCGCTGGGGCTGACTAAAAGAAAACAACGCAAAACCGGCAAAAGAAAGATTCTGCGAACTCTGCTGATCGCAGCGGTGATCACCGCGCTGCTGGGAGTCACAGCCTATGCCATGGGCCTGCTGGGGCTGAGCGAGCGCATCTTCCCCGTGGAGGGAACAGAAAAGGTCGTTGCGGTGCCCAATGGCCTTAAGGGAACCAAAACCTATGAGGGCACCGGCGAATGGTGGATCTGGCAAGACGAGCATCGAAACGATCCGGGAGACTACAGCCTCTCCTTCCTGCAGGGGAACGACCAAAAGCGCAAGACCTGCCAACTGTATTGGGCCTTGACGCCGGAAGCTGCGGACAAGCTCTATGAAATCGCGGAAACCTACGACCTTGAGCTCTATTCCGAGAGCGTGACCGCAGACAGCATGGAGCGCCTGACGGCTCTCACAGGCATTCAGCCCTTCCTGACAGAAGGGGAAGCTGCTTTTACCGGCGGCTATGTGTTCCCCGACGGCTCCTTTAAGGCAGAGGGATTCCTGAACCTGGACGAATTCTCCCTCGACTATGTACTGAGCCGTTTTTCTACCGGAGCGCTGTATCCCTACGGCGGCGTCACCCGACTGCAGGACTATAGCGAGCGGGACTTTGTGACCGCCATGGGACAGACTGTCAACATCGTGAGCTTTCCCAATCGGACGGAGCTCTGGTATCTCTCCGCCGACGGGGAGACCTTCGTGGCTCTACAGCTCCGAAATTTGCCGGACCAGGCGAGCCTGGAGCGAGCCGGGCTCAAGGATCGGGACGCCCTGGCGGAATTTGCAGCGGATCGGATCGACTTCGCCGCCCTCTGCCAGAAGAATGATGCGGTGCAGCAGATCGTCAGCACGCCTCGTGGCGCGGAGGATAACCGGGAAGCCGCCCAGCGACTGGAGAACTTCTACAACAGCCCCATGTTCAGCGCTGCCAGGGGATTTCAGAAGTTCTTTACAGCGAATTTTTACGGAGCCAGCTTTACCGGCGTCTACGGCCAGGAGGGCTACGAGGACATTGACGCAGAGCTTTCCCGTCTGGCGGAGCAGTACGGCTTGCGTTACGCCACATCCAAAACCACGCAGGACGGACACACGGTCTACGACAACGGTGTGGAGGTTTGGGACAGAGAGGCGGAGAGCAAGATCCTCAAGACCTATTGCATCCCAAAGGACGCGCTCTATACCGGCATGATCCACTATGTGGCTCCCAGTGAGTATCAGCGGATCTGGATTTACCAGACCGAGGAGGGCCATCAGATCGTCTGCTTTACCGATGGGCCGGAGAAGATCAGCGGGGTGTACCTGTTCTACGAGACGGAGAAGAGCTACGTGCTCGTGAGCCTTGGCTGGAATGATGTCGCTGTGATCGAGGAGACCGCCGAGAACATCGACTGGACGCGCTTTTCTTGAGAGGAGGGACAAACGATGAAACGGACGACAACGATACTTCTTCTGCTGGCCATGGCGCTGGCACTCCTGACCGGCTGCGGCGGAGCGAGTGGGGAGCAGACGGCGGAGGTGCTTGAACAGTCTGCTGCCCCGGCGAGTATTCAGCCTACCGCCCCGGAAGCTGCACAGGCAACGGATCATGACTGGGCCGAGCCCAACGCCGTAGACGACAGCTTTCGCTTCCAATTTGAATGGCAGGTCAGCTGCGACTGCGACGGAGGCTACGAACACTTTATCCGCGAGGAGCTGCCAGCCTATGTGAATCGCTGGGTGGACGGCGGCGAGATCCTGGACTCCGAGTTTATGGGGATCGACTGCGTGACCTTTGGCTGGGTTTGTTTCAGCGGCACACCGAAACAGGAACTTGGATGGAAAACAACGGAGTTTGAAGGAAAGCCCTGTTTCTGCCGCGGCTTCTTCCTCCGCTGTAACGAGAACGACGGCAAGGCGCAGTATACAGTAAGCAAAACCATCGCCATGGAGCCGATCAAACGGCTGAAAGGGATGGAGTTCGTGGAGGAAACGGGTGAGCTGCTCATCCTGCCCAAGCAACTCCCAGAGCTCTCCAGCGCGGAGCTCTACGTCCCCCAGCTTGGCCAGAACTTTGTCCTCACGGACCCTGATGCCCTTCGGGGGCTGGAAAAGGCGCTCAGCAAGCCGGAATTTGAGAACCTGCTTGTGCAGGAGCAGCCCGCGATGAATTGGATACAGAAGCAGGACGGCTTTCTTCCGCTGTATCTCCACTACGCTGACGGGAGCAGTTCCCTGGCCTTTGCCCCAGGAGACGGATCCGACTGCTGCAGCGTCTGGGACGGCGATTTCAGTGTCTTTGGCCCGATGAGCCTATTTGAGCGTTTCGGCGTGCCGCTGCCGTCCCCGGGCTATACCCACAACGCTGATGGCACCACGACCATCGAGGAAGTATTGGAGGGAACCGGGGGCACCCTCCAACTCAAGAATCGTCACCGGTTTGTGTACGTCTTTGACGCGGAAGGACACCTGATCCGTTGCGATCACGATTTTCATCGAGAGGACAACGATTTCGACGAGAGCGAGACCAGAACCTACTACTACCGCCCGGATGGGAAGCCGGACTATATTGAGATTCACGGAGAAAGCGCCCGGAACGGCGACTTTGACAAGCGCGAATCCTATACCTACAACGAGCAAGGACTTCTCATTCGCTATGCCTCCAACGACCTGAACGATGAGACCCGGGGCATGTACTACGATTATCATTACGACGAACAGAACCGTCTTACTGCCATTATTTATCACTATCGTGACGGGCGAGAAGGTTTACCCAGCGGGAACAGCTACTTCTGGTACGACGAGCAGGGCCTGCGCCATAGCTACGGCGTGGATCAGAACGGCAACCTCGTCGGCGGCCCGGAGAATGATGCGGGCGACCATCCCGTGAGAAGATAGAAAGACAAACACAACGCACACAGCCCGCCGCTCTCTCGTAGAGCGGCGGGTTCTGCTTCTGCCGGTACAGAAAGCGCTTTCCTTCATTTTCGTTGACGAAAAAGCGCATGAATGAAATAATCATGATGCTGGGGAAACCCCAAAACGAAAAATAATGGAGGATTTGCAATGAAAAAGTTTCTGTCTTTGTTTCTTGCCATTGCTCTGATCGCCTGCCTCTGCGCCTGCGGCACACAGCCTGCTCAGACGCAGCCGAGCGAACAGCAGCCGGCACAGCAGCCCGCGCAGAACGAGCCCGCCGCCCCCGCTGAAGAGACCACGGGCGAGACGATCCACCTGAAGGTCTGGGGCTCTCAGCCCGATCAGGAACTGCTGAAAGAGCTCTGCGAGGCTTTCGCCGCCGAGCATCCCGAAAACACCTGGGAGTTTGAGTACGGCGTGGTCGGTGAGGCCGACGCACAGGCCCGCTATCTTGAAGACCCGGCCGCTGCCGCGGACGTGTTCTCCTTCCCCGATGACCAGATCATCACGCTCGTGCAGGCTGACGCTCTGTACGAAGTCACCCGCAACCACGACGAGATCGTGGCCGCCAACGCTGCCGGTACGATCAATGCCGCGAGCTACAACGGAGTGCTGTACGGCTATCCCATGACCGCTGACAACGGCTACTACCTCTACTACGACAAGTCCGTTCTCACTGAGGACGACGTGAAGACCCTGGACGGTATCCTTGCCGCCGCCAACGCCGCCGGAAAGCAGGTCCACATGGACGTCTCCAACGGCTGGTATTTGGCCTCCTTCTTCCTGGGCAACGGCTGCCAGCTCACGCTGGACGCCGAAGGCAACCAGATCTGCGATTTCAATAATTCCAACGGCCTTGCCGCCGCCGAGGCGATCCGCGCCTTCTGCAACGATCCCGCCTTCATCACCGGCGACGACAGCGTGCTGCAGGGCGGCATCGGCGATAACATCTGCGCCGGCGTCAGCGGCCCCTGGACCTCCGCCAGCATCAAGGAAAAACTGGGTGACAATTTTGGTGCCGCGAAGCTCCCGACCTTTACCTGCAATGGCCAGCAGGTGCAGATGGGCTCCTTCCTGGGCTGCAAGGTGCTGGGCGTGAACACCCAGACCAAGCATCCCGTGGAAGCCATGATGCTTGCCGAGTACCTCACCAGCGAACAGGCGCAGCTCCGCCGCTTCGAGGTGCTGGGCTACGGCCCCTCCAACATCAACGCCGCGGCTTCCCCGGCTGTTGCGGCTGACCCTGCCCTGACCGCTCTGGCCGAGCAGAGCCAGTTTGCCATCAGCCAGCATGTCCTGGGGCAGTATTGGACGCCCGCCGAGGCCTTCGGCGCGGAGCTGGAAGCCCACTCCGAGGGCGACCTCCAGCAGATGCTGGATCAGCTCGTCGAGCAAGCCACCGCAAAATAAGTTTATTTTAGTTCTTCCTAAGGGGAAAAGGCTGCCGCAGGCAAAATCGCGACAGCCTTTTCTTCCATATCCTGACCACGGTATCACGGAGGTGAATCTCCCATGATTTTTAAACGCCAACCATGGCTGCAAGCCTTTCGAAATAGCAAACATCCCTTGACCTGGCTGTCGGTTCTGGTCATGGGCAGCGGATGCGTCCGTTTCCGTCAATTTGGAAAAGGGTTTTTGTATCTGCTCTCTGAGCTTGCTTTCTTCCGCTTTTTCTTCGGATTCGGATGGAAGTACCTCTCCCACTTCGGAACGCTGGGGGAAAACACGCAGCTCAAGGTCTGGAACGAGGAGCTGCAGATCTACCAGCGCGTCCCCGGCGACAACTCCATGCTGATCCTCCTGTTCAGCGTACTTACCATCGCGGCGACGATTCTGTTTGTATACTTGTGGGTTCTGAATCTGAAAAGCGCGGGAGAGTTGTGTCTCCTTGATGCACAGAGCAAGCATATCCCGTCCTTCCGGGAGGATCTGAAGAGCCTGCTGGACAGCCGCTTCCATACGACGCTGCTGGCCGCCCCGATGATCAGCCTGGTGGCCTTCACAGTGCTGCCGATCGTGTTCATGGTGCTGATCGCCTTCACCAACTTTGACTCTGCCCATCAGCCGCCAGGCGAGCTCTTCACCTGGACGGGGCTCACCAATGTCACGGACATCTTCCTTGGCAACCAGACGAAAACCCACACCTTCTTCGGCATCTTCGGCTGGACGATCGTCTGGGCGATCCTGGCCACCTTCACCAACTATATCCTCGGAATGGGGCTTGCGATCCTCATCAACCACAAGCTGGTACGGATGAAGAAGATGTGGCGGACGCTGTTCGTGATCTCCATTGCCATCCCGCAGTTTGTAAGCCTGCTACTCATCTCCCGTGCGCTGGAACCGATGGGTGCGGTCAACATTGCGTTGATGAAGCTGGGGCTCATCTCCGCCCCACTGCCGTTCCTGACGGACAAGACTCTGGCGCGCATCTGCGTGGTGGTCATCAATATGTGGATCGGCATTCCCTACACGATGCTGACCTTCAGCGGCGTGCTGATGAACATTCCCGCCGATCTCTACGAGAGCGCGGAGCTGGACGGGGCCGGGCCTTTCCGCCGCTTCACCAGCATCACGCTGCCGTACATGATCTTTGTGACCGCCCCGGCGACGATCACGACCTTTGTGGGCAACATCAACAACTTCAACGTGATCTATCTGCTGACGGGCGGCGGCCCCTTCGCGCTGGACTATTACCAGGCGGGCAAGACCGATCTGCTGGTCACATGGCTCTATAAGCTCACGGTGGATCAGCACGACTACGCGCTGGCCTCCACCATCGGCATCTTTATCTTCATGATCGTCTCCACGCTCTCGATCACGGTCTATAACCGCACCAGTGCTGTAAAGAAGGAGGATATGTTCCAATGAGCAGAAAAAAGAAACTGACGGTCATTGCCCTCCACGCGCTGCTGACGGTGCTGGCGATCCTCTGGCTCGTGCCGGTGTTCTGGCTGGTGCTGTCCTCCTTCCGCGCGGAGAAGGGCGCCTACACTTCCTATCTTTGGCCCAAAGGCTTTACACTTGCAAACTACCAGCGGCTCTTTACGGATACCACGCTTTTCAACTTCCCGCGTTGGTTTCTCAATACGCTCTTTGTGGCGTGCTGCTGCTGCGTGATCACCACGATTCTGACGCTGATGGTGGCCTATGTCTACTCACGGCTCCGTTTCCCGTCCCGCAAGGCGCTGATGAACGTCTCGCTGGTGCTCGGCATGTTCCCGGGCTTCATGAGCATGATCGCCATTTACCACTTCCTCAAGGCCATTGGGTTGGATCAAACGCTGCTGGCGCTGATCCTGGTCTATTCCGGGGGCGCGGCGCTGAACTACTACATCGCCAAGGGCTTCTTTGACACGATCCCCAAGGCGCTGGACGAGGCGGCCACGCTGGACGGGGCAACCAAGCACATCATCTTCTGGAAGATCATCCTGCCAAACTCCAAGCCCATTGTCGCCAATACCGCTATCAACGCTTTTATCGCGCCCTGGGTGGACTTCATCTTCGTCTCGGTCATCATGAAGGACAACTACAATAACTACACCGTGGCAAAGGGCCTTTACACCATGGTGGACAAGGCCAACATCTTCGAGTATTACACGGCCTTCTGCGCCGGGGCGGTGCTGATCTCCATTCCCATTGTGCTGCTCTTTATCCGGCTGCAGGAATTCTATGTGGGCGGCGTGACCGCCGGCGCGTCAAAGGGGTGATGGAATGAATCTATCTGCTGTTTTTCATCGGCCTCTGAGCGAGTACGCCCACGCCGTAGACGAAAACACCTATGTCTTTCGCCTCCGCACCGCGCGGGACGATCTCAAGAGTGTGCGCTTTTACTATGCCGACCGCGCGGATATGTCCCCGAAGCTCACGTTCCAGAGCCTTCCCATGCCGAAAGTCCGCAGCGACAAGCTGTATGACTGGTATGAGATCACGCTGCATACGCCATATCTCCGCATTGCCTATTACTTCGGGCTGGATGACGGGAAGCGGGTGAAGTATTACAATGGGGACTGCTTCGAGGACTCCGACGATCAGGAGCGCTCGGATTACTTCCAGCTGCCCTTCAACCTGCGTGCCGACCGCTTGGAGATCCCGGATTGGGTACATGACGCCGTAGTGTACAACATTTTTCCCGACAGCTTTGCGGACGGAAAGCGGCACATGTCGGATCAGAGCGCAACGGCGGATTGGCTCGGAAACGAGTGCCGCAGTCTCCACGGCGGCACGATCAACGGTATCCGGGAAAATCTGGACTACATCCGGGAGCTGGGCTGCAACTGCATTTATCTGAATCCCATTTTTGCAGCGAGTTCTTACCACAAATACGATACGCTCGATTACTTCCATGTCGATCCCACCCGCGGCACGGACGAAGAATTCCGTCTGCTGGTGCGGGAGGCGCACGCCATGGGAATCCGCGTGCTCATCGACGGCGTGTTCAATCACCTCTGCTGGCGGCATCCTTTTTTTCAAGACGTGCTGGAAAAAGGAAAAGCGTCCCTGTATTACGATTGGTTCTATGAGCTGCCTGAAAAGCCGGTCTACCCCGGCCTCGGCGGGGAGGCGGACTATCTCTGCTTCGCCTATGTGCCCGAAATGCCGAAGACCAATACGGCCAATCCCGGTGTGCGGGACTACTTCTGCCAGGTCGGCGCGCATTGGGTACGGGACTACGACGTGGACGGCTGGCGGCTGGACGTGGCCAACGAGGTGGACGACGCCTTTCTCCACGCCTTCCGGGATGCCGTCAAGCGGGAAAAGCCGGATGCGCTTGTGATCGGAGAGGTCTGGGAAAATGCCTTTCATTACTTTAACGGCAACATGCTCGACAGCGCCATGAACTACGACTTCCGCCGCTTCTGCAAGCAGTTCATGGCCGAGCGTTGCATCGACGCCGGGGAATTCGATCTCCGCGTCAGCGACCTGATCATGCGCTGCAAAAAGCAGGGGCTGGCCGCCCAGCTCAATCTGCTGGACAGCCACGATGTGAGCCGCTTCCTCACCGTCTGCAACGGGGATCGGGATCGGATGGAGCTTGCTATCGTCTTCCAGATGAGCTTTGTCGGAATGCCCAGCATCTTTTACGGCGACGAAAAAGGGCTGATGGGCCTGTCCGAGCCGGAGTACCGCCAGGCGATGGACTTTGGCAGAGAGGACGCGCTGGAGGATGTGTACCGGCGGCTGATCCGGCTCCTGCAGGAGCAGCCCGCCCTGCGGCGCGGCGAGTTTCGCACGGTTGAAGCCGAGGGTAGTCTGTATTGCTATGAGCGGACGCTCGACGGTCAGATCGTTCGGATCACGATGAACGCCGGGGCAGGGGCGCTTCCTGTCAAAGCTGCCGGAAAGCTGCTCTTGCAAAAAAGCTATGCGCATGGTTTATTAGGAGAGAACGGATACCTCATCGAAAGGCTGTGAGAAAGCATGGCGGTAACGATCTACGATCTGGCAAAGGCGGCGGACTGTTCCATCTCCACCGTTTCCAAGGCGCTGAACGACAGCTACACCGTGTCGGAGGCAACCAAGGAGAAAATTCGCGCGCTGGCCGAGGAGCTGGGCTACCGCCCCAACGAGCGAGCCCGCAGCTTTGCACGGAAGAAAAACGGCACAGTGCTTTTCGCCGCCGACCTCTCCCGCGGTGTGGGCTTTGAAAATCCCCATCTGTTTGAGATCGTCACCGGCGTGGAGCGTTATCTGGACGAGAAGGGCTACTCGCTGACCTTGAAGCATGTGGAGAAAACGACAGCACCGGATCAGATCCGGAGCCTCATGCACAGTGAGCAAGCGGACGGGATCATCCTGCACGCGGGCGTTCTCACAAAACAGCTTGCCACCGTGCTGGTCAAAGAATCTCTGCCGCATCTCATAATCGGCAAGCCGGATTTTCCATCTCAGCTCTCTTGGATGGACATCAGCCATGAGGCGGCCGGGCAGATCGCGGCCAACTATCTGCTGGATAAGGGCTACCGTCGTATCCTGTTCTTGATGGGCGACAAGCAGGAGGATCAGATCTCCGCCCGGCGTCTGGCGGGGCTTCTGGCCGCACTGGAGGAGGAAGAGCTGTCCATCGAGACCATGGCGGACATGACCGACTATGAAAAAGCCCGCACCGCCATGGAGCAGATTTTGGAACGGGAAAAGATCCCGGAGGTCATCCTCTGCACCAACAATTACCTCGCCATGGGCTGTATGCAGAGCATCCGCGCCAAGGGGCTGAAGATCCCCAAGGACATTGCCCTCATGACCTTTGACAACTATCCCTTCTCCATGATCGTCCAGCCGACCCTGACCGCCATCGAGGTGGATATGTACGAGATGGGCTGGCAGGCCGCCCGCTTCATGCTGCAGATGATAAAGAAACCAAACCTCCAGACCCAATCCTTCTGCACGACCCCGACAATTATCGAACGGGAGTCCACATAAGTCCCCAATACAGGTTTGCCCGCCGCTCAATCTTGCGGCGGGCTTCACTATTCTTAAGAATACCAGCCTTGACAGCGAGGTCTATTGATGATAGACTATGCACAAGGTCGATAATTAATAGACCTTGACAGGAGGCACTTCTATGGAAGATAAAAAACTTGGCGCGGTGGAAGCCCGCTTTGCCGATCTGATCTGGGATAACGCCCCGATCAATTCGACGGCCTTGGTGCGGCTGTGTGCGAAAGAGCTGGACTGGAAGAAATCTACGACCTACACGGTGCTGAAAAAGCTCTGCGAGCGCGGCATTTTTCAGAATGTAGACGGTACCGTTACGGCACTCGTATCGCGGGAGGACTTTGCTGCAGCACAGAGCGAACGCTTTGTGGAAGAAACCTTCGCAGGTTCTCTCCCGGCTTTTCTGGCCGCTTTCACCTCCCGCAAGCCGTTGTCTGCGGGCGAGGTGGACGAGATCCAGAAGCTGATCGATGCTTACCGGGAGGGCAAGTGACATGAACGCACTGCTGATCAAGCTGCTGAACATGAGCGCGGCGGGCAGTGTGATGATCCTGGCCGTGGTCGTGCTCCGTGCGCTGCTGAAAAAAGCGCCGCGCTGGATCATTTGTGTGATGTGGGCGCTGGTGGCTATCCGGCTGATCTGCCCGATCAGCATATCCTCGCCGGTATCTGCCTTCCGGGCAACGCCGTCGATCGTCAGCGAGAGCGGCGAAGTGGAGCTGTTTCGCCCGGCCGGAGGCAGCGAAAAGCCCCTTTTGGCGGTGGACACGGTACAGATCGAGCGCCCCCAGGCAAGTGCCGAGACGATCCGGGACATTCCCGGCACTTCCTATGCCGTCACCCAGCGCAGCCGCGACGCCTACCTGCCGCCGCTGGTGCAAGCTTACCTGCTGGGCTTGACTGCCATGCTTTTATATGCGCTTGTTAGCACTTTGCTGTTACGGAAAAAGGTCTCTGTCTCTCTGCGGCAGCGCGGCAATATCCGTGTCTGCGATGAGGTGGCGAGCCCCTTTATTCTCGGGATCCTCCGGCCTGCGATCTATCTTCCCTCTTCCTTGAGCGAGGAGGAAAAACGCTTTGTTCTGGCCCATGAGCGAGCCCACCTTCACAGGCTCGACCACATCTGGAAGCCGCTGGGCTTTCTGGTCCTCAGCGTTCATTGGTTCAATCCTTTATGTTGGCTTGCCTATGTGCTGCTATGCCGGGACATTGAGTTGGCCTGCGACGAAAAGGTCATCCGCGAGCTGGGACGCGCCGAGCGCGCAGCCTATTCACAGACGCTCTTAAACTGCAGCGCTCATCGCATCCTGGCCGCCTGTCCCGTGGCCTTTGGCGAGACCGACGTGAAAACCCGCGTCAAAGCGGTGCTGAACTATAAAAAGCCCGCGTTTTGGATCATTCTTTCCGCTGTGCTTGCCTGCGTTGTCCTGATTGTTTGCTTTGCTGCAGATCCGATGCAGAAGCAGGATCTGTCCTTCCTCAACTACAAAAACGCGATCCCTCTGATTGGCCAGAACGACACCGCGCCCTACGCCAATCTGTACCCGGCAGACTCTGACGGCGTTCAGCCCGGCGTCGCGGACAGCAAGGCGCTGGCGCAGTTTTTGGAGAGCGCGGAATGGACGAAGCGGCGTGCGCCGTCGTCGTCTCCCGAACCGCGCGGCTATCTTGAGTTTGTGATCGAGGACGATTACCGGATCATCGTTTATCAGTCCGAGCGCCTCGCCGCCGTCCGCTTCGGCAGCGATATACGCTACTACCGTACTGGCACCGGGGACTATGAGGCAGCGCTGGCGACCTTCATCCCCGCCCCCTCCACGGAGCCGGATCGCCCGCCGGAGCAGAGCGCGCTGCCCACACCGGTGCCGCCGCCGAGTCTGCCGGAAATCGACGCCGGGATCGTCCCCGACGATCCGGAGGCCTTCCTGCTCGGCTTTGCCGATGCGGAGATCGTGTCAATCTACGACGAATTCTCCAGAGAATATGCGGCCCCGGACAAAAGCTTTACAGAGATCATCTCCGCGGAAACCTGGACGGCGCATGCGTTTAACGAATTCCCGGCGAGCATCGCGCTGCGGCTGATCGTCATGAGAAGCGGAGACTGGGAGCTCCGGATCGAGGATGACGGGGAAGACTGCCTGTTTGCGGCGTATGCGGTCGGGCGCTCTGCCTCTGACCCAATCATTTTCTTCGACTGCGGCGAGAACCCGATGGACGATCTGATGGCTTGGGCGATCACCCGCCAGGATGGAGCGCATAGCGGCCCGATGCCCTACAAGCTGACGGCAGAGGAAGAAGAGCAGATCGTATACATGCTCAGCGAGGTCGCGGGAAAGACCGGACCTTATGCTCTGAGCGACTATACCGGCGGAGATATGAACGCTGTGCCGGAGCTCTGCATGCAACTGCAGTATTATGCTCGCGATCATCGGCTCAGCGCAGATCAGATGCACGGGCTGATGCTCGGCACGCAGAATCTGGACGGCGCCTATGCTGAGGCATTCTCTGGCTTGCTCGCGGAGCTACACATGCTTGACCCGCTGCGCTTTGTCGCAGCCTATTTCCAGGCGGATGAGTCGGTGCAGCCCTTCCTGTGGGAGCTGTACGGAAATCTTGACCACATTTACCCGCCGGAGGAGCTGGCGAGAGAATACGCCGCCTTTTCCCAGATCTACAATAACATGACCGCTTACCTGCGGACGGAATACGGCTTGAAATATGAAAACCTCGCGCCGAAGATGGAGGATATGCAGCTTTACCGCTGCGTCTCCATGCCGACGGAGCCGGTGGAATGGTTCTTTGAGGGAGTCGTTCCGGAATGGGCGGTACAGGTGATCCTCGATCACGCCGGCAACAGCAAGCTGGCCGTCGGCGTGCTGACGGTGTACTTTGGCAGCCCCGATGAGTATACCGATGATCTGCCCCTCGGCGCGTATCTGAAAAACACACCGGAGTCTGCTTCCGCTGCGCGGTTGGCCGTACGGCTGAACGACAGCAGGCTGGCCTATCTCACCGTTCCGGCCGAGCTTGCCGGGCGGATCGAGCGCAAAATCGAAACGGGCAGCGAGCTGCCCGGCATATCGCGCGTGCGGATGGCCGGCTGGGGCGAGCAGTACGCGCAGGGCATCGACGTGCCCGATCTCTACTACTACCCCGCCTATGACCGGGATCGCAGCGCATATCTGACGATACTCCGCAACGCCGACGGCCAGTACGGCGTCGGCGGCTGGGAGGCCGACGAGGAGATTCGCGCCCTGCTGACGCTGCTGCAGCGGGAGACGGGCTGGAATGTCTTTGCCGATCCGGGGGATTTTGCGGAATTGACGCAGATCGAGGTCTTCTTCTGCGGCACGCTTCTGACAACTGTGCGCGACGAGGCGCATCTGGATGCCTTCGAGGGCCTGATCGCCGAGGGGAGCTTCGCCGCTTACGCCTCCAAGACGCCGAATGAGATCGTAGAGATCCGCTGCACGCGCGCCGACGGCAGCGTTGTGACGCTGGCGGCTGATCCCGAGGCCGCGCGCTTCTGGCTGCCCCCGTTTTCCTACTATCGCTATGACGCTTACGAGCAGGAACCGCGCACTGGAGCGCTGCTGAAGGCGCTCGGCCTGGACGGCTGGCCGTCCATGGACACGGTGGATCACGCAGCCGTGCGTGAGATGAACGAACGCCTGCTCCCCACGCCGGAGGGCTGGTGAAGCAGAACCGGCAAAAGCAATCAACGAAAAAGCCCGCCCCTCCCTAACCGGAGCGGCGGGCTCTTTTTGCATCTATGTGCTATACTCAATTATGAAATATTGTGCTTTTTCTTGTAACCCGTCGAAATGCTTTCCGTCTATAAGGGTGAGAGCTCTCAAGGAGGTTTTCCCATGGAAGACACTGCAATCATTGATCTGTACTGGCAGCGCTCGGACCAGGCCATATCCGAGACTGACCGGAAGTACGGCAGATACTGCCACCGGATCGCCATGAATATCTGTACAGACAACGAAGATGCGGAGGAATGTGTGAACGACACCTGGTTTCGGGCATGGAATCTGATGCCTACCGAACGTCCTGCGATCCTCTCCGGCTTTTTGGGGACGATCACCCGGCATCTTGCTCTGGATCGCTACCGCGCGAAACATAGTCTCAAGCGTGGAGGCGGTGAGGTTCCTCTGGCGCTGGACGAGCTGAGTGATTGCGTGATGGGCAAGTCAGATCCGGAACGTGAAGTAGAAGTCAGGGAACTGGAAGAAGCCATCGATCGTTTTGTCAATGAGCTGCCGGAGACGGATCAGATCATCTTTATCTCTCGCTATTGGTTTCTCGCGCCGGTCGCGGAGATCGCCCAAAAAAGCGGCTGCACCCAAAGCAAGGTGAAAACCACCCTGTTTCGCCTGCGGAAAAAGCTGCGTGACAGACTACAGGAGGAAGGCTTATGCTGAACGAGGAACTGCTGTTGGATGCCATGCAGGGTATCCGTTTGGAAAACGTAAAAAAGGCAGAGGCTTTTCTCGGGTACGCGGAAGAAGCGACACCTCCATTCCGCGTTCACCGCAAGCTGTGGAGTACCTTGCTTGTTGCGGCGATCATCGTCTCTCTCTTTACCGTGACCGCTTATGCCATCGGCTGGTTCCAAATGAGCCACCATGGCAGTCGGGAGACCTATACAGCCACCATCGGTGAGCAGCAGGTCGAGTGGAAGGGCGAGTACGCCTTCGAGTTCGAGGGGCCGGAAGAATGCCAGGAGGTACGCTTCCATGTAGACTGGGCTCCCAGCGACGACTATTGGTATCCGGCGAGCTGGGCGGCTGGCTGGACGGAGCTGGTAGAAGGTCGAGAGCTCTACAATGAAGAATTCGGCGTCTATATGCCATCCTGTGTGGTGGACATCCTGTACGCCCCGCAATTCGTTGATGGCGGTGCCATGATTCTCATAGGCTTCAAGCCCGGTGAGATCACCCGTGAGACCTGGGGTGACGTAGAGGTCTACAAGTTCCAGGCCACGGCCACCCACGCCATTGACCGGGAGCAGACGGAGTTTCCAACAGGTAACTTTGTGATTCTGTTTCATCCCGTAGAAGGCTGGATCATCGGCGTCCGGGGCTATGACAGTATGGAGAACATCGAAGGGATCGCCCGTGGATTGACAGTGGAGCCAACCGGGAGAACCATCCATAAGAATGATTTTGACAGCAAATATGATTTTTGCGATATCTACATCGGGTAAGTAAACGATGATTCATGCAGCGAGAGCAGATTCCAAGAGAATTTGAGTTCTGATGACGGCAGCTTTTCGTAGGAATACTTTGTGTATTTCAAGAAAAGATGACTAAATCAGGGCTCAAATTCTCCGGGAGATGCCGAAGCCGTATGGATCATCATTTACCCAGGAGGAGAAGAATGAGCAAAACAAAAAGAAGTTGGACTTTCCTGCTGGCATTGGCTATGCTCTTATCGCTCTGTGCCTGCGGGAAACAGGAAAACGAGGAGCAGCCGGCGCTGGTCGTGATCGGCCAGCCGCAGGTCTCATCCCAGACCGAGCCGGGATATGTGACGACGGAACTTCCTATGCCGGAGGGCTACCAGGATTTCGGCGGCCTGCAGAGCTGCGGCAACAGCCTGGTTCTCCACGCGGAGACGGCAGACGGCATGTTCGCCGTCCTTCGCTATGACACCCTCACCGGGGAATGGAAGAGCTGGGCCATCAACACTGGCGAGGCCAACAACCCGCAGATCGACGCCTTCTCCGCAGCTGACGGTGTTGTTTGGATCCGGCTGATGGAGGGCTATACCGACGAGGAAATGATCCGCCGAGACTTTTCCCGCAAGCTGAGCTATTATCTGATCGTACTGGATACGCAGACTGATGAGCAGACCTGCACCCGCATCGACTTCTGGCGGAATGGGAATACCAGTGATCCCTATTTGACCGGTCTTGTCGCACTGGACAAGGAGCGCGCGATTTTGAATGATGATGAGACGGTGCGGCTTATAAGCCCCGACGCGCAGATCCTCGGCAAGCTCGATCTGCCGCTCATGGGATTTACCGAGCGAGTATGGATCGGTGACACAAGCTATCTGTCCACCAATGACGGATACTGCCCCTTTGACCCGGACACGCTCCAATGCGGCGAGCCGCTGGACGGTATTTTGTGGGATTCTGTGTACAATAGTCAGCGGGGCCGAATCCTGGTCACGAAGGAGCGCATGCTGCAGGAATATGACCCGAAGACCGGCAGCATGAACCCTGTGTTCAACTGGATGGATGTAGCCCTCAATTACGCGAGTCTGGAGGGCTACAGCGCTTTCTATGGGCTGGAAAACGCCAACGGAGACCTGTTTTACCTGGCAAACGGCAAGCTCATAAAGGTCAGCCCCGGCATGGTGCCGGTGAAGAAGACGCTGACGCTGGGCTGCTTTGCCGATGCCACAGCCCAGGGCTACGAATACAGCGACACAGACTACACCTGCCCGGAGCGGCTGCTGGACGCAATCATGCGCTTCAACCAGACCGACCCCGAATACCGCATCGCCCTCAAGCCCATGGTCTGGCATGACGAGGGAGAGCGAAGCAAACTGATGATCCAGCTTGCAACCGACAGCAACATCGACGTGCTGGACACGAGTCTCCTTCCGCAAGGCGCGGTGGATCGACAGCTTTTGGTGGATCTGCTGCCCTATATCGACGCTGACCCGGATATCAGCCGGGAGGACTTTATCCCGAGCCTCTTTGCCTCCCTCACCGAGAGAGGCGGACTGTACGAGTATGCAGACCGATTTACGATACTGACCATGCTGGTGGCAGACCACGAAGGCGTCAGCCGGGAGGACTGGACGACTGACCGGGCGATGGATGTCCTTTCCCGGGAAGACAGCGCCCCCTATCTGACGCAGGAGGAAATGATCCTCCTGTTTTCCTGGGCTGCGACCGCGGAATTCATGGACAGAGCAAACGGTACATGCAGCTTCGACAGTCCCGCTTTCATCGGCTGGCTGGAGCTGATGAAGCGCATCCCGCTCAGTTCACCGGAAGAAGCCTCCTCCAGCCCCGGCTGTGACTGGCTGATCTCCTATGATTTCGCAAGTGAAGCCGGTTACGGGCCGCGCATGACCTTTCAGGATGAGGCAGCGGCAGTCGGCTTCCCCGGCTCTGCGGGAACCGGCGCTTACTTTATGAAACTCTTGCCGGCGGATGGACTGGGCCATACCGGACAGCTCAAGCTGGGTGACGGCTTTCTTTGGACAGGCGGCTGCAATACGAGCCTGGGCGTCATGGCCTCCAGCGAAAACAAAGACGGCGCCTGGCGCTTCGTCAAAACCTTTATGCAGGGCGAGACGGAGCCAACGCTTAACGACGGCATTCCCGTTCTGCGTTCTGTTTTCGAGCAGGCGGTGGCCAACAGTACGCAGCGGCCGCAGAGCAACGTCAGCGATTATGCCTCCTTCAACGAGAAGGATGCTGCTGTGATGCGGGAGCTGGTCTACGGGACGGATCGTCTGGTGATCCGGGACGATGTGGTCATGGACACGCTGAAAACCGAGATCAACGCTTTCCTTTCCGGGAAAGAGAGTGCCGAGGAAGCGGCAAGGCTGATTCAAAGCAAGCTGAGCCTCTACATGTCTGAACACTACGGCTGAAAAACATCGAGCCTGTTGCCCTTTGACGGGCAACAGGCTCTTTTCCTTGCCTTTTTTATGATATAATTCTTCATCGAAGTCTGTAACATTTGATCGTGTTCTTCGTTATTAAGGTAAGTGGTGTAATCCGAACCCGCCAAAGCGGCGATCTTTCGGCGCTTTTGGGCTTGTCGTCATTGACTTGCAGAAAGCAAGCCTGCTTCCTCCGCACCCAAAATCATCCGAAATCTCATCCGTTTTGGTCAAAGAGTTTTCCCGGAGCTGGAATTCGTCCAGCCGAGGCAAAAACGCAGGGAATACTCTCGTATTGCCGAGTATTTTAACGAAGGATGAGCGGATTCCAGCCCGGGAAAACCGTGGTTCGGATTACCCCGCTTACCTTAAGCAGAAGGGAGGGTGGACGCACGAACAATGAATTGCTGAGTCGGCTATATGAGCTCTATAGCCGAGAGATTTATCTGTATTTGTTCAGCATGTGCCGCAACAGCGGTCAGGCGGAGGATATGATGCAGGAGTGCTTTTTGCGGGCGATCCTCTCCCTGAACGATGACCACGGCAACATGCGCGCCTGGCTCTACCGTGTGGCCCGAAACCTTTTGACGGATCAGCTGCGTTCCCGACGCAATGGCGTCTCTCTGGACGATCTGGCAGAAACACCATCCGACGCTCCCGGCCCGTTGGCGCTGTATCTTCGCACAGAGAAGCATCGGTTGCTGATGGAGAAGCTGGCCTCACTGGAACCCCGGAGACGCGAAGTGCTGAGCCTGCAGTATTTCGGCGGACTGAGCCAAAAGGAGATCGCCGCGCTGCTGCACCTGAGCCACGAGAACGTGCGGGTGCTGAGCCTGCGGGCGCGGAGAGAGCTGAAGCAAAAGCTGGAGGAGGACGGATATGACTTTTCGTGAAGTATTGGAGCTTTATAAATCCGGGGAACTTGACCCCGAACAGACGCGCGAGGTGGAGGAAGCGATCGACCGGGAGGACGCGCTGCTGGAATACCTCTCGGAGCGGGACACGCTGCCCGAACTGGACGAAAGCACAGACGCGGCTCCGAGCGATGCCGATTCTGAGACAGAAAAGAAGTTTCAGCGCGAGCTGAAGCGCTCGATCCGTCGTGCCTTTGTGAAGCTCGGCGTTATGGTCGGGGCTGTGCTGCTGGCGATATTGCTGCTTGCACAGTTTGTGTTGCCGCAGGTAATCGACCGGTTTTATTATGATCCGGGTCAGATCACGGCAGAGATCCACGAAGAGCATGAAGATTCCCGGGGCACCACCTATGTCACCAACGCGCAGACCAACCGCATGACCTTAGATATGGCCGTGTATTCGGAGCTGTTCCTGCCGGGCGTCTATCGGGACAATGTCAGAGTCGTGGAGCACGGCTATGGGGAATACGACGTGGTGATCGTTCAAAACATCAGCTATGTCTGGATGCCCGCGGTGGATGTGGCCGGTCACATCAGCAAGGGGCGCTTGCTGCTCTATGACGCCAATCTGTTCAAGGCTCCGGTGGGCAACGCCTTTGAGTGGGGACTAAACTTCCCGGACCCGGCGCTGAGCCTCTCCGAGCAGATCCCCGCCAAAGAATACGACGAAGAAACCGGAGTCGGCACGATCCACGCCGTCGGCATGGCGGGGTACCCGGAGGAAGCCCGCGAAAATCTGGAGGCGCTGGAGGACGGAAAGCTTTACGGCGGTTTTGTGAGTCTGGACCGGGTCATGGCTTACGACGACTTCTATGCGTTCATCAGCAAATTCCAGGATCAGCACATCTGGTGCGCGGTGCAGCTGGCGGAAAAGCCCTCGTATCTCGCCAACTGGGGCTTTGGCATCGACTACGGCGGCGGCGCGAATCTTCTCGCCTGGGATCGGGACAAATACCCGATGCTCAAACGCAGCGATGACGATCCCTTCGTGATTACGGACGGAGAGACGGCAAAGGCGCACATGCGGGATCTGCTGCGTTACCTGGACGATCATCCGGAGTTTGCGGAAATGATGAGCCGGGACTACGGTGCCTCCGGCTATACCGCCGTGACAGATCGCCCCGCGTTCGGCCTCACAGAAGAACGGAATCTCACACCGCTGATCGAGTATCTGGATGAGCACGGCGTGCAGGTCTACGGCTTTTGGATCATGGCAGACAAAGAGACCTTGCTGCAGCTTCAAGACAGCTCCGAGGTCTACTCAGTAGCTGTCCAGCCTCTACGGTAATTCTCAAGGTTTCAATTCCATAAGGAGCAGCAAATACAGTTATCAGAGCAAGCAAAACGCAAGAACGGGATGAACCGCTCCTGCGTTTTTGCTTTTTATCGAAACTGCGTAAAGTCCAAATTCCAAGCGATGGCCTGGAGAGAGTATACGCTTGGATTGTTAGGGATGATCAGAACGTAGGCCGTCGGCGCCTCGTAGACGATATACGGCATGGAGTATTTGTCCGTACCGCCGAGGGCACAGCAGACCACCTCACCGCACTTCGTCTCAAAAAGCCATTCATCGCTGTACGCCGTCAGATCACCGGCGAGACAGACATTCGTGTAGAGCGTGCCTTTCTGAATGTAGTGCAGCCTATAGGCGTTGGCATGCACCGTAAACGCCCCGGGGTAGAGCATCACGTCCCGCAGCTCCACCGTATCAAAGCATCCCTGGCCAAGCCGTGTCCAAATCTCATCTTCTGTCAGCTGTTCCGAATAAGCGTCAAAGTCATTTACGCCGCCGTTGTATCCGTGGGGATAGACATAGCCATTGTGTATCCAGCTCCAGTCGTCGGCATAGGAAAGACCGTAGTCCGAGGCGATCCGCTCAAAGGCAGCTCTCAATTCAGGCGCGGTTTCTTCACCGCAGCCGACCACGCAGCCTTCGGCCGCCATGATGCTGCCCTTATATCCCACATACCAGTCGGCAAAGGCCTTCGCCCCGCGGATCTCCGGCGTCTGCGAAAGCTCCGAGAGAGTGATCGCGCTCTTGTTCCCAGTATAGGGACGGATCTCCAGCAAACCGTTTTCCTCCGGCTGCCCTTCGCAGGCGGCGGCAAAGTCAAAGGCATCTGCCAGTGCTTCTGCTTGCTCCCGACCTCCTGGAACCTGACAGCTCAAGGTGAGGAAAGCATTTTCAGAGGTGTAATGCAGAATGACCGTGTGGGCAAACTTCGTTTCCTCCGGCGCGGAGGGATCGTAATAAGGCGAGTCTGCCTCCCGGCTGTAGTCTATACAGACTTCGTTGCCAAAGGCGTTTTGGTAGCCCCATTCCTCATAGGCATCCGGATTTTGGATCAGGCTCATATAAGCCGGGATGGTGCCGTTCAGATAGCGGCTCAAGGACCAAATGAAAGAAACACCGTCTATTTCAATGTCGCCCTCCGCATGATAGGCTCCGTCCTCAAAGACGTACATCGGTGCAAAATAGCCCTCGCCGTTGAAGAAAGGAGTTGTCCCGGTCAGACGGTAGAATTCGGCTTCTGTCGGCGGGAATACCTCAGAACTGTGAAGCTTCAGTCCGTAGCTCGCTTGGATTTCCAACAGCTTTTCTGCCATCTCTGCATTGCTGGCACCGTAGATGTTGTTGCCCAGAAGTGCCTCCGCTGCGTCCATATCCAGCCAGTCCCAAGGGCCGTTTCCCGCTGCGACGCTCTCATCCACCTTGGCTTCCCGGTATTGCAGTTCATAAGCAAACCATTCTGCCGCCGCCTTGTATTCAGGGCTGTCCTGGTAGCCGGTAGGAAGCAAAAGGATGGCCTCGGTCTTCTCCAGATGGGACTGTCCATTTTCCTCATAGACCGCATGATCGGTTTCATATCCCGTGCTGACAGATCGCTCACGAAGGCCAAACCATCCCAGCGCGTAAGCCGTCACGGTGAACAGGCTCATAAGGATCGCCGCAACCAGCGCTGTGCGCAGGACGATCACCAGCGCCGTCCTCTGTTTTTTCGCGGGCGCAGGAGCCTCGGCGAAAATCGGCTCCGTCCCGCTGTAATCGGAGAAAAACTGCTTGAGGGAGGCGTCGGTATCCGGCATGGGCTGATCGGTGCGCTCCGTATAGGCGTCCATGACGAGCATCCAGAAGTCCGGGTCACAGTCTGCCGGAAGCGTGCGGATCAGTTCCTCCAGCTTTTCCATGGGCATGGTATTCAATTCATCTCTGCTGTACTTATCCGACATGCTGTTTCCCTCCTTTCTGTTCATAACCCATTTCCCGGCGCAATCGCTGCTTGCATCGGTATAGTCGTTTGCGGCAGGCTTCCAGGCTCAGCCCGCAAAGCTGTGCCGCTTCTGCAATAGAGTAGCCGTCGCAGTAGACAGCGCGCAGCAGCAGCCATTCCTCCGGACTTACCCGCTTTTTCAGATCTTCGTCCTCTGCTTCCGGGGGTGTCGCGATCAGCTGCGTCTCCTCCAGGGATACCGTGCGCTGTTCTATGTATTGCCGGTCGCGTTGGGCGTGCAGCACAGCATATCCCATGGCACGAACCAACCAGCCCTGCGGATTCGTGCTTCTCCGCAATTCTCCCAGCTTTTCCTGTGCCAAAACGAATACATCCTGCGTGACCTCCTGCGCAAGCTGTTCGTCTCGCAAGCGCAAGCGCGCATAGGCATATAGTTTTTGATACATCTCTCGGTAGAGATCTTCCAAAAAGGAATCGGTCACAGATCCACCGCCTTTCTGCCTGTCAATCCCTCTTGTCATCCTGAGCGCAGCGAAGGATCTTAAAGATTCTTCGTCACTTCGTTCCTCAGAATGACACGAGCTGACATGGACTTCAGTATAGCAAAAGATTATTTGTTTTCAAGCTGTCCCTTTTTTTAGCCTCTACTGGAATATTCCATTGGGGCCCCAAAAAAGAGACATTTTGCGAGGAGATTTTTACGATGAAAATGAAAAAGTGGATCGGCTGGCTGCTGCTGTTTGCTGTATGCCTGTCCCTTTGCGCCTGCAGCTCCGCGCCGCAGAGCAGCGGAGCACAGAACGGAAGCAGCAGGCCAAAGGAAAATACTGAGCCGGTTGGCATAGTTCAGGAGGCGCAAAAGAATGTGGTGCAGCGTCTGGCTTCCACAGAGATCAAGCCTCCGGAGGGAGAAAATATCAACTGGATCAGCAGCCTTGCAAAGATGGATGGGCGGCTGTACTTCAAAACGCAGAGCATGGATGGCTGCCGACTGTTTTCCACCGATTTGAACGGTGAAGACCGACAGGAGCTCTCTTCCTATAACGGAGAGATTATCCAAGGCTTTGCCGCTTCTGACCACGGGACGCTATACGTTCTCAACAATCCCTATAATGAGGGTTCGAGGCTCTATGAGTACAGTTTGCAGGAGATCGACAAGACCGGCGCGGCCGTGCGGACGGAATCGCTCGGCAGCCTGATCCGTGAGGACTTTATGCCGTTTTGGGTGGCAGCCAACGGAGATACGGTCTTCCTGCTTGGCAGCGGGTATCTGGTTGCCTTGCGAGTGGGCGATCATCTTGAGAAGATTTGTGAGCGAGAAGTTGATCCCGCGGCGATGATGACCGTTCTTGCGGATGGACGCCTCCTTTTTGGAGAGCGTGACGGCGGACAGTACGCGCTTCGCTTTCTGGATGCGCTTTCCGGTAATGTCACGGATGCTTTCCGTTTCGACAAGGGCAATTTGAACCTGCTCTGCGGGGGCGAACGCTGGGATGTCTATCTGAGCGACGGCACCTCGGCCTATGGCTTCGATTTGGCAACCGGAAACCTGGAAAAGCAGTTTGAGTGGCTGAGCGTCGGCATTGTTGGCCGCGCGCTGCTGGAAGCTCCGGATGGAGGCTTCTTCGCAGCTGACGGGAACAGCCGCCTGTTCCGGATGCGTCAGGTGGATGTGGAAGTCGGGGAAAGCGGTGAGCCTGAGACGATGATTCTCGTCGTGTTGGACCGCATGTTCATGTCCCCGGTATTGGAGACTGCCATCCTGGACTGGAACCGGGAGCACCCGGAGTGCATGATCGTCGTGCGTGATTACTACACCGGCGAGCACTCCAACGACTGGCAGAAGGAAGAACAGGCGATCGAAGATGCCCAGAAAGCCATGGCGATGGACATTATCACCGGAGGCGCACACCCGGATCTGTTCGATCTGAGCAGCCTGAACGCGGCGGCTCTGGCCGTAGGCGGGAAGCTCGAAAACCTCTATCCTTATCTTGACGCCGATCCCGAGCTGAGTCGGGAGAGCTTCTATCCGAATGTTCTGAAAGCCCAGGAGATCCGCGGCGGTCTGTATGAGGTGGTGACGAATTACTCTCTTTTCACGGCCACGGGTTTCCGTTCTGAGTTGGGAGACGCGAGGAGCTGGGACGAGCTGTTTCCTCTGGCCGCGAACACGCCCCGTTGTGAACGACTGCTTACCGCGGAGGCATGGAGCCGGATGGAGCTGCTGCAGCTCTTGACCGACGCCTCCGGTAAAAAGCTGGTGGATTGGGATACCGGCGAGTGCCGCTTTGACAGCCCGTATTTTCTTTCGATCCTTGAGGCTGTAACACAGCTTCCCGCACAGGCGGTCGCTCCTGAAGAGTATTACCGTGTTCAGCACAGTCGTGCCGAGGGCGAGGGCTTGCTGACGGTCGGTGAATTTCCGGATTTGTGGCTTGGAGCCAATGCCGGAAAGGAATACGGCGAGGGCAACTGTGCCGTCGTTGGCATCCCCGAACTCGGCAATGTTCTGAAGCCCTCCAGTGAACTGGGAACCTCGGCTATGGGCATGGCTGCAGACTCAAATCACAAGGATGAGTGCTGGGCCTTCCTGCGGGGCTTCTATCTCAATCCTCGTACCTATACCATGAGCGTTATCCAAGGCAGTCTCGAACAATCCATTCAGAGAGAGCTTAAGCAGCGTGAAGAGGAAGGAAATGCGGCTTACTGGCCGCATGCCGAGGCGGACATGCGCCTCTTTGCCGACGCCTTTACCGGCGCGACCGTGCTTTACCGCCACGATGACGCGGTATGGGAAATCGTGCAGGCCGAGGCCAACCGCTACTTTTCCGGTCAAATCAGCGCAGAGGAGTGCGCCAAAGCCATCCAGAGTCGGGCAAGCATCTACCTCTCCGAGCAGTGCGGATAAGAAACTGTCGATCCAATATGCAATGCCCACCGTTCTAATCCTGGACGGTGGGCATTTCTGCTTTTGGCGATAAACAGCTCGTTCTAAATTCTTAATTCTTCCCTCTCTCGCAGAATTCGACAACATTTTTTAGCGAAAAGTGCTTAATTATGGGTGCGCCTTGATATCGACACAAGGCGCACTTTGTTCCTGTTATACTCAAAAATTTGTGTATTCCAGCCAGCCAAAGAAAAAAACTCTGTGACTGGCATAGAGGCATATCTTTTCCTTGTGCGCACGTTTCTCAACCTCCTTTGTGGCTATTGTAAGAAAACCATTTTGGAAAGTCGAATGTGCGAAAAAGAAAGTGCCCGGAGGATCTCATAGTCAGATTCTCCGGGCATATGTATCACAGCTTTTTCAATTCTTCCATAGAAACAAGAAATCCGAACGCCGTCCTCATCGGAACGAAGTTCGGATTTCTCAATTGTGGTGGACGATACAAGACTCGAACTTGTGACCTCCCGCACGTCAAGCGGATGCGCTACCAGCTGCGCCAATCGTCCGTCAGCTTGCTTAGAATACACCTGCTTTTCGTCTTTGTCAAGCATTTTCTGCGCAAAGGGGCAAAGATTTTTCCCCGGGCATGAAAAAAACCGTTTCGACGGACGCCGTGCCCGGAGCATCGGCGCTGCGGGAGCGGGGCTTTCGCTGCAGGGGCGGAGCCGTGATGCGCCGGAAAAAGGGCGGGAGGGGCAAGCCCCTCCCCTACGGGGTGAATGCGAAGCCGTGGGGCAGGTGCGTATCGGCGGGACGTCGAGGACGCCGTCCCCTACGGGGTGAATGCGAAGCCGTGGGGCGGGTACGTATCGGCGGGACGTCGAGGACGCCGTCCCCTACGGGGTGGTGCGAAATATCAGGGGTGGTGCGTAAAGCGCGGGAGGGGCAAGCCCCTCCCCTACGGGGTGGTGCGAAACCAACACGGGACGTCGAGGACGCCGTCCCCTACGGGGTGGTGCGAAACCAACACGGGACGTCGGGGACGCCGTCCCCTACGGGGTGGTGCGAAATATCAGGGATGGTGCGGAAAGCGCGGGAGGGGGCAAGCCCCTCCCGCATGAAATATGACGATTGTCTGCCCGCAGGGGCGTTCCCGGTGCCGGTGCTCAGTTCTCCGAGCGGACGCCCTTCTTGCTCATGAAGAACAGCGCAAGCGCGCCGGGGCCGACATGGCAGCCCGTGACCGGCTCGTACTCCACGGTGAGGATCTCCCTGGGCGGATTCTTGCGGCGCAGGAGCTCCGCCAGATAGGCGGCGTCCTCCTTGCAGCCGGCCTCCGCGATGCCCACGATCTGGCTCTCGGGATCGACGACCAGCTTGTCATAGCGCGCGGCGAGCTGCTCAATGGACTTCCTGCGGCCGCGCACCTTTGCGAAGGCCACGATCTTGCCCTCCTCGTTGCCCTTGAGCAGGGGCTTGATGTTGAGCACCATGCCCACGATGGCGGCGATGTTCGACAGGCGGCCGCCCCGGCGCAGGTGCATGAGATCGTCCACGGTGAAGACGTTGAACATGCGCTCGACATAGTTCTCCAGCTTCTCGGCGGCGGCGGCGGTATCGACGCCCTTATCGCGCAGATCCGCGGCGAGCAGGGCGATGATGCCCTCGCCGAGGGAGGCTCCGCGCGTGTCGATCACGAAGATCTTCCGCTCGGGGAAGCTCTCGCGGCACATGTCGGCAGCAATGCGCGCCGAGTTGCAGGAGCCGCTGATGCCCGAGGACATGCAGACGAAAACGATGTCCTGCCCCTGTTCGAGCCAGGGCGTGAAGAAATCGGCGTACTGCTGGGGCGGGATCTGCGAGGTGGTGACGACCAGGCCGGCCTTGATGCGCTTGTAAAACGCGTCGCCGTCAAAGCTGTCCGTGTCGAGGCAGGTGTACTCCTTGCCGTCAATATAGTAAGGAAAGGCGATCATCTTCAGATCCCGCGCCCGAACGAGCGGCGTGGGAAGATTGCCCGAAGTATCTGTGATCACAACAAAGCTCATGCTGCACCTCCGAAGAATCTCAAATCCTGCGCGGGGAAGCGGGCGGGCTGCCTTTGCCGCTCTGCCGGCGTTCCGCCGGACCCTGTACGCGGTGAAGCGATGGGAAGAGGCCTTCTCCGCCGGACAGATCATAGTATATCCTGCCGGGCGGAAAGAAGCAAGGAACCGCCTCGCCGCGGCGCTCTACGTTCTTTTCCCGCCCCGGAGAGTGGGCAAAAAGGCTCTCTACGATTTGGAGAATCCGCGAAAAAGCCCGTCACGGCGCGGTTTTTTCCCGCCGCCGCGTGCCGGAGGCGGCGCTGCGCGGGGATCGGCGGGCGCGGCGGGAGACGCCGCTCGCCGCGGCGGCGAGGCCGCGCAGGGGCGGGCTGCGCAGTGCTTTTGAGCAAGCCGCAGGGCGGGGACTTTTCCTTGCAATCCGGTGTCGGCATGCTATAATAAATGAGATATCACTTCTTGTCACAGAAGGGGGAAGAGATATGATCTGTCCATCCTGCGGCAGACAGGTCGGAGAGTACGACCTGTTTTGTACCCAGTGCGGAGCGAGCCTCCTGCAGGCGCGCAGCATGCTCGATGAAGAGCCGCCCGCCGCCGAACAAGAATATCTCGAGACGGAGAAGCGGGGCAGCTTCCGCGACCCGGAGGTGCCCGCCTACAGACGCAGCGCCGTCTCAGGCGCCGCGGGCAGCGCAGGCAGGCCAGGCCGATCCTCCCTCTCGCCGGAGGCCTTTTCCTCCGTCCCGCAGGAGCGGGAGAAGCCCAGGGGCAGCATCGCCTCGCTGCTGCTGATGATCACCGGCTTCATCCTGATCGCGCTGCTGACCTTTGTGCTGCTGAGGATGATCTTCGGCGACGGGAGCGAGGCGGAGATCCTCAACGGCGAGCCGAACGCCGTCGAGACGCAGCTCCCGGCGGCAGTCACGCCGGAGAACGCGGTCACACCCGGGCCGCTGCCGAGCGTCGTCATCCCCTCGGCCGTACCGACCGCGGAGCCGACGAGCGCGCCTGCGCCGACGCCCTCCTCCGCCCCGGCGCAGGAATACCTGCTGCCGGACAGCGCCACGCGCTATCTCACGGACGCGGATCTGGCCGGGCTCACGCACGAGCAGCTCTGCCTGGCGCGCAACGAGATCTACGCGCGGCACGGGCGTCTCTTCTCCACGCCGCAGATCGCCGCCTATTTTGCGGCGAAGAGCTGGTACAAGGGCACGATCGCGCCGGGCAGCTTCGACAGCGCGCTGCTCAACGCCTACGAGCGCGCCAACATCCAGCTGATCAGCGACTACGAAACGAAAAACTACGGCGGCTCCTACTACTGATGAAGCCGATCCACTTTTTTCTGCTGCTGCTGATCGCGCTGCTGACGGGCGTGCTGCTCTGGGCGCTGCCCATCCCTGCGCCGCAGCCCGCCCCGGAGCCCACCGCCGTGTTCGAATCTCCCGCGCCGGAACCCACGCCCGCCGCCGCGACGGAGGACCCCGCCGCGCTCCTTGAACGGCGCGAGGCGGAGATGAACGCGCTGCTGGCCGCCTTTGCGGCCAGGCAGGAGGGGCGCTGGAGTCTCGCCTGGCGGGAGCCGCAGCGCGGCACGGAGGCGGCCTATGCCTCGGGCGCGGAGCCGATGGTCTCGGCCAGCCTCATCAAGCTCTTCATCATGGCCGCCGTCTATGAGCGGCGGGAGGCCGGGACGCTTGACGAAGCGAGCACCGAGGACGCGCTGACGGCAATGATCAGCGTGAGCGACAACGCGGCAGCGAACGCGCTCGTCCTGCTGCTCGGGGCGGGGGACGCGCAGGCGGGCATGGCCGCCGTCAACGATTTCTGCGCGCGCTTTGGCTGCGCCGAGACGCGCATGGAGCGCCTGATGCTCGCCGGAAACGGCCTGCAGAATTACACAAGCGCCGGGGACTGCGCCGCGCTTCTCTCCGCGATCCTGGCGGGGGACTGCGTGAGCCGCGAGGCCTCCGCCGCCATGCTGGAGCTGCTGCTCTGCCAGCGGATCGCCGACCGGCTGCCCGCCCGTCTCCCGGAGGGGACGCGCGTGGCGCACAAGACCGGGGATCTGGCCGGGCTGAGCTGCGGCGACGTGGGCATCCTCTACACGCCGGACGGCCCCGTCATCCTCTGCGCCATCTGCAACGACCAACCCTCCGACGCGGCCGCCGCCGAGGCGATCGCTGCGCTGGCGGAAGACATTTACCGATTTGAGGAGGCAATACCGTGAGCGAACTTGTGATCCGGACAAGCTGCGGCAGCGTCCGCGGCGAAAGGCGGGAGGGCTCCTGCCTGTTCAGCGGCATCCCCTACGCAGAGACGCCGCGCTTCGAGCCGCCGCGCCCGCTGCGCTGGGAGGGCGTCCTCGACGCGACCGGACAGGAGACGGACTGCTGGCAGTACGCCGCCTTCCGCGACGAATCAAAGGACGAGAATCCCTTCTATTACAACGAATTCCGCAAGGGCCTGACCTTTCAGTATGAGGAGAGCCCCATGCGCCTGACGATCACCACCCCGGAGCAGGCGGAAAACTGCCCGGTGCTGGTGTTCATCCACGGCGGCGGGCACGAGACCGGCACCATCGGCGAGCCGCCCTACGGGCGCAGCAGGGAGTACGCCAAGCGGGGCGTGATCCTCGTGTCGGTGGGCTACAGGCTGAACGTGCTGCACCTCTACCGCAGCCGCAACTACGGCCTGATGGATCAGCTCGCGGCCATCCGCTGGGTGCACGAGAACATCCGCGCCTTCGGCGGCGACCCGGACAAAATCACCATCATGGGGCAGAGCGCCGGCGCGATGAGCGTCATGGATCTCTGCTATTCCAACGCGCTCAAGGGCATCGTCAAGGGGGCGATCTGCATGTCCGGCGGCGGGCTCGTCCCCGCCATCGCCAAGCCCTGGACCGAGGAGCAGAGCAAGGCCTTCTGGGACAACGTCGAGCGGCGGGCGGGCGTCTCCTCCGAGGAGGAGGCGAAGAAGCTGCCTATCGAGACGCTCTGGAACGCCTGGTACGCCGAGAGCCGCGAGAACTGGAGCTTCGCCGCCGTACAGCCGGGGATCGACGGGACGATCATCCCCGAGCTGCCGCAGAAGCGCCGCGCGCGGGGCAAGATCCTGAACATCCCGATGATTCTCGGCGTCACCTCGCAGGACTTCATGCCGGCCATCATCTTCGAGATGGCCTACAGCCACGCGATGTGGAGCGCCGCGCGCAAAAACCGCGCGCCGGTCTACGGCTATCTCTTCGACCGCACGCCTCCCGGCGAGCTCTACAAGGCCTATCACGCCGCCGACCTCTGGTACATGTTCGGCGAGATGGACAAGTGCTGGCGACCCTGGGAGCAGACGGACTACGAGCTGCGCGATCAGATGATCGACTACGCGGCGAACTTCGCCCGCTGCGGCGACCCCAACGGCGAGGGGCTCCCCCGCTGGCCCGCCTTCACGCTCACGCAGCGCCGCTTCCGCCTCTTCGACGGCGAGAGCGAGGGCTGCGTCGGCCCGGGCTTCTGCCGCGCGCGGATGCGCCGCACGCTGCTGCGCGAAAAAGGCCCGATGTGAACGCGGCCGCGCTTGACGGATTGTCCCGAAGAGGGTAAAATAACAAATATGTCATTTTTGCAATACTGCTGTTTCGGAGGAAACAAACATGCGAAAGATCCATCCGATCTGGGCGGCGGTCGCGGCGCTGCTGGTGCTGGCGAGCCTGGCGCTCTGCTTCTATGGGTACCACGGCGGCATGCTCTACATGAAGACCGCCGGAGACCCGCAGGAGACGGTCAACGATTTCATCCGCGCGATGAAGGTGGGCGATTCCCGCAGCGCATACGCGCTGCTCAGCAATTACGACAGTCTCGGCATCGAGAACCAGCCGCAGACGGAGGACGGCCGCGTGCTGATGGACGCGCTGCGCCTGAGCTACCGCTGCGAGCTCGTGGGCGACTGTGTGCAGCAGGGCGACAGCGCCGAGCAGATCATCCGCCTGACCGCGCTTGACCTCAACAAGCTCGACGAAGCGCGCGCCGCGGCCGCTGAGGGCGAGGGCGCGGAGACGCCCGCCGTCCCGCTCGCGCAGCTGCTGATGGACAAGGGCAGCTCGCTCTACACCACCGCGGAGTACACCGTGACTCTCCGCTACGCCGACGATCAGTGGCGCATCGTGCTCGACGACGCCCTGCTCAAGGCTCTGGCCGGCGGCAGATAAGGAGGCGCATATGAGCAGCATCAATTACGATCTGGAAGACATCCTGGCCGAGTTCAACGAGGCCAGCAAGAAGGCTGCCGCGCCGCAGCCGGTCGACGTGCCTGAGCCGGAAAAGCGGGGCGGGAAGCATCTCGCCGAGGGCGAGGCACAGAGCAGCGCTGCGGAGGCAGCCGGGGAGAAGCTCCCTGTCCGCCCCGAGGCGGAGCGGCCCGCACGCCCCGCGCCGGAAAAGCCGCGCCCTGCCCGCACCCCGCGGGAGAAGCCGCCCGTGCCGGAGGCCTCCGGGACGCTCAAACGCATCGGGCTCGGCCTGCTGAGCCTGGTCTTCGCCTGCGCCGCCCTGCTCTGCCTGGGCTGGTCGCTGCAGAACATCCACCCCAACAGCGGCACTTTCGCTGCGGAACGCCGCAGCTCGACCGATATCGCGGCCGCGCTGGACGCGGGCTCCTCCGTCGGCGAGCAGACGCAGGAGGCAGACCCCAACGCCGCGCCAGCCCCCGAGGGGGAAGAGAGCCCGGCGCCCACGCCCTCCCCCGAGCCCACGCCGATCCACTACGTGATCGAGCCGGGCGCGCTCCCCGCCGTGCCGCGTGCGGACTGCTACGGCACGCTGCCGATCTCCGAGGCCTCCGCGATGCTGGACGTGATCGCCAAGGCGCGCGAATACGGCCTGCTGGAGAAGGACGAGACCATGGCCTTCAACCCCGAGGCCAATTTCTACTATGACAGCGAGATCCAGTACTACCTCGACGAGACCATCCTCAGCATCTGCTGGAAGGAGGTCATCGAGGGCAACACCTGCAGCTTCTCCGAGGTGAAGGTGGCCGACGCCTCGCAGTTCCGCCGCAAGCTTGCGGGCGACAGCTTCGGCTCCTCGATTCAGTACTACGCCACGGAGCTGGCCGCGGCCAGCAACGCCGTCGTCGCCATGAACGCGGACTACTACCTCTTCCGCGACTTCGGCATCGTCGTCTACGACAGCACGCTCTACCGCTTCAACACCTCCACCTACACCGGCATGTACAAGAAGTACAACTGCGTGGACAACCTCTTCATCACTGGCGAGGGCGACTTCCTGTTCTTCCCCATCGCCACGGACATCAGCCAGGCGGATCTCGAGCAGTACCTGCGCGACAACGACGTGCGCTTCTCCATCGCCTTTGGGCCGGTGCTCGTGTCGAACGGGCAGGTGCAGGAGTGCTCCTGGTACCCCGTGGGCGAGATCGACCGCGGCTACTCCCGCGCCGGTATCGGCCAGCTGGGGCATCTGCACTACCTCTACATGGGTCTGAACCACTCGCCCGAGGCGGAGGCCCGCTGGAGCATCAACAAGTTCGCCGTGCACTTCGGTGAAAAGGGCGTGGTGAATGCCTACGCGCTCGACGGCGGACAGACCGGCGAGCTCGTCTTCCGCGGCGTGCCCTATAACCACATCGACTACGGCAAGGAACGCCTTGTCAGCGACATCATCTACTTTGCCTCGGCGCTGCCGGAGGAGGTGAGCCCATGAACCAGATCGCAGTCCTGACCGGAGAGCTTACGATCTCCTGGAACTCGGTGGTCATCACGCTCGGGCTCCTCTGCGGGCTCGTCCTCGCCCTGGCGCTCTACCGCGGCCGGAACCAGAGCGGCGCGGCCGTCTGGCTCTGCTTTGTGCTGAGCTTCGTGATCGGCGTATTCGTCAGCCGCCTGCTGCACTGGTACTTCAACGCCTCCGTGTACACCGGCTTCAAACAGGCCATGACGGACTGGAACGTCGGCAGCTTCTGCCTGCCCGGCATGATCATCGCCTTCTGGCCGGCCGCCTGGCTCGTGACGAGGACGGGGCTCGCCCGCTCGCGCGGCCAGCTGCTGGACGCCTTCGCGCCCGGCCTCGCGCTCGCCATCGGCTTCATCCGGCTCTCTGCGCTCTTTGACGTGAGCTGCCGCAGCCGCATCGTGTTCAAGTCCCGCTTCCTGCAGACGCTGCCCTTCGCCTCCCCCACCACGGACATGGCCGGCAACGTCACCTGGCGCTTTGCGACCTTCTTTGTGGAGTTCATTCTGCTGATGCTCCTCACGATCCTCCTGCTGGATCTCTACTTCCGCCGCGGCGGCAAGCGCATGAAGGAGCCCTGCGCCTCCAGCGGCAACATCTGGCGGCTGTTCCTGGTGTTCTACGGCGCGATCGAGATCATCATGGACTCCACCCGCTACGACTCCCCGCTGCTGCACTTCCGCGTGATCTCCTATCTCAACCAGTATTCCGCCTTCATCAGCCTCGCGCAGATCTTCGCCGCCGCCTGCGCCCTCGGGGTGCTGATCTACTATGTCAGCCGCTCCGTCAAGGCCAACGGCTTCAAGCTCTACCATCTGCTGCTCTGGGTGCTGTTCATCGGCAGCCTCGTCGTGATCGGCTACCTCGGCGAATACAAGGTGCAGCGCACCGCGGAGTATCTGCGCTGCTACAGCCTCATGGCCGCGGGCTGCCTCGGCATGGCGCTCGCGCCGTACTGGGCCTACCGCAGCTGCCTCTCGCGGCGCTACTGAGCCAGGCCCCGGAGAGGAAAACAAGCGAAAAGCGAACCCGGACAGGGTCTGTCCGGGTTCGTTGTTTTATACAGGGCGCTTCGTGAAGCGTGCCTGCGAGGTGGGACGTGCCTGGTCGTGTGTCCGCGGGAGGGGCAAGCCCCTCCCCTACGGGTGGGTGCGAGGCCGTACGTTTCCGTCGTAGGGGCGGCCGCCCTCGGCCGCCCGCGGACACAGGGGTGAAGATCAGACAATCGGGACGTCGGGGACGCCGTCCCCTACGGGATGGTGCGAAAATGCAGGCGTGGTGCGCAGACCGCGGGAGGGGCAAGCCCCTCCCCTACGGGGTGAATGCGAGGCCGTGGGGCGGGTGCGTATCGGCGGGACGTCGAGGACGCCGTCCCCTACGGGGTGAATGCGAGGCCGTTCGTTGCCGTCGTAGGGGCGGCCGCCCTCGGTCGCCCGCGGACATAGGGTGAAGATCAGACAATCGGGACGTCGGGGACGCCGTCCCCTACGGGCGTAAATTGAGCATGGTTGCGTATCCGCGGGCGGCTGATAGCCGCCCCTACGGGGGGATATGCCGGGCGGGGTGGGAACGCCGCATTCGGGCGGGAATTTTTGGCCTGCCGCTTGAAGAACCGTGTCGGATATGATAGAATGAACAATTGAAATGGCGAAACATTTCCCCGATTTCCGCTGCTGGCGGAGGAGGCTTTGATATGAAAACTGAACGCTGCAGGTTTTTCCTTGACCGTGCCGATGCGCCCTCCGTGCTGATGGCGCTGGCCATCGTGTTCCGCGTGATCGGCTGCTGGGGACTCTGGAACGACCGTGAGTACCTCATCTGGCAGATCGCGCTGCCCATCGGCGCGGCCGTCCTCTTTATTCTGCTGCTGCTCACGCTCGGCAGACCCGCCCTCTGGGCGAGCTCCCTGCCGGTGCTCGCGGGCGCGGTCTTCTTCATCGTGCGCGCCATGGAGCGCGGCAGCACCCTCGAGACCGTGATCTTCATTCTGCTGCCCATCGTGGTCGCCGTCATCTACACGCTGACGGTCTTCAACGCCATCAAAACCCGCTGGTTCCTCGTGCTGCTGACCCTCGCCCCCCTCGCCTACCACCTCTTCGTGGTCGATCTGGAGGCCATGCGCAACGTCGCCGAGCCGGTGAGCTTCGCCGCAGGCATGCAGGAGATGAGCGTGCTGTGCGTGCTGTTTGCGTTGCTGTACACCTCGCTCGCCATGAAGAACCGCCGTAAGGTCAAGGTCGAGGAGCCCGCCGCCGAAGCCGCGGCCGAGCCCGCCGAGGGTGCGCAGGCGGAGAACGGCGAGCTTCCGGCGCAGGAGCAGCCCGCCGACGAGAGCGGCGCGGCGCCGGAGACCGAGGCGGCTGATGCTCCCGCAGAGGAGCCCGTGCCTGCCGCGAGCCCGGTGCTGCCCTCCCAGGCCGCAGCGCAGGAGGAGATCCCCGCGCCCGCTCTGCCGGCCGAGGAGGAAAACGCCCCCGAGGCGGCGGAGGAGAGCGCGGAGGAGTCCGCCCCTGAGGCGGCTGAGGCGCCTGCGGAGGAGCCCGCCCTCGACGCGGCTCCGGAGCAGAGCGCCCCGCAGGCGGAGGAGAGCGCCCCCAAAAAGGGCTGGAGCCTCTTCCGGAAGAAGGAAAAGAAGCCCTCTGAGCAGGAGGAGAAATGAATCCAGGCAAGAAACAATCCCCCCAGGACGCGCCTCCGCGCAGGGGGCTGCTGCGCCGTTTCCGGCGCAGGCCGCTCTCCCCGGCGCAGCGCAAAAAGCGGCGCGCGCTGCGCTTCGGCCTGCTCGGAGCGGCCGTGCTGCTCATCGTGCTGGCGCTGCTGTTTTTCAACAATTCCGACGAGGCCCGCTACGAGCGCTATCTCAAACGCGCCTCCGCCTCCTACCAGGCGGGCGAATATGACAGCGCGCTGAGCGATCTGCGCCGCGCCGCCGCCATCGACAACAGCCGCGAATGCCTGATGCTGATGGTCGACTGCTACGAGGCCAACGGCAACCTGGAGCTGGCGCGCGAGACGCTGCGGCAGATGGATACGAACGACCCGAAGGTCAGCGCCCGTCTCGCCGCGATCGAGGATCGGCTCTACAAGCAGGGCGAGGCGGTCTATGTGACGGTCTCGGGGACGCAGCTGTCGCCCGAGCTGACGACGCTGGTGCTCGACGACCGCGGCATCACGGACGCGAATCTCTCCGAGATCCGCCAGCTGCGCGCGCTCAACGAGCTCTCCCTGCAGAACAACGCCATCACGAGCGTGGCCCCGCTGAGCTCTCTCGGCGGCCTCTCGAGCCTCGATCTGCGCGGCAACCGCATCGAGGACGTCTCCCCGCTCGCCTCCCTCGCCGGACTGCGCACGCTGTATCTCGACGGCAACCCCATCGCGGATCTGCGCCCGCTCTATGCGCTCAGCGAGCTCCGGCAGCTGAGCATCCGCGGGCTGACCGTGTCCGAGGAGGCGCTGGCGGAGCTCGCCGCCGCGCTCCCCGGCTGCGCCATCTACACCGGCCGCAGCGAGGCGGTCAGCGATATCACGCTCGGCGGCGTCACCTTCCAGTCTGACGTCACGAGCCTGCGCCTGAGCGGCCTCGGCATCCAGGACATCAGCGCCCTGGCCGAATGCCGGGAGCTCAAGACCCTCGATCTGAGCGGCAACGAGATCGTCTCCCTGACGCCGCTGATGAACCTGCCCTCGCTGGAATGGCTGAACATTGCGGACAACGAGGTTTCCGACCTGCTGCCGCTCATGGGCATCCACACCCTGCGGCGGCTCAACGCGGCGAACAACCAGATCCTTGACGCCTCCGGAGCCGGGGCGCTGCGCGGCCTCACCACGCTCGATCTCAGCGGCAACCCGCTCGGCGATCTCTCCGGGCTCGCGAGTCTCTCCAACCTCACGGCGCTGCGCCTCGCGCAGGCCGGGATCACGGACGAGGAGCTGGCGGTGCTGGAATCCATGAGTTCCCTGCTCACGCTCGACCTGGAGGGGAACGAGGGGCTCAGCGACGCGAGCATGAGCCGCCTCCACAGCGCCCTGCCCAACTGCGCGATCGTCCACGACGAGCTGATCTACACGGTGGAGCTCGCCGGACACAGCTTCCCCTCGGACATCTCCGAGCTCAAGCTCGGCGGCCTGGGGATTGAGGATCTCTCCGGTCTGGAGCGCTTCAGCGCGCTCGTGAAGGTGGATCTGAGCGGCAACGATCTCTACAACGTGATCCAGCTGCAGTTCTCCCCCTGCCGCCTCACGCTGCGCAGTCTGAACCTCTCCTGCAACAAGCTCTCCGATATCGGCGCGCTCTCCTCCCTCGGTGCGATCGAGGACTTGGATCTGAGCTTCAACCAGATTGAGTCCGTCCAGGCGCTGATGAAGCTGACAACGCTGCGCCGCCTCGACCTGACGGGCAACGCCGTCAGTGAGGAGGATCTCGCCGCGCTGCGCGCCGCCCTGCCCGACTGCAAGATCATCAGCGGCTGACAAAGCCAAACAGAACAACAGCCCCCGCGGGTTATCGCGGGGGCTGTTTGCGTCAGCGTATTCAGGTTGCGGGGGTGGTGCGAAGCCGTGGGGCGGGTGCGTATCCGCGGGACGTCGAGGACGCCGTCCCCTACGGGATGGTGCGAAGCCGTTCGTTTCCGTCGTAGGGGCGGCCGCCCTCGGCCGCCCGCGGACATGGATGAATGTTAGAGAAACGGGCCGCCGGGGGCGTCGGCCCCTACGGGTGGGGTGCAAAAAACAGGCGTGGTGCGCAGACTGCGGGAGGGGCAAGCCCCTCCCCTACGGGGTGAATGCGAAGCCGTTCGTTTTCGTCGTAGGGGCGGCGCGGGAGCGGCAAAGCGTTTCAATCATTTCAATATAAATCGGGCGAATCCGTATGCTGGTACGGATTCGCCCGATGCTTTTGTTATGGATAGTTTTTTTGCCGCGCGGGCGGCTGATAGCCGCCCCTACGGGGACGGACGGGCGCGGTGCGAAACCAACACGGGACGTCGAGGACGCCGTCCCCTACGGGCGCGAGACCCGGGTTTCGCCGTAGGGGCGATTCACGAATCGCCCGTCGCACACAGGGTGGGTAACCGACAGCGGGGTATCCACGGGCGGCTGACAGCCGCCCCTGCGGGGGCAATGCAGGCTCAGGCGGCGTTGCTCTGGGCGGAGGCGAGCATTTCTTCTTCCAGCATGGCGGCGACGTCGCGGAGACGGCCGGGGGCGAAGGGACTCTGCAGGCCGCCGGCGAGCGCCGTATCGACCACGCCGGCGGTCTCGTGCGGGAGGATCTCGAGGTATTTGTCCAGCCCCGCGCCATCCTGCGCGCGCTCCATGGCGTAGAGCTGCATGGCCAGGTCGTTGGAGACGGGGTAGGTGATCACGTAGAAGGGCACCTCGAAGAAGTGCACGATGTCGATCCAGCTCATGGCGTAGTACTGCTCGCTGTATCCGTCATAGTAGCCGTACTGCTTGGCCAGACGGAGCGAGAGGTCGTTGAGCCAGCCGGCCGAGAGCTGCTCGGGGTCCGCGGCGTATACCTGCCGCTCGAACTCTGCAAAGGAGGCCTGCTGCACATACATGCTCAGGACGTCGGCCAGCTTGATCTGCCGCAGCGTCTCGATCTCGGCCTCGCTCAGTTCGCCGTCCAGCCGGTCGAGGATCAGCAGCTCCAGCGCCTGGGAATAGACCTCCGCGAGGTCGATGGTCTCGTTGGCGTTGTAGTTCACGTAGGCGTCCAGGCTGTGGCCGAACTCGTGCGAGAAGGTGGTCACGTCGGAGAGCGTGCCGCCGGCGTCCATGAACAGGAAGGGCGACTCATAGTCGTCCAGGTAGGTCTGGAAGGACATGTTGGACTTGTTGATGCTGTAGGCGATATCGTACATGCTGTACTTCTTCATGAAGTCAAAGGTCTCCTCCGCCTCCCCGCCGATGCTGCGCACGCCCGCCTCGAGCACGCCCTCCAGACGCCCCGTGTCGAGCGGGCCGTCCTCATAGGCGTAGAGCTCGCCGCTCTCAAAGAGCTGCTTGAAGAGCGGGACGATATAGGTCTTGATATCGGCCAGATACTGCGCGGCCTGCTCGGGCGTGTAGTCGCGCTCGTAGTTGTATTCGAACTGCATCTGCTCGTAGCTGTCGTAGCCCATCTTCTCTGCCTGCGCCTGGCGCACCTTCACCATGCGGATGAACACGTCCGCCACCTTGGGGGCGTAGGTCTGATAGTAGAGCATGAGGGCGTTCCAGTAGTCGGCGTAGCTGCTCGCCTCCTCGAGGAAGCTGTAGTAGTCCACTTCCTCCCCCTGCCAGACGATGGTGGGGCTGGCCACCAGCTCGCGGTACTCCGCGACGAGCGCGGCCTCCTGCTCCAGCAGTGCGACGGTATCGTCGTCATAGATGGAATTGGAGTCGTCGGCATACTCCTCGGCAAAGCCCTCCCAGAAGTAGCGCTTCTCCAGCTCCTCGGCCATGGGCGACATGCCGCAGATATAGTACATGTCCTCCATGAGCTGGCTCATGGTGGCGGACTGCTCGTCGCACCAGGCGTTCTCCGCGGCATAGAAGCTGTCGCGCGTGTCCTGGCAGCTGCGGATATAGGCGATGCTGGACTGGGTGCTGAAGCGGTAGTAATCCTCATAGCATTTGTCCAGGGCGCCCTCGACCACCTTGTAGCCCTGCTCGCACTTGATGGCGAGATCCACGCCCATCACATGAAAACGCAGCAGGGTCACGCTCGGACGCTTATACTCCATCTCGTCGAACGGGCACATCGGGAGCGTCCCGCCGCGAGCCTCCTCGGCGCGCGCGCTCGGCGCGCACAGCCCGACGAGCAGCACGGCCGCAAGCAGCAGGCACAGCAGCGTTCTGGTCTTTTTCATAGCGTGTCTCCTAATCTCTTTCTCTCCTCCGCCGCGCAAGGCGCGGGTGGAAAAGCCGTATACAAACTCATTATGAAAGGATTATATCATATTATGCATCTTGTGAGAAGAGGCAGTTTCTCTTGCAAAGCATGAACAATTTGATATAATAGATACCAGTAATCAGTCCCGCCGCCCACAGCGGAGGAAGCAAGTCAGGGAGGAAACCGGAAATGAACGAGATCTATGTCACCGGCCACCGCAACCCCGATACCGACTCGATCGTGGCCTCCATCGCCTACGCCCATCTGCGCAACGCCCTGGGCGACCGCGAATACAAGGCCGTGCGCATCGGGGCGATCAACGACGAGACGCAGAAGCTGCTCGACCGCTTCGGCTTCGAGGCGCCGCCGCTGGTGAAAAACATGCGCACACAGGTGCGCGATCTGGAGTTTGACCGCCCGCCGATCCTCAACCGCAGCGTCACGATGGATCTCGCCTGGCGCACGCTGCGCGATGGCTCCTATACCTCCGTCCCCATCGCCAACGAGGACGAGACGCTCTACGGCATGCTCTCCACCGGCGATATCGCCAGCTACGACGTGGAGACCATGTACCGCAACCGCATCGACGAGGTGCCGCTCTTCAACCTCCTGAGCGTCCTGGAGGGCACGTTGGTCAACGAATTCAGCACGCAGGTCAGCACCGTCTCCGGCTCGCTCTTTATCGCCCTGCCCCAGAATTACGAGGACCCCGCCCTCACGAACCCGGATTCCGTGCTCGTATGCGGCAACCAGCCCGAGATCATCGAGCGCGCTATCGCCGCGGGCGTGCGCTGCCTCATCATCTGCCGCTCGGACATCCGCCGCGAGTGGAGCGAGACCGCACCCGACGTGTGCATCATCTCCACGCCGCTCTCGGCACGCCGCGTATCCCGCATGCTCTACCAGGCCGTGCCGGTTGAGCGCGTCATCTCCGACCCGCACGACATCGTGGCCTTCCACCTCAGCGACTATCTGGACGACGTGAGCGAGACGCTCGCCAAGACGCGCTACCGCAGCTACCCCGTACTCGACGAGAAGGAGCACGTCGTGGGGATGCTCTCGCGCTTCCATCTGCTGCGCCCGCGGCGCAAGCGCGTCGTGCTGGTGGATCACAACGAGGCCGCGCAGTCCGTCCCCGGGCTGGAGCAGGTGGAGATCCTGGAGATCATCGACCACCACCGCCTCGCCGATATCCAGACCGGCCAGCCCATCCACGTGCGCAACGAGCCCGTGGGCAGCACCAACACCATCCTCACGGCCATGTATTCCGAGTACGGCATCGTACCGCCCCCGAAGATCGCGGGGCTCATGGCGGGGGCCATCCTCTCGGACACCGTGCTCTTCAAGTCCCCCACCTGCACCAAGCGCGACATCGCCATGGCGGAGCGCCTCGCGCGCATCGCGAACATCGACCTGGAGGAGCTCGGCAAGTCCCTCTTCTCCTTCTCCGGCTGGGACAAGGACGCCGAGGGGCTCTTCCTCACGGACTACAAGGAATTCCACATTTCCGGGCAGGATCTCGCCGTCAGCCAGATCACCTGCGCCGATTCCGGGAAGATCCTCGAGCGCCGGGACGAATTCCTGGAGGTCATGCGGAAGCTGCAGGAGCGCCGCGGCTTCGACCTCGTGCTCCTCATGGTCACGGACGTGCTCCAGGAGGGCACGCATCTGCTCTTCGTCGGCAGCAGCGAGGTGGTGCAGCAGGCCTTCTCCGTCGTCCCCAAGGAGCAGCACTGCTTCCTCCCCGGCGTCATGAGCCGCAAGAAGCAGATCATCCCCATGCTCACCGCCCTCTGGGGCTGATACGATTTTCGGATCGTATTGTTTATTCGTACTGTTTGTATTACGCAGCAGGGGCCGGACGCATGTCCGACCCCTGCTGCATATATTTGCCCGAATATTAATTAAAAATGTATAACTATTTACTCTTTTGAAAGAAAACGTGCGGATGCTCCGCACGCCCAACGGACTCAACATAACCTATAATCGTCTTTTCGTCAAGGGGTTTCCGTCATTTTCAAGAAATATCGTCGCATCGTACAAGATCGTTTTGTAATGTTTGTACAAATTAACGCTTGCTTTTGGCGGCGCACTGTGCTATTATATAGCCACAGAGGACAAAGGTCCAGCAATTGAATATAGATGGCCCCCAACGGTATGGGGCAGGCCAGCTTGCCGGGGATCAGGCAGCGGGAACGGAACGGCGATCGCAGCTCTCACGTTTGAGAGAAGGGGTAGAGAACCCACAATGGAAGCCAGGTGCGGAGTCCCGGGATGACACGGCAGCGAACAAATCTGTAGAAAGAGAGGTAACCAGGATGTTAGATACCAAGAATTCGGAGAAATGACCCTTGGCTGCGAAGAGAGGAGGTTTCGGTTGGTGAAACCCACTGCAGTCAAGGGTCATTTCTTTTTTTGCCTGTTTTTCGGGGATACAGGTCGATTTGCTCCTGATTCCCGCGTGAGACCGTCGGACGCCGCAGGGCGTCTGTTTTTTTGCCCGTTTTCCGGAGCGGCACGGGGATGTGGCAACGCGCCCGCAGGAGCCGACGCCTCCGGCGGCCCCTGCGGAGGGACAGAACGTTTCCACGTTTGAGTCACCCTGCGCAGGCGTCCGACAGCGGGACGTCGAGGACGCCGTCCCCTACGGGATGGTGCGAAAATGCAGGCGTGGTGCGGAAACCGCGGGAGGGGCAAGCCCCTCCCCTACGGGATGGTGCGAGGCCGTTCGTTTCCGTCGTAGGGG
>DFGE01000006.1 GCA_002371675.1 Clostridiales bacterium UBA3758
AAAAGGCCGCTGAGAGGCGTGTTCGGATTGGCGCCGTCAGGCTAAGCCTTGCTCTCAGTGAGCAGCATCTTGAAGCCCCATTCATACTATTTAGGAGGAACCCTGTATGCAGGAAGTAAAACGCCCGAAAAAGCCACTCATTTATTTTTATGCGGCGATGATTCTCGCAATCCTTGTATTCAACTGCCTCGTTGCCCCATATCTTGCCGGGAAAGCCATTGAGGATGTGGACTACGGTACCTTTATGACGATGACCGAAAACGGAGAAATCGGAAAGGTTCAGATCCAGCAGAATCAAATCGTCTTCACGGACAAAGAGGAATCTGCGATTTACCGGACAGGCGTGATCGAGGATCCCGGCCTGGTCGAGCGGCTCCATGCATCGGGAGCGACCTTCACAAGTGAGATCGTGGAGGAAACGTCACCCCTGGCAACTCTGCTTTTCTCCTGGCTGCTGCCGATCGGCATTTTCGTTCTGCTCGGTCAGCTCATGTCGAAGAAGCTGATGGACAAGGCCGGCGGCGGTGCCGGCTCCATGATGTTCAATCTCGGCAAATCGAACGCCAAGGTCTATGTCAAATCTTCGGATGGCATTCGTTTCAGCGATGTGGAAGGTGTTGACGAGGCGGAAGAAAACCTGCAGGAGATCGTGGATTATCTGGAAAATCCCGCAAAGTATCGGGAGATCGGCGCCTCCATGCCGAAGGGCGTCCTGCTTGTCGGCCCTCCGGGTACGGGCAAGACCATGCTGGCCAAGGCCGTGGCAGGTGAGGCCAACGTGCCCTTTTTCTCCATGTCCGGCTCGGAATTTGTGGAGATGTTCGTGGGCATGGGCGCTTCCAAGGTGCGGGATCTGTTTCGCCAGGCCAAGGAGAAAGCCCCCTGCATCGTCTTTATTGACGAGATCGACGCCATCGGCCAGAAGCGAAGCGGCGGTCAGTACGGCGGCAACGATGAGCGCGAACAGACCCTCAACCAGCTGCTCACGGAGATGGACGGCTTTGACGGGAGCAATGGCGTGATCATCCTCGCCGCGACCAACCGTCCCGAAGCTCTGGATCCGGCCCTCACGCGCCCCGGCCGCTTTGATCGGCGTGTCCCCGTAGATCTGCCAGACCTCAAAGGGCGGGAAGCCATATTGAAGGTGCACGCGAAAAAGATCAAGGTCGCCGACGATGTGGACTTCCTGCAGGTGGCGCGTATGGCCTCCGGTGCCTCCGGGGCAGAGCTTGCCAATATTGTCAACGAAGCCGCTCTGCGCGCAGTGCGTGACGGGCGCAGCTTTGCCACCCAGGCCGATCTGGAGGAGAGCATCGAAGTGGTCATTGCCGGCTACCAGAAGAAGAACGCGATCCTCACGGATCAGGAGAAAAAGATCGTCGCTTACCATGAGATCGGTCATGCCCTCGTGGCCGCAAAGCAGACGAACTCCGCTCCCGTGCAGAAAATCACCATCATCCCCCGCACCTCCGGTGCCCTGGGCTATACGCTGCAGGTGGAGAACAACGACCACTATCTGATGAACAAGCAGGAGCTGGAGAACAAGATCGCAACTTTCACTGGCGGCCGGGCCGCAGAAGAACTGGTGTTCGGTTCCATTACCACGGGTGCCGCCAACGACATCGAGCAGGCTACGAAGCTTGCCCGCGCCATGATCACCCGCTACGGCATGAGCGAGGACTTTGACATGGTCGCCATGGAGACGGTTACGAATCAGTATCTGGGCGGTGATACGTCCCTGGCCTGCTCCGCTGAAACGCAAAGCAAAATTGATGCACAGGTTGTTGAATTGGTACGGAAGCAGCACGAAAAAGCACTGACCATTCTAAAGGACAATCGCGGCAAGCTGGATGAGCTGGCGTCCTATCTGTACGAACACGAAACCATCACAGGGGAAGAGTTCATGCAGATCCTGAACGCAGCATAAACCGCATGAAAAGAAATGCCCGCAGGGTGAATCGCCCTGCGGGTTTGTTATTTTCTCTCCGCATCCCGCCGGAGAACTCCGGGCAGGCTTGTCAACCGTCCCGTGTCTTATTGAATTTTTGTAACTATTCAGTCTTCCGCGCGCCCTGGGGGAGTTCAGAGGGGCTCTCCCCTCTGATTTTTCGCCTCGCAAGGCGAAAAACAGGTTTAAATCCGTTTTCGAGGTAGCTTTGCCGCCTCAAAAACACTCTGATTGGATATCCTCGTTACAGCCTCTGCAGCAGCGCGTCCAGCTCCTCGGCGCTGTGCGCGATCGCCTCCGCGCCTGCCTTGCGCAGCTGCTCCGCGCTGCGGAAGCCCCAGCTCACGGCCAGACAGGGCATCCCGGCGCGGCGCGCGGTCTCGAGGTCGACCTCCGTGTCGCCCACATAGACGCAGTCGCCCACGTCCAGACCCATGCGCGCCGCGGCGGCCAGCACGGCGTCGGGGTTCGGCTTGCGCTTCACCGCCGCGCTCTCGCCCACGGCGGTCTCGAGCAGGCCGGGGAAGAAGTGCGCCGCGAGCTCCTGCACGGCCTCGTCCTGCTTGTTGGAGATGATGGCGAGCTTCACGCCCCGCGCGCGCAGCCGCTCCATCAGCGGCAGGATGCCGGGGTAGGGGGCGGTCAGCACGCGGCAGTGCGCGTCGTACCAGGGGCGGTACCAGTCCAGCACCTGCGCGGTGAGCGCCGCGTCCGTCCCCGCGGGTACGCAGTGGGCGATGAGCCAGGCGGCGCCGTTGCCGAGCGCGGCGCGCACAGCCTCCGTCGAGACGCCCGGCAGCGAGAATTCCGCCAGCGCGCGGTTCACCGCCGCGTGCAGATCGCCCAGCGTATCCAGCACCGTGCCGTCCATATCGAACAATACCGCCCTGCAGCCCATCGTCAACCCTCCGGGATCGTTTTTCCTCTACTATCTTAGTGTAAAATAGATGTAGGAAA
>DFGE01000020.1 GCA_002371675.1 Clostridiales bacterium UBA3758
GAAGGGCCTCGCCAAGAAGTAATCCTTCTTTTCGCCATCCTGTTCCCCCGCTCCCCTTCCGCGAGACGGAAAGGGGGCGGAGGGAAAACCGGCGCGGTGCTTCCCGCCGGGAAACGATGAAAGGAGCTAACGCATAAGATGGCTAAATTAGCGAAGTTTATCCTCAAGCTGCTTAAGGTTCTTCTGATTGTCGTGGGCGTTCTCTTTGTGGTCTATTTCTGGAACCTCGACCAGAAGGTTCTCGGCTGGGCCTATAAGCAGGTCAACGCGATGTTCGACCGCAAGCCTGTCAACCAGGTATTCTAACCTATGGAGCTGTTCAATCCCCTGATCCAGGATACCAAGGCTCTGTTTGAACGTGCCGTTCCCCGCGTCTGGGACTATTCCGAGCGCGACTGCTGGCATGACATCGGCTCGAACGAGCTGGTCCTCTCGCGCGATGCGGCCTATGAACTCGGCGCCGCCGGGAAGGGCTCGGCAAACTACGTGCTCTTCACCTCCAGCGGCGATCTGGTGAACAAGGACCAGGTTCTGCTCTACGGTCCCGATCTCAAGGATATCCGCGGCGACGTGGATTTCGCCCGCATCGTGCTGCTGCGCGTGGGCGTGCTGTCGGACGATGACGAGCAGGTCTTCCGTATCCTCAAGGACATCGAGTTCGCCAAGTACCATGTCTATCCCGAGGGCTACATGGTGCGCATGTCCCCGGAGAACTACCGTGAGCAGGTGCGCGTGAGCAAGCAGGCTCTCAAAAAGGGCATCAGCTTCCGCAGCATCGGCGCGAGCTACATCAAAGCCTACAAGAAGGACCCCAATGTGCTCAACGCCACGGTGATCTTCTCCACCCTCCCCGGGCTTGACTACAAGACCATGAAGGACTACGCCAAGAAGTCCTCCGACATTACCAACACCCTCACGCACATCCTCGAGGGCCTGCCGACGGACTGCTCCGTCTGCGCGCTCAAGGACATCTGTGACGAGGTCGAGGGCATGAAGGAGCTGCACTTCGGCGTCGGCGCAGAGGGCGCAGGCAAGCACTGATCCCGGAACATTCAAAAAACCTCAGATCGAAAGATCTGAGGTTTTTTCATGTTGCCTTGTTTGCTTATACTATTACTTCCCGCCGAGGATGCGGTTTTTCTCGACCTGCAGCTCGTCGATCTTCTGCTTGGAGAGCGGGTAGACGAAGCGGAGCAGGATGAACACCAGCAGGAACAGCACTGCCGGGATCATGACAGAGGAGTTATACATGCTGCGCAGCGCCTGTTCGGTGAGCCCCTCGGTGTTGAGCTTGCTGCCCTCGTAGCCGATGCGCAGCAGCGGCACGCTCGTGAGGATGACGGCGACGGTCTGGCCGAGCTTGCGCATGAAGGAGTAGAAAGCATAGCTCGTAGCCTCGTCGTTGAGGCCGAAGGTCACGCGGTTGTAGTCGATGGCGTCGGTCGCCAGCGCCCAGATCAGCAGGAAGATGAAGGCCGTGCCGATACCGGACATGAGGCAGGCGACGAGATAGAGCCACACGTTGCTGACGCCGAAGAGGGCCAGCACGAAGAGCACGAGATAGAAGACCGCAGCCAGCAGGATGCCGTAGGCGCAGACCTCGCGGCGGCCGAACTTGTTGCCGAGGCGGGTGGCAAAGAACATCACGACCGCGACGGGCAGGTACTGGAAAACCGTCGGCAGCATGGTGAGGCCGGGCTTGTGGAAATAGTGGTCAAAGAGGTATGTATTGTAGGTCTGGCCGAACATCTGCGCGGCGAGGAAGAGCATGGAGGCCAGCGACACTGCCATGAAGGGTCGGCTCTTGAGCAGCACCTTCACGACCTTCATGGTCTGGCCCTTTTCGCGCGGGTCGGGATGGCTCTCCACGCGCTCCTTCGTCCAGCTGTAGCTGAGCAGGTAGGCCAGGACGGAGAGCACGGCGATGACGATGACGCCGATGAGGATCTTCTGATAGCTCATCTCGCTGCCGTTTGCCGTCTTGACATAGCAGATGGAGGCCAGCACCATCGCAGGCATTGCGCCGAAGGTGGAGCCGATGGAGCGGAAGACAGAGAGCGAGGAGCGCTCCTTGTCGCTGGAGGTGATGACCTGGGCCAGCGAGCCGTAGGGGATGTTGATGCAGGTATAGAGCATGCCGAAGAGAATGTAGGTCGCGTAGACGAAGGCGAGCTTCGCGCCGGAGCCCCAGCCGCGCACGTCGAGGAACATGAGCACAGCCGAGAGCGCCACGGGGACGGCGAAGATCTTGAGCCAGCGGCGATAGCGCCCGTCGCTGCGGGGCTTCACGCCGTCTATGATGCGGCCCCAGATGGGGTCGTTGATCGCGTCCCAGATACGCGCAATGATCATCATGACCATCACGCTCAGGACGCTGATCTGCAGCACGTCGGTATAATACTTCTGCAGGATGCTCTGCGTCAGGCCGAAGACAAGGCAGGAGGCCAGGTCGCCCATCGCGTAGCCGATCTTATCCTTTGCCTTGATGCCGCTGGTTCTGGCAATATAGCTTTCTTCCACTGCGTTACACTCCTTTTTTTCTGAAAAAGTCCGCCGAAAAGCTATCTCTATCTTACCCATTTTTCCATCTGCCGTCAACCTGCATTTTCCTTTTCAGAGGGAATAGGGCGTGCGGCAGGTCCCGCCGCTGCAGGGATAGAACACAGCCTTGCCCGTCTCGCCCCGGCAGGCCGCCGTGAAGGGCGCAAAGGCGGTGAGCGCCGCGTCCTGCGGTCGCTTCAGCAAAACCGTGAGCGCGGGGGCGTAGCGGCCGGTGACGAGCGCGAGCGCGGCCGGAATATCTTCTGCGGCGCAGACCAGCTCCTGCGTCGGATAGACGCGGCTGAGCAGTGCGAGCATGCCAAAGGCCGCCTCGGCGGGATAGCGGCTCATGCGCGAGGCGAGGAAGGTACGCTGTGCCTCGGCGGCCTCGCGCCATTTTTCCCGTCCGCTCAGCCGCTCAAGCAGATCGAAGAGGACGGCGGCAGCGCCATTTCCCGAGGGCAGCGCCCCGTCCGGCACCTCCTGCGGGCGCAGGATCAACTGCTCGGCGCGCGCGGAATTGCGCGCAAAGCCCCCCTCCGACGCGGGGAAATCCCGCAGGATCGCGTCGGCCAGGGCTTCGGCTTTCTGCAGCAGTGCGCTGTCATAGTCGAGGCGGTACAGCTCGAGGAAGCCGAGCGCGGCGAGAGCGAGATCGTCGAGCTGCGCGGGGAAGCGCGCGTCCTTCTCCCCGCCGTAGCAGACTGCCGCCATCGTATCCGGCTCGTCCGCTCCGGCCTTGCGCAAGAGCCAGCCGCCGAGGGCGCGCGCCGCGTCGGCATAGCGCTTTTCGCCGAAGGCGGCTCCGGCGCGGGACAGCGCCATGAGCAGCATGCCGTTCCAGGCGCTGAGCTCCTTGTCGTCGCGCCTCAGGGTGCAGCGGGCGGCACGGTAGTCCCGCAGCCGTTCGCGGTAGGCGGCATAGCCCTCCGGCACGAAGCTCCAGCGCTGGTTGATAAGCAGGTTGGGGATGCTCTTGCCGTGGAAATTGCCCTCGGGCAGAATGTCATAGCATTCGCAGAAATGCCGTCCCTCGTCCGCGCCGAGCACCGAGGCGACGTCCTCGGGAGTCAGAAGATAATACTTTCCCTCCTCGCCGTCGCTGTCGGCGTCCTGGCCGGAGGCATAGCCGCCGTCCGGCAGGCGCAGCTCGCGCAGGACGTAGTCAAGCGTCTCTGAGGCGACCTTGCGCCAGAGCGGCATGTGTCCGCTCTCCCAGGCCTCGGTATAGACATAGGCCAGCAGGGCATTGTCATAGAGAGTCTTCTCAAAATGCGGCGCGAGCCATTCCCGGTCGGTCGAATAGCGGCAGAAGCCGCCGCCGATGTGATCATAGATGCCGCCGCGGTACATCTGCTGCAGCGTGTGCTCCGCGGCCTTGCGGGCCGTCTTGTCCCCCGAGAGGGCGGCATAGCGCAGCAGGAAGAGGAGCTTATGCGGTGAGGGGAACTTCGGCGCGGTGCCGAAGCCGCCGTATTCCTTATCCCAGCTCTCCTGCAGATCCTTCGCGGTCTTCGCAGTGAGCTCGCCGGCGTCCGCGCCGCCGCGGTCATGGGAGGAGCGCCGGAGATAGCGCAGGATGTCCGCGCCGGTGCGCAGGAGCGAGCCGCGATCCCGCGTCCATTTTTCGGCGACGTAGTTGAGCAGCTCGATGAGGCCCAGCTGATCCCGCGCGCCGTACTGCGCGAGGCGGTTCTCACGCGGCAAATAGGTCGCGGCAAAGAAGGGCTCGCCCGCAGGCGTCATCAGCACCGTAAGCGGCCAGCCCGCCGAGCCGTTGAGCGCGGCGCAGGCTGCAAGATACACGGCGTCCACATCCGGGCGCTCCTCGCGATCGACCTTAACAGAGACAAAATGCGCGTTGAGCAGCTCCGCTACGCGCTCGTTTTCAAAGGACTCCTCCGCCATGACGTGGCACCAGTGGCAAGTGGAATAGCCGACAGAGAGAAAAACGGGCTTATCCTCCCGCTTTGCCTTTTCAAAGGCCTCCTCCCCCCAGGGATACCAGTCCACCGGATTGTCCGCATGCGCGAGCAGATAGGGAGAGCGCTCCCCTGCGAGATGATTGGCCATGGCGTCGATTTCCTCCCTTTACAGCGTTCCCAAATTACTTTATAATGAAAGATAGTTCAGATATTGCTTATTATACCCAAATACCTGCATCAAATCAAGCGAGGTTTACGCATGGACTATCTGGAACCCTGCTGCTGCTTTGACAGCAGCCAATATACCGGCCTGCCAGACGCCGAGCCCTGCCCGCAGGAGATCGGCGTGCCAAAGCTGATTGCGCAGCTGGACGCGCTCTACAACGCAGGCAGAGAGGACGAGGCCGGGGAATTCCTGCAGCGCTGGCGCGGGGAGGCGAAGCGCCTCGGAGACTGGCGCGGCGAGCTCAGCATGCTCAGCGAGCTCATGGGACATACCCGCCGCAGCCGGGACCGGGAGCTTGGTCTCGAGGCTGTGAACGCCGGGCTCGACATTATCCGCGAGCACCGCATGGGCGGCACCGTCTCGGGCGCGACGGTGCTCCTCAACGCCGCCACGACCATGAAGGCCTTCGGCCTGGCGCGTGAATCCCTGCCCATTTTTGAGCACGTGAGCCGCGTCTACGGCCAGCATCTCGACCCCAACGACTACCGCTTCGGCGGGCTTTACAACAACATGGCTCTCTCCTACGCGGACGTGGGCGACTTTGCGCAGGCGGAGCGGCATTTTCTTCTCGCGCTGCGCACCATCGCCCGCTGCCCGGAGCCGGACAACGAGCTGGCCGTGACCTGGTGCAACCTCGCGGAGCTCTACGACAGGCAGGACCCCGAGGATCCGCGCTGCTCGGACTGCATGGAGAGGGCCTGGGAGCATCTCAATGCCCCCGAACTCCGCTGGGACGGCTACCACGCCTTCACGGTGTCGAAATGCCTCCCCAGCTTTGACTACTTCGGCTTCTTCCTCTACGCAAGGGAGCTGCGCGAACGGATGGAGAAGATCCATGAAGGGACTTGAAGCGGCGCGGGCGCTGTATGAGGAATACGGCGCGGCGATGATCCGCGAGAGCTTCCCGGAATATGAAGGGCGCATCGCCGTGGGGCTCGCCGGGCGCGGCTCGGAGTGCTTCGGCTTTGACGACGAGACCTCACGCGACCACGACTTTGCCCGCGGCTTCTGCCTCTGGCTTGAGGACGAGGACGACATCCGCATCGCCGTCCCCCTCGCGCGCGCCTACCGGCAGCTCCCGCTCGGCGGCGCCGGGGAACACAGCAAGCTCGGTGAGGACAACTGCGGCGTGCACCGCACGGCCTTCTTCTACAGGCGCTACACCGGCTCGCACGGCGCGCCGGAGACCTGGCAGCAGTGGATGGCGCTCCCCTCCTCCGCGCTCGCCGAGGCCACGAACGGGGAAGTTTTTCGCGACGATCTGGGGCATTTTACCGCGATCCGCGAACAGATCCTGCACGGGATGCCCGAGGATGTGCGCAAAAAGAAGCTGGCCGCGCGCCTCATCGAGATGGCGCAGAGCGGCCAGTACAACTACGGCCGCTGCCTGCGGCACGGCGAAGAGGGCGCGGCAATGCTTGCGATGGCGGACTTCGTGCGCGCGGCCTGCGGCGCCTGCTATCTGCTGGAGAAGCTGCACATGCCGTATTACAAATGGATGCTGCGCGGCATGGACGCGCTGCCCACGCTCGGTTCGCTGCGCCCGGCGCTGGAATTCCTGCTCACCGGCGAGAACGACCCCGACGGGCGGCTGCTCAAGGGGCAGGTCGTGGAGGACGTATGCGCAAATGTCGCTCGCGAGCTGCGTGCGCAGGGACTGAGCGAGGGCGAATGGGACTATCTGGAGCCGCACGCCTTCGCCGTCCAGGGGACGATCCGGAACCCGGAGATCCGCGCGATGCATATCATGGAGGGATAAAAATGAAGATCCAATGGCTGGGGCACGCCTGCTTTGCCATCACCCACAAGGGCTATACGATCGTGATCGACCCCTACAACAGCGATTATACCGCGGGCTATCCGAAACTGCGCATCAAGGCGGACAAGCTGCTTGTCAGCCACGAGCACTTCGGCCATAACTTCCGCGAGGGCGTCCTGCTCTCCGGGCGGCCGGAGTCTGACTGTCCGTTCACGATCACGGAGCTCACGGTGCCGCATGAATTCAAGATGGGCAACTGGCGCGGCTTCTGCAAGATCCACATTCTGGAGGCGGACGGCTTCAAGCTCGTCCATATGGGCGACCTCGGCACGCAGCTCGACGGCGGGCAGATCTCCCGGCTCTTCGGCGCGGACGTGTGCATGATCTGCGCCGGCTCCGCCACGGCGCTGCCCTCCCAGGAGGCCAAGCGCGCAACCGACGAGATCATGGCGAAGGTCATCATCCCCATGCACTACCGCGACGGCAGCCGCGGCGCGCATCGGCTGGAGGGCGTGGAGGATTTCGCATACCACTTCGAGTCCCCGGAATTTGTGCACCGCTATGAGACCGATACTTTTGAGGTCACGCACGACATGGAGCCGCAGCTTGCGATCCTCAAGTACCTCGGCCCCGATGCCTGGGGCGAGCTGCTGCAGACTGAGGAGGCCAAAGCGCCCGGTCTGCTGGGGAGACTCTTCGGGAAAAAGAAATAGGTTTTTGCTTAAAGCGCTTGCCGGGGGCGGAGCCCCGGCAGACTGCAGCCAAACCAATGCGGCGATGGCTCGACTCGCATGGGGTGATAGTGAAGAGGGGATGGTAGTCCCCTCTTCACGTTCAATCTATGCAAAAATGGGAACTTTTTCGGCAGTTCCCATTTTTGCTGCTCAAGCTGTCGACACTTTGTCGACAGCTTGCCGGGGGCGGTGTTCCGCCCCCGGCAAGTTCTTGCGTTATTGGTTTTTCCACTCTCATGGCTGAAGGATCGCGCCGAACTCCTCCTGCGTCGTGTCCGCGAGGGTCAGATTCCCGGTCTCGGGGTCGACCCAGTAGATCGCGCCGTCCAGACTGTAGACGCGGAACTCGTATCCGTCGGAAAGCAGCAGGCAGAAGGGGTCGAGCCGGGCGGTATCCATACGGCTGGGAACGCCCGCGAGCAGGGTTTTGAGCTCCTCCGCCGTATAGCGGCCCGTCAGCTCATATTCCTCGTCAAAGCCGCGCCGCTCCGTATCGGTCTGACTGCTCTGCGTATTCTGCATACCGTAGGCCTGTGGGGGCAGCGCCATCTGCTCCTCCGGCGCGGGCTCCGGCGCAGCTTCCGCAGCTTCGGCCGGCGCCTCCATGGCCGCTTCCTCGTAAGCATTCCCGGAGGCGAGCATAGGCGCTGCGGAGCCCTTCGGGGCGAAGAGCAGCCGCCCCGCGCCGACGATCAGCACCAGGCAGGCAGCCGCGGCGAGGATCGGGAGGACGCGGTTCTTCTTTTTCGGCTTCTGCGGGATGGTCACGACAGGCGGCGCCTCTTCGCGCACGCGCGCCATGATCCTGTCCGTGAGATCCGCGGGCGGCTCCTCGGCCGCGTCGCGCAGACCGTCCCGCAGGGCGGCGAAGGCCTCATAGACCGCGCTGCATTCCGGGCAGGAATCCAGGTGGTCCGCCAGCTCCGCGCGCTCGCGCGCGGAGAGATCCCCGTCGAGCATCCGGCTGATCCGCTCCTGCATTTCATCACAGCTTCTCATGGCTTTCCACCTCCTTCCACCGTTTTGGACGAAAGCGCGTCCGGGATGTTCCCATCCCGCAGCAAAAAGGCGCAGAGTTTTTTCCGCGCGCGGAAAATGCGGCTCTTGACCGTCCCGGGCTCGAGACTCAGCGTCTCGCCGATCTCCTCATAGCTCATCCCCTCGAGCTCGCGCAGGATCAGCACCTGCCGCCCCTCCGGGGAGAGCTCCCGCAGCCCGCGCCGCACGGCGTCCCGCGTGAGCTTTTGCGAGAGCAGCGCCTCCGGCGCAAGGCTCTCGTCCGGGATCTCCCACTCCGCGTCCTCCGCGTCCTCGTCCTCGCGCGTGAGGGAGAGCGCGTCCGTGTGCTTTCTGCGGCGCAGCGCGTCGATGCAGGCGTTGGAGGCGATGCGGCAGAGCCAGGTTGAAAAACGGCTCTCCCCGCGGAAGTCTCCCAGGCGCCGGTAGGCCGTGAGGAAGGTTTCCTGGGTCAGATCCTCCGCGTCCTCCCTGTTGCCGAGCAGACGCAGCGCGATGTTATAGACGGTTTTCTGATACGCCGCAACCAGCTCGGAGAAGGCCTCGCTGTCTCCCCGCAGCACACGGCGGATCACATCCTGTTCGCGTTCGGGTGTCATCGGATCACCTCAAATCTCTTTTGATCTCCTTGACGATCTTCTCGATCTCTTCCAGGCTGTTCACCTGCACGAGCGCCTTGCGGTAGATCGCGGCATGCGGCACGCCGTGCAGATACCAGGGCAGATGGTGGCGCGCTTCGAGGCAGGCGTTGCGCTCGCCGGCGAAAGCCGCGAGCATGCGGATCTGCCCCACGGCGGCGTCCATCCGCTCCGAAAGCGGGGGCGGCGCGGGGATCTCCTCCCCGGCGACGGCGGCGTTGGCTTCGCGGAAGAGCCAGGGATCTCCGAAGCAGCCGCGGCCGATCATGCAGAGGTCCGCGCCGGTATAGCGCAGGATATGGGCGGCGTCCTCGCCGCTGAAGATATCGCCGTTGGCCGTGACGGGGATCGAAACCGCGCGTTTGACGTCCCGGATGATATCCCAGTCCGCTTTGCCGGCGTACATCTGCACGCGCGTCCTGCCGTGCACGGTGATGGCGGCCGCTCCCGCCTGCTCGGCGACGCGGGCGAATTCCACCGCGTTGACGCTGCCGCCGTCCCAGCCCTTGCGGAATTTCACCGTGACAGGCGCGGAGACAGCCCTCGACACCGCCTCGATGATCCGCCCGGCGAGCTCCGGGTCCTTCATGAGCGCGGAGCCGTCCCCGGATTTCACGATCTTGCCGACGGGGCAGCCCATGTTGATATCCAGGATCTGCGCGCCGGAGAGCTCCAGCGCCATGCCCGCCGCCTCCGCCATGACCTCCGGCTCGTGCCCGAAGATCTGCGCGGCGAAGGGCGTTTCATTCTCCGCCGGATGCAGGAGAGCCCTGGTCTTCTCGTCGCGGTAGACAAGTGCCTTGGCCGAGACCATCTCGGTCGTAGTCAGCGACGCGCCGTTTGCCCGGCAGAGCGAGCGGAAGGCAAAATCCGTCACCCCCGCCATGGGCGCCAGTGTGACGCGCCCGGCGAGCTCAACGTTTCCGATCTTTACCATTTCAGCGTGAGCCCCACGGGGCAGTGATCGCTGCCCTCGATCTCGGGCAGGATGAACGCGTCCTCGACCTTGTCGCGCAGGCGATCGGAGATCACGAAATAGTCGATACGCCAGCCGACGTTCCGCGCCCTGGCCGCCGCGCGGTAACTCCACCAGGAGTAGGCGTCGGTTTTGTCGGGATAGAGCAGGCGGAAGCTGTCGGTAAAGCCGGCGGCGAGCAGCTCGCTGAATTTGCCGCGCTCCTCGTCGGAAAAGCCGGCGTTGCCCACGTTCTGTTTGGGGTTCTTGAGATCGATCTCCTCATGGGCTACGTTCATATCCCCGCAGACGATAACGGGCTTCTCTTTATCAAGTTCGCAGAGGTAAGCGCGGAAAGCGTCCTCCCAGCGCATGCGGTAGTCGATGCGCTTGAGGCCGTCCTGCGCGTTCGGGGTATAGACGCAGACGAGGAAAAAGTCCTCATACTCGAGCGTCACCACTCGTCCCTCCGTGTCATGCTCGGGGATGTCGAGGTTATAGCGCACGGAGAGCGGCGTATGGCGCGTGAAGATCGCGGTACCGGAATAGCCCTTCTTCTCGGCATAGCACCAGTAGCTCTCGTAGCCGGGGAAGCTCAGCTCGATCTGCCCCTCCTGCAGCTTGGTCTCCTGCAGGCAGACGAAGTCCGCGTCAAAAGAGCGGAAAGCCTCCTCGAAGCCCTTTTTGACGGCCGCACGCAGGCCGTTGACGTTCCAGCTTATGTATTTCATCGAATTCCCTCCTGTCGGGCGCGAAAATCCGCCCGTGTAAGGCGGTAGTAGCGGCGGCTCTCATCCTCGCGCACGAGGCGGAAGCCGAGTTTTTTCAGCATACGCTGGCTGCGGGTGTTGGCAGAGAGCGTATCCGCCTCGATCTGCTCCAGGCCCAGCTCAGCAAAGCCCTTCTCCAGCATAAGCCGCAGTCCGGCGGTGCCGTAGCCTCGGTTGCGGCAGGCGTCGTTCTTCAGGCAGATCTCTGCCTCCGCGGTTTTCGCCTCGCGGTCGATGCGCTTGAGGCCCAGATCGCCGATCACCTCTCCGTCGAGCAGCAGGGCAAACTGCCTGCGCTTCGGGTCGGCGCGGCGCGCCGCGCAGAAGGCCTCTACGCGCTGCGCATCGTAGACAAAGGGAGTGAAATCCTCGGGGCGCTCGAACAGCTCCGGCGCCTGCTTCAGCTCCCGGAAGAAGGCGTGGGAGAGGGCGGGCGTGCTCTCGGTAAGCCTGAGTCCCTCCGAAGAAGGCAGCTTCCTTCCCCGTGCGTCCGCGAGGGCTGCGTTGCGCAGGCGGGGCAGCTCCCCATCGGCCGTCGTGCGGGTCGCCTCCGTGCGCGCCGCGACGAGGCGATTGATCTTCAGCCCCTCCGCCACGAACTTTTCCTCGTAATCCGTCATCACGCCGACTGTGCCCGCACCGTGCAGGTCGTTCTTCACTTCATCAAGCTCCCAGCCCTCGGCCTCAAACTGTTCGAGCGACCAGTTGAAGAGCGGGGTGTTGTCGGTCTTGAAATGGATCTCGCCCCCGAGAGGCAGTGCGTCCGCGTAGCGGCGGAGGAAATTCGGCGCGGTGAGGCGGAATTTGGCGTCCCGGCTCTTGGGCCAGGGGTCGCTGAAATTGAGGTAGATGCGGCCGAGCTCGCCCGGCGCGAAGAGCTCCGGGAGACGGGCGGCGTCAAAGTCCAGAAAGCGCACGTTCTCCACGCCCTCGCGCTGCGCGCGCTCCATGGCGAGGATCATCGCGTCCGGCACCTTCTCGATGGCCACGAACAGCGCATCCGGGTTTTGCTTCGCGGTCTCCACCGTGAATCGGCCCTTGCCGCAGCCGATCTCCAGCCAGACCCTGTCGTACCCCGGGAAGTCCTGCAGCCAGCGGCCGCGGTGCTCCGCCCCGTTCTCGATCAATACCGCGGCACAGGCCTCCATCCGCGGGAGGAGGTTGTGACGTTTTCTCATTCTCATCGTATCACACTCCGTGAACGCGGCCGATCCCTATCTCCGGCCGCTTTTGCTGTTATTGTATTATTTTAACACAGCCCGCAGGAAACATCAAGGAATGCTTGCTTTCCCACGCTTCGGCAGATCCGGCGCATTCTCTGTCTGCCCGCCGAAAAAGAAATTGAAGTTCGCCGCGCGCTGTTATATAATGGATTTACGCAAGCCGACCCGATAATGATTATAGGATGGCGAAAAGCCAAAATCAAAACCAGCACTGAAGTGGTGGTTTGCATGAGCCCTAGAAGGGCAAAGTACAGGCAGAACCCCTCAAGGGGCATTGAAGTTTGGCTTACGCATTACCTTTACAGGCCTCCGCTAAAGCGGCCTGTTTTTATGCCTACTTATTCTTGCGACCCGTAAACGGGTCCACAAATTCTTTCATTGTAACTTGATCCATCATTTCATCTTCCTGCATTTGATTGCGGATATACTCTGCTATCATTTTCTCGTTCTTCCCTTCTGTATCCACATAATATCCCCTGCACCAGAAATGACGGCTTCCGTATTTGTATTTCAGATTCGCATGCCGGTCAAAAATCATCAGTGTG
>DFGE01000011.1 GCA_002371675.1 Clostridiales bacterium UBA3758
TGCGGTTGGCAAACCTTTCGGGCCCCTTCAGGGGCTGCTAGTAACAGGCCCTTCTAGGGCCTAATCAAGCCTCCGGCTTAGCCGGAGGTCTTGACTCAGTCGTTTTTCTCGCCGCTGGCGCGGCAACCGAAAAACATGACATATTATTAACCATTTTTTGCAGAACGAAAAATCATGTCCCGGGTGATGCCGATGAAAGAGAACGAACAACGTAAACCCACCTCGCTGCGTGTGCGCCTGCTTACGACGGTGCTGCTCTGCTGGGTGCTGCCGGTGCTGCTGATGATGGGCATCGCGAACTATCTTCTTGCGAGCAATTTCGAGCGCTCCATGCGCCAGCAAATGCAGATCAGCGCGGAGAACGCGATGGAGAAGCTCGACCTAAGGCTGGAAAACCTCTTCACCTCCTCCAAATCCATCAGTTATGACGGTGAGGTGCGAAGTGCATACCGCAGCTACGAGCAGGACGGTGACAGCGCCGCGCTCTACCAGCGCGTCATGGACTATCTGACGCTGCATTTTACGCGCACGGACGCCATCCCCGCGACCTTCCTCAGCTTCCGTGAGCTTCCTTCGCTGCACCCCTATGTCACCAATCGCTCGAATTACGGCTACGCTGTCCAGCGCGATTACCGCGACGCAGTGGAGGCGGAGCTGCTCGAACGTATGGCGGAGGAGGACACGAGGATCGTTTTTACCGCGCACAACGGCGAGCTCTATCTGGCGCGGAACCTTCTCAACAGCAAGTTCGAACCCTATGCCATGGCCGTTCTGCTTTGCGACCGGGAGCAGCTCTTCCAGTCGCTCGACGCGCTGCGCCCCCTTTCCGACGCCACGCTTGTCATCGACGAGAGCCTTGTGCTGCGCCCCGACGGCTCGCTGCAGACGCTGGAGGCGGGGGAGAGCGTAGCCGCGGGCGATCTGCAGTACGCCTTCGAGCGCGACGGGCATACGATCCGCCTCTCTGTCGCGCTGCATCGCTTCAGCCTCTGGACAGATACGCCGCAGCTCCGTTTCTGGATGCTCGCGGTACAGCTGCTTGCGCTTCCGCTGCTGCTGGTGGTGCTGCTGGTCTTCCATCACAGCGTCACGAAGCCTATGGAGACCCTTTCGGAAGCCAACGCCCGCCTGCAGGGCGGTGAGCGGGGCTTCCAGATCACGGAAAAGGCGAGCAGCAAGGAGTTTGCCGCGCTTTACGAACAGTACAATGAGACTTCCCGCGTGCTGAAGAATCAGTTCGAGCGATCCTATCAGGAGCAGCAGGCGCTGCAGGAGGCCAAAATGAAGGCGCTGCAGTCGCAAATCAACCCCCACTTCCTCAACAACACCCTCGAGGTCATTAACTGGGAGGCGCGCCTGGCAGGGAACGAGCGGGTCAGCGCCATGATCGAGGCGCTCTCCACCATGATGGACGCTACGCTCAATCGCGACGGACGCAGCATGATCCCGCTGCGCGAGGAGCTCGTCTATACCGACGCCTATCTTCTCATCATCCGGGAGCGTCTGGGCGACAGGCTGGAGGTCCGGCGGGAGATCGACGAGAGCCTTCTCGAGCTGCCCGTCCCGCGCCTCATCCTGCAGCCCATCGCGGAAAACGCCGTGGAGTACGACATCACGCCGAACCGCGGGGGCGTCCTGCTGCTGCGCGCCCGCAGGGAAGGGGAGAACATGCTCCTCGAGGTCGAGCACAGCGGGAGAATGAGCAAGGAGGACGAGAAGACCATCCGCGAGCTGCTCTCGTCCCCTGCGGAGCGCTCGGGGCACTTTGGCCTGCGCAACGTTGTGCAGCGCCTGCGGCTGCTCTACGGCGAGAGAGCCAGCCTGCAGATCGTCCAGAAGGATGAGAGCACCGTCCTGGCCCGCGCCTGTTTCCCGCTTTGACTGCGTTTGCCCTGCGATGCACAAGTCCAGACAAGAAAGGACAATGCCCGCTCTTGTGAAAGCGCACAAAGATCTCCTATAATGTAGGCAGTGTGAAACGGATAATTCACAAACTACACAAAAAAGGAGCGTTCAAAATGAAAAGAATCCTTGCCCTGATCCTTGCGGTACTCATGGTCTTCGCACTGTGCGCCTGCGGCCAGGCCCAGGCTCCCGCCGCCGAAGCCCCCGCTGCCGAAGCGCCGGCCGCCGAGGCTCCTGCCGCTGAAGAACCCGCAGCTCCCGCTGCCGAAAGCGTCACCCTGAATGTCGTCACCTCCTACGGCGGCGACGACGGCAACCGCGCCAACTTCGAGGCCGCTGTCAAGGCCTACGAAGAAGCCACCGGCAACAAGGTCAACGACGGCTCCGCCACCTCCAACGAGGAGTGGAAGGCCAAAGTCCTGACCGACTTCGAGACCGGCTCCGAGCCCGACGTGCTCTTCTACTTCACCAACGCCGACGCCGAGCCCTTCATCAGCTCCGGCAAGGTCGTCTCCATCGAGGAGATCCGCGCCGAGTATCCCGACTACGCCACCAACATGAAGGACAGCATGATGGCTGTCGCCTCCGACGGCAAGCAGTACGCCGTCCCGTCCTCCGGTTACTGGGAGAACATGTTCGTCAACAAGAAGGTCCTTGAGGACTGCGGCGTGGCCGTCCCCGGCCCCGACTACACCTGGGATCAGTTCCTGGCCGACTGCCAGACCATCAAGGACGCCGGCTATACCCCGATCGCCTGCTCCCTGTTTGAGGTCCCCCACTACTGGTTCGAGTTCCTGGTCATGAACAACGGCACCGTTGAGAATCATCTCGACATCCCCGCCTCCGTGGACGACGAGACCGGCGCGAAGTGGGTTGCCGCTCTCAACGACTTCAAGGCGCTCTATGACGCCGGCTTCTTCCCCGAGAACACCCTGACCGCTTCCGACGCTGAGACTGTCGAGATGTTCAACCAGGGCGAGGCTGCCTTCCTGATCGACGGCTCCTGGAAGGTCGGTTACTTCACCGGCAATGCGGCCGATCTGAATGACTTCGCCATCGCTTACGTGCCCGGCAAGGGCGAGCGCAGCGCCTCCGAGGCCATCGGCGGCATCTCCATGGGCTATTTCATCACCCGCAAGGCCTGGGACGATCCTGCCAAGCGCGCCGCCGCTGTGGCTTTCGTCTCCCTGCTCACCTCCGACGAGGTGCTCTCCACCTTCGTCACCACTGAGGTCACCGCTCTGGTCAACGGCGCCAAGCCCGCCGGCCTGAACCCGCTGCAGCAGTCCGCTGCCGACACCAACGCCAACATCACCGCCATCGCCGGCGCTGTGCAGGATCTGCTCACCGCCGAGGCCCGCGGCGACCTGTTCTCCAACATCCAGAACGTCGTCACCGGCAAGATGACGCCGGAAGACGCCGTCGCCTCCGCCCTCGCTCTGAACTGAAGGACCGAATAAACACAGCTTTCCAAGGGCTGCTGCGAATGCAGCAGCCCTTCCTTTAGCCCCAATGTGTTTTCCGCGATTGAAAGGAGTAAGCCATGAACTCCATGATCTATAAGAAGAAGACACCGCTGCTGCTCTTTCTGGTTCCGGCCTTCCTCTTCCTGGCAGCCTTCCTCTTTTACCCCTTTGTCCAGAACATCATCAACACCTTTATGAAGATCGGCGGCCTCGGCCGCGCGGCGGAAGGGCTCAACACCCCCTGGTATGAGAACTACATCCGACTCTTCACCGACCCCTATATGAGGGTCGCCATGAAGAATACGCTGGTTCTCATCCTCTGCACGATCGTCTTCCAGGTGGGGATCGCGCTGATCCTCGCGCTGCTCGTGGACGGGATCCGCGTCGGCGCGCAGTTCTTCCGCACGGTGTACTTTTTCCCCATCGTCATCTCCGCCACCGCCCTCGGCCTGATGTTCAACCTCATCTTTCTCTACAAGGGCGGGATGGTCAACCAACTCCTGCTGAGCCTTGGCCAGCTGGAGACGGATGTGCGCCCGAACGGAAAGGTGATCGTCTACTGGCTCGACTGGAAGGATCAGGCCCACTTTCTCTTTACGATGCTTATGCCCGTTATGTGGCAGTACGTAGGCTTTTATTTCGTCATCATCGTGACCGGCCTCAACAACATCTCCCCGGATCTTTTTGAGGCTGCGGCGCTTGACGGCGCGGACGGCTGGAACCGTACGCGCTATATCACGCTCCCGCTTCTGCGCAACGTCCTGTGCACCTGCCTTGTACTCGCCATCACCGGCGCGCTCAAGGTCTTCGATCTGCCCTGGGTCATGTTCGGCGCGGGCATGCCGGAGAACCAGGGCTGGCTCACCGGCACCTATATGTACGACCAGACCTTCAACAAGATGAATGTAGACTACGGCTCGACGATCGCCGTGCTGATCGTAGTGCTGGGCGTGGTGCTCTCCAATATATCCAACCGCGTCTTCAAGCCCTCGGAAGATCTGTAAAGGAGGCGCAGAGATGAACCGCAAAAAACGCAGCATCAGCCAGACGCTGACCTATATCGCGCTCGGCCTCTGGGCGCTCACCACGATCTACCCCTTTATCTGGGTCATCCTCAACTCCTTCCGCAAAAAGGGGCTCATTCTCACGGATTCCTTCTCCCTCCCGCTGGGCGACGCCTTCACCTGGGAAAACTACCTCACCGCCTGGCAGCGCGCCGACTTCAAGAACGCCTATCTCAACAGCTTCCTGATCTCCGGCACGGTCACGGTTGTGGTCGTGGTGCTGGCGGGCCTCGCGGCCTACGGCCTCGTGCGCTACCGTTTTCCCGGCCGCAGCCTGCTCTACAGCCTCGTGATGGCAGGCATGATGTTCCCGGTCTTCTCCACGATCATCCCCGTCTTCCGCATGGAGGCCATGATGGGCATTGCCGGCACCGGCAACCGCTGGCTGAGCCTGCTGGCGGTGATCCTCCCGCAGATCGCAGGCAACCTCTGCTTTGCCATCATCATCCTCATGGGCTTCATCCAGTCGGTCCCGATCGAGCTGGAGGAGAGCGCCTATCTCGACGGCTGCAGCGTGCTGCAGATCTATTTCCACATCATCATCCCCGCGGCAAAGTCCTCCTTCGCTACGGTCGCCATCTTCGCATTCCTCTGGAGCTATAACGATCTCTTTACCCAGTCTTTCTTCCTGCGCTATCCGCAGGAGCGCGCGATCACGGGTCTGCTCAACGAGATCAGCTCCCAGGCAGGCGTCAACTACGGCCTCATGGCGTCCTCTGTGGTGCTGGTCGTGATCCCGGTGCTCCTGGTCTATGTCCTGCTGCAGAAGCACATCGTCAAAGGCTTGACGGCCGGCGCGATCAAGGGCTAAAATAGGATTGTTGATGTGCCAATTGATTCTTGCATCAGGCCGACAGCCTGTGCCGGTACATCAAAAAAAGAATCGCCAATTCGCTCGCTGCTAACGCGGCAACCGCGATATTTGGCTGATAATGCCCACCAAGTCATGCAAGAATGAATTGGTGGAGAAATAACAGGAAAGGGGGGAGCTGCGTGTACCGCGTGATGCTCATTGACGATGAGAGCCTCATCGTGGAAGGCCTGCGGAAGGTCGTCCGCTGGGCGGACTACGGCTGCGAAGTCGTAGCCACGGCGGAGGACGCCCGGAGCGGCACAGAGCTGATCCGCGAGAAGCAGCCGCAGATCCTCTTTACCGATATCCGCATGCCCGGGCAGGACGGTCTGACCATGCTCGCCGGGCTGCGGAGCGAATTCCCCGATATGCAGGTCACGGTGCTGACGGGCTACCGGGATTTTGAGTACGCCCGGGAGGCGATCCGCCTCGGCGTGACGCGCTTTCTGGTCAAGCCCTCGCGCATGGACGAGATCCACGAGGCGCTCGCGGCCATGACGCAGCGGCTCGGCGCGCAAAGCGAAGGGGAGGATGGGGAGCAGAACCAGAACTCCGGCCGTTTCCTCGTGAAGAAGGCCATCGCCTATATGGACGAGCACCACGCCGAGAAGCTCACGCTCCAGGAGGTGGCCGATGCCTGCTACGTCTCGCAGTGGCACCTGTCGAAGCTGCTCAACCGCTATCAGGAGCAGAATTTCTACGATATCCTCAACTCCCTGCGCATCGAGCACGCGAAAAAGCTGCTCGCAGACCCCAGCCTCCGCATCGGTGACATCGGAGAGACGGTCGGCTATTCCGACACCGGGCACTTTGCCCGCGTATTCAAGAAGCTCACCGGCCTGAGCGCTAACGAGTATCGCAACAGAATGTAAGGAAAATAAAAGCAGCAGGGGAAACTTCCCGGGAAGTTTCCCTTGCTGCTTTTATCGTTATGTGCCTGCGCTTATTCCTTCTCGTACAGGAACTTCTCCGGAAGCTCCACGCGGAAGTCCTTCGCCAGGGCGCGGAAGTCGTCGGGCGTGATGGTCTGGCGCTTGGCGCCGCCGGTCATGGAGATCACCTTCACGAGGATCTCAGCCGACTTTTCCACCGTGTGCATGAGCCCGAAGGTGAGGTCGAAGTCCTCGCCGGAGCAGAACATGCCGTGATGCGCCCAGATTGCCACGTCGTACTGCTTCATGAGCTCCGAGGTCGCCACGGCGATGGCGCGTCCGCCGGGAACCATCCAGGGAACGACGCCGACGCCGGAGGGGAAGACCACCGGGCACTCCGTCGCCATCTCCCAGAGCTCGCGGGTGAAGGCCTCGTCCGTCAGCGGGAGGACAAAAGTCAGCGCGATGGTGTTGGCCGGGTGGCAGTGGTAGATCACGCGATGCCTGCCGCCGGTAGCAGCCTTCTTGACCTCGTGGTTCATCAGATGGGAGGGGAACTCGCTGGTCGGGCGGCCGCCGTTGACCAGACCCCAGACGACGCGGTACTTCTCGCCGCTCCCGTCGATCTCGCAGATGCAGCAGGAGTCCTCCGGCTGAGACTCAACGTTGCGGAAATACTTGCCGGAGCCGGTGGCGATGAAGAACTCGCCGGCCAGGCCGGGCACGGAGGTGCCGATGTCCTTCCACTCGCCGTCGAAGTGCAGATCGTCGCGCACTTCTTCCACTTCCTCGGGGCGCATGCGGTAGGTGAGGTTGCCGCCGTTGCGCTCGTGCCAGCCCTGGAGCCAGCCGTCGTTCGCCATACGCATATAGCCCTGCATGATCTTGGAATCCAATACTTTCATGATCGTATCCTTTCTTCCTGTCAAGTTTTATCTGGTGATGACGTCTACGGGCACGTTGAAGATCTTGGCGACCTTCAGGATCGTGTCGATGTGGCGGCCGACTGCCGCGGCCATGTGGTGCGTGGGGCCGGCTTCGCTCCAGCGGTTGCAGAAGTCCCGCGCGCCGCAGGTGAAGCGCATGCGCATATTGGTGTCGCCGAAGGTGAAGATGGGGCCGGGCTCGTTGACGCCCTCGGCCACGACGAACTTGAAGTGGCCGTCGCGGTCCTGGGTGATGCCGAGGAAGGTGATGTCGCCCACGGGGGGATAGAACTGGGTCAGATAGCCGCCGCCGGTCTTGCCGTGGAACACCGGGACGATCTTCATCGTAGGCTTCTTCGCGCCGGAGATGTCCGCGTCGCCGGAGCCGGAGTGGCCGATGATGCAGATATCCTCGTCAAAGTCGATGGAGTACATCTCGCTGAGCTGGCCGGTGCCGGCGATGGTCTTGAGGATGCCCATGGCCATGGCGACCTTGATATCGCCCTCCACGGCGCAGGCGGTACCCTGCTTGATGAGCATGGAGAAGGCCGGGATCAGCATGCTGTCGAGCTTGCCGGCGACGCCCTGCGCGAGACCGTCGTAGTGGGAGGCCACGAAGCCGAGCTGCTCGTCCTTGACCCACTGCTCAAAGGCCACGACATATTTCGCCATGTCCCAGACGCGCTCGATGCTGCCGCCGCCCTCGATCTCAAAGGTGTCGAGGATGTCCTGCGCCTTGGCGCGGATCGCGTCCTCGTCGGTGATGTTGTCAGCGATGATCCACATGCGCTCCCAGTCGAACTGCTTGGTGTAGAGCCACATGCGGTGGTAGAGATTGGTCTCGTCGATGTAGAGATCCATCATGCCGGGGTAGGGGCGGCCGATCTGCGCGAGGTTCGTGTCGCGGAAGCGGCGGCGTACCTGCGCGGCGCGGCACCAGTCCTCGATCTCGGCCTGCGCCTGGGGGTCTCCGCCCTCCACGACGCCGGTGATGACCGCGTGGCGCTTGCCGGCGCGCTCGAGGTCGGCGACCATCTCGCCCACAGCGCCGCAGGCATAGAGCTCACCCAGCCAGGTGGCGGTGTCAGTGTTGGCGTAATCGGGAGCCTTCTTCTTCTGAAGGTTCACGAGCACGACGGGCACGTCCAGATCGCGCACGGCGGGGAGCATGTTGTAGGAGGTGGCGTAGGTCAGCAGCTGCAGGATGACGAGATCCACGTCGGCGGCGCGGAACTTGTCGCCGGCCGCGGCGGAGAGCTCTTTGGTGGTGCAGATGCCGCCGTCGATCAGCTCCACGGTGTCGGGCAGGGTCTTCTTGAAGGCCTCGTACTGGCTTTCAAACTCCGGAACAAGGGAGGGGAACTGGGGCAGATACGCGCCCAGTGCGATGGCGAACACGCCGACTCTTGCTTTGGTTTCGACTAACATGTTTATTCCTCCGCTTTCAATTGAATTTTCAGATTGCCGAGCGCCGTGGCCTCGATGGGCAGGGCGATCACGTTTTTGCCGATGGCCTCCTGGGTGAGGCGGTTGAGAAAGGCGTTCTTCGCGCCGCCGCCGACGATGTAGAGGGCGGGATAGCTGACGCCGGTGTTGTGCTCCAGCTCGGTGAGCGCGTCGAGATAGCTGAGCGCGAGCGAGCGGTATGCGCAGCGGAAGTAGTCTCCGACGCTCTCGGGCTTCTGGCTGAGCGCCGCCTCAAAGGCTGCCCTCATGCTCTCCGGAGCGAGGAAGGCGGAGGCGTTTGCGTCCACGGTCTCGTCGAAGACGCTCGCCTCGGCCTCGCGCACGATTTCGCCGAAGTCTTTCCCGGGGCAAAGCTCGTCGCGCAGGCGGTTGACCAGCCACATGCCCATGATGTTCTTCTGGTAGCGGTTGTAGCCGACGCCGCCCTCGTTCGACCAGTTGGCCAGGCGGCTGGGCTCGTCGGTGATGTGGCGCGGGGTCTTCACGCCGAGCAGAGACCAGGTGCCGGAGGAGATGTAGGGCGCGTTCTCCGCCATCGGGATACCCTCCACGGCGGAGCCGGTGTCATGCGTGGCGCAGAGCATCACGCGGATGCCCTCGTATTCGCCGATGATCTCGCCGGGCTTCTGCAGCCCGGGGAAGAGGCGCTCCGGAAGGCCGAGCGCGCGGATGATTGCCGGGTCGTACTCGCCGGTCTCGGCGTTCACCATGCCGCCGGTCGTGGCGTTGGTGTACTCATGCGCTTTGACGCCGCAGAGCTTGTACATCAGCCAGCAGGGGAGCATGAGCGCGTCGCTCGCACGCTCGAGGCGTCCGGCCTGCAGGTCGGCGTAGAGCTGGTAGACGGTGTTGAAGGGCTGGAACTGGATGCCGGTGCGGCGGTAGAGCTCCGCAAAAGGCATCTTCTCGTGCACCGCGGGGATCACCGCCTCTGTGCGGCTGTCGCGGTAGGCATAGCAGGGGAGGATCTCCTCCTCACCGTCGAGCAGGACGTAGTCCACGCCCCAGGTGTCCACCGAGAGCGTCGCAACCGCGGGGAAGAGTGCCTTGGCCTGCTCAATGCCGGCCTTCACGTGTCCGAGCAGTGCGTCCAGATCCCAGGTGAGATGCCCGTCGAGCTTCCGCACGCCGTTGGGGAAGCGGTAGACCTCCTGCGTTTTCAATTCGCCGTCTTCCTGCCAGCCCACGATGTGCCGGCCGGAGGAGGCGCCGATGTCAATCGCCAGATGATAGATAGGCATAGAAAAACCTCCCGCCTTGTGTTCTGCCCGTAGTATACCACGGAAGAGACCCTTGCGGGAGGTCTGTTCATGTGTAAAAAAACGTCTTTTCTTGCAAATTGAAAAAGACCTGCGAGACTCTTAACGGCTGATTTCCTCGACCGGAAGCCGGCAAAGCCAGCGACGCATCATGTCATAGAGATGGTTGCCCGCCATGCGCCGCACGAAGCTGCGTGTGCGGAAGGCGCCGAGCCGCAGCGCGCGCACATAGGTCTTCTCCGGCGCCGCGAGGGAGACAAATACGGTGCCGACCTCGTGAATCCCGTCTCCGTCCGGCCCCGCAAGACCGGTGACGCCGAGACCGAGATCTGCTCCCGTGAGCGCGCGCACGCGCTCCGCCATCACGCGGACGACCTCCTCGCTCACGGCGCTGTGCGCCTCGATGAGCGCTGGGTCGATGCCGAGCAGGCGTGTTTTGGCCTCGTTGGTATAGGTCACGCAGCCGCCGAGAAAGACCTGGCTTGCACCCGGAAGATCGGTGAAGCGCTTGGCGACCTCGCCGCCTGTGCAGCTCTCGGCCGCCGCGAAGGTGAGGCCCCGCTCCTTCATCAGCGGCAGCACGGATTCCTCGATGCTCTCGATATCCATGCCGTAGACGAGGTCGCCGAGCTTTTCGCGCACCTCCCGCATCACAGGGGCCATCATCGCCTCGGCCTCTGCCTCGCTTTCCGCCTTGGCGGTCACCTGCAGCAGACAGTCGCACTCCTTGGCGTAAGGCGCCATGCTGGGGTTGCGCATGGCGTTCATCTCCTCGGCAAACAGGTCGTCCACCGCGCTCTCGCCCATGCCGAAAATGCGCAGCGAATGGGAGACGATCTGCTCCTCAGAGAGTTTTCGAAGATAGGGGATGCCGTATGTGCGGAACATCGGCACGCACTCGTTGGGCGGCCCGGGCAGCATGAGGACGATCTTGCCCTCCGCCTCGAAGGCGCAGCCGGGGGCCGTGCCCCAGAGATTGTGGAACACGGTGCAGCCCTGCGGCAGCAGCGCCTGGCTGAAGTTGTTCGGCGTATATTTCCGGCCGCCCTTGATGTACTCGTAGAGCCCCTCCATCTCCGCGGCGTCCTCTACGAGAGGGAGATGGAAGGCTTTTGCGAGTACCTGCTTGGTCAGATCGTCGCAGGTAGGGCCGAGCCCGCCGGTCGTGATGATTACGTCCGCGCGGCTTTTGGCGATCTCGACGCAGGCGGCGAGACGCTCCGGATTGTCGCCCACGACGCTGTGATAGCGCACGTTCACGCCAATCTTCGACAGCAGCTCCGATACGTCGCGCGCGTCGGTGTTGGTGATATGCCCGAGCAGCAGCTCGGTGCCGACGGAGATGATCTCCGTTTCATAAACCTTATTCATTGCGTACCGGAATCCTTTCCACGCCCCGCAGCGCCTCCTCAACGAGGGCGTCCACATCGAGCGCGGCCTCGGCCTTCTCGACTTCTGCGACTGTCGGACGGGTGCGCGGGTGGCGCGGGGTAAAGACGGTGCAGCAGTCCTCGTAGGGGAGGATGGAGGTGTCGAAGGTGCCGATCTTGCGCGACAGGCGGACGATTTCCTCCTTGTCCATGCCGACCAGCGGCTGCAGCACCGGCATATGCAGCACGGCCTGTGTGGAAGCCATGGCCTCCATGGTCTGGCTCGCCACCTGGCCGAGATTCTCCCCGGTCACGATGGCCTTCGCGCCGACGTCGAGCGCTATCCGCTCGGCAATGCGCATCATGAAGCGGCGCATGATGAGCGTGAAATACTCCTCGGGGCACTTGTCGCGGATCTCCTCCTGAATGTGTGTGAAGGGGACGACCTCGAGATCCATCCTGCCGCACCAGGCCGTGAGCAGGCGGGTGAGCTCAATGACCTTTTCTTTGGCCTGCTCGGAGGTGTAGGGGAAGGAGAAGAAATGCACCGGGATGAGGCGCACGCCGCGGCGCGCGATCATGTAAGTGGAAACGGGGCTGTCGATCCCGCCGGAGAGCAGGGTCACGGCCACGCCGTTGGAGCCCACCGGCATGCCGCCAGCGCCGTCGACCGGGGCGGCGTGCACATAGGCGGCGAGATCGCGCACCTCGAGGTTCACGACCAGCTCCGGCTCATGCACATCTACCGCGCAGCCGGGATAGGCCTCCGCCAGCTCCCCGCCCACATACTGGCTGAGCTGAATGGAGCTCAGGGGAAAGCTCTTGTCAGAGCGCTTGGACTCCACCTTGAAGCTCTTCGCGCGCAGCATGTCCTCGCGCAGATACTCGATGGCCTTTTTGGCGATGGCGTCCTTGTCCTTTTCGCAGGGGGCGGCGCGGCTGACCTTTACCACGCCGAAGACCTGCTGCACGGCCTCGAAGGCCGCGTCCATATCCGCGCTGTCCTCCTGCGCCTCCACATAGATGGTGGACTGCATGCAGTACACGCGAAAATTGCCGATCGGCAGCAGACGGCGGCGCACGTTCGCCACAAGCTTCTGCTCGAAGCCCTTGCGGTTGAGGCCCTTGAGCACGACCTCGCCCAGTTTCAAAAGAAGAATATCGTTCATGTTTCCTGTTCCTGTCTTATCCGTTTGCATTCTCAAAGTGCCAGAGATGGGAAGTGTCGTATTTTGCCGGCAGGGGGATCCAGCCGTCGTCGGTCTCGATGTACCAGTGCGGGGCCTCGTACTCCATCCAGCCGTAATCGCCGAAATCGGAGGAGATGCCCTCCGCCCAGTATTGCCAGATCGCAGGCTCAACGTCGGTGTTGAACCAGAAATAGCAGTCGTTTTCCGCGTCGTAATAGCTCTCCTCTTCGCTGAGCCAGACGATACGCTTGTCGCAGTTTGCTTCGCCCTGCCCGGAGATGCGGTAGCAGTTGTCGTCCACGCGCTGGAGATAGATCGTCTCGCCGAAGAGATCGACGTTGGAGAGAACGACGCTGCCGGGGCCGTCGAGCTGGAAAACCTCCTCCGTCTGGACCGGAGGCGCGGGTGAAGGCGTGCCAGGCTGCTGCGCTGCAATAATGCAGAAGCAGATGAAGACGGCAAGGGCGATAAGGAAGCCCCACAGACAGCCCCTGCCGGGCTTTTTGCCGGAGCTCTCCATGGCGCGGGTGTAATCCGGATCCTGGGTGTACTCGTCGAGCGCGGAAACGATGCGCAGCGGCGCGCCGCACTGCTGGCAGACGAGCGTCTGGTCGCCCTCGCCGCTGAGATCCTTTTTGACCTGCGTTCCGCAGTAGTCGCAGGCGCAGAGAACGTTGTAATAGCGTCCGTTGCGCTTGAAGGCCACATCCTCGTAGAACTGGCCGTTCTCGTCATAGTAGCCGGACTGATAGTGCGTACCGGTGCGGCTGTCCGTCCAGGAGGTGGGGTAGTAGACGTAGTTATGATGGACGCAGTAATGGCTCGTAGTGCGCCGGGAGGAGCTGCTGCTCGCAGTATAACCCTCCGGCTGCCGGGTGCGTGCGCGCTTGATGATCCGCCCGGCCGGGAGGCCGCCCTGCACATAGGGCGAGGAGCTGCGGTAGCTCGGCGCGGAGGAACGGCTCGAGGAGGCGTGCCTGCTCGAGGAGCGGCTGCCCGAGGAGGAACTGCGGGAGGAAGAGCTATAGGATGAGCTGCTGTGAGAGGAATAGCTGTGAGAAGAGCTCCGGAAGGAGCTGCGGGAAGAAGAGCTCCGGGAGGAGCTGGAATGGGAGCTCCTGCTGTGATGACTCGGCATATCGGATCCTCCTTATCAGACTATTGATCGGCGCTCAGCTCGAAGGTGCGGTATTGGATCGCCTCGGCGACATGCTCTGCGGAAATCGCCTCCGCGCCCTCCAGGTCGGCAATGGTGCGGGCAACGCGCAGAATACGGTCGTAGCTGCGGGCGGATAGACCCATGCGCTCGAAGGCGGCCTTCATGAGCGCTTCCCCGCCCTCGTCGAGCACGCAGTACTGCCGCAGCTCCTTCGGACCGAGGCGGGCGTTGATGACGCCGCCCTCCTCGCCGTAGCGCCGGCGCTGGATCTGCCGGGCGGCGTCCACCCGCTTTTTGATCTCAGCGGAGCTCTCGGCGGTCGCACGGCTCTTGAGCTCTTCATATTCGAGCGCGGGAACCTCCACAATGAGGTCGATGCGGTCGAGCAGCGGACCGGAGATGCGGCTCTGGTAGCGCCGCACTTCCTGGATCGAGCAGTGGCAGCGGCCGGAGGGATGCCCGTACCAGCCGCACTTGCAGGGGTTCATCGCGCAAACGAGCATGAAACGGCTGGGGAAAGTGACGGTCCCGGCCGCGCGGGAGACGGTGACCTGCCCGTCCTCCAGCGGCTGGCGCATGACCTCCAGCACGTCGGAGCGGAATTCCGGCAGCTCATCGAGGAAGAGCACGCCGTTGTGGGCGATGGAGAGGAGCCCCGGCCGAGGGATAGTCCCGCCGCCGGCAAGGCCGGCCATCGAAACCGTGTGGTGCGGCGCGCGGAAGGGACGCGACGCCACGATGGGGCTGGAGCGGCTTGTGAGTCCCGCAACGGAGTGGATCTCCGTCGATTCGATCATCTCCTGGCGCGTCATATCCGGCAGGATTCCGGGCAGACGCTTGGCCATCATGGATTTGCCCGCGCCCGGAGGGCCGACGAGCAGCATGTTGTGACCGCCCGCCGCGGCGATCTCAAAGGCGCGCTTGACGTTCTCCTGGCCCTTGACGTCCGCAAAGTCGGGGACGGAGCCGGAGAAAGACTCCGGCGAGGGGGCGGGAGAGGGGGAGATGCGCTCTTCACCCTTGAGGTGACGGATCAGCTGGGCGACAGTTTCCACCGGGTAAACCGCGATCTCGTCGGCAAAGGCGGCCTCGAGCGCGTTCTCCGCGGGGACATAGAGCTCGCGGATGCCCTCGCGCTGTGCGGCGAGCGCCATGGGCAGCGCGCCGGCGATCGGCCTGAGCTCCCCGGTCAGGGAGAGCTCGCCGAGAAAGGCGCTGTCCTTCGGCGGCTTTTTGATGTCCCCTGAAGCGGCGAGAATGCCGATGAGCATGGGCAGGTCATAAATCGGCCCACTCTTTCTGCGGTCTGCGGGTGCGAGGTTGACCGTCATGCGGCTGACAGGGAAGCGGAAGCCGTTGTTCTTGACCGCCGCGTGCACGCGCTCGCGGCTCTCCTTGACGGCGGCGTCCGGCAGACCCACGATCTCGAAGGCGGGCAGGCCGTTGGAGATATTCACTTCCACGCTCACGCCGTAACCGCCTACGCCGCTGACGGCAAAGCTGTTGACACAGGCAAACATGCTATCACCACACTTGAAAACGGGCGGCCGTTCAGGCCGCCCTATTCTAATTGTTTCAGATTATTCTTTCTCTTTCGCAGTCACGGCGATGTTCAGCTCGTCGAGCTGCTTTTGCGTGACCTCGGAGGGAGCGCCCATCATGACGTCCTGGGCGTTCTTGTTCATGGGGAAGGGGATGATCTCGCGGATCGAATCCTCGCCCGCCAGGAGCATGACCATGCGGTCGACGCCCGGGGCGATGCCGGCGTGGGGAGGTGCGCCGTAGCAGAAAGCGTTGTACATGGCGGGGAATTTCTTCTTGACGTCCTCCTCGCCGAGACGCACCATCTCAAAGGCCTTGATCATGATCTCGGGGTCGTGGTTACGGACGGCGCCCGAGGAGAGCTCCACGCCGTTGCAGACGAGGTCGTACTGATCCGCCGTGATCGTGAGGGGGTCGATCTCCCCGCGCTCCGCCTTCAGCAGCACCTCAAGGCCGCCTGCGGGCATGGAGAAGGGGTTGTGGCAGAATTCGAGTTCGCCGGACTCCTCGCCGATTTCGTACATCGGGAAGTCGACGATCCAGCAGAACTCATAGCGCTCACGGTCCATGTGGCCGGGCACGGCTGCGCCGAGCATCTTGAGCATGACGCCGGCGGTCTTGAGCGCCTGGTCGTGCTTGCCGGCGGCGATGGCGATGAGCGCGCCGTCTTCAAAGCCGAGGGCTTCCCTGAGCGCGTCGTGGCGGTCGTTGAGGAACTTGGCGACGCCGCCGGTGAAGGAGCCGTTCTCGGTCTTCATCCAGAAGAACTTGGCGCCGGACTGAACCTCCACGTCGGTGACGATCTTGTCGATCTGCTTGCGTGTAAGGGCGCAGTTGCTGACGACCATCGCCTTGACGGTGTTCCCCTCGGCGAAGGGGCCAAACTCCGTGCCCTGCACGAGAGCGGTGACGTCCTCCAGGTGCAGGTCGATACGCAGGTCGGGCTTGTCGGTGCCGTAGGTCTCCATGGCCTGGAGGAAGGGGATGCGGCGGAAGGGCGCGGCGGAGGCGACGTTGTATTTGCCGTACTGGGCGAAGATCGGCGGCAGCACATCCTCGAGGATCGCGAACACGTCCTCCTGCGAGGCGAAGGCCATCTCCATGTCGAGCTGGTAGAATTCGCCGGGGCTGCGGTCGCCGCGGGCGTCCTCGTCGCGGAAGCAGGGGGCAATCTGGAAATAGCGGTCAAAGCCGGAGGCCATGAGCAGCTGCTTGAACTGCTGCGGCGCCTGCGGCAGAGCGTAGAACTTGCCGGGGTGCTTGCGGGAGGGCACCAGATAGTCGCGCGCGCCCTCGGGGGAGGAGGCGGTGAGGATTGGGGTGGTGATCTCCAGAAAATCGTGATCGAGCATGGCCTTGCGCAGCGCGGCGATGACCTTGCAGCGCAGGATGATGTTCTGCTTGACGGCGGGGTTGCGCAGGTCGAGATAGCGGTATTTGAGACGCTGGCTCTCGTCGGCGTCGCGGCTGCGGTTGATCTCAAAGGGCAGCTCGTTGTAGCGGCAGCGGCCGAGCACCTCGATCTTCTCGGGGACGATCTCAACGTCGCCGGTGGCCTGCCTGGGGTTCTTGCTGGCGCGCTCGCGGACAAGGCCCTCGACGGAGATGGTGGATTCCTTGTTGATGGCCTTGACGACGGTCATCATCTCCTCGGTCTCCACAACGACCTGGGTTGTGCCGTAGAAGTCGCGCACGACGACGAATGCAAAGTTGCTGCCGACCTCGCGCACGTTCTCCATCCAGCCGACGATCTTGACTTTCTGCCCCACATGCTCCAGGCGGAGCTCATTGCAGGTATGGGTACGGTTCTGCATCATATGACGGACTTCCTCACTTTCTGTCCGGACGCCCTGAAGGCGCCCTTCTCCCCGGAGGGAAAGATTATTCTTTGATGACCGCGCCGGCGCTGCGCTTTTCGACAGCGGCGCGGATAAAGGCGGCGGCCTCGGCGGGGCTGAGCTTCTGCTGCTCGCCGCTGGCCATGTCCTTCACGGAGACGACGCCCGCCGCGATCTCGTCCTCACCCAGGAGCACGACATAGGGAACGCCGATCCTGTCGGCATAGTTCATCTTGGCCTTGAACTTCTTCTGCTCGCCGTAGAGCTGGGTGCGCACGCCGGCCCGGCGCAGCGCGGTGGCGGCGGCGACGGCGGGGCCCATTTCCCCGGTCATGGGGAGGACGAGCGCGTCGCAGGGGGCGGTAATGATTTCATCAGAGAGCAGCCCCTGCTCGTTGAGCACATAGAAGAGCCGCGTGAGGCCGATGGAGATGCCCACGCCAGGCAGCTGCTTGTCGGTATAGTACTCGGCCAGATTGTCATAGCGTCCGCCGGAGCAGACGGAGCCGATCTCGGGGTGCTCGGTCATCTCCGTCTCATAGACGGTGCCGGTGTAGTAGTCGAGCCCGCGGGCAATGGTGAGATCGACGGCGAAGTTCTCCTCCGGCACGCCGAAGTCCCGCAGGTACTTCGTGACGGCGATGAGCTCGTCAAGTCCCGCGTCGAAGGTGGCGTCCATGCCGCGGTACTGCTCGAGGCGGGAGAGCACATAGGCGTTGTCGCCCTGGATGGCCATGAAGTCGAGCACGTTCTCGCTCTTGACAGGAAGCATCTTGACCTCGTCGATCAGCAGCTGCTTGACCTTCTCTGGGCCGATCTTGTCCAGCTTGTCGACCGTGCGCATGATCTCCCCGGCCTTCTCGCTCATGCCGTTCATGGCGTAGAAGCCGTTGAGGATCTTGCGGTTGTTGACCTTGATCTTGAACTTTTTGAGCCCCAGCTTCGTAAAGACACTGTAGATGATCGAGGGGATCTCCGCCTCGTTCATGATATCGAGCTTACCGTCGCCGATCACGTCGATATCGGCCTGGTAAAACTCGCGGAAGCGCCCGCGCTGGGCGCGCTCGCCGCGGTAGACCTTGCCGATCTGATAGCGGCGGAAGGGGAAGGAGAGCTCGCCGTAGTGCGCCGCCACGTATTTGGCCAGCGGGACGGTGAGATCAAAGCGGAGCGCCAGATCGCTGTCGCCCTTGAGGAAACGGTAAATCTGCTTTTCGGTGTCGCCGCCGCCTTTGGCGAGCAGCACCTCGGAGGACTCGATGATGGGCGTGTCGAGCGGGGTAAAGCCGTAGAGCGAATAGCTCTCGCGCAGCACCTGCATCATCCGCTCCATCTTCATCTGGTCGCGCGGGCTGAGCTCCATAAACCCGGAGAGGGTACGGGGGGATACTTTCGCCATAAAAAAGGTCCTCCAAACAAGAATCGGGGCGACCGCGAGCGGCCGCCCGAAAGAGACAGTTCAGCGTTTCTGGGGATTGACGATGTTTCGCCAGTCGAGATCGCCGCGGCGCAGCCCCTGCACGAGCACTTCGGCCGTGGCGGCGTTGGTGGCGAAGGGGATCTGATACTGGTCGCAGAGGCGCTCGACCTTGTTGATATCGTCAAAGCCGCCGGGGTTGTTGGGGTCGCAGAAGAAAAGCACCAGGTCGATCTCATTGTAGGAGATGCGGGAGCCGATCTGCTGGGCGCCGCCCTGCTCGGCATGCAGGTAGAGCGTGACGGGCAGCCCCGTCGCCTCGGAGACGAGCTTGCCGGTGACGTGCGTGGCGCAAAGGCTGTGCTCGGCGAGAATCCCGCAGTATGCGATGCAGAACTGAACCATCAGTTCCTTCTTTCGGTCATGAGCCATCAAAGCAATGTTCATGGTAAACTCCGTTCTTTTCGTTCCAAATCCATTCAAAAGCATTCTGTACGACCTAGTATTATATAGGAAGAAGCAAGATTCCGCAAGAGCGTTTTCTCGATTCGCGCGAGTTTTTATTCATCAAGTGGATGATAATACACCCGAAATGAAAATTGCGCTCAGCGCAGCAGGCCCATCTCCCGCTCGGAGGTATCCTTATAGCTCTGAATGTTGATGTAGGCGTCCATGATCTGGCGCGCCATGAACTGGGTGCTTGCGCCGCTGCCGCCGCGCTCGACCACGATCGCGATCGCAACCTCGGGGTTGTCATACGGGGCGTAGCACATAAAAATACCGTCGTTGGTGATCTTCTCGCCCTTCTGGGCGGTTCCGGTCTTGCCGGCGACATGCCAGGCGCAGTCTACCCACTCAATGACATTCTTGGGGTTGGCGGCCCAGTCGTTCAGCACCAGCTCCATGCCCTCGTGCACGGCAGCCCAGTTGTAGTCCGCCGATTCGATGCGGCTGAGGATCTCGGGCTCGCGCTCGTAGAGCTTTTCGCTGTAATCGTAGCTGCGGATGGACTTGAGGATCGAGGCGGAGTAGCGCGTGCCGGAGTTGGCAACCGTGGCGCAGTACTCGCAGATCTGCAGCGGGGTGAACACGCTGTCGGACTGGCCGATGGCGGCCTGCATCGTGTCACCAATGTGCCAGTCGTCGTCAACATAGTTGCGGTGCGTCGCCTCGGAGGACATGTTGCCCACGGTCTCCACGAGCTCGATGCCGGTGGAGGAGCCAAGGCCGAAGAGATGCGCGTACTCGCCCATCGTCGTGACGCCGAGGTCGTGGCCCACGGTGTAGAAGAAGAAGTTGCAGGAGTCGCGGATCGCGTCGGTGACGTTGTCGTTTCCGTGCGTGTAATGCTCCGGCGCCATCGCGTTCCAGATCCAGCATTCAGGCGCGTAGCCCTCGGCTGCGTACTTGGTGAATACGCCCTCGCACTTGACGCGGTATTCGGTGTTGATGAGACCGGAGGTCAGCGCAGCCATCGCCACACAGGGCTTGAAGGTGGAGCCGGGTGCGTAAGCGCCCATCAGCGCGCGGTTGAAGAGCGGGGCGTTGGCTGTGGCCATGAGCTCGTCATAGTTCTCGATGACAGTGGCCACATTATAGGTCGGCCAGCTGGCGATAGCGAGCGGCTCTCCCGTGCGCACATCGACGACCACGGCAGCCGCGCCGGTGATCTCGTCCTTCATCTCCGGATCATAGTCGCCGCGGGCGATGCCCTCGGCGCGGGCCTGGCTGCGGGTCTTGATCATGCCCTCGACGCCGTTGGAGAGGATGCGCTCGACCTGCTCCTGCAGCACCGAGTCAATGGTCAGATAGATGTGGTTGCCGGGTACGGGCTCCTTGGTGTAGACCGTGGCGAGAACCGTGCCGGAGGCGGAGCGGGTCTCGTAGACCTCGCCGTCTTCCCCGTGCAGCTGCTGCTCAAAAGCGTACTCGATGCCGTCCTTGCCGACCATCGCGTCCTTGGCGTAGGACAGCAGGGAATAGCGCTCGAACTCCTCCTGCGTCATCAGGCCGACGTAGCCCAGCAGGTGGGCGGCGTACTCGGTGCCGTAGTCGCGGATGTAGGCGCGTTCAACCTCGATGCCGGGAAGCTTGTTTTCCAGAATGGAGGAGATGAGCGCCATGCTCGCGTCCTCGACAAAGAGGTAATCGCCGGTGTTGATGGCGTAGCGGACGTTGATGGAATAGCGCACGCCGGCGATGATGCGCATCTCCTCGGCGGTATAGCTGTTGTCAATGTTGTAGCGCGAGCGCATGTAGCTCAGCAGCTCCACGGCCGTGGGATCGTCGGGGAGGATATTCTCCTTCTCCTTGTCCTTGAAATAGGCGCGGAGCATGGTGCGCTCGATGTCGGTCATGTCCGTCTTGTATTCAAAGGGCGGCGCCATGGTGATCGGCAGGTTGTCCGTATAGTCGTCGCCGAAGCTCTGCACCATGCGCACCAGCTTCAGGATCGTGTCATTGGGATCTTCGTCCGCGAAGAGCTTGACGTTGTCGATCTTGAGGTTGTAGCATTCCTTGTTGCTCACGAGCACGCGCCCGTAGCGGTCGAGGATACTGCCGCGCGCGGCGGTCACGGTGTGCTTTTCGCTGCTCGTCTCCGTGCTCTTGGCGTAATAATCCTCACCATCGACAATCTGCAGCTTGTAGAGGGAGCCCAGATAAATGCCGATGACCGTTAAGAGCAGCACAAGCAGCGCGGTGACGCGGTTTTTATCGATAATTCTGTTCATGGAACTGTCCTTTCATGCCAGGGAATACGCTCAATCGGACGAAGGCCGGGCGTCCCAATGCGAGATCGGCCAGAACGCCAGCGGCGCAAAGGGGAGCGACCACAGCGTCTGCAGCGCGACCGTTCCCAGCATGGTCATGGAAAAGCTGTCGCCCACGGCGGTGCGCAGCATCTGCATCAGCCCCATCAGGAGGCTGGCAAGGAAGGCTGCGCCCATGAAGGCGAAGAAGCGGCGGTTGATAAAAAAGCGTGTGACGAAGCTCGCCCCGAAGGAGAGCAGGGGAAAGGCGATCGTGAAAAGCACCGTGTTCTCGCGGAAAGCCATATCCCCGAAAAAGCCCATGACGGCGCTCATCAGCGCCCCGAAGACCGGCCCTTCAAACATGCCCAGCGCAACCGCGGCAGCGGGCAGCACCAGCGGGCAGACCCCGGCGATGCGCAGACCCGTCAGCAGCATGTTCTGCAGCACGAGGGCGAGAAAGATATAGAGGGCGTAGCGCAGCAGCTTCCTGCCGTCGATCCGCGGGAGGACACGCTTGAGAAGATATTCCCGTAAGGTCATTCGACCACCTCAAAACTCTTGATGATGAACACCTGCACCAGACTGTCCAGCTGGACCTGGGGGACGACGATGCCGTACTCGATCTGGCCGCCGGCCTCGGTCTGCACGTTTGAGATGGTGCCGATGACGAGCCCCGCGGGGAAAGCGCCGCCCTGACCGGAGGTGAGCACCTCGTCACCCACGAAGATCTGTGCGCCGTCGGCGAGGAAGGTGAGCTTGGCGGTTTTCTTCTTCATGAGGGAGAATTCGCCCACCACCATGCCGGAGCTGCCCGTCGCGCCGACATAGGCGCCGACGCTCATATCCACGTCAATCAGTGTGGAGACCGTCGCCCAGTGGTCGCCGGCCTCGGTGACCTGGCCGACGAGAGCGCCGTACTCGGTGATGACGGGCATACCGATATCGACCCCGTCGAGCGTTCCCTTGCTGATCGTGAAGGTGGAGGACCAGTTCGAGGATGACCAGAGGACGATCTTGGCGGATTCCAGCGTATAGTCCGTGTGCTTCTGGCGGAGATTGTTGAGCTCGCGCAGGCGCACGTTCTCCTCGGTGGCCTCGATGCCCGCGCGGGCGGAGGCCTGCGCGTCGGCCAACTGCGCGCGCAGCGATTCGTTCTCGGCCATCAGCGAGTCGTACTGATACAGATAGCCGTAGATGCTCTTGAACCAGTTTGCCGCAGAGGAGAGCACCTTCTGCACCGGCGCGACGGCGGTGCCGGTCACGTTGTGAACAGTGCTCGTCGCCCCGCCGCGCGCTGCGGCGCTGACCATAATCAGCAGTGCCAGGGCCAGCACGATGACGCCCACGGGGATACCGTATTTTTTCAGATATTCTTTCACAGGATTTCCACTCCCAGCTTTTTGAACATTTGCCCCAGATGACACAGGGGAAGCCCCATCACATTGAAGAAATCGCCCTCGATGCGCTCAACGAGCAGGGCGCCGAGACCCTGCGCCCCATAGGCGCCGGCCTTGTCCATCGGTTCCCCGGTGGCCACATAGCGGCTGATCTCCTCCGGGGACAGGCTCCGGAAAAAGACCCGGCTCCTCTCCCATTCGCTCAGCTCTTCTCCGGAGCGGATCAGCGTTACGCCGGTGTAGACCTCGTGCGCGCGGCCGGACAGCGTCCGGAGCATCTGCGCGGCCTCCACCTCGCTGTGCGGCTTGCCGAAGGGGCGGCCGTCGACCCAGACGATGGTGTCGGCTCCCACAACGAGCGCTCCGTCCGGGACGAGCGCTGCCACCTCGCGGGCCTTCGCTGCGGAGAGCGCCGTTACAAGCTCGCCGGGCTCGGCATGCGCCGGCGGGACCTCCGCGCCCTGCGCGGGGATCACGGTGAGATCGGGCAGATCCAGCATCTCCATCAGCTGCCTGCGGCGCGGAGATGCGGAGGCGAGAACGATTTGCATAGTTTCCTTTCCGAACGGGCAAGCCCGCTGTAATGACAGTTTTATTCGACGCCGCGGAAATAGAGCCCGCGCGTCAGAACATTGGGCCGATAGTCGCTGAGACCGAGATAGCCCTTGGCGACCTCGACGCATTCGCGGCCGCTCTCGTTCGAGAACAGCAGCCGCAGGCCCCAGAGCCCCGCGGAATAGAGTTCCTGCTTTTTGTCCGCAAGGTAGAGCTTGTGCGCGTTGTAGATGACGCTGCGCCCGCCGAACTCCTGCGCTACCGGGAAAACCGAGCCGGTGCGGTCGGTGAGCTGCGTGGGGGCGTTGGACTTGATGAGATTCTGCTCTGTGACCATGACCGGAAGCCGGCCGTAGATGATCATTTCGGTGTCCAGAGGCTTGGCCAGATCGCGGATCTGGCTCAGGCGAAGCTCGAAGCTCGCCGTGGCGGACAGAAGCCCCGCGGCCTTCAGCACCCCCAGCGTGTAGGAGTTATAGGCGTTGAGCCCGAAGTCCCCGCGCGCCTCAAGGTTGGCGGCGCGGGCGAGGAAGATGTGCCCCAGGTTGCCGACCAGCGCTTCGCGGATGCCGCGGGCATAGAGCTGCTCGAGAACGCTGCGGATCTCGTCCACCTGATCGTCGGTGATGATGCGCGGCAGCACCGCCACGGGCGTGCAGCCGGCGGCGATGAAGGGCGCGAGCAGGTCGAAATGCTCCTGCATCACCAGCGCGGGGACATAGATATAGTCGGGCTTGAGCGCGGCGAGCTCCGGCGTGAGCTGATCCTCGCTGCGCACCTGGAAAATGATCTTCGGCTCGGCGATGTTGAGCGCTTCCTCCGGGCGCAGCGGCGGCTCCGCCTCGCGCCGCTCGGGCGGGCGGGAGCGGACCTCGGAGAGCGCAGAGATGAGCGAGCGGCGCAGATCGTTGATCGCGGAGGCGGAAAGATAGAGCCCGGGCTCTGTTTTGGCCTGGTTCTCCACGCAGTAATACGGCGTGCCGCCGGTCTTGAACATCTGTTCGGCTACATAGTTGTCACTCAGGCCCTGGCGCTTGGCGCGCTCGGGCACGGCGGCCTGCACGAAGGCGCGGTTGCCGTCCTCGTCCCAGGCGATGGCGCTGGTGGGCTCACCCCTGCGGATCAGCGTGCAGAAATGCACCGGCACGCGGCGTCTCTCGCCCTCGGCGTAGGCCTTGCGGGCGCGGGTAAAGATCGCCTCGTCCACCTTTTCGTCCTCGGAGCGGACGCCGAGCATGTCCTTCTTGTCGCCGTTGAAATAGCCCTGGGTGAAGCCCTGGCGGGAGAAGGCCTGCTCCAGCAGCGCAGTCTCCTCGGCGGTGGGCTTGCGGTGCTCGTGAAGCGCCTTGGCGTAGATATCCGTCACGATGGCGGTGTATTCCGGACGCTTCATGCGCCCCTCGATCTTGACACAGGCCACGCCGGCCTCCTCCAGCTCGCCGAGACGGTCGGCCAGGCAGTTGTCCTTGAGGGAGAGAGGGTGGTCCTCCACGCTGCCGGTGAGCGAATACTGCATGCGGCAGGGCTGGGCGCACATGCCGCGGTTGCCGCTGCGCCGCCCGATGAGGGCGGACATGTAGCACTGCCCGGAGTGGCAGAAGCAGAGCGCACCGTGCACGAAGACCTCCGTCTCGATGACGGCGTTCTGCGAGATGAAGCGGATCTGCTCGAGGCTGAGCTCGCGCGCGAGAACGGCGCGGGTGAGCCCCATCTCCGCCGCGGCGTGCACGCCGGCGAGATTATGGATGCTCATCTGCGTGCTGGCATGCAGCGGCAGATCCGGCAGCGCCTGACGGAGCACGGCGATCAGACCCAGATCCTGAATGATGATCCCGTCGACCCCGACGCGCGAGGCGAGACGGGCGGATTCCAGCACCTCGGGAATTTCCCGGTCGCTCACGAGGGTGTTGAGCGTGACATAGACCTTGCAGCCGCGCACGCGGCAGTAGCGCACGGCCTTTTCAAATTCCTCGTCGGTGAAGTTTTTGGCGCCCCGGCGGGCGTTGAAGTTGCCGAGGCCAAGATATACCGCATCGGCACCGTTCTGAACGGCGGCAATGACTGCCTCCGGAGAGCCGGCCGGTGAAAGCAATTCCATGGCGTATTCTCCTCTGCGGGTTTTATGTGAAAGCTCGCGCTCCGGCGATCAAACGGGAAGCATATCGCTCCCCTCACAGCCGGGGGCGGGGGATGGAACCTGTCCTGTTTTTACATGCCGCGCAGGCGGCGGGAAAAATGACACGAAATGATTAACAGGCGTTACTCTATTTATTATATCACAGTTGGACAGAATGCGACAAGAGGATTTTGCTTTTTCGCCCTGCGGTCTTTCGGAAATTTCTGTGAATTTTCTTTGGCGAAAAACTATTGTAAAGCGGCGAATTCTGCTTTATAATGTAAGAACCCCCGCTGCGGCCGGTCCGGCTGTCCGGCGGGGGCAGTCCGACCACAGCTCCGCTTCGGCGGAGGCGGAGAGAGAACAGCCATGCAGCAGAGTCTTGAAGACAAGCTGAGATGCGACGCGGAGAAGCTGATCCACGCCCACGACGGGGACGTCGCGCTCTTATATCTGTATTACCTGCACACGGGCAGCCGCGACGGCGAACAGGCGGCCCGTGCGCTTTGCCGCACCCTGCGTGAGATCGAAGCGGCGCAGGAGAAGCTGGAGCGGATGGGTCTGCTCGGGGCTGAAACGCTGCCGAAGCCGGCGAAGGAGGAGATCCCGCCCGCACCGGAGCAAAAGCTGCCGGAATACACCGCCGCGGACATCACGCGCCGCGCCGGGGAGGACGGCGCCTTTTCCGTCGTCCTGGCCGAGGCTGCCGAGGTGCTCGGCAAGAGCCTCAACACGGCGGATATGCGCACGCTTTTCGGGATTTACGACCATCTTGGCCTGCCGGCCGAAGTCATTCTGGAGCTGCTGCATTACTGCCAGGAGAGCTGCCTCGAGCGCTACGGGACATCGCGCCGCCCGACGATGCATACGGTAGAGCAGGAGGCTTATGCCTGGGCAAACGAGGAGATCCTCACGCTCGACCGGGCCGAGAGCTACATCCGCAGCCGCCGCGAGCGGCGCGGCGTGCACGCCCGCCTCAAGAGCGTGCTCGATATCCATGACCGCGCCCTCACCGCCTCGGAGCTCAAATACTTCGACTCCTGGATCGACATGGGCTTCGGAGAGGATGCGATCGGCATCGCCTATGAGCGCACGATCGCCAACACCGGCGCGCGAAAGCTCCATTACATGGACAAGATCCTCCTGAGCTGGCACAACAACGGCCTGCACAGCCGCAGGGAGATCGAGGAGAAGGACGGCCGGCGTCCCGCACATACGCAGCAGGAAAAGAAGCCGGCCGGCCCCGTCAATACCAGGGATCTGGAGAAGGCCTTTGACAAGCTCTGAGAGCGGGTTATGGCGCAACGCATGCATGAACAGAAGGGGAGAGAGATATGCCCTATAACGGAAAACTCCTGGCGCGCGCCAGAGACCGCCTGAGCGAGATCCGGGCGGAAAACCGGGAAAAACAGCAGCGCCGCATCGACGAGGTTTACCGCAGGCTGCCGGAGGTCGGCGAGCTCGACCGGCAGATGCGCAGCCAGATGACGCAGCTCGTGCGCCTGACGATCTCGCACAGACCGGACGTGAAGGAGCAGGTGGAGGAGCTGGGGCGGCGGAATCTCGCGCTGCAGCAGCGCCGCGCGGAGCTCCTGGTGGAGAACGGCTACCCCATGGAATATCTCGACGAGATCGTGTCCTGCCCCAAATGCCGCGACACCGGCATATATCAGGACGGCGTGTGCAGCTGCCTGGACAGGCTGTATAAGCGCGAGGTCACAAAGGAACTCGGCGTGCTGCTGCGCCACGGGGACGAGCGCTTCGAGCGCTTTGATCTGAGCTATTATCCCGAGGAATACGACCCCGTGCTGCGCCTCTCGCCCCGCGAGACGATGCGCAAGATCCTTGCGATCTGTAAGCGCTATCCCGAGCAGTTCCCGCAGGAGGCGGCCAATCTGCTGCTCTCCGGCGGCACCGGCCTGGGGAAGACCTTCCTCTCCGCCTGTATTGCCCGCGAGGTGGCCGACAAGGGCTTTTCCGTGTGCTATGACACGGCTTCCGCCGCGCTGGACGCCTTTGAAAAGCAGAAATTCTCCCGCGATCCCGGGGAGGCGGAGGACGCCGCCGCGCGCGTGCGCGAGATGCTCGCCTGCGACCTCATGATCCTGGACGATCTGGGCACGGAGCTGCTCACGGCCATGTCGCTCAGCTCGCTTTACACCCTTATCAATACCCGTCTTGTAAGCGGCAGGAAGACCATCATCAGCACCAACTGCGACGCCGATGCACTCCGGGTGCGCTATACGCCGCAGATCGTTTCCCGGCTGGAAGGGGAGTTCATGCTCCTGCCATTCGTCGGCCGCGATATCCGACAGCTCAAAAAGGATTGAGGACTTACTGCAGTTCTTTGAACTTTCTCTTGTAATCTGACACGAACACCGATATAATGACCCTGGTTCATTTCCATTTCTCGTAATAACGGAGGTACTCCATGGCTGAATACAGACGCCGCAGAGGCGATAGAAAAGACGGGCGGCTGCTCCGCTCGCTGCCCGGCTTCAGCAAGTTCATCCCCTTTATCATGCCCCAGCGCAACGACCGCCTCATCAACTACGAAGAGAGCTTTGAGGTCAGCGAAGTCGACCGCCGCCTGCGCCAGATGCGCGTGCAGGGCTATAAGGGAATCGGCATCCTTCACTTCATCATTGCGACCTATGTGCGCTGCATCGCCATGCTTCCCGGCGCCAACCGCTTCGTCGTCGGCCGCCGCATTTATGCGCATAACGATATCGAAGTCGTCATGACGGTCAAGCGCGCCCTCTCCCTGGACGCGACCGAGACCACCATCAAGGTCAAGTTCGAGCCGACCGACACGATCTTTGACGTCTATCGCAAGATGAACGAGAAGATCAACGAGATCAAGACGACGGAGGACAACAACAACACCGAGGACGTGGCGGACGCCTTTGCCCGCATGCCCCGCTTCCTGATCCGTTTCCTGCTCGCGATCGTGCGCATGCTGGACTATTACGGGCTTCTGCCCCAGTGGCTGATCGACGCGAGCCCCTTCCACGGTTCCATGATCATCACCGACCTCGGCTCGCTGCGCATCGGCCCCGTGTATCACCATATCTACAACTTCGGCACCCTGCCGGTCTTCATCGCCTTCGGCGCCAAACGGCACGCCTATGAGGTGGACCGGCACGGCAACGTCGTCGATCACAAGTATGTCGATACCAAGCTGGTTCTGGACGAGGGCATTGTTGACGGACATTATTACGCCCAGATGCTGCAGACCTTCCGCTACATTTTCCAGCATCCCGAGATCGTCGAGACGCCGCCCACCAAGGTGGTCGAGGATATCTTCTGATGACCGGATCTGCCCGCCCCGGATGAGGCGGGCAGATTTTTTGCATTACGCTCTTGATTTTTCACAGATTTGCGGTAGAATGATACAGTCAAAATTATTGTGTTTCTTTTGGAGGAATCAAACATGACTTACGAGATGGACATCGCCGGCTTAAAGCGGGATCTGCCTCTGTGCAAGGTTACTGACGACCTGTACATCGGCGCCTTTGTTATGTTCGGTGATGTAGAGCTGACGGTCCATTGCGCAACCGAGCTGCTCAAGCGCGCCCCCGAATATGACTACCTGCTTGCCCCCGAGGCCAAGTCCATCCCCCTGCTGTACGAGATGGCCCGTCAGAGCGGCGCGGACAAGTATTTCCTGGCCCGCAAGGGTCCCAAAGCCTACATGTCCGGCGTCTTTGAGGTGACGGTTCAGTCCATCACCACCAAGGGCACGCAGCGCCTGGTGCTTGACACCGCCGATGCGGAGCTTATCCGCGGCAAGCGCATCCTCATCCTGGACGACGTGATCTCCACCGGCGAGAGCCTGCGCGCGACGGAGACGCTGGTCAACAAGGCCGGCGGCATCATCGCCGGCAGAATGGCCGTCCTTGCCGAGGGCGACGCCCAGTTCCGCGACGATATCATTTATCTCGCGCCCCTGCCCCTCTTCAATCCCGACGGCAGCATCAAGGAATAACAGAATGTCAAAACGCCCTCCTCTCGGAGGGCGTTTTTCCTGCCCGCGCAGCTTGCCGTATGAAGCATATGAAAAAGGAAGCTTCCGGATGGAAGCTTCCTTTTTGCAATTCGGTTTGCGTATCAGTGGTTCTCGTTTTTCTCGCCGTCCGCAGGCGCATCGGCCTTGCGGCGGGCGAGAACCTTTTCGACCCGGCGGCCGTCCATCTCCATAACGGTGAAGTCCCAGCCCTCGCAGGAAAAAGCGTTTCCGACGTTCGGGAAAGCCCCGAAGGACTCCACAACCCAGCCGCCCACGGTGTCGCTCTCGGCTTCAAGGGCGTCCTCGTCGAGACCGAGCAGCTCCAGCATGTCGCTGAGCAGCATGTCGCCGTCCAGCTCGTATTCGCCCTCGGCGCGCAGGACGACCTCCTGCTCCACGGTGTCGGTATCGTCCCAGATGTCTCCGACGATCTGCTCCAGTACGTCCTCCAGAGAGACGACGCCGAGCATGCCGCCGTATTCGTCTGCCACGATGGCCAGGTGCTGCCTTGCACGCTTCAGGGTGTTGAGCACGGCGGGCAGCTTCATGGTCTTGTACACGTAGCAGGGGGGCATCAGCAGCTCCCGGATATCGGCGCGGCCGCCTTCTGTGAGCGCCTTGAGGAAGTGGTTGAGGTAGAGCACGCCGATCACGTTGTCAATGCCGTTTTCATAGACGGGAAGGCGCGAGTACGGCGCGTTTTCCACCGTCTCAAGGATCTTGTCCCAGTCGTCGTCGATGTCGATGGCCTCGACGTCCACCCGGGCGGTCATGACCTCGGAGACGGAAATCTGGTCGAATTCAATGGCGGCCTGCACGAGCTCGGACTGGTCTTCGTCCAGTACCTGCTCGTCCTCGGCAGTCTCAATGATGCTCTGCAGCTCCTCCACGGCCTCGTCGTCTTCCGCGTCCGCTTCGCTCTTGAGGGGCAGCGTAATGAGGGTGATGAGCTTCACGACGAGCCAGACCAGGGGAAAGAGCAGAATCGTCAGGATGCGCACAGGCACGGCCACGCCCTCCGCCTGGCGGGTGGCGTTTTCCTTGGCAACGATCTTCGGAATGGTCTCGCCGAAGATGATGATCGTCAGGGTGATGGCGGCCGTGGCGATCCAGACCTTCTTGTCGCTCCCGGTGAGCGCGATCACAAGGACCGAGCCGAGAGACGAGGCGGCAATGTTCACCAGATTGTTGCCGATGAGGATCGCGGAGAGGGCGTTGTCAAAGGATTCGGTGATTTTCAGTGCGATGCCGGCCCGCTTGGAGCCCTCGTCGCGCAGACGCTCCAGGCGGAGCGTGTTGCAGGAGGAGAGCGCCATCTCCGATCCGGAGAAGAACGCGGAGAGGATCACACAGAGCACGAGGCCCGCGATCAGGAAGGGGATGCTCATGCGTCCTCGCCTCCCTTCTCTTCGGGAAGCAGCGCAGTCTGCAGCTTCAGGATGCGGTTGTGCTCCATCTCGGCCACGGTGACCTCGAGGCGGTCAAAGCGGAAGCTGTCCCCGACCTTGGGGATGGCGGAGAACTGCTCATATGCCCATTCGCCCATGCGGGTGTTGACCAGATCACCGTCGTCTTCGGGCGGCTCATAGTCCATCTGCTCAAACACGTCGCTCACGGATTCTTCCGCGTCGACGAGCCAGCGGCCCTCGCCGAGCTCCACGATCGGCTCCTCCACCACGTCGTCTTCGTCCCAGATCTCGCCCACCAGCTCCTCCAGGATGTCCTCCACGGTGACGATGCCGAGCGTGCCGCCGTAGTTGTCGGTAACGACGGCCATGTTCTGCCGCGCCTTGGACATGAGCGGCAGCAGCTCGTCGATATTGGTGCTCTGGTGGATGAAGTAGGGCTCATCCAGCAGGGGGCGGATCGCCAGCGCGTCGCCCTCCCGGAGCCAGGCCTTGATGAAGCGGCGGATCTGGAGGATGCCTATGATGTTGTCAATGCTGTCCTCATAGACGGGCAGGCGGCTGTGGTTCTGGTTCTTGACCTGCGAAAGGATCTCCCCGAGACTGTCGCTGATGTCGATAGCCTCAACGTCCACCCGCGGAGTGAGCACGCTTTCGACGGTCACGTCACCGAACTGCAGCGCGGAGGAGATCAGGTCGCCCCGCTCCTCGTCGAGGCTGCCCTCCTCGGTCATATCCTCGATGATATCATAGAGCTCGTCCTCGGTGACGGATTTCTCCGCCTCGCCGGGGTGCAGCCAGGCGGCCGCTTCGCCGATCCAGGTGAGTGCGGCGGAGAGCGGCGCAAAAAGCTTCATGAAAAAGGACAGCCCCGGCGCGGTCGCTTTCGCAATGCGCTCAGGGAACTTTTTGGCCACACTTTTCGGCAGCATCTCCCCAAAGAAAAACACGACGATCGTGGTGACCAGCGTGCTCACGGAGACGGCGCTGAGCCCCCACAGACGCGTGACCGCCACGGTGACGAGGGAGGCTGCCGCAAGGTGTACGATATTGGTTCCGATGAGAAGGGTACTGATGGCGCGGTCAAAGTTCTCCAGGATAGAGAGCGCCTTTTCCGCGCGCACGTCGCCCTTGTCGGCGGATGCTTTGAGCTTGCTTTTGGACGCAGAGGCAAATGCCGTTTCGGCAAGTGCGAAATACGCCGCAAAGAGCAGCAGGATCCCTGCTGCGATCCAGGGTAAATACGACGATCGACTGTCGCCATCCATAATGCGGAGGTTCACTTCCTTATAGCCATAAAATTAATGCTTAGTATAGCACGCTTCCGATACGCCGTCAAGACGACGGAATGCCGGATACGGCGCGCTTTTGCGCCGTTTTTTTGGCAGAGGGTAAAAAAGTCTTTTCCCGCAGGACAAGGCGTGCTATAATATCTGTTGCTTTTGTTTTGCGGCGGGGAGCGCTGCCGCAGGGAGGACGCGCTGTTTCGTGTGAGCTCGCGCGTTCAAAAAGCCGTTCATGAACGATTGTTTTTCTTTATTCAGCTTTTTAAGCGTATCATTCTTGTAAAGAGGCGACCGTATGGATACCCGAAAGCAGACAAGCTTCATGGAGCGCCTGGCGGCGCTGATCGTCGACCGCCGCGGCGTCATTTTCTTCGTCTTCCTGGCCGCGGCGATTTTCTGCGCTTTCTCCCGCAGCTGGGTGCAGGTGAACGACGATCTCACCGCCTACCTGCCGGACACCACCGAAACGCGGCGCGGCCTGACGCTCATGGAGGAGGAATTCACCACCTTCGGCACTGCGCAGGTCATGGTCGAAAACATCACCTACGACCAGGCGCTCGCCATGCAGGAGCGGCTGGAAGGGATAGCCGGCGTCAAATCCGCCGAATTTGACAACACGCCCAAGCACTTCACCTCCGCCACCGCGCTCTTCTCCATCACCTTTGACGGCACGGAGAATGACCAGGTCAGCATCGACGCCCTGGAAGCCGTCAGACGAGAGCTCGGCGCCTACGATCTGAGCGTCTCCAGCAACGTCGGCAATCCCCTCAAGGCGATCATAGACCAGGAAATGCTGGTCGTCGATTTGATCGCGGTGGTCATCATCATCCTGGTGCTGCTGCTGACCTCAAAGACCTATGCCGAGATCCCCGTGCTGCTTCTCACCTTCGGCGCGGCTGCGCTGCTCAACATGGGCACCAATTACATGATGGGGGAGATCTCCTTCGTCACCAATTCCATCGCGATCGTGCTGCAGCTCGCCCTCGCGATCGACTATGCCATCATTCTCTGCCACCGCTATATGGAGGAACATGAGAAAAAGCCCGCGCGAGAGGCTGCGGTCGCAGCGCTCGCGAAGGCGATCCCGGAGATCTCGGCAAGCTCTCTTACCACGGTCGCAGGCCTGCTGGCGCTCTGCTTCATGCAGTATAAGCTCGGCCGGGATATGGGCCTCGTGCTCATCAAGGCCATCCTTCTGAGCCTCTGCACGGTGTTCCTGCTGATGCCGGGACTGCTGCTGGTCTTTTCCAGGGCCATCGACCGCACGCACCACCGCTCCTTCGTCCCGAAGATCAACTTCCTCGGCAAGGCCGTGTATGCCACGCGCTTCATCATGCCGCTGGTGTTCCTCGGTGTGTTCATTGCGGCGGCGATCCTCTCCAACAAGGTCAATTATGTCTATTCCCAGTACTCCGTCTCCTCCATCCGCAAGAACGAGACGCAGATCGCGGAGAAGAATATCGAAAGGCTCTTCGGCAAGGTCAACCGCATGGCGCTCATCGTCCCTGCGGGCAGCAACGACAAGGAAGCCGCGCTGATCGCCGATATCGAGGAGCTCAGCCGGGTCGAGAAGGTCCAGGGCATGGCCAATATCGAGGCAGGAGACGACTATGTGCTCACGAGCGAGCTGAACCCGCGCCAGTTTGCGGAAATGACAGATCTGGACTTCGAGGTGGCGCAGGCGCTCTACGCGAGCTATGCGGTGAAGCAGGATCAATACGGCCAGATCGTCACGAACCTTGAGAACTACCGTATCGCGCTGATCGACCTGCTGGACTACCTCTTTGACGAGCGCGAGGGCATCACCCTCAATCTCGACGAGGAGACCGAGGATAAGCTCGACGATCTGGAGGAGAGAATCCGCGACGGACAGAGACAGCTGCGGAGCGACAGCTGGAGCCGCATCGTCATTGATCTGAACCTGCCCACAGAGGGGGAGGAGAGCTACGAATACCTCGAGGTGATCCACGGGCTCACCGCACGTTACTATACGGAATACTACCTCGTGGGCGACACGACGAGCTGCAGCGACCTGCGCAGCTCTTTCCAGAAGGACAACCTGCTTATCAGCGTGTTGACGGTGGTCTTCGTCATCCTGGTGCTGCTCTTCTCGTTCAAATCCGTGGGACTGCCGCTGCTGCTGATCCTCATCATCCAGGGCAGTATCTTCTGCAACTTCTCCGTGCCGACGCTGAAGGGGAGCAGCCTCTTCTTCCTGACCTATCTCATCATCAGCGCCATCCAGATGGGCGCAAATATCGACTACGCGATCGTGATTTCCAGCCGCTATATGGAGCTTAAGGAGAAAATGCCGCTGCGGGAGGCCATGATCGAGACGCTGAACCAGGCCTTCCCCACGATCATAACCTCCGGTGCGATGCTGGCCTCCGCCGGCATTGCCATCGGCCTGATGACCTCCAACGAGACCATCTCCGCCATCGGCATCTATCTCGGTACCGGCACGCTGATCTCCATTTTCCTTGTCATGTGCGTCCTGCCGCAGATCCTGCTGATGGGCGATATCGTGATCCGGAAAACCTCCTTCAGCATCGACCACGGGGAGCGCGTCTCCCACAGGGCCGGCCTGATGCGGATCGACGGGCGCGTGCGCGGCAGCCTTGAGGGGCTGATCGACGCGGAGGTGCACGGGGTGTTCCGAGGCACCATGAACGCCATCGTCGATATGAACAGTGTCACAGAAATCAATGAAAACATGCTGAAAGAAGGGAGCCAGGATGAACGCTAAACGTCTGGGAGCCGTATGCCTGCTGATCGCACTGCTCTTTGCACTCGCGTCTCCCGCCGCGCTCGCGGAGGAGAGGATGATCCATATTACCACGGCGGAGCAGCTGCAGCAGCTCGCACGCGACTGTGTGCTGGACAGCTATTCTGTCGGCCTGAACGTCGTGCTGGATCAGGATCTTGATCTGGGCGGCGTGGAATTTGAACCGATCCCGACCTTCTCGGGCACCTTTGACGGCCGCGGCCACACCATTTTCGGCCTGGCGATCCAGCGCGAAGGCTCGCATCTGGGCTTTTTCCGCTACATACAGGCCGAGGGCGTGGTGCGCAATCTCTCCCTTTCCGGCACGGTCGCGCCGGGCGACGGGCAGCACCAGATCGGCGGCGTCGCGGGCACGAACCGCGGCCTGATCGAAAACTGCTCCTTCTCCGGCTCGGTGAGCGGCCTGCGCTATGTCGGCGGCATCGCCGGCGAGAACGAGGGGACGATCCGCTCCTGCACCTTCTCCGGCAGCGTGGACGCCAAGCGGGCTACCGGCGGCATCGCCGGCTCCAACAGCGGCGTCCTCCTTGACTGTGAGAGCCGCGCCACCGTGAACACGACGATCTCCGAGGCCGCGCTCGACCTCGAGAGTATCTCCCTGTCGGGTGACGGCATGCTCGACCTCACCAATGCCGAGGACGAAAACGTTGTATCCGATACGGGCGGCATTGTCGGCCTCTCCACGGGCACAGTGTCCGGCTGCGTCAACCGCGGCATGGTGGGCTACCCCCGCTTCGGTTACAACGTCGGCGGCATCGCCGGACGGCAGTCCGGCTATCTCACAGGCTGCCGGAACTTCGGCGATGTGCACGGCCGCAAGGACGTGGGCGGCATCGTAGGCCAGATGGAGCCGTACCTGCTTCTGCTTGAATCGGTAAATCTCGCTGAGGAACTGGAGCTTCTGAACGCCTATATGGACATCGCCTCCGGAGATCTCGGCCTGATGTCCAACGAGATGAACAACACGCTTGACAGTATCCAGGCCAGCTCCGACTCGGCCAGCGGCAAGATCGACGGCAGCGGCACCATCTCCCGCCCCGGCGGAGGCGGCTCACAGCGCGTCGGCGCAACGCCGGTTCGCGGAAAGGACGAGAGCATCGAGGTCCCGGAGGACGTCAGCGGGGATATCAGCGACATGGCGGACGGCGCCAACCAGATGGCTGGCATCGTCGCCACCTCCTCCGGCTATATCGCGCAGGATCTCGGCAATGTCAACGACCAGCTCAGCCGTGTGCTCATGCTGCTTGCCAACGCGCTCAACGGCGCTGCCAACCGCAAGATCTATCAGGACGGCTCGGAGGAAATGGAGGAGGAAGACCTCCTCGGCCGCGTGAGCCGCAACACCAACAGCGCCATCGTCAGCGGCGATACCAACGTCGGCGGCATCGCGGGCGACATGGGCATCGAGTATGAATTTGACCTGGACGGTCAGCTCGCCGAAACCATCGGCATCGAGGGCATCGTCAGCAACACCTATGAGACGCACTGCGTCGGCGAGATGAACGTCAATGAGGGCGTGGTGGAAGGCCGTAAGGACGGCGTCGGCGGTATCGCCGGCAAGATGGAACTCGGTTTGGTCAGCACCTGCGAGAGCTACGGCGCGGTATCCAGCCCGGACGGAAGCTATGTCGGCGGTATCGCGGGCTACTCCTATGCGAGCATCCGCGACAGCTACGCCATGTGCGACGTGCTGGGCAGCAATTATGTCGGCGGCGTCGCCGGCTACGGGACGCGCATCAGCGGCTGCGGCAGCATGGCCGGCATCGCCGGCGACGCAGCCTGCAGCGGTACCATTGCGGGCTACGCGGACGTGGACGCGGAGGACGCTGTGGTGGACAATGTTTACGTCCATGACGGCCTCGGCGCCGTGGACGGCATCAGCTACAGCGGCAGAGCCGAGCCTGTGAGCTACGAGCAGCTGCTTGAACGGGAAGGTCTCCCCGAACGCTTCCGCACGCTGCGCCTGCGCTTTGTGGCAGACGGACGCCAGGTGGCGGAGCTGAAGTTCGGCTACGGCGGCAGTGTGGACGAGAGCAAGATCCCGGCGGTGCCGGAGAAGGAGGGCTATACGGGCTCCTGGCCTGCATTCGAGAGGGAAAATCTCACCCGCAGCGCCGTGATCGAAGCAGTGTACACGCCGCGCCAGGGCGCGCTTGCCTCCGAGCAGACGCGCGGGGAATCCCCGATGTCCATCGTGCTCGTGGAGGGCGACTTTACGCATCGCGCCGAGGTCAGGCTCTCCGAATACGGCGGGGAAGGCCCCGTGGTTGAAGACGGCGTCGTGCTCGAAAAATGGCTGCTGCAGGTGAACGGCATTGAGGAAGACCAGAGCTATACCGTCCGCTATCTCCCGCCCGAACTCTCCGAGCACGGCAGAAGCGTGAAGCTCTATGTCTTTGAGGAGGAGAGCTGGCACGAGATTTCCGCCAGCAAGGCCGGCAGCTACCTGAGCTTCGGCGCGCAGGGCGGCGCAGTGATCTTCGCCGCGGCAGAGAGCGAGAGCGGCTCGCAGCTCACGACCTACGCGCTCATCGGCGGCGGACTTCTGCTTCTGATCCTGCTTGCCGCGCTGCTGCTGAAAAAGAAAAAGCCCGTTCCGCCGCCGGAGACCCCGGCGGAGAGCGGAACAGGCAAAGCGGCGGCTGATACTGACAAGGCGGACGCCCCAGGAACGGAGGAGGAAAGCTCCCGCGTGAAAGAATCCTGACGCAGTGAAGGCAAGAGGATAACAAGATGATAAACAGCACAAGGCTCCGCCGACAGGCGGAGCCTTGTGCTGTTTTGCTTGATGCGCGCGGATTGCAGCTTCCTATTTCTTCCGGTGCACGGGGAGGGAGGACATCGGGATCGCAACGCCGGTCAGCGTTTTGATCAGCCACAACAGAAAGACCAGCACCAGGATCGGGATCACGCAGGAGGTCACGATCATCACCGCGAGGGACTCCACATAGCGGTTGACGACCCGGGCGGCCTTGTTAGCCAGCTCTGTGCCCGTGGTGGAAAGCCGCTCGAGAATCGAGGAGACGAGGTTTCGGTCCTCGCCCGCCTCGGAGAGCTCCGAGGTGGTGCCGCTGAGCTCCTCCGAAGCCGTGATGGTCTCCTCAATGGAGGCGTTGTAGGTATCGTATACCCTGTCCGACACCCAGAGGCTCAGCGGTATGATGACTACGAGCGCGATGGCGAGGATGGCGAGCTTCCAGGAGAGACGTTTTGCCGTCTCTGATTCGCGGAACAGGCTGAAGCAGCGGAAGCCGCAGGAGAAGGGGATCAGGATCTTGAAGGAGGCCGTGCCGAGAATGCCGAGAAGGTATTTCTCTGAAAAGATCACGCAGAGAATGAAGATGAAATACTCCGAAAAATCGGCCAGCTTTTCGGCGATCGGCGTGGCGATATCGCTGGGGATCGCGGTAAGGCCTGCGGAGAGCAGCGTCGAGGAGGCGGTGAGCTTGAGCACGGTGTCGGCCTTTGCGTCCAGGTTGTCCGCGACGCCGAGCGCTGCCTCCAGCTTGCCTGTCAGACCGGAGAGCACGAAGAAAGAGAGCACAGCCGCCAGCACGAGCAGCAGCGCGAAGAGAATGCGTTTGAGTTTGCTTTCCATGAGCGGACTCCTTTCAGCGGATCGACAGCCTGTACTCGCGCAGATCCACCAGACTGCCTACAAAGTTCTGCACGACAAGCCGGGCGTGTTCTCCGGCGTGATCCAGCAGGCCGCGTTCGAGCGCCTTGTCCAGCGCGCTGCGCTCCAGCTCGATAAGGGAGCTGTTGTAATCTGCTACGGAGGTGGGGTTGAGGATGCTCTGCTTCTCGTGATGCAGCACGAAGCTCTCCGGGTCGATGCTCACGGTCTGGATCTGAGGCAGGGGGAGAAAAACGGTAATGCGTTTTTGCTCCTCGTCCTTGACGACGCGCACGCCCGTAAAGTCGATCCCCGCAGTGACGCTGCCTTCATAGCTCACCAGATAACTGGACTCGCTGAAGGGAAGCTCGAGGTTGAACAAGGTTTTGATACTGGAATAGGAGGCGACCTCGGTGAAATAGTATTCCTCCGTCACCAGGAAGCCCATATCCTTCAGCCCGTCCTGCAGGATCTCGGCGGAGATCTCCTTCTCCACCTCCACGAGCTTTTCCACCTCACGGATCTTCTCCACTTCCTGGACGACTACCTGCGGCGTGGGACTCGGGCTGCCGCCGGGAGCCTGGGTCTTGCCTGCGGCGACTATGTTGCGGATCCCGAAGCCGACGACGGCGAGGATCGCCGCAGCGACCAGGATGATCACAGCGAAATAAAGCTTGGTTTTGCGCGTTTTCAGCATGGGACACGCTCCTTTCTGCGCGATGGCTGCGGGCGCCTGGCCCGGCCTGCGTGTCGAAAACGAACGAAACCATTATAACACAGCCTGTACGGCTTGAAAAGGGGGAGGGGAGAAGGCCGGCCCGGGAAGGGGAGAAGCCCGCGCCAGCGCCGCGAAAAGAAACTGCTTGCAAGCGTTCGAGACTTGCTGTATAATAAGCGCGCTGCGGCAAGCTCCGCAGCGCAAATACGTATTTCCGGGTGTAGCGCAGCTGGTAGCGCGCTTGGTTTGGGAGCGTGTAACACCCCCGGCATTCGGGCAAAAGCTGAAATCCTGCAACCCCTTGCAAACACTGAAGTTTTGGCACTTTATGGCTTCCGCAAAAACTCTGAAAATTGCCGTTTGACCACATCTTTGACCACAACGGCAGAAGCAGAAAATTGAATATCCGGGTGTAGCTCAGATGGTAGAGCGCGTGGTTTGGGACCACGAGGCCGCTGGTTCGAAACCAGTCACTCGGACCAAAATGGCGGTTTTTACCGCAGAAAAGCCGCAGGGATTGTTTCTCTGCGGCTTTTGCTTGATGGCTTTATATCACATGGAGGTAACATAAATGCTTGTCAAACAATATGACATTATTCCAGATGCGCCAAAGGCGATTAACATGGGTGAGTATATTATAAAAAGCGATTTGAAATATAAAGCATTATTAGAAACGGAAGCAAATAAAGAGCATTCATTTCAACATTTTTTAGAAGAAAACCCAGCTTATGTCCCAGGTGCATTCGAAGTGTTTGGCTTATCTGGTCATTATCCTTACATGAATTGTTTGATAACGCAGCCCAGAATCAACGACAACCAACTACGCATTCCCGATTTCATGTGGCTTGCAAACGATAGTCTCTCTTTTTGCCCGGTCTTAATCGAGATTGAAAAGCCAAGCAAAGAACAGTTTAGAAAGGACGAAATCAACAGATCCGAGTTTACACAAGCATATAATCAAATAATTGAATGGAAGGCGATCCTGTCCACCATTTCTGGACAAGAATCGTTTTATGAACGTTTTTCGATTGATGAAGAAAACAGAAAAAAGGAATTCAAACCGCAGTACATATTGGTATACGGAAGACGTAGTGAATACGAAAAAGATGAGTGGTTAAGAAGGAAGCGCGCGCTATTTCAAAATGACGATATCTGTATAATGTCTTTTGATCGCCTTCATGCAAGTAGAGATGTATATGATTTAGTAACTTGCACAGTTTCAAATGGACAATACTATGTTCGGTATATTCCGCCGACTTTTGTTTATCGTCCCGTAACCTCGCATGTGTTACAAAAATGGATCGGATTTACCTCTGCGCTTTCTAAGATTCCGGATATTTCCGAAGAAAGGCGAGTTTTTCTCCAAAACAGATTTGAATACTGGATGTGCTTTGGCGCAAAGAAAAACCATGGAATAATGAATTCCGGAGACTATGAATAGCATTCTGTTCTTACTATCGTATCTTTCTTTGTTTACTCTGCCTCAGTTTCTACTACAGCCACTGTCTCTTTCATCGCCAGTTTTTCTTCCTTGATCCGCTCCTGAACCTCGGCGATCATCTTCTCTAAAAGCACCTCGCACTCCTCCCTCGTCTTGGCATAGACCGTATGCACCTCGCGCTTGCCCTGAGCGTTGCTGGGCGAATACAGCCGTTCAAACCGGTGATTTCAGCCTGTGTAAAAACATTTTGTCAAGGAAATTCGAGCTTGTAAAACGCCCTTGATAGACTTTCGGGGCTTTATCCCGTATCCTTAAGTCGTTCCGGCCGGGACAAACAATTAAGAGGTGAGACGAATGGAAATCGGAACAATCATCCGTAACGCAAGACACAGTGTAAATCTCTCACAGGAGCAAGCGGCAGAGGCTCTTGGGGTGAGCCGCCAGACCGTGTCAAATTGGGAAAACGGGAAATCCTATCCGGACATCCTCAGCGTCATACGGATGAGCGACCTGTATTCTGTGAGCTTGGATCACCTGCTCAAGGAGGAGGATTCCATGAAACAAACTTATAAAGACTATCTTGAAGAGAGCACGAATGTCGTAAAAAGTAATGACCGAAAATCGAAGCTGATTCTTGTGTTAACTGTGCTGGGAATCTGGGCGCTCTCGCTCATTGCATTTCTTCTGGCACACAAGGGCGTGGACAATTACGGGTACGGGTTCTCCATCACATGGGCCGTTTTGCCGGTCACTTTCTTTGTCGCATCATTCATCATCGGACACCGTGACTGGTTCGGCAAACTGAAATGGCTGGCGGGTCTTGTTTTCGGACTCATGTATGCAATGTCCGGCTGCGTTACTTCCGTTACGGCAGAGAGCGTGGAAATGAGAAGCATCGTCTGGCCTGACTTTGCCAAGCTGCCCATCGGACTGCTCCTTTCGACGGCAGGCATAGCAATGGGGCTGTTTGCGGCGAAAAAACGCAGCAAAGAACCGTAAAGCCCCCGGTTATACGCCCCGGCTTGTGCCTGAGGCCTGCGGAATGAGTCGCAGTATGGTTTGACAAAGAGGGACTCTGAGCGTGATGCGATCAGGGTCCCGTCTCTTCTTCCCATGTTGTGCGTTGTCTGTTATAATTATCTCGAAAAATCTGAATATGCGGAGGCAGGATTGACAGTGATGAAACTGGAAAAATACAATGTGAGCGATGAGCCGATGTACGCTCAGCTTGTTTACAATCAAGAGATCATGAAGATGAACCTTGGACGTGTTTTTACTGCTGAAGAGGCGCGTATGGCTTTCCAAACGGTGATTGTGCAGAATGCTTCAGAGCCGCAGCTGGGTGTTTACAAGGTCTTCGTTGGCGAAAGCGATGAAGAGTATATTGGGATGGGTGCAGCATGCTGGAATGAGGAATACAGTGCTGTTGAAATCGAATACATGCTGCTTCCACAGTATTGGAATCGCGGATACGGAACTGAACTGGTTAAGAATCTTGTCAATGTGGCAGTTACATGGGAATCAGGAATAAACGTAATTGCCATTACAGATCCTGCAAATATCTGTTCGCAGCGGATACTTCAAAAAAACGGATTTACATTGGTCAAAAAGTACTTAAATGAGGATGGAGAAACTGCTCTGTTATACCAAAAAGTAAAACAATAAAGCATCTAATAAAAGGGCCAATCAAGGGAGAAGCTCTTATTGACAGGGCCCGGAATAGAATAAAAGAATAAGGGGCAAGCGCGCGGAAACGCGAGAAAAGAAATACTGCTGTGAGGTGCAGGATGCAATACAAACATACACATCGCCCGGGCTTCTGGCTGGGCTTTATCGACTTCTTTACGGCCGGACTGTATTTTATGGCCGCCATGCCGCTTGGCCTGCAGGCGGAGATCGATTCCGTTCTCGGCCACAAGACCATGCCCTACTGGCAGGCCTATCTGATCGGTATTCCCACGCTGTTCATCTATCCCATCATCTGGATGGGCCGCATTGCCGACGAGCTGCGCCGTAAGGCGGAAGCCATGGGGATCAAAGGCCCCCACACCTCCTTCCGTCACATGTTCTGCTGGAACACGCTGGGGCTCCCGCTGTTGGGCTTTGCCGTGGCCACCCACCGCTTCTTCGATACCCTGGGCAAGATAGAAGCGGAGCTGAACAGAAGCGCGGCGCAGCAATAAATGCAGCAGCCTCCGGCCTGCGCAGACAGCAGAAAGCCTCCGGAACCGGCGGTTCCGGAGGCTTTCTGCTGTTTCTGTCCTGTCAGCGGGAGAGCACACTGCCGAACTGCATGGTCTCCATGATGTGGTAGCGCTCCATCTGCAGGTTCTTCTTCATGACCAGCGCTTCCTCGATGGGGATCTCCACGATGGAGCCCTCTTTGGTGCCGATGATGCAGTTGTAGCGCCCTTCTGCAAGCGCACGAGCGGCATAGTAGCCCATGCGGGTGGCCGTCTCACGGTCACGGGCGTTGGGCGCGCCGCCGCGCTGGATGTGGCCGAGCACGGTCACACGCGGGTCGATGCCCACGGCATCGTAGATCTGCTTGCCCACCTCAACGGCGCTCCCTGCGCCCTCGGCGACGACGATCATAAAGTGCGTGTTGCCCGCGAGGCGGGAGGCGCGGATGCGCTCGACGACGTCCTTATCAAAATCAAGCGGCTTCTCCGGCACGAGCACCGCGGTTGCGCCGACGGCGATGCCGACATAGAGCGCGAGGAAGCCCGCATTGCGGCCCATGACCTCGACGACGGAGCAGCGTTCATGCGACTGCATGGTGTCGCGCAGCTTGTCGATGCATTCGATGGCTGTGTTGCAGGCCGTGTCGAAGCCGATGGTGTAGTTGGTGCAGCCCACGTCGTTGTCGATCGTGGCGGGCACACCCACGACGGGGACGCCGAGCCGGGAGAGCTCCAGCGCGCCGCGGAAGGTACCGTCGCCCCCGATGGCGACGATGCCGTCGAGCCCCAGCATCTTGCAGGTGGCGACAGCCTTAAGACGGCCCTTTTCCGTCAGAAAGTCGTCGCTGCGGGCGGTGTAGAGTATCGTACCGCCGCGGGAGAGGAGATGGCCGACGCTTTCGCGCGTGAGCGGGACGAAATCGCTGTGGATGAGACCCTGCCAGCCGCGCCGGATTCCAATGCATTCGATGCCCGAGGCGATCGCCGTACGCACGACCGCGCGCACAGCCGCGTTCATGCCGGGCGCGTCTCCGCCGCTGGTCAGAACGCCGATCCGTTTGATCTGTTTTTCCATTTTTGCGCAATCCTTTCTGAGGACGGGACAAGCCGTCAAAATATCGTGAGACCCTTTTCTCCCGGGCGCAGCCGCGGGACGGTTTTCCGAAAACAGCATATCACGAGCGCGCGCAAAACGCAATTTGAAATTTGCCTGCTTCGCGCAGAAATGCCAAAAAATAGCTCCCTATATGCCGCAAACGCCTCCCGTGCGTCCCGCCCCTCCTTCGGCGGGACGGAAACACAGGAGGCGTTTGCCTGTTGTCCGGGCGCGGCCTGTGCTGCGCCGGGGCGCTCAGTCGTCCGTAAAGCGTTCGCGCGCGTGGAAGGCGCGGCGGATGTTCTCATAGCGCCCGAAGACGGTCAGCTGGTCGCCGGGCTCGATCACGGTGTCCGGGCCGGCAGACCTCGCGTGCTGGCCCGGCTTCTCCACGAGCATCACCATGATGCCGGTGTTCTGCTTGAGCCCGTTCGCGGAGAGGGAGAGCCCCTGGTATTCCTCCGGAATGTGGTTGATGATAACGCGGGCGATGGCCTCGCTCCCAATGCTGTCGAGCAGCTGGACGCTGTTGAAGGAGCTGTCCACCCCGATGATGCGGTCTGCGACGCGCAGCAGCAGCCGGTCGCCCCAGGCGCGGACTTTCGGCACGCGCATGAAGACCATGATAAGCGCCGCGACGCCAAGCGGGATCAGGACGCCGATGAAGAAGTTCTGTACCTGGCCGACCTTGAGCGAGAGGAAGACGTTGATGAAAGCGGAAACGATGGTGATGTTGAACACATAGCCGAAGAGCATCGTGATCCGCGCAAGGCGCCGCCGATGGACGTTGGAGAGCATCATTTCGCTCTCGCGCGTGGTGAAGCCGCAGCCGGTCAGCAGCGAGATGACCTGAAACCTGGCCTTGTCGTCCGGCAGGCCGGTGAGATGAAAGAGTACGGTGAAGAGCTCTGTGATCACCCAGTACAGCAGGATGATCAGGGAAAAGAGCGAAAACGCGGTCACAAGATTCATGTGTACGGCCTCCTTGCAGAGTTTTGGCGGATGAACGGCGCCC
>DFGE01000024.1 GCA_002371675.1 Clostridiales bacterium UBA3758
CTCCGCTGATTCAGGGCAGAACAGTTCTCTGCTGATTCAGGCAGGAAAATGAAAAAAGGGCTTGAATTGGGAAAAAAGGTATGGTATAGTAGAAAAGCTGTAAATTCAAACGCACATCGAAAGGATTGAAATACATGAACGCACTGACCATTATCTTCACCATTCTTCAGGTTCTCTCCGGCCTTGCCGTCACGGTGATCGTGCTCATGCAGAGCGGCAAGAGTGCTGGCCTCTCCGGCGCCATCTCCGGCGGCGCGGAAACCTTCCTGTCCAAGGGCAAGGCTAAGACGCTCGACGCCAAGCTCGCCAAGGCCACCAAGTGGTTCGCGCTTGCTTTCGTTCTGCTGACGCTCATTTTGAACCTGATCAAGTGAGCTTCCCGGTCTTCTTTCCGCAAGCGGAAAGATTGAGAGCTCAGAGACGCCGCGTTCCTGCGCGGTAATATGGTCGCCATACTATGCTGCGGATCCCCGGTTTACCGGGGATCCGCAGCATTTTTATTTTCATAGGCATAAAGCAGATTGACACTATAATTGGCTGCTCGGGATACGGCTTCAGACCTGCGAGTTCTCGTCCTCGCGCTTCACATCCCGGATGGCGACGTTGAAGGCCGCGCCGACGTAGATGACCTGGCAGATGAGAAACAGCCAGAACATCAGCAGAATGAGGGAGGCCAGCGAGCTGTAGACCATGGAATAGCGAACGGAGACGGCGATGAAGGCCGAAAAGATCCAGCTGATAAAAACCGTCCCCACCGTGGCGAGGAGAGCGCCGGGCAAAAGCGCGTAGGGATCGCGCCGCGGACGCGAGGAGGCGTAGACCCCCAGGAAGATCACCAGCTCCAGGCCGCCGAGCAACAGAAAACGCATCCATTCCCAGGAGGAGCTGATATTCAGCTGCGGGAAGCGGCCGCTCAGCCAGTCCAAAAAAGTCTCGCCTGTGAACATGACGAGGATGGAGAAATACATGGCAGCGAGAAAGGCCACAGAAAACGCGAGGCTGAACAAAACGCCGCTCAGGCCCTGATAGCGCCGCAGCCCCTGCAGCTCGCCGATCGTGCTCTGCACGCTGCGCACGCCCGCGGAGGCCGTGGTCAGCAGCATGAGGACGCCAGCTAAGAGCATGGCGTTGTTGTGGTTTTTCGCCACATAGACGAGGAAGCCGCGGATATAGGAGATGGTCTGCTCGCTGAGGAACTCCTCTGCCACATCCATCGCGCTCATGGCGCGCGAGAAGCTGTTGCCGAGCAGCGTGTAGAGGCAGATGATGAGCGGGAAGACGCTCATGGTAAGATAGTAGCTCAGCGCGGCCGCAGAACGCGGGATCATACGGTCAAAATACAGATCCGTCACTCTGCCCAGCACGCGGAGAGATCGCTTCAAATCGGCACGCCTCCTCTCGGAAATTTTCCTGATTCTCCAACAAACTATTAAGAAAACAATGAACAAGAAAAGGATCTCCCCGCCGCAGTGCAGGAGGAGATCCTTTCAAACGCGCCGTAAAACGGAGCTTACTTGGTGTTGAAAATGCGGAAGATGCTGTCAAAGTCGTCCGCTTCCTTCTCCGGCTCCGGAGCGGGCTCGGCGGGCTTGGGCTGCACCTTGGCCACCGGCGCGGCCGCGGCCTTCTGCTGGGCGCCGGTGTAAAGCCCCTGGGACTGAACGGCCGGACGCGCGGGATTCACAGGTGCGATCGGAGTCACGGGAGCGGCAGGCTCAGCGGGCTTTTCGACGGGCTTCTCATTGCCCTCGGCGTCCTTTTCAGGGAAGCCGGTGGCGATGACAGTAACGCGGATCTCGTCCTGCATGCTGTCGTCAAAGGTGGCGCCGAAGATGATGTTGGCCTCGGGGTGCGCGGCCTCCTGCACGAGGCTGGCAGCGGCTTCGACATCCTCCAGGCCCATATCCTCGGAGCCGGTGATGTTGATGAGCACGCCGCGCGCGCCGTTGATGGAGGTCTCCATCAGGGGGCTGGCAACGGCCATACGGGCGGCGTCCTCCGCCTTACCCTTGCCGGCGGCATGACCCACGCCCATGTGAGCGCGGCCCGCGTTCTTCATGATGCAGGTCACGTCAGCAAAGTCGAGGTTGATGAAGCCGGTATTCTTGATGAGGTCGGAAATGCTGGTGACGGCCTGGCGCAGCACATCGTCCGCGATCTCGAAGGCGTTGGCCAGCGTGACCTTCTGGTCAGTGGCGTATTTCAGGCGGTCATTGGGGATGATCAGCAGCGAATCGACCTTGCCGAGCAGCTCCTTGATGCCGGCCTCGGCCTGATCCATACGGCGCTTGCCCTCAAACTTGAAGGGCTTGGTCACCACGCCGACCGTGAGGCAGCCGGCCTCGCGTGCGATATCGGCGACCGTGGGGGCCGCGCCGGTACCGGTGCCGCCGCCCATGCCGGCGGTAATGAACACCATATCGGCGTCCTCGATGGTCTTGGCGATGTTGTTGCGGCTCTCCTCCGCGGAGCGCTTGCCGATCTCAGGATCGGAGCCGGCGCCCTGACCGTGGGTCATCTTCTCGCCGATCTGCACCTTCTGGTCGGCATTGGAGACCGAAAGGGCCTGCTTGTCCGTATTTATCGCAATAAACTCGACACCCTGGGTGCCGGCTTTTACCATTCTGTTCACAACGTTGTTGCCGGCGCCGCCGACGCCGACCACTTTCAGCGTCACAACATTTTCGGGCCCGGTCTCAGCTTTGAAATCCATTTTATTGCCTCCCTGTATATTTTTTCCTCAGAAGCTCTGCGGTATGCATAGTTAGCATCATTTATATTATTACAAATAATCCTACAGGTCAAGTAGATTTTTCATATTTTGTAAGCAATTTGAAATCAGTCTGGCCGGAAATGAGCCGTTGTTCCGTCCGAGACGTCGATGGTGCCGACGTCGCCGGGCTTGAGCTGCTCCAGCACGGAGACGAACATCCCGAACTTATGCTCCAAGGCGTTATTGCGCCCCAGAACCACGGTAAAGCGCCCGCCGTAGGAGAAGCTGGGGCTGTCGGGATCGGTAAAATCGACCTGATTGGTCTCCGGTGCGAGACCGCGCTTCTCCAGCTGCCAGAGCACGTCCGAGAGGTATTTGACAGTCGCGCTGTTGGCGTCGGAGGTGGTGAGCGTCTCGCCGATCAGAAGCGTGCCGGGGTCGATGCCCACGATAGGGACGAGCTGCGAGAGCTCCCCTTCCGCCGCCTTGCCGAGGATCTTGCAGGTGTCGTCCATGGTCCACTCCTCGTCACCCAGTTCCAGATAGGCCAGCGCCGTGCTCTCTTCCACGGTGATGAGCACCTTGTTCGGAAGCCTTCGCTCGATGGCCACTTCCTTGATGTAAGGCAGCTTGGAGTAGGCGCGGGCGGCAGCGGCAATGCGGTCGAAGAAAAAGAGATTGTCACCCTCCTCGATTTCGAAGGCGCGGATGATCTCCTCGTCCGTATAGTGGACATTGCCCTCCACCTGCACGTCCGAGACGCGAAGGAAGACGCTCATCACAAAAATGACCGCGACGATCACAACCACGAACATCAGCGGGCCGCTGAAGCCCCTGCGGCGTGCGCGGAGAAACTCCGCGCGCTCCTCGGGCGTCTGTTTGATATGTTTGTTGGAAGCCATGGCTTTCTCCTTACGCTATGTATCGTATACGCGCGTCGCGCTCAGATTCGCTCCGCCCATACGTCCGCGCCGAGCGCACGCAGGCAGCCGTCCAGATCGTCGTAGCCGCGCGTGATGTGCCCCTCGTCGAGCACAAGAGTGTCCCCTTCCGCGGCGAGCCCCGCGAGCACCATTGCCGCACCGCCGCGCAGATCGGTGGCGCGCAGCACGTCACCGTGCAGGCGCTCCACACCGCGGATCAAGGCGGTCTGTCCTTCGAGCCGGATGTCCGCCCCCAGGCGCCGCAGCTCCGGAATCTGCCGGAAGCGGTTTTCAAAGATGCTGTCCCGCAGCGTGCTCGTGCCCTCGGCTCTGAGCAGCGCCGCCATCAGCACCGGCTGCGCATCGGTCGGGAAGCCGGGATAGGGCGCAGTCGTCACGCTCTCCGGGGCGCACAGGCGGCCCATCCGGCTCACGCGCAGGCTGCGTTTGGCATGGATTATATCACATCCAGCCTGTTTTAGGAAGTAGAGAACGGTAGAAATTTGCTCCGGATCCGCCGAATTCAGCTCAATCTCACCGCCTGCGCTTGCACAGGCGCAGCAGAGCGTCGCCGCGGCGATGCGATCCGGCGGAATGAGCGCAGCTGCGCTGCGGCGCGGATGAAAACCCTCCACCACGATGCAGTCCGTTCCCGCCCCGGAGATCTCTGCGCCGAGCGCGCGCAGGAAGCCCTGCAGGGCTACGATCTCGGGCTCGCGCGCCGCCCCGCTGAGGCAGGTCCTCCCCTTCGCGCCGCAGGCCGCGAGCAGCACGTTCTCCGTCGCGCCGACGCTCGGGAAGGGCAAACGGATCTGCGCACCGTGCAGTCCCCTGCTGCGGCAGGCAATATCGTCGCCGTCCTGTTCGATCTCCACGCCCATCTGCCGCAGCGCGTCCAGATGCAGGTCGATCGGCCGCCGGCCGAGCTGACAGCCGCCGGGCAGGGAGAGCTTCGCCTCACCGCAGCGGGCGATCAGCGCACCCATGAAAATGACTGAGGAGCGCATCTGCTCCATAAGCGTGCGGGGCACACTGCATGCCGAGACCCCGCAGGAATCGACGCTTACGAAATGCCCCTCCTGCCGCGTCTCGGCGCCGAGCGCGCGCAGGATGCGCAGCGCCGCGTCCACGTCCCGCAGGCGGGGCACATTGTAGAGCTCGACGCGCCCGGGCGCAAGGAGCGTCGCCGCAAGGATCGGAAGCGAGGCGTTCTTGGAGCCCTGTACCGTACAGCTGCCGTCGAGCCTTCTGCCGCCGCGGATCTGCCACAAGTCCATAAAAATACCCCCCGTACAGGAATGTCAAGCCATTCTATGCACGGGGGACTTTGCTTGTGCGCCTTCGTTATTTTCCGGCCATCGAGAGCGCCACATCCGCGATGCGCTCCGTCGCGTCCGGCACGGAGAGCGAGGCCATCGCGGAAGACATGCCGCGCAGCTGCTCCTCGTCGCGCAGCAGCGCGCGGATCGTCCCGAGGAAGGATTCCGCGTCGAACTCCCCTTCCAGCAGCACCTTCGCGCCGCCGGCGCGCTCGAGCACGCGAGCGTTCTTCTCCTGGTGGTTATCCGTCACATTCGGGGACGGGACGATGACAACGGGCTTGCCCATGTAGCACAGCTCCGCGAGCGTGGAGGCGCCGGCACGGCAGAGGATCAGATCCGCCGCCGCCATCACGCGCGGCATGTCGTAGATGTACTCGCGCGCATCCACACCGCAGTCCGCCGGCTGCAGGCCGAGCGCGTGCACGCCTTTATCGAACTCCGCCTTGTCGCGGCTGCCGATGGCGTGGATCATGCAGAACTCTTTCTGGCCGCGCAGCAGCGGCAGCAAGGCGAGCATCGTCTTGTTCATATGTCCGGAGCCGAGCGAGCCCCAGACGGAGACCACGAGCGGCATGGAAGGATCGAGTCCCAGCTCGCGCCGGGCGGTCTCCTTCGTATAGCTGCCGAAGGCGCCGCGCACAGGCGTGCCCGTCACGAGAACCTTATCCGGCTCCGGATAGTGCCGCCGGCTCTCCTCAAAGCCGACGAGGATACGGTCGACATGCCTGGCGAGCATGCGCGTGGTGAGTCCGGGCAGAGCATTGCTCTCGTGCACCAGCGTCGGCACGCCGAGGGAGGAGGCGGCCGTGAGCACGGGGTAGCAGACATAGCCTCCCGTGCCGATCACAACGTCCGGGCGGAATTCCCGGATGATGCGGCGAGACTCTGCGAGCGAGCTCAGAACATTCCCGGCTGTGCGCAGATTGTGGCCGATTGCGGCCATGTCATGCCCGCGGGCAATATTGGTGATGCGCAGCGGGCGGATCTCATAGCCCTCGCGGGGTACAAGATCCATCTCCATCATCCCCTGCGCTCCGAGGAAGAGCACTTCACAGTCCGGCAGCAGCTCGCGCAGCCGTCCGGCGACCGCGAGGGCGGGGTTGACGTGACCTGCGGTACCGCCGCAGGTAAACATGAATTTCAAGGGCATAGGGATGCCTTCCTTTCTCTGTCAGAAAACCGTTTCCCGGGACGCGCTGAGCAGAATGCCGATCTCCCCCAGCTGAATGAGCAGCGCGGTGCCGCCGTAGCTGAAAAAAGGAAGGGAGATGCCGGTGCAGGGGATGAGATTCGTCACGACCGCGACGTTCAGGAAGACCTGCAGCGCCAGCAGCGTGGAGATCCCCGCGCATACCAGGAAGGAGAAGCGATCGGGACAGTGCAGGGCGATCCAGTAGCCGCGCAGGATCAGCAGCGCAAAGAGCGCCAGGATCAGAGCGCAGCCGATGAAGCCCAGCTCTTCCGCAATCACGGAAAAAATAAAGTCGTTGTGTTCCTCGGGGAGGAAGAGATATTTTTGCCTGCTCGCCCCCAGGCCGAGGCCGCTGAGGCCGCCGGAGCCGATGGACAGCAGGGACTGTACGATTTGATAGCCCTCGTCCGTGGAGCTGGAAAAGGGATCGCGCCAGGTCACGATGCGTGTGGAGGCGTAGGGGAAGAAGGTCAGCAGCACGAAAAGGCCGGCGCCTGCCGCGCCGAAGGCCGCGAGAAACCAGCCCGCGCCCACCCCGCCGAGAAAGAGCATCACCGCGCCTACAGCGAGGATGATGAGCGAGGCAGAGAAGTGCGGCTCGAGCACCAGCAGCCCCACAATCAGCGCGAGGATGCCGAGGAAGGGCAGGATGCCATAGCGCAGGGTCTTCATCTTCCCGCCGAAGCGGCAGATCAGCGCGGAAAAGGACAGGATAACAGCGAGCTTGCTGAGCTCCGAGGGCTGCAGCGTGAAGCCGCCTACACCGAGCCAGCGCCGCGAGCCGTTGGCTCGCACGCCGATGAAGGGCACCAGCGCGAGCAATATAAGCGAGAAGATCAGAAAGGCCATGGCATAGCGGCGGTAAAAGCCCATCGGCAAGCGCGAGCAGAACAGCATCAGCGCGACGCCGAGTGCCGCGAACACCAGCTGCCGCACGAAGTAATAGGCTGCGTTGCCTCCCGTCACATGGCCGGGATCGTAATAGGCGCGGGCGAAGCTCGCCGAGAGCACCATGACGACGCCGATCGTGAGCAGAAGCAGCACCAGCAGAAAGAGATCCGCATCGAAGCCCTGCCGGCGCTCCTTGAGCGCGGATGCAGGAAGGCCGGCGAGGCGGGCGCTGTCATAGCGCATGATCCCACCTCCCCGGCCGTTCCTTTACAGAAAGCGCTGATAGACCCCGATAAAGGATATGATGGCAAAGACCAGAGATATGCCTGTGAAGAGAACAAAGATTTCTTTCTCTTTCCACTTTTTCCCCGTCCAGCCGCCCATTTCAAGGTGGTGGTGGAAGGGAGCCATTTTGAATATGCGCTTGCCGTGCGAGAGCTTGAAATAGCCCACCTGAATGATGTCGGAGAGCGCCTCGACGATATAGATGATGCCGAGCGTGACGAGCACGAGCGGGATATCAAAAGCGAAGGCCAGCGCCGCGACGGCGCCGCCGAGGAAGAGCGAGCCCGTGTCGCCCATGAAGACCTTGGCGGGATTGAAATTGTAGACCAGGAAGCCGATGAGGCCGCCCAGCAGACCGGAGGCGAAGAGGCCGAGCTCCAGATAGTTCTGGCCCCAGGCAACCGTCAGCACCACGAAGAACAGTACGACGGGGAGCGAGGTGCCGCTGGCGAGACCGTCCAGTCCGTCGGTAAGGTTTACGGCGTTGACCGTGCCGACGATGACGAAGGCGGCGAAGACGAAGTAGAGCCACTCGGGGATATGCAGCACCTTCCCGGAGAAGGGGATGAAGAGATCGGTGCGGATATAGCCCAGACGGCGCATCAGAAGAATGAAGACGAGGGCGGCCGTCAGCTGCAGGAGGAACTTGCTTTTCGCGGAGAGGCCGAGATTCTGCTTTTTGCGGATCTTCTCCCAGTCGTCCAGGAAGCCGATCGCGCCGAAGACCAGCGCAAAGCCCAGCACGAAGATATGCGCGAAACGGCCGTGCAGCATGCTCGGGAAGCCCAGCGTGAGACACACGAGCGCAGCGGCGAGAATGAACATCACACCGCCCATCGTGGGCGTGCCGCTCTTGGACTGATGCCAAGTGGGACCCTCCTTGCGGATCTCCTGTCTGGCCTTTTCCTTCTCCAGCCAGGGAATATAGAATTTGCCGAACGCGGTGGCGAACAAAAACGCCAGCACAAAAGCGGTTATCAGCTTGATGATCATATGGAAAACACCCCAAACAATGTGAGTACCCTTCTTATCTTCTGCGCAGAAAGTCCGCGACGATTTCTCTCTCGTCCATATGGCGCTTTTCGTGCCCCACTTCCTGGTAATCCTCATGGCCCTTCCCGGCGAGTAATATTACATCACCGGGCCCGGCGTTGTCAATAGCCCAGCCGATCGCAGCCACGCGGTCACAGATGACCTCGCGCGGCGTCTTGCTCTCGCGCATGCCCGCGAGGATATCCTCAATAATGGCCATGGGTTCCTCCGTGCGGGGGTTGTCGCTCGTCACGATGCACAGATCCGCGAGCTCCGCGCCGATCCGTCCCATGATGGGGCGCTTGGCATGGTCACGGTCGCCGCCGCAGCCGAAAAGCGCGATGAGACGGCCGCGCGTGACGGGTCTGAGCGTCCGCAGCGCGTTCTCCAGCGCGTCCGGCGTGTGGGAATAGTCGATGATGACGGAGTAATCCCCGTCCGTGGGGACGACCTCCATGCGGCCCTTGACGCCCCTGGCGCTGTTCATGGCCTGGGCGCAGGCGGCAAAGGGAATGCCCTCCAGAAGCCCGACGCCGATGACGCCGAGGGTGTTATGCACCGAGAAGAGCCCGGGCAGGACGGCGTTCACCTCCGCCGTTTCGCCCTGATACGCGGCGGTGTAGCGCACACCGTCGGCGCGCAGCGCGATGTTCTCCGCGCTGAGCTCCGCCTCCCGCCCCTGTGCCGAGCAGCGCAGCACCGGGCAGGCGGCACCGGCGATCATATAGTCCGCCCAGGCGTCGTCCACGTTGAAGGCGGCCGCATCGCAGCGGCCGAAAAGCAGACGCTTAGCCTCGGCATAGGCCTCCATGGTGCCGTGGAAATCCAGATGATCCTGGGTGAGGTTTGTATAGAGCGCGGTGTTGAAGCGGATGCCCGCCACGCGGTCGAGCACCAGAGCGTGGGAGGAGACCTCCATGACCACATGCGTGCAGCCCGCGTCCGCCATCTGCCGGAACAGCTTCTGCAGCTCGTAGCTCTCGGGCGTGGTGCGCTCGGAGTGGATGAATTCCTCCCCGATCATGATGCCGTTGGTGCCGATGAGGCCGACCTTCGCGCCGAGCGCCTCCTCGAGCATGTGCTTGATGAGGTAGCTGGAGGTGGTCTTGCCGTTGGTGCCGGTGATGCCGATCATGCGCATCCCGGAGGCCGGATCGCCGAAGAATTCGCGGCTCACGAGCGCGAGGGCGAGGCGGGTATTGTCCGTCAGCACCGTGGGCACATCCTCCGGCTGTTCGTCGATGCAGAGCACGGCGGCGGCGCCGTTTTCAAGCGCCTTGGGAATAAAGCGGTGCCCGTCGACGGCGTAGCCCCGCACGGCGACGAACAGATCGCCCGGCTTCACGGCGCGGGAGTCGTAGCACACCCCACCGATCTCTGTCTCCGGGTCGGCGCTGCCGCCGAGGACGCGGATGCTGCGGATCAGTTCTCTGAGTTTCATGGTAATATCCTCCGGTATAGTCGGATGAATCGGAATTGGCTAATAGATGCCCAGCAGGTCCTCGTCGCGGCTGACAAGGCTCACGGACACGATGGCGCCGTGCTGCAGGGCCGTCCCCGGCGGGACGCTCTGCTCCGCCACATGCTGGCGGCCGGGGTCGTTCACCGGGCTGAGGCTGCGCAGGTAGAGGCCGCTGCGGGAGAGGAGGTCGCGCGCATCGCAGTAGCGCATGCCGGCCAGATCCGGCATCAGCTCCGTCTCAGCGGAGGGCTGCGCGCCCAGATACAGCAGCACCTCGGTGCCGCGGGCGATCTGCGTGCCGGCGGCGGGCAGCTGTGCGGTAACGGTATCCCCGCTGCCGAGCGTGCGGCAGCTGAGGCCAGTCTGCTCAAGCTCGTAAAGCGCAGCATAGTAGCCCTTCCCGCCGAGCGCGGGCATGCGCACATCCCCGGTCGGGCCGTCCCCGTCCGGCTCTGGCTCGATCCCCAGATAGGGCAGGATATCGGCCAGCATGCCGCCCACGAGCGGCGCTGCCATCTGCCCGCCGGAGACATAGACGCCGGAGCGGTTGGAGGGCGTGTCGAGAAAGGCGAGCACGGCGACCTGCGGATCGTCGGCCGGGGCGAAGCCGATGAAGGAGACGATATACTCCTTCTGGCCGGTCTGCGCCTCGAGGCTGACCTTTTCGCTGGTGCCGGTCTTTCCGCCGATGCGGTAACCCGCGACAGCGGCGTTATGCCCCGTGCCCTCCTTCGCGTCGCCCACCACCTGCTCGAGGATCTCGCGCACCGCGGCGCTCGTCTCCTCGCTGATGACCTGTCTGCGCACATGAGGGCTGCGCTCCCAGACAGTCGCGCCGTCCGGGCCTACAAGGCGGCTGACGACGTAGGGCTCCATGAGATAGCCGCCGTTGACGCAGGCGGAGACAGCCGTGATGAGCTGCAGCGGCGTGATCGTGAAGGTCTGGCCGAAGGAGGCCGCCGCGAGCTGGGAGAGATTGCGCTCGGAGCAAAAGGTGTTTTCGCTCCACCAGATGCTCCCGCTCTCCCCCGCCAGGTCGATACCCGTCACAGCACTGAGCGTATCGTCGGGGTCGCCTGTGCGGTTGAGGAAGCCGAAGGCCTCGCAGTAATCATAAAAGGTCTCCGCGCCGACGCGCAGACCGATGTTGACAAAAGCTGCGTTGCAGGAGTGCTGCACGGCCTGGGTTAGATTCTGGCTGCCGTGCCCGCCGTCCTTCCAGCAGCGGATCGGGCTTGTTCTGCCCGGAACGCGCACGCTGCCCGGACAATAGAAGCTGCTCTCCCGGCTCACGGCGCCCTCCTCGAGCGCCATTGCAAGGGTGATGATCTTGAAGGTTGAGCCGGGCTCGTAGGTATCCGAAAGCGCCTTGTTCCGCCACTGGCGCTGCTGCGCCTCACGCAGGATGGCGGCGCGCTCCTCCTCCGTCGCTGCCGCGGCGGCGCGCTGCTGCGCCTCGTCGCTCACCGCCAGAAAGTCGTTGAGGTCATAGTCGTCCAGCGAGGCCATTGCAAGGATCGCTCCGGTATTCACGTCCATGACAATGGCGCCGGCGCCGTTTTGAATATCGTAGTCCGCCGCTGCCTGGCGGAGATGCTTTTCCACATAATACTGGATCCCCGCGTCGATCGTGGTGACGAGATCGCAGCCGTCCTGCCCGGGCTCGAAGTCTTCGAAATGCTCGAACAGCAGCTCCGTTCCGTACGCGTTCGTCGCGCGGAGCGTGCGTCCGCTCGTCCCGGAGAGCGCCTCGTCATAGCGCGCCTCAATGCCCTCGAGGCCGGTGTTGTCCGTCCCTACGAAGCCGATCAGATGACAGGCCAGCGCGCCGTTGGGATAATAGCGCTTGACGTCCGTCTCCAGGCGCACTCCGTGAAGCCCATGTTCCAGTTTGAAGGCGCGCACGGCGTCTGCCTGCCCGCGTTCGATCCTGCGCGCGACCGTCACATACCAGGAGCCGGTCTGCGCGGTCTTTTTCAGCACCTCGTTGTAGTCGAGCCCCAGGATCTCCGCGAGGCCGCGGGCGATAAGCTCCGGGTTCTCCCCATTGCGCTCGATCTCGGCGGGGCTGAGATAGACGTTCTCCACCGAGGCGCTCACAGCGAGCGCGTTGCCGCGGCGGTCGTAAATCGTTCCGCGCGCAGGCGCGGTCGGCACCTCGCGAAGCTGCTGGGCGAGTGCAAGCGAAGCATAGCGCTCGTGATCGACGATCTGGAGCTTGTACAGCCGCGCCAGCAGCAGTATAAACGCCGCAATGCCGCACATTGCCATCAGGAACAATGTGCGGCGATACATTTGACGGTTCGGCCCGGGCAAAGCTGAGCGCTCCCCTACGGCTGCTTTCATGGCGCCACCCCCCGCGAAACGAATGCTTTGTTCATTCTATTCGCGTACCCGGCGGCTTATTCCTCCGGCATCGGGAGCGTGACGATCTGCGAGGGCGTACAGGGCTGCATGCCGAGCGCGGCGGCGCGGCGCGCAAGCTCCGGCAGGCTCACGCTCTGCTCATAGGCTACGGAGAGCGCTGCGTTCTCGGCGCGCGCGGTCTCCAGCTCCCGGGAGAGCACAGCGGCGCGGTCATTCAGCGCCGTGAGGCGCACGCACGACAGCAGACTCAGCAGCAGAAGCATAGCAGAAAAGGCAATAATTATCAAGAGGAACAGGGCTTCTTCCCGCTGCTTCATGCCCTCACACCCTCTCCGCCACGCGGAGCTTCGCGCTGCGGGCGCGGGGATTTCTCTCTATTTCCTCTTCGCTCGGCAGGATCGGCTTGCGGCTCACGCTGCGCAGCGTCCTGACAAAGCCGCAGGTGCACACGGGAGCTTCCCGCGGGCAGGTGCAGCCGTTCTCCCTCGCTGCGATCCCGGATTTCACGATCCGATCCTCCAGCGAATGAAAGCTGATTACGCAAAGCCGCCCGCCCGGATTGAGCTTGTCCGGCGCGGTGGCGATCATGCGTTCGACCTCGCCCAGCTCATCGTTCACGGCAATGCGGATAGCCTGGAAGCTGCGTTTGGCCGGATGCTGTTTCTCGCGCAGCGCCTGCGCGGGGAGCGCGGATTTGATGAGGGCGACAAGCTCCATTGTCGTCTCGATGGGCTTCTGCTCGCGCGCGCGGGCAATGGCTGCGGTGATGCGTCGCGCGTAGCGCTCCTCGCCGTAGTCCCAGAAAATGCGGTTGAGCCTCTCCTCCGGCCAGCTGTTCACGACCTCATAGGCCGTGAGCGCGGCAGAGCCGTCCATGCGCATGTCCAGCGGCGCGTCCTGCATATACGAGAAGCCGCGCTCCGCCTCGTCCAGCTGCGGGGAGGATACGCCAAGATCGAACAGCATCCCGTCCACGCCCTCGATCCCCAGCTCGTCGAGGATATCGCAGGCGTCGCTGAAATTGCCGTGCACCAGCGTGACGCGCTCGGCAAAGGGAGCAAGGCGCCGTCCCGCGCGCGCAATCGCTGTCTCGTCCCGGTCAATGCCGATGAGGCGCCCGCTTGTGAGGCGGGAGGCAATCTCAAACGAGTGCCCGCCGAGGCCGAGCGTCCCGTCAAGATAGATTCCGTCCGGGCGGATGTTCAGATTCTCGATGCACTCGCGCAGCAGCACGGAGACATGTACGGCCTCGTTCATCAAAACTCCAGTTCCTCCAACACGGCGGCAATATTCTCCGGCGTCGTCTCCTGTGCGAAGACCTCACTCCAAAGCTCGCTGTCCCAGAGTTCGGCGTGGTTGTTGCAGCCGACGACGGTGACGTTTTTCTTCAGCCCTGCATAATCCCGCAGCATCTGCGGCAGCAGCGCGCGGCCCTGACTGTCCAGCTCGCAGCGGGCAGCGTGCGCAAAGAGCGGGCGCATCCTGCGCTGCTTGACATAGGGCATCGCGCTGACCTTATCCGAAAGTGCCGCCCAGTTTTCCCCGCTGTACGCGCACAGACAGCGGTCCATGGATATCGTGATGAAAAAAACCTCGCCCAGCTCGTCCCGGAGCTTGGCAGGTATAAACAAACGTCCCTTATTGTCAAGGGAGTGCTGATATTCGCCTGTCACGCAAATCCCCCCGATTGTCCTCTATTTTGCCCCATTTCTCCCCACTTTTAACCACTTGACAAGTTCATTATAGGGGGGCTTATTTGAAAAATCAAGTGAAACTTTTTGTCTTTTTTTGTTTCTTTGGATTCATCTTTTGGGCACAATATCTGCTGTTTTTCGGGCAAAAAATACCTATATATCGTTTTCCCGCAAAACGCTCCGGCTCTTCGGTGGCGAAAATCGAAAAATTCCCGCGTAAGATACATTGTCTTTGAGATAATCTTGTGTTAAAATATGTTTATCCTTATGAAAAGAGAGGTTATTCCATGAAAAAGAAACTCCTCGCATTTCTCCTGCTGGCCGCGCTGCTGCTTCTTGCAGCCTGCGGCAACGCGGCTCCTGCCGCTGTCGCGCCCGAGAAGGAGGCTCCTGCTGAAGCGCCCGCCGAAGCAGCTCCTGCCGAAGAGGCTCCCGCTGAGGAAGCCCCTGCTGAAGAGGCGCCTGCTGAGGAAGCTCCCGCTGAGGAAGCCCCTGTTCCCGAGATCGAGCCCTCCGGTGACATTGTTGTGCTCTTCACGAGCGACGTGCACTGCGGCGTCGACCAGGGCTTCGGCTATGCCGGCCTCCAGCAGATCCGCGACTACCTCGTCGCCCAGGGAGACGCCGTGATCCTCGTTGACGACGGCGACAGCATCCAGGGCGAGCCCATCGGCACCATGACCAAGGGCGAAGCCATTGTCAAGCTCATGAACGAGATGGGCTACGAGGTCGCCATCCCCGGCAACCACGAGTTCGACTACGGCATGGAAGCCTTCCTCACGCTGACTGAGGAAGCCGAGTACGACTACATCAGCTGCAACTTCAACCGCGACGGCGAGCTGGTCTTCAATCCCTACGTCATCAAGGAGCTCGCCGGCCACAAGGTCGCCTTTGTAGGCGTTACCACCCCCAAGACTCTGACCTCCTCCACCCCGCGCTACTTCCAGGATGAGGAAGGCAACTTCATCTACGGTTTCTTCCAGGACGAGACCGGCGAGGGTGTCTACTCTGCCGTCCAGACCGCTGTTGACGCCGCCCGCGAAGAGGGCGCCGAATACGTGTTCGTGATGGCTCACCTCGGCAACGAGGAGGCCTGCCGCCCCTGGACCTATGCCGACGTGATCGAGAACACCAACGGCATCGACGTCCTGCTTGACGGCCACAGCCATGACACCGACAAGGTCGTCATGAAAAACATGGACGGCGATACCGTCATCCGCCAGGCCTGCGGCACCAAGCTCAACTGCATCGGCTATGCCCGCATTTCTGCCGACGGCAAGATCGACACCGGCCTCTACAGCTGGCCCAACAAGGACTCCGCCAGCGCGCTTCTCGGCTTTGACAACGACATGACTGCCGCTGTCGCCGTCGCCTCCGACGAACTCAACGCCAAGCTCTCCGAGGTCGTCGCCAGCTCCCAGGTCGAGATGACCATCTTCGATCCCGAGGCCACGGATGACTCCGGCAACCCGATCCGCATGGTCCGCCGCGCTGAGACCAACCTCGGCGACCTCTGCGCCGACGCGTATCTCGCCCAGGGCGAGGCTGACATCGCCTTCGTCAACGGCGGCGGCGTCCGCGCCAACCTCCCCGCCGGCGATATCACGCTCAACGACATCCTGAAGGTTCATCCCTTTGGCAACGCACTCACCGTCATCGAGGTCACCGGCCAGCAGGTCCTCGACGCGCTTGAGTGGGGCTCCCGCTCCGTTCCCAATGAGCTCGGCGGCTTCCTGCAGGTAGCGGGTCTGACCTACGAGATCAACACCGAGATCGAGAGCACCTGTGAGGCCGATGAGAACGGCATGTTCGTCAAGGTCGCCGGCGCGCGCCGCGTCCAGAACGTCATGGTCAACGGCGAGCCCATCGACCCCAAGGCCACCTACACCCTTGCGAGCCATGACTACATGCTGCTCAACAACGGCGACGGCTACACCATGTTCGAGGGCTGCAAGGTCCTGCAGGAGTCCGTCAAGCTCGATAACCAGGTTCTCATCGACTACATCACCGAGACGCTCGGCGGCGTGATCGGCGAGGAGTACGAGAACCCTGTCGGCCAGGGCCGTATCACCATCCTGCAGGCTGAGGAGAAGTAAATCTTATCCTGCAGCCGCAGCAAACTGACTTAACAAAAAAGCAGGCGCACCGCGCCTGCTTTTTTGTCGTCTGCTATGTGACGGAAAATGCCCGCGGCACATGCCGCGGGCATTAAGAAATATTTGATTTACAGGCGATCCTCAGAGGATCTCTTCCTCTTCGTCGTCCTCGCCGAGTTCGGGGATCGTGAACACCGGCTCAGTCTTCGGCTTCGCGGCCGGATGGGAAGCGACATTCGTATACTGCTGATGGACGGAGCGGAGCTCCGCAAGAGCCTTGTTGATGACCTCCTCGGTCTCCTTGAGCTTAAACTCGACATACTCGTTCGCAGTGCGCTTGAGCTCGGCGGTCTTCGATTCGGCCTTTGCGACCATCTCCGCGCTCTTGGCGCGCGCCTGCCGCACGATCTCCTGATCGTCCACCAGGATGCGCGCGTGCTCCTCGGCGCTCTTGCGCATGGCCTCGGCCTCGCGCTTGGCGTTGCCAATAAACTCGTCGCGCGCGGCGACCAGGCGCTTGGCCTCTGCGATGGAGGACGGCAGCGCCGCCTTAACGTCGTTGATGATCTGGAGGGCCTTCTCCCGCTCAATGATGCACTTGTCATTGCCCAGGGGGACGCCCCAGGCTTCCGTCACCATGATAGCCAAGGAGTCCAACAGCTCAAGAATGTCGTTCTGATCCATTATTTTGCCCTCCAATGCTTGGCTTTTTCCATGATCTCATCCTTGATTTCCTCCGGAACGAGACCGGTCAGGTCTGCGCCGTAGAAAGCCATTTCGCGTACCACCGACGAGCTGAGGAAGGTGTATTTCTCACTCGAGGTGAGGAACATGGTCTCCAGCTCGGGGTTGACCTTCTTGTTGATGAGGTTCATTTGGAACTCGTATTCAAAATCGGACGCAGCGCGCAGGCCCTTGACAATGACCGCGCCGGGATACTGCTTGACGTATTCTGCGAGCAGCCCATCCGACCAATCCACCCGCACGTTGGGATAGCGGCGTGTGACGAGCCGCGCCATCTCCACCTTCTCCTCCATGGTGAACATCGGGTTCGGCTTCATGGCGTTGTGCATGATGCAGACCACGACCTCATCAAAAATGCGGGAGGTGCGGCGAACGATGTTCAGATGGCCGAGTGTGATCGGGTCAAAGCTGCCTGGGCAGATCGCAATGCTCATAGTGTCTTTTCCTTTGTGTATTTGCCGAGCTTCACCGTCCCGTATCGGTATTCTCTGACCTTGCGATAGGGCAGGCGCATCTGAGGAAGCTCGATCTCTTTTCGTGTTTCGCAGATTATTATACCACCATCCGACAAGTTGTCAACCAGATTGATGGTCTCCAGCACCGGCGCGTAAAGCCCGGAATCATAGGGCGGATCAATGAAAATCAGGTCGAACTTCTCCCCGCCTCGCAGATAACCGAGCGCATCCGCCTGCAGGACGCTTCCCCGCAGGGCGCAGGCCTCGAGATTCTCCTTCACAAGGCTCACGGCCTTGCGGTCCCGGTCGATGAAAACGCAGCTCTCCGCACCGCGGCTGAGTGCCTCGATGCCGAGCTGGCCGGTGCCGGCGAAGAGATCGAGCACGCGCCTGCCCTCCACGTCGAACTGGATGATATTGAACACGGCCTCCTTGACATTGTCCGTCGTGGGGCGGATATCGTAATTCTCCGGGGTTTTCAGCTTTCTGCCCCGCGCGGAGCCTGTGATGACACGCATAGCCCGATCCTCCTCCCTATTTTTCCATCTTTTCCTTCGCAGGCGCAGCGTCATGGAAATAATCCCAGACGGCCTGTGCCGTGTTCTTCGGCACGACGAGGCGCAGCTGTTCGAGCGAGGCCTCCCGAATCGCCCGGACGGACTTGAAGGCCTTGAGCAGATCCGCCTTGCGTCTCGGTCCGACGCCCGGGATCTTGTCGAGCGCAGAGGCATAGCTCTCCAGGCGCAGCGAGCGCTGGTAGCCGATGGCGGTGTTGTGCGTCTCCTCCTGTATCCTGCCGACGAGGGAAAACACGGCCTGGTTTGCCTGGATGCCGATCTCCCGTCCGTCCGGCGTGACGAGGGCGCGCGTACGGTGCCGATCGTCCTTGACCATGCCGAAGGTCGGCACCTCAAGGCCGAGGTCCTTCTCGGCGCGCAGCGCAGTGGCCGCGTGTACGTCGCCGCCGTCGATAAGCAGCAGATCCGGCAGCGGCGCAAAATGCTCGTCGCCGTCCGTGTAGCGCTTGAAGCGCCGGAAGACGGCCTGGTACATGCTCGCGTAATCGTCCGCGCCATCGAGGTCACGGATACGGAACTTGCGGTAGTCGCGCTTGAGGGGTTTGCCGTCGACGTGTACGGTCATCGCCGCGACAATGCCCGTGTCGCCGAGGTTGGAGATGTCGAAAGCCTCGATACGCTCCGGGAAGCGCTCGAGCTCCAGCGCCTTCTGCAGCCACTCGAGGGTCTTGCTGCGGCGCTGCGCCTGCGTCGTGCGGCGCTGCACCTCCTCGCGGGCGTTGAGCGCCGCGCTCTCGATGAGCCGCATGCGCTCGCCGCGTTTGGGCGTCTCGATATAGACCCTGCGTCCGGCCGTCTCGCTGAGGAGCTCCTCGAGGTCCTCCCGATCCTCGATCTCACAGGGCAGGAGGATAGACTTCGGCCAGCCGCCGCGGTGCGCGCCGTAATACTGGCGCACGAGGGCGGAGATTGCCTCTGCGTCCTCTTCCAGCGGCTCGTCCATCATCTCGGTGTCCTTGCCGGCGAGGTCGCCGGAGACGAAATGCAGCACGGTAAAGCAACTCTTCGGCCCGCGGCAGAAGCCAACGGCGTCGGTGTCGGCGAAGGCGGTGGAGATGACGCGCTGCTTGACGGCCACGCTCTCCACAGCGCGCATCCGATCGCGCAGCGAGGCGGCACGCTCGAAGCGCAGTTCCTCAGCGGCCTGCTCCATCTGGCTCTTGAGCCCGGCAACGAGCTCGGCGCTCTTGCCCTCGAGGATCAGCATGGCCTGCTCCATACGCGCGCGGTAATCCTCCGCGCTGCTGTCCGCCAGGCACCAGCCAGCGCAGCTGCCCATATGGTAGTTGAGGCAGGGGCGCTCCCTGCCGATATCCCGTGGAAATCTCCGGCTGCAATCCGGCAGGAGCAGCGCCTTCTGCAGCGTGGAGATGATCTCGCGCGTCTGATAGCGCCCGCCGAAGGGGCCGAAATACCTGGCCCCGTCCTTTGGGGCGCGGGAGGAAATGCTCATCACGGGGTATTCGCTCTTCACATCCACACGGATGAAGGGGTAGCCCTTATCGTCCTTGAGCAGGATATTGTAGTGCGGCTTATGGCGCTTGATGAGGGAGTTTTCCAGCACAAGGGCTTCAAATTCGCTCGCCGCGACGATCACGTTGAAGTCCGCGACCTTTTCCACCATGGCGGCGACCTTTGGCAGATGCTCGCCGTGGAAATAGCTGCTGACGCGGTTTTTGAGCTTTTTTGCTTTGCCGACGTAGATCACTTCGTTGTGCTCGTCGAGCATGATATACACGCCCGGCAGCAGCGGCAGGTTGTTTGCCTTCTCGCGAAGCGTATCCAGCATGATCCTCTCCCCCTTTCTTAACGTCCAAAAAGGGAGTGTGCGTCGGCACACTCCCTATTTTGCTTTGCTATGTTCCTGAATTACTCGGAAAAATCAGAATCGATCAGCTCAGAGAGCGTAGCGATGGCTTCTTCCTCGTCGACGCCGTCAGCGATCAGCGTGATGCTGGTACCCTTTACGATGCCCAGGGACAGAACGCCCAGAAGGCTCTTGGCATTGACACGGCGCTCTTCTTTTTCCACCCAGATGCTGCTCTTGAACTCATTGGCTTTCTGAATGAAGAAAGTCGCGGGCCGGGCGTGAAGACCTACCTGATTGTTGATGACTACTTCTTTGGTTATCATACTCGCCTCTCCTTAACTTTATACAAGTTCTCCGCTTGTTGGGCAACATTTTATCAAATCTCCGTCCAATCGTCAACCACAAACATGCGGATTTGTGAATTTCCACATTTCACGCGCGGACGATGCACTGACTTTTATACGTTATTTCTATGCGCCCGCCCTTATTTAAGTTCAACCACCGTCACGCCTGCCTCGCCTTCGCCGAAACGGCCGGGTCGAAAGCTCTTGACGAGCTTGTTGCGGCGCAGCATGGCCTGGATCGCGCCGCGCAGTGCACCGGTCCCCTTGCCGTGGATAATGGTGACGGTCTTGAGCTTGGCCATGACGGCGGAATCCAGATAACGCTCGGCCTCGATGACGGCCTCCGCGGATTCCATGCCGCGTACGTCCACCGACTGATCGACCGTGTAGCTGCTGCGGAGCGAGGCTGCGGACGCTGCAACGCTCTTCTTCGTCTTCGCCGCGACGCCCTCGAGCAGCAGCACATCCTCCTCCTTGGCCGTGACGTTCATGATGCCCGCGCGAAGCGTGAGCACCCGCTCGGGCGAGACGGAAACGACCTCCGCCTTCATGCCCATGGACTTGATCTGCACGGTGTCGCCCGGCCGGACGGGGCGGGAGGAGCTCTCCGCCGAAGCGGTGGGTCTGTCGTCCGTGTGCAGCGCCTCCTCAGAGAGATTGAGCCGGCGGCGCAGGGCGCTGCGCGCCTCGTTGACGCGCTGGAAATCCTCCTCGTCATTGGCGCGGCGGCGCATGTCGTCAAGCTCGCGGAAGGTGGCCTCCGCCGTCTCGCGCGCCTCCTGCAGAATGCGCTCGGCGTCACGCTTGGCCTTGAGATCCGCCTTGTCAAGCCGCACCTCGAGCTCGGCGCGCAGGAAGGCGGCCTTTTTGGCGTTCTCCTCCGCTTCGCGCAGCCGCCTGGAGACCTCCGTGCGCTCTTTTTCGAGCATCAGACGGGTCTGCTCGAGCTTCTCGATCGTCGCCTCGAAGCTCTGGCTCTCGGTGCCGACGCGTTTGCGCGCGTCCTCGATGACGTCCTCCCGCAGCCCCAGCCGCCGGGATATGGCGAAGGCGTTGGATTTTCCGGGGATGCCGACAAGCAGATGGTATGTGGGCTGCAGGGTCTCCACGTCGAATTCGCAGGAGGCATTCTGCACGCCCGGCTCGTTCGTGGCGTAAACCTTGAGCTCGGCGTAGTGCGTGGTGGCTGCGATGACGGCGCCCTGCCTGCGCGCAAACTCGATGATCGAGATGGCCAGCGCCGCGCCCTCGGTGGGGTCTGTGCCTGCGCCGAGCTCGTCAAAGAGCAGCAGTGAGCGCTCGTCAGCCTCCTCCAGGATGCGCACGATGTTCGTCATATGCGCCGAGAAGGTAGACAGGCTCTGCTCGATGCTCTGCTCGTCACCGATGTCGGCGAGGATGTGCCGGAAGACCGGCAGACGGCTGCCGTCGTCCGCCGGGATGTGAAGCCCGCACTGGTTCATCGCGCACAGCAGACCGATCGTCTTGAGCGAGACAGTCTTGCCGCCGGTGTTGGGGCCGGTGATGACGAGAGTGTCGAAGCTGTCGCCGAGCTCCACATCGATGGGTACGGCCTTGGCCTGGTCGAGCAGCGGATGGCGCGCATGCCGCAGCACGATCCCCTTTTCGACGGTCTCGGCCTCCATGCAGTTGAGCTTGTAGCTGAGCTTGGCCTTGGCGAAAATGAGATCCAGCCGCACGAGCAGATTGAAGTCCGAATCGATATCCTGGCGGTGCTCGGCGCAGTCGGCCGAGAGTTCCGCGAGGATGCGCTCGATCTCCAGCTTTTCCTTGGCCGCGAGCTCGCGCAGCTCGTTGTTGGCCTTGACGGCCGCCATCGGCTCGACGAAGACCGTCATGCCGGAGGCGGAGATATCGTGCACGAGGCCGGGCACCGCACCCTTATGGTCCGCCTTAACGGGGACGACATAGCGGTCGGAGCGCATGGTGATGATGGGCTCCTGCAGCGCCTTGGCATAGGACGGCGAGGAGATGATTTTCTGCAGCGCGTCCCTGGCTCGGGCGGCCGCCGCACGCATCTGGCGGCGGATCGTGGCGAGGTCGGGCGAGGCGCTGTCGGCAATCTCGTCCTCCCCCACGATGGCGTTCAGGATCTTATCCTCGAGGAATTTATTGGCGCGCAGCGCGTAAAACAGGCTGTCGATCGCCGTCTTGCCGACGCTGTCCTCCGCCAGATAGCCGCGCACAAGGCGCGAGCACTGCAGCACGCGGGCGATATCCAGCAGCTCGCGGGAGTTGAGCGCGCCGCCCAGATCCGCCCTGGCCAGCGAGGGGCGCACGTCCTTGACGCCGGAAAAGGAGGGGCTGCCGCGCACGGTCATCATCGTTTTGGCGGCGCTGGTCTCCTCCAGGCGGCGGGCGACCTCATGCGGATCTGCAGCGGGACTCAGCGCCAGGGCGTTCTCCTTGGCGGTGTCTCCCACCGCCTGATCCGCCAGCATTTTCAGCACAGCCGGCAATTCGAGCGTGCGGAGCGATTTTTCTGAAAAGTCCATATCGTTCTCCCTGTAAATCTTCAGGTAAACTGTTTGTAATAGTCGAGCGTGGGAAAGCGGCGCTCGGCGTGGTCAAGCACGTAGGCCTCCGCGGCGCGGGAGAGCTCGTAGAGCCCTTCGTCGTCAACGCGGAAGGAAAAGAGCTGCCTGGCGGGCGCTGAGACAACATAGCGCAGCGCCGGGAGGCTGCTCTTGCCGAGGCGATAGCTCCTGCCCTCTTTTTTGCAGGCGCGGCAGCAGACGCCGCCGCTCTCCGGCGCGAGCACCGGCTCCTCCGGCTCCGGTTTTCCGCAGACCGGGCAGGCCTCCACCTGCGGGCGAAAGCCAGCAATGCACATGAGGCGCAGCTCGAAGGCGGCCTTAATCTGACGGGCGGGATAGAGCGAGCGGCTCAGTGCATAGAGCGAATTGAGCCCGAGCTGCAGCAGCTCCGGCTCCGGCTCGTCCTCTACGCTGAAGGCCTCCAGGCATTCGGCGAAATAGCTGCCGAGAGCGAAATCCTCGATCCGCTCGCGCAGGCCCTGGAAGGGCTCCGCGATCACGGCCTCGTTCACCGTCCACTTGCCGCGGTTACCGAAGAGCGTAAGCTCCGAGTAGGTGAGCTGCTGGGTGGCGGCGCCGGTGCGGCTGGTTTTGCGCAGCGCGCCGCGCGCCTTGGCGGTGATTTTCCCGTCGCTCTCGGTGAGGATGGTAAGGATTCGGTCGGCCTCCTTGTAGCGGACCTCTCGCAGAATGAGGCCCTTTGTGTTCTTGAACATATTATGTAAACCTCATCCCTCGGCGCGGGGTTCCTCCCCGCCGCCGTTCGTCTCTGTCCGCCCCTGCTGCGTCTGTTTATAGAGCATGTAGTACAGCGGATCTCCGGTCTCGGCAAAAGCCTGCCAAAGGGCGTCGCTCTCCATGAAACCACCTCTGCCCTTAGTATGGGCGGCGGCGGGCGTTTCATGGCTGGTATGTTTTGCTATGCAGGCATGCGCGCGTCAATCCTCGCGGAAGCCGAAATTGCGCAGGGAGGCCATCGAGTCGCGCCAGTTCTCCTTGACCTTCACCCAAGTCTGCAGAAAGACCTTCGCGCCCATGAAGGCCTCGATATCGAGGCGCGCCAGCTCGCCGATCTTCTTGAGCATCGCGCCCTTTTTGCCGATGATGATGCCCTTGTGGCTGTCCTTTTCACAGTAGATGGTGACCTCGAGGTCGATGATCCCGTCGTCGCGCTCGGAAAAGCGCGTGACCTCAACCGCCGTCCCGTGCGGAACCTCCTTGTCGAGGCACTGCAGCAGCTTCTCGCGCACGAGCTCCGCGCAGATCTGCCGCTCGGGCTGATCGGTGATCATATCGTCAGGGAAGAGGTGCGGACCCTCCTCGGCGTATTTTTCCATCTCCTGCTGCAGTTCCTCCAGTCCCTCGCCCGTTTTGGCGGAAATGGGGAGGATCGCGTCGAAGTCGTAGACCGCCGAATAGGCCGCCATGACCTCGAGCAGCCGGGTCTTGTCCACGCTGTCGATCTTGTTGATGACCAGCAGCGCCGGCACACCGGACTCGCGGATACGTTCGATGAGGCCCTCCTCCTGCGGCCCGAGCGAGGCAACGGGTTCCACGAGCAGCAGCACGCAGTCCACGTCCGCGACGCTCTCGCGCACGACGTTCACCATATAGTCGCCCAGCCGGGTGCGTGGCTTGTGGAAGCCCGGCGTATCCATGAGGACGAACTGGGTCTCGCCCCGGTTCACGATGGCGGTGATGCGGTTGCGCGTCGTCTGGGGCTTATTCGAGACGATGGCCACCTTTTCGCCCACGAGGGCGTTGGTGAGCGTGGATTTGCCGACGTTGGGACGTCCGCAGAGCGTGATCATTGCCGATTTCGTCATAGCTATAGTATCTCCATTTTCCTGTTATTCGTATCCGTGTATCAGTCGTCGCCCATGATGGCCTTTTCCCGCGCGCGCATCTGCGCCTTCTGCTCGCCCTCGTCGAGATGGTCGTAGCCGAGCAGATGCAATACGGAGTGGACGCTCAGATACATGATCTCGCGCTCGAAGCCGTGGCCGAATTCCTCGCCCTGGCGCTCGCAGCGCGGGAGGGAGATCATCATGTCCCCCAGCAGCAGATCTCCTGTGTCGAGATCGCGCTCGCAGTCCTCCGCGTCAAATGCGCCGGGAACGAGCTCGTTCATGGGAAAGCTCAGCACATCCGTCGCCGCGTCCACGCCGCGAAACTCGCGGTTCACACGGTGGATGCCCTCCTCGTCCGTCAGCATCACGCTGATCTGGCAGGGCCGGTCGATCCCCTCGGCGTCCAGCGTCATGTTCACGGCCTTTTTGATGAGGGCGGCGGCGTTGCGGTGCCCGAGTCCGCTCAACTCGCGGCTGACAATGATCGTATGCTTCATGGCCTGTTCCCTCCTCAGAGCTTGCGCATCTGCGCCCGGCCGCGCGAGGCATTGTAAGGCTTCGTCTTCTCGGGCGGATTCTTCTTGTCGTAGACCTCGTAGGCCTCGATGATCTTTTGCACAAGGCGGTGGCGCACCACATCCGCTCCAGTGAGCGTGCAGATCGCGATATCGTCGATGTCCTCGAGCACCTTCATGGCAACCTTGAGGCCGCTTACCTTGTCCTCCGGCAGGTCGATCTGCGTGATGTCGCCGGTGATGACGACCTTGGAGCCGAAGCCGATGCGTGTGAGAAACATCTTCATCTGCTCGCGGGAGGTGTTCTGCGCCTCGTCGAGGATGATAAAGCTGTCGTCCAGCGTGCGCCCGCGCATGTAGGCCAGCGGCGCAACCTCGATATTGCCGCGCTCGAGATACTTCTGATAGGTGTCCGGGCCAAGCATATCGAACAGCGCGTCGTACAGCGGACGGAGATAGGGGTCTACCTTGCTCTGCAGGTCGCCCGGCAGGAAACCCAGCCGCTCCCCCGCTTCAACCGCAGGGCGTGTGAGGATGATGCGGTTGACCTGCTCTGCGCGGAAGGCCGCCACGGCCGCGGCCACGGCGAGATAGGTCTTGCCCGTGCCGGCGGGCCCGATGCCGAGGGTGATTGTGTTGTCCTGAATAGCCTTGCAGTAATCCCGCTGGCCGAGGGTCTTGGGTTTGATGGGTTTTCCCTTGGCCGTGATGCACACCACGTCGCTCGCAAGCTCCTCGATCTGCTTCTCCCTGCCCTCGCGCACGAGCTTGAGGATATAGCGCACATTCTGTGCATCAATATTCTCGCCCCTGGCCGCGAGCGTCAACAGGGCGCCGATGGCCTTCTCCGCGAGCATCACGTCCTCCGCCTCTCCGCTGATATGCAGGGCGTCGTCGCGGCTGACGATCGAGACGTTCAGCTCGCTCTCGATGATGCGCAGGTTCTGGTCGAAAGAACCGAAAACCTGGATCACATGCTCCATGCGGTCTACTTGAATGCTTCTGTCTATCATGGGAATCCCTCACGTTCTATCTCTTGGTACAGGGCGATCTCCTCCAGGCAGCGCGCCTGCAGGCGCAGAATGAGCAGCCCATTTTTCTCCTCCGCCGCACTCTGCGCCGAGCGGAGCTCCCCCGGCAGGAGAGCCCTGAGATCGCTCTCGAGGCGTGCGCGCTCCGCCGCCGCGTCTGGCGCGGACGGGAGGACGCGCGGCTCCCAGCGCTCGATGACGAGCGAAACCGGCAGCGAAAACACGCCTTTTATGGCGATTTTATACGTACGCTCTATTCTATCATATCCGTCAAGCGTCCGGCTACTCCCAAAATCAAAATACAGCCGCCTTTTTCCGGCAATCAGACCGACGCGGGCGAAGGCAAAGCGGGGCGCTTGCTCGACCTCGCTCTCCAGCGGGCAGACGGCGGTCAGCTCCCGCTCGGTCTCGGCCAGGAAGCTGCCCTCGGCGCGGACAAGTCGCGTCTCTCCGCAGAGGCTCTCCAGGCGGCCGGAGACCAAGGTCTCCCCTGCGGCTACGACCTGCCCCGGCGAGACGAGCGGGCGACCCGACCGGATATCGCAGCGCACGATTAGTCCGTCCCTTGCAGCAACAATTTCGGCAGGTCCCTGCTCCCGCAGCCGCGCCGGAACCGGCTGCCGATCCCGCGCGAGCACGACGGCGCGCGAGGAACGGACGTTGAGCGTCATCCAGCCGAGCTGCGGCAGACGCAGCAGCACACCGCTGCGCACCGCCTCCGCGTCGAGCGCCGGCCAAAACGCGCCTTCACGAACGCCGCACTCCTCCAGCGCGCGCAAAAGCTCCCCGCGGCTGACCGTTTCCGTGCCCTCCGCCTCGATATCCCAGAGAAAAAGCGAGCTCAGGGACAAAAGCAGCGCCACAGCGGCCAGGGCGATTAAAAGAGCAGCGTTTCGCCTTGCCCTGCGGAGGCTCTCGCGCCCGCCGCTGCGCCGGAGGACGGCGAGCTCCGCGTTTCGCGCCGTGCAGAGCGCCTCCAGGCTGGGCAGATCCCGTTCCGGGAGGCTGAGGGACAGACTGCAGGCGTCCTCCGACACAATCTCGCGGGCGCGCAGACCGCGTCTGAGCGCTTCATCCAGCAGCAGCGTCGGCTCTGCGCTGCGCAGCCGGACGCGCACCGTACCGAGCCTATACGCCGCGTTTCCCATTCTTCACTCCCATTCGATCCGCTCCAGCTTGCCGCTGACCAGCAGCTGCGCCTTGCTCGCGGCCGCGATCAGCAGACCCGTTCCGTACAGGCGCAGCCGCCCCTTATTCCTTTTCAGCTCGATCAGCTCCTGCGTCACGAGCTCCAGTCCGCGGTGGTTTTCCACAAGGATCTGCTGATCCCCCGTCACCGTCAGCTTGAGCTCGCCCAGCGCCTGCGCGGGCAGCGAGAGCCGATCCGCCAGATCCGCCGCCGAAACCGCGTGTTTTTTCATCCCGCTCCCTCCGATTACCGATCATGATTTCGCCGTTGAACGATCATAATGATTATATGATGGCGAAAAGCCAAAAAGCTTTTCGCCGCGCGGCTTTGCCGCGCAGCAAAACAGCACGGCTGTTTTGCCATATACGCATTGCAATGAGCATCGGGCGAATGATTCTATTGATGTGCCTATTTAAGCTTGAATCCCAACGGCAGCAAGTACAGGCACATCAATAACGATTTGATTGCCGTTTCGCTCGCCCCTTAGCGGGGCAACCGCGAAACATGGCAAATTTGCTCCCCAATAATGCAAGAGTTTATTGGGGAGCAATAGAAGCATTCGCTGCCAAGACTGTCGTTTGGCAGCGAAATCAATCGAACGCTCGATTGATTTCGCCATCCGATGGTCATTATGATTCGTAAATAATCCTATGACAAGCGGCATAGCTTGATGCGAAAGGGTGTGATGCTCATGAAGAACAGGCTCGCCGTGCTCGCAGCGCTCTCGGCGCTCCTCTCGCTGATTCTCGCCTCGCAGGAGGTGATCGCTTCCTGCCGGGAGGGGCTGCGGCTCTGCGCGGAGCTGATCCTGCCCTCCCTGTTCCCGTTTTTCGTCGTCTCGATGCTGCTGGCCGCCCTCGGCTTTCCCGCGGCGCTCGGCAAGCGGGTCGCCCCGGTCGCCCGGCGGCTGTTCGGCGTATCCGGTGCGGGAGCGACCGCGCTGATCCTCGGGCTCAGCGGAGGTTATCCGCTCGGGGCGGCCTATCTCGCAGAGCTTGAGCGCCGCGGGGAGATCGAAGCGCGGGAGACGGAGCGTCTGCTTCTTTTCTGCAACAACACCGGTCCTGCCTTCCTGCTCGGCGCGGTCGGCGGAGGCGTGTTTCGCTCCGCCTCGGTCGGTCTGCTGCTGTATGCCAGTCACGCGCTGGCGGCCTTCGTCACCGGTCTGCTGCTTCGCAGCGGAGACGGCGCAGGGGATTTCCCTCACGCATCAGCCGCGCCGCTCCCCTTCTCGCGCGCGCTTTCGGAGGCTGTGCGCCAGACGGTGACAAGCCTTCTGAGCGTCTGCGGCTTCGTGGTCTGCTTTTCTATCCTCACCGGCCTGCTCGATTCCTGGGGGCTGCTCCCTGCGCTCTCCGCGCTGCTTGCGGCCAGGCTCCCTGTCTCCGCGCAGGCGGCGCGGGCGCTTCTGCTGGGCTTTTTCGAGCTCGGCAACGGCGTCGGCGCGCTGCAGGGACTCCCCGCCACGCCCGGAAATCTCGCTCTCGCGGCCGGGCTCGTGGGCTGGGGGGGTCTGTCTGTACACTGTCAGACCCTCGCCGTTCTGTCCGACAGCGGCGCAAAAAGCGCCCCGCACACGGCGGGGCGCCTTCTGAGCGCTGTATTCGGTTCTCTCTTTGCCTGGGGCTTTGCACAGCTGGGGCTGCTTCTCAGAAGCTGAAGAGCACGCCCACGAGGGCGGAGCCCAGGATAAAGAAGATGGGGTGCAGCTTCTTGAGGGGCTTGACGAAACGCGTGAGCACCAGGAGCAGCGCGGCGAGCGCGATGGCCTTCCAGTTGAACAGGTCTCCCAGCGCGCCGCTGAGCTTATAGGCGTCAAAGTGGAAGAGGGCGATCTTCACGACGAGCAGCCCCGCCGCGGCTATCAGACCGATGGAGCAGGGGCGCAGGCCGTAAAATGCGGCGTCGACATACTTGTTGTCGCGGAAGGCCTTGAGCGCGCGGGCGATCAGCAGGATGATGATCACGGAGGGCGCTGCGAGACCCAGTGTCGCGATCACAGAGCCGGGGACACCGGCGGTGAGATAGCCCACATAGGTCGCCATGTTGACGCCGATGGGACCGGGCGTGGATTCGGAAACCGCGATCATGTCCGCAAGCTGTGCGTGGGTGAACCAGCCTGTGGTTTCGACCATGCGGTCAAGGAACGGGAGCGTCGCCAGGCCGCCGCCTACGGCGAACAGGCCGGTCTTGAAAAACTCCCAAAAGAGTCGCAGATAGATCATTTCCCGCGCACCCCCATTTTCGTAAAGAGGATGCCCGCCGCGCCGCAGAGCAGGACGAAGACGATCGGCGAAATGTCAAAAAACACCGACAGCAGGAACACCGCGAGGAAAAGCACCAGGGCAGCCTTGTCCTTGACAGCCCCCTTCCATAGCTTCAGCACGGAGTTGAAGATCAGCACGCACACGCACACGCGGACCGCCGCGAAGGCGCTCTTCACCGCCGGGATATCCGCAAAGCGGGTGATGAGACCGGCGATCAGCGTGATGATCACCACGCTGGGGAAAACCACGCCGAGCGTCGCGATCACGCCGCCCGGCACACCGGCCGTCTTATAGCCGATGAAGGTGGCGGTGTTCACCGCGATGACGCCGGGCGTACACTGCCCGACGGCGTAATAATCCATCAGCTCCTCGTTGGTGGCCCAGCCGTGGTTGTCCACGATCTCGCGCTCAAGGATAGGGATCATGGCGTAGCCGCCGCCGAAGGTCATTACGCCGACCTTGGCGAAGGCGAGGAAAAGCTGCCAGAGCTGCTTCACTTCCTCAGCCCCTCCGCGTAATCGTTGTAGCGGTCGATCTTCGCCTGGCAGGCGGCCTCGTCTTCACCGCGGACGAGCAGGTAGACCTTGATTTTCGGCTCGGTGCCGGAGGGACGGACGATGAAGCTGGAGCCGTCGGCAAGCTCAAAGTAGAGGACGTTGGAGCCGAAGAAGGGCGTGCGGTCGACCTTGCCGAGACCGTTGACGGCGATGCTGCCGTCAAGATAGTCGCGCAGGCGGATGACCTCCTCGCCGCCGATGGAGGTGGGCGGATTGGAGCGCAGCGTGTCCATGATCTGCTTCATCCTGGCCATGCCGTCGAGACCGGGCATGACGAGGTTGAGGGTCTTCTCCATGTGCCAGCCGTACTTCTCGTAAAGGGCCTTGAGGGCGTCGAGCAGGGTCATGCCCTGCAGGGAGTAGTAGGCGGCCATCTCAGCGACCATCATGGATGCCGTGACGGCGTCCTTGTCGCGGACAAAGTCGCCCATCATGTAGCCGTAGCTCTCTTCGAAGGCGAAGATATACTGATAGCTGCCGGCAGCCTCCCAGGCGGCCACGCGCTCGGCCATGAACTTGAAGCCGGTGAAGGTCTCTTCAAAGTGTACGCCATTGCGCTCGGCGATCTCGCGGGCCATACCGGTGGAGACGATGGAGTTCATCGCGCCGGGGTTTGCGGGCATGGTGCCCGTGCGCTTCTTCGCCTGGATCACATAGTCCAGCAGCAGCACGCCCAGCTGGTTGCCGGTGATGACCTTGTACTCGTCGCCGTCGCGAACCATGGTGCCGATGCGGTCGGAGTCGGGGTCGGTGCCGATGATGAGGTCGCTGCCGACCTTCTTGGCGAGATCGACGGCCAGATAGAAGCCCTCCGGGTTCTCCGGGTTAGGGCTGACGACCGTGGGGAAGTTCCCGTCGATCACCATCTGCTCGGCGACGGGATAGACGTTCTTGACGCCCAGCCGGCGCAGCGCCTCGGGGACGAGCTTGTGGCCGCAGCCGTGGAACGGGGTATAGACGATCTTGAGCTCGTCGGCGGCCTTCGCAACGGCCTCATGGTCGATCGCCTGGGCCAGAACCTTCTCCAGGAAGGCCTCGTCGGTCTCCTCGCCGATCCACTCGATAAGGCCGGCCTTCACGCCCTCCTCAAAGTCGATGCTCCTGGGGCCGGAGAAGATGTCGATCTCGTCCATTTTCTTAGCGATGGCCTCGGCATGCTGCGGGGGCAGCTGCGCGCCGTCAGACCAGTAGACCTTATAGCCGTTGTACTCCTTGGGGTTGTGGCTGGCGGTGACGTTGAGGCCGGCGGTGCAGCCGTAGTAACGCACGGCGAAGCTCAGCTCCGGGGTGGGGCGCAGCGCATCGAAAATACGGACATGGATGCCGTTGGCAGCCATGACGGAGGCAGCCTCCATGGCGAACTCCGTGCCGTTGAGGCGGCAGTCATGCGCGATGGCGATACCCTTGCGTTTGGCCTCCTCGCCCTCGGCGCAGATGACCTCGGCGAAGGCCTGGGTAGCCCAGCGGATGACATGCACGTTCATGTTGTGCAGGCCGACCTTCATCGTGCCGCGCAGACCGGCGGTACCAAACTCCAGCGGGGCGAAGAAGCGATTCTCGATCTCCTTCTCGTCGTTGCGAATAGCGTCAAGCTCTTTCCATTCGCTCTCGCTCAGGGCGGGGCTGTCCAGCCAGCGCTGATACTCTTCCTTATAGTTCCTCATTGTTTTCCTCCTTCGTTAAGTCGACTGCATCGTCGTATAGACTTTCGGGTACATAGATATCCATGCCGCAGCCGCTCATACCGAGCACGACGCGGCCGAAGCTCCCGTCCCCGGGAGCGACGCAGAGGCACGGGATTCCGTAGGCCTCCAGCATATTGACCAGCAGCTGGTCCTCCATGTCGACGCACAAAGACCTGCGCAGGAACACCGGCTTCTCCGGCTCTCCCGCGCCGTCTTTTGGCCAGCGCTCGTACAGCTCGCCGAGCTGCGAGCGGCCCCATTTGATTTTCGAATCGTCCATGCTATTCTCCGTTCAGGGCAGCTTATTTGTGATAGCGCGATCCCTCTCTTATTTTATACCCCCGATAGAGCTGTTCTGCAAGTAAAACTCGCGCCAAATGATGGGGAAATGTCATTTTTGACAGGCTCAGGCGGAGGTCGGCGCGTTTTTTTACGCTTTCGGACAGGCCGAAGGAGCCTCCGATCACAAAGCAGAGCTTCGGCTTGCCGGAATTCTCCCTCCCCACGATGAGCTCTGCCATGGCCTCGGAGGGTACTTCCCTGCCCTCGACGCAGAGGGCGACAACGTAAGCGTCCTGGGGAACGGCCTTGAGAATCTCCCCCGCCTCACGTTCGAGGGCTGCGGCGATCTGCGCCTCGGAGGGCGAGTCCGGCAGGCGCTGCTCCGCGATCTCCGTGAGTTCGAGACGGCAGTAGGCCCCGAGGCGCTTGCGGTATTCTTCAAAGGCCTCGATGAAGAAGCGCTCCTTCATCTTGCCGACGCAGATCATGCGTACCTGCAGCATCGGATCACCCCACTTTTACATTCAGGCAGCCCAGCACCGGGGCGCAGTAGAGCTCCGCATCCGTCCCGGCGAGCGCGCGCTTATTTGCTGACAGAGCCAGAGCGGGCGTGTTGTTCTCGCGGCTGAGATGCGCGAGAATGATGCGTTTCGTGCCGCTGAGCGCAAGCTCGCGCGCGAAGGCGGCGCAGTCCGTGTTGGAGAGATGGCCCTGCCCGGAGAGGATGCGCCGCTTGAGCGGAAAGGGATACCGTCCGGCGAGCAGCAGCTCCACGTCATGATTCGATTCCAGCAGCACCGTGTCCGCCCCGGCGAGGTATCGGCGCATGCCCTCGGTCACGACGCCGGTATCCGTCGCATGCCCGTAGACTCCCCTTCCCTCGACGCGATAGCCTACGCACTCGTCGGTATCGTGCGAATTGTGAAAGGCCGTCACGCGCAGCGAACCGACAGGGAAAGCCTCCTCTGTCGGGATGATACGCAGCACGTCCTCCAGGGCAGGATACATGCCGCGCAGGCGGTTTGCAACCGTATGCGGCGCGAAAACAGGCAGCGGATGCGATTTGATCAGCATCGGCAGGCCGCATACATGATCGGAGTGCTCATGAGTCATGAGCACTCCGGTGACTTCGTCTATGGAATGGCCGGCCTGCCGCAGTGCGGCGGCAGTACGGCGAAGGGAGATGCCGGCGTCGATAAGAAGATGCGTCTCCCCCTCGGAGAGGAGAGCGCAGTTCCCGCTCGAACCGCTTGCAAAGACCGAGACGATCATACGACGGAAATGATCTTCTCCGGCGCCGGCTCCTCAGGGAAATCCACAATACGGATATCCGCGCCGAGCTTGTTGAGCTTGCCGACAAAATCCTCATAGCCGCGTTCGATATAGTGGATATCCTCCACAACGGTCTCGCCCGTGGCGCAAAGCCCGGCGATGACCATGGCGGCGCCGGCGCGCAGGTCGCAGGCCTGCACAAGCGCGCCGGAGAGGCGTCTGCCGCCTTCGATAATGGCGATGCGGCCGTCCACCTGGATTTCCGCACCCATCTTGCGCAGCTCGTTGACGTACTTGAAGCGGTTGTCGTAAATGCCCTCGGTAATGATCGAGGTGCCCTGCGCCAGGCAGAGCAGCATGCCCATCTGCGGCTGCATATCCGTCGGGAAACCGGGATACGGCAGGGTCTTGATGTTCACGCGCCGGATCTCGCTGGCGCCCTTGACGAGTACGGAATCCTCATACTCCTGCACGATGGTTCCGGTCTCGCGGAGCTTGGCCGTAATGCACTCGAGGTGCTTGGGGATGATGTTCTTCACCAGCACTTCCCCGCCCGTGGCCGCAGCGGCGACCATATAGGTGCCGGCCTCGATCTGGTCGGGAATGATGGTGTAGCTGCCGCCATGGAGCTTTTCCACGCCGTTGATCTTGATGGTATCGGTGCCGGCGCCGCGCACGTCCGCTCCCATGGAGTTGAGGAAGTTGGCGAGGTCGACGATGTGAGGCTCACGCGCCGCGTTTTCGATAATGGTTCTGCCGGAGGCCAGCACGGCCGCGATCATGATGTTCATCGTCGCGCCGACGGAGACCTTGTCGAGATAGATCCGCGAGCCGTGCAGACGGCCGCCCGCGACGTCCGCATACACGAAACCGCCCTTGACATTCACAGTTGCGCCGAGCGCTGTCATACCCTTAATGTGCTGATCTATGGGGCGCACGCCGAAGTTGCAGCCGCCGGGCATGGTAGTCTTGGCGCTGCCGAAACGGCCGAGCATCGAGCCGATCAAATAGTAGGACGCGCGAATCTTGCGCATCAGGTCATAGGGGGCGTCCTGATTGCGGGCGTTCGTGCAGTCGATCTCAATGGTGGATTTATTGATGAATCTGACCTTGGCGCCGAGCTCGGCAAGGATGGTCAGAAGCATCTCGGTGTCGCTGATCTGGGGAATATTTTCGATGCGGCAGACGCCCTCAACCAGAAGGGCGGCCGGGATGATGGCGACGGCAGCGTTCTTCGCGCCGCTGATTTCCACCTCTCCGACCAGAGGCATACCGCCATGGATAACATATTTTTCCAAATTAAGCACCTTCCAAACCGTCGGGCACAAGCTATTTAGCGCCCGACATTTTATTATTCTACCATATCTTGCGGCATATGGCAAGAGCGCATTTCAATGTGCGGCCTGTTCTGTCTTTTCCCTTTGTCTCAGGCGCGGCGATCCCGCAGATAGCGGTCTGCTTTGAGGATCGCTGCGATGGTCTTCCCGTCGTCGATTTCGTTGGCCATTACCATCTTCACGAGCTCCTCCAGGCGGAATTTCTCCACATTGAGGAACTCCCCCTCGTCGGGGTGGGCTTTTCCGGCATACAGGCCGAGGGCCAGGTAGAGGTGCAGCACCTCGGTCGAAAAGCCGGGAGAGGTGCACATGGCGCCGAGGTCGATGAACTCGTCGGCGCGCAGCCCGGTCTCCTCGCTGAGCTCACGCATGCCGCACTCCAGCGGATCTTCCCCGTACTCGAGCTTGCCGGCGGGCGCCTCGAGCATCATTCTGCCAAAGGGATAGCGGAACTGGCGCACCATATAGCAGCCGCCGTCGGCATCCACGGGTAGCACGCAGACTCCGCCCGGGTGCTCGACGACCTCGCGTTTGACGATCCGCCCGTCGCAAAGCTCCGCTCGATCCAGGCGCACGCGGACGATCACACCCTTGTATTTTTCCTCGCCGTCCAGGCGTTTCTCAATGTATTCCATACCGGCATTCCTCCTGCCCATAACGAAATGATTAACATAATTCTTTATTGCATTATAACACGTCTTTTTCCCGATTTCCACATTTTTTCACCTAAAAAATGCCTTTTTTCCGGCGTATTTTTCTAATTTCTGTCGATTTACGGTCGTTTTTATTTCGTTTTGGTATATAGTTATTGCAATTCGGAAACAGACCTGTGGACATAACGCTTCGCAGCGCCCGGCGCGCCGCGCCGCAGGATGCCAGGTTCCCTCCTCCCGGTCCTCTGTTCCCATTCGCCCGGCGCGATTTCGTTACAAATTGTTCTTTCTTTTTCTCGGCTCCTGTGCTATAATGCTTATATGATGGCGAAAAGCGAAAAAGCTTTTCGCCGCGCAGCTTTGCTGCCCGGCAAAACAGCCTTGCTGTTTTGCCATATACGCATTGCAATGAGCATCGGGCGAATGATTTTATTGATGTGCCTGTTTAAGCTTGAATCCCAACGGCAGCAAGTACAGGCACATCAATAACGATTTGATTGCCGTTTCGCTCGCCCCTTAGCGGGGCAACCGCGAAACATGGCAAATTTGCTCCCCAATAATTCAAGAGTTTATTGGGGAGCAATAGAAGCATTCGCTGCTAAACTTGCCGTTTGGCAGCGAAATCAATCGAATCCTCGATTGATTTCGCAATCCGATGATCATTATAATACAAATTCGATGCGGAAGCGGAAAGAGGTGAGCCGGGTGGCAAAGCAGAAAGGCGTCAAAAAAATCGCGGACAACCGAAAAGCCTTCCACGACTATTTTGTGCTAGATCGCTTTGAGGCCGGCATCGAGCTTGTCGGGACGGAAGTCAAGTCCATCCGCGGCGGGCAGGTCAACCTCAAGGACTCGTTCTGCACCGTCAAGGACGGGGAGCTCTTCGTGCGCGGCATGCATGTGAGCCCCTACGAGCACGGCAATATCTTCAACCGCGACCCGGTGCGGCCGCGCCGCCTGCTGATGCACAAGCGCGAGATCTTCAAGCTCAACGCGCGCGTGATGCAGGAGGGCGTGGCGCTCATTCCCCTGTCCCTGTATTTCAAGGACGGGCGCGTCAAGGTGGAGCTCGGGCTTTGCAAGGGCAAGAAGCTCTACGACAAGCGCCAGAGCGACGCCGACCGGGAATCCCGGCGTGATATCGACCGAATGATGAAAGAGAGGAACGCAACATGAGCAATCCCATCGTGACCTTTGAAATGGAGAACGGCGACGTGATGAAGGCCGAGCTCTACCCCGAGATCGCCCCGAACACCGTCAACAACTTTATCTCCCTCGTAAAGAAGGGCTTCTACGACGGTCTGATCTTCCACCGCGTCATCCCCGGCTTCATGATCCAGGGCGGCGACCCCAAGGGCGTCGGCGTCGGCGGCCCGGGCTATTCCATCAAGGGCGAGTTCAGCGCCAACGGCTTCCGCAACGATCTCAAGCACGACCGCGGCGTTCTCTCCATGGCCCGCGCCATGGACCCCAACTCCGCCGGCAGCCAGTTCTTCGTGATGCATGACAAGGCTCCCCATCTCGACGGCTCCTATGCCGCTTTCGGTAAGGTCATCGAGGGCGTCGAGGCGGTCGACCGCATCTGCGAAGTCCGCACCGACTGGAACGACAAGCCGCGCATCCCCCAGGTGATGAAGAAAGTCAGCGTGGAGACCTTCGGCGTCGAGTACCCCGAGCCGGAGAAGGTCTGATTCCAAGGTAAAAGCGCTCCGGCGGCCGCGTCTGCGGTTGCCGGGGCGAAAGCAGCCGTAACCCACAGCGGAGGGCAGTTTGCTCCTCGTCTTTCCCAAACGCCGTGCAACGCGGCGCTTGGCAAAGACGAGGGGGTGTACTGGTTTCGACGGGGGCGTGGAGGCAGGAATAGCGGGCGGATGCGCCCAGCATCCATAAAATGGGCAACCTTATAAATTAAAGAACAACGATAACGCTGCTCTTCTCGCTGCCTAAGCAGTGAGCGTTCCACCCGGGAGGACCACGGCCCGGGATGGGGCGTCGACAAGTGGTGAACATGAGTACGCTAAGCTTTGCGCGTGCCATGCATCATGAAGCTACCAAATCCCGAAGCGTGACGGCTCGCGCCGGGACAAGGGAATGTAAATAACCGTCTGCGCCCGGAGAAGTTTCTGTCAAAGTGCTTTCGGACAGGGGTTCGATTCCCCTCACCTCCACCAAAAGGATGTTATCATTCTTTACTACAGTTTTGAATGTAGTAAACAGAGAAATCAAGGGTTATCAAGACTTTTCGACTTTTCTGCCCTTTATTACAGTCGCTCTGAGAATTGAAGTGTAACATCTCAACTAAAAGAACTTATTCGCATTTGCGAATAGGTTCTTTTTTGCTTCTAAGGATGCGCAAGCCATGAGAACAACAAGCAATTTTGAGAAGGCGTTTCCAAAAAAACGGGACGTGATTGAGATTTACACCCTCCCAATTCGCGTCCAAATGTATTATAATATAAAAATATTAGACTTAATTAAAGAAGAGTTGAAAATGAAAAAAGTCAGATGCAACAAGGGTTTGCGGGTAAAGTACATTATTATGGTTTTTTGACTTTTGATTTTTTAAACAGTTCATTTATCGCATCGTTTTGTACATTTTGCTTCTCTCATCATCGTCACTGCGCTCAAATCAAAAGTACATTTTTCCGCGAACAGACGGAGGCAGGCCACGAACAATTCTGTGACCTTCCTATTGCTGCATAAAGTGCTGTATGCTATCATCCATCGTGATCTTCCTTTTGGTGAACGGGATAGGATGCGACAGCGGAGAGAGCCACGCTCTCTCCGCTGTGTGTTGTGTATGGCTGCGTTATGGGTTTTCAGGCTCGGCGGTTTCGCCGGGCAGGGGCATGGGCATGAGATACAGCACCGTCGGCGTGTCGCCCGCAAGCGTCAGGCGGAGGAAGCCGTCCCGCAGCAGCTCCAGCCTGACCGTGCCCTGATCGGTCGTGAAGGTCATGACGCCATTTTCGAGCGTGCAATTGTATTCCTCCAGGCCGAGCAGCGAACCGTTCGCGGCGAGCCTCGTGCCCTCGATATACAGCTCCGTGTCCTCCCCGATGGCGGAGGAGAGGATCGTCCCGTCGCCCACGGCGGTAAAGTGCGAGACCCAATAGCCGTCAAAGCTGCCCTCCGCCGCGTCTGCATAGACTTCGGCGGGCTCATAGACGGTGGGCCGGGTGCGGGTAAAGAGCAGGTCGTCCATACGCAGGGCCTCGCCGAGGGGCAGCACGGGGTTCTCCTCGTCGCCGTCCAGGATCAGCTGTCCGTCCTTCGCCTCCCAGGCACCGGATTGGGGCTCGCCGCCCGGCGCTGTCAGCGTATAGGAGACGTCCTCGGCAAGCGTCAGCGTGACCGTAAGGCCCGCCATATCCGCATACCATTCGCCCTGCACCCGCTGAGCAAGGGGCATAGATTCCTCGGGCAGCGGCTCATACGTCGCTTCCTCCGGCGGAGGCGGTGGGGTCTGTTCGGCCGAAGAGGGCTTCGCCGCGGCATCCTCCTGCGTTCCGCAGGCAGCGGTAAGCAGCAGCAAGGTCGCAAGCAGAATCAGAAGCAGTTTTTTCATAGAAAACTCCTTTCGGATCGGTTTATGATTCCATGCTATCAGAGTTTATGGGTTCATTTAGCCGCGTTATATGCGAGTATTCCTACTTCTATATTGTCCGTTTGGACGGACTGACCCAAAGCGTCCGTAATGACGAAATAATAAATGGCAGGTTTCTTAGCGTAAATATCTAAACCATCTTCTAAGATGGCTGAGAACTTCTCATAAATGGGGATGTATCCTCTCCACCTTCCAAGCTCGTTTTCCTGATAGGTAAAAGTATTGATCAGCGTTGTTGCATGTCCTCCTCGACCGACCATGTATACATTCACCGTATAGGGCCCGATTCCGCCTTCCAAATCGATCCAAAAACCGGTCTGATTATACCCTTCGGAATAGACCCAGTTATTCTTTTCTATTTCCGCTCTTGTGATCGTGATTTCAGAATCCACCGCAGCGATGTCGCTGTAGGTATACTTGCCCGTGGTGGTATCGACGACACGGCAGCGATAGAGCCCTGTGGCGGTGGCATCCAGCCATTGTCCGAGATCTTTTAGCTGATACCAGCCTGATGAAGCGGACAGATCCGCTCTCCATTCCCAGACGTATTTGAGATTGCTGTTGTCGCCGGTGCCGGAAATGGCGTTGCAGAACAGGGCCGCGTCCACCGTGCCGTCCGCATTGAGCGTCAGATCCGTCTGACTTTGTGGCTGCACCACGATCCAGGGCGCCTCGCCCCCGTAGGTCACCTGCATGGGTTTGCTCGTGATCCGCTGTCCCGCATCATCCTCGATGACACAGGTATACTCCCCGATGTCGAAGACGGGGATCAGGTCAGCGTTGCGGCCCAGATCATAGGTGTTGTCGCCGGAGGTCCAGGTCCAGGAATAGGTATAGGGCTCCACACCACCCTCCGCTTCCACGAACAGGGCGGTGCTGCCGCCGGGAGAGGTGATCTGTTCCTCTTCGCTCTGTGTAGTGATGCGGAACACGGCGTCCTCGAAATAGACAACATCGGAATCCACCGTGTGCCCCTCGCTGTCCTCGATGTGGAAATAGTAATTGCCGGGATACCAGACATTGAAGGCGCCGCTTGTATCGTCTTCCGTAGACTGAACATCAAGCTGTCCGTTTCGATAGAGCATATAGGTATACGGCGCCTCGCCGTCCGCCATGACGACGCTGATCTCGGTATGCCCGTCTTTGGGGATCGTGCCGCCCACGGGCTGCTGGGCGATGTTCAGGTGCTTGTCGTAACGGACGACAGCGCAGACGTCTGTGGCGCCCATGGAATCTGTGGCGTGGGCGGTATACAGGCCGCCGGCCGTGCTGGTGGCATAGAAGGCGGGGCAGCCCTCTTTGTCCGCACCCTGCTGGGTGTTCAGAGGCGTGCCGTTATGATCCCACCAGACCTCGTAGGGCGGGACGCCGCCCGTGCACCAGGCCGCAAGCTCCGCTTCCTCCTCGGGCCACATGGGGTTGAAGGCGTTGACGCCCTGGATCTTGAAGGGCTCGGCCTCGTAGACGACGGCTTCGTCGCTGGTGACGGTGTCGCCCGTCACCGTGTCCGTCACCCGGCAGACGTAGGTCCCCAGGTCCGTCACGCTGATGCTCGCGCCGATGTCGTAGGGAACGCTGTAATCGCCGTCCCGAAACCACTCATAGTTGTATTCGCCGGAGCCGTCCGCCGCCTTGCATTCCAGATAGACGGCCTGCGTGTCCTCGTCCAGCTCCGTGTTCCAGTTGACGTTCCTGGGCTGCTGGACGATGCGCAGCTTGTAACCGACCCGCGCGTACTCGGACGAGACGGAGTTGCCAGCGCTGTCGCTGACGACGCAGTAATAGTCCTGTCCGCCCAGATCCACGGTGCAGGTGTCGGTGTCGGAGTAGGATGTATCCAGGATCTCGTCGATCTGCTCCGGGGTCACGCCCAGGAAGCCAAAAAGCTGCTTGAGCATATCATTGTATTGTTCTGACTTGCCCAGGTCCTGGGACGCGGCGTGCCATTCGTAGAAGTATTCTCCCGTGCCGCCGGACGCCGTCACGTGCATGGTGTGGGTCTCACCGCCGCCGCGGATGACGGCGCCGCCCTGGGGCTGCTCGGTAATGACGAGCGGGGGCAGGTCATGGGTGGTCATGCTCGAAAAGTCCACACCGTGGAGCCAATCGAACACAACGGCCAAGCCCTCAAGCTCCTCCGTGCGGGTGTGGGAGGAGTCCCGCCTGCAGGTGTAGGTGATGACGCCCGGTGTAAAGCCATACGGCTCTGTGGTCACCACGCCATCATCCCAGTCGTGGCCCAGGGCGGGGGGGTACTCCGTATACTCCTTGCCGCAGAGGGAGCAGGTCCAGGTGGTGACGCCCGCCTCATCACAGGTGGACTCCCGCTGGTAGGTGACTGCCCAGTTGTGCCTGTGGGTGGGCGTGTCGTCGTCCGGCGGGTAGGCATAGGCCGTCGTGGGCATGAGCATGAGCGCCATTACCGCGATCAGCAGCAATGATATCCATTTCTTTCCGTTTCTCATGGTACCCTCCTTTTTTTATATTGTTATGGCGAAAACCGATGATTTGATACAGGTATAACAACCCAAATTAATTATAACAAGGCAAGCTCTGCTGTCAATACAAGAATAGATCGTTTTTGGGGAAAAAGGACAGTTTTTTTGATAAAAACGGAGCTACAAAAGTGGTGCTCCCGGAGCTGCTGGTCGGTCTTTCGCAGGGAGTGCGGGAGAAGTGCGCATCCTCACAAATGACTCTGCAGATTCAGCGGCATAGTACCGTCGATTACAAAAGTCTGAGCAGAAAAATCTATTCGGGCTTTTATGTATGTACTGTGATAACCGAAAAAGCAAATGTTCACAGTTTGTTTCTAAATCAGGATTTACGACTGCCCGTTCAAAAGAGGGCTTAACAGGGGGAGCGGTAAGATAACATAAAAATAATCAAAGCTGTGGGCGGAAGTCACGTTTATAAAAACAAGTGGATACAAGATGATATGAAAGTAGCTGAAATCATGCTTCCCGTTGCGATGGATGGAAGTCCTGATTGGGAGTTTATGGATTCTTACATGAGTGAAATGCTGGAAACTACTTCTGCAAGCCTTGATTTGCTTGCAAGGGTAGCCGGTTGAAAGAAAGGTATAATAAGCGCTAAGCAAAAGAAGTTCGTACAGAACAAAATTAAATCTGCCGTATTCGATTGAATATCCCGGAAAAATGTGGTACAACAGTCTTGACTTCAAAAGGAAGGAAGTATGCACATATGAAAAGAATCACAGCCATTTTCTGCGTTCTCGCACTGATGCTGGTGCTGTTCACCGCCTGCGGCAAGGCCCCCGCAGCTGAAAAGCCTGCCGAGCAGCCCGCCGCAGAGTCCGGCGAGGCGAATCTCCCGAACCCCGTCAAGGAGACGGACGCGGAGGGGATCATGCAGACGCTCGGCGTGGAGTTCGGCATCCCGGAAGGCGCGGAGGATCTCCGCTATTCCACGATCAACGATGAGCTTGCCGAGATGCGCTTTTCGTTGGACGGCACCGAGTTCGTCGCCCGCATCAAGCCCTCCGCGGAATTTGAGGACATTTCCGGCATGTACTATGATTGGACCGCGAAGCTTGACGACTGCAAGGTCGGCTATTGCGACGCGCAGAGCATGTCCTACATCAGCGAGACCGAGGACGACGTGATGGCAGTCCTCTGGTTTGACGCCGCGCCCGGCCTCATGTACTCCCTCAGCGCCGTCGGCGCGGATCTCAACGGCCTCGACCCGCTGGCCGTCGCCGAGCAGATTTTCGTCCCCATGCAGGGCGACGCGGGCTGATCCGAGCGTCAGTAAAGCAATACAAACAGCCAGAAGGGCGATCCCGTGTGATAAACGGGATCGCCCTTCTTGTATGCAGAAAACCACTCGC
>DFGE01000028.1:0-13711 GCA_002371675.1 Clostridiales bacterium UBA3758
TCGAATTGGCGCCATCAGGCTACGCTGCCGCAGACGGGACAGATCTCTTTTGCTGAGGTGTCAATTATGGAAAACAAAAAATCTCTGCGTATTCTCGCAGGCGTGCTGTTCCTGCTGAGCTTCGGGATCTCGGCGCTTATCTTTGTGCTGGGCGCTCTGCCGCTGCGCGGCGGCGAGCCGCAGGCTCTGCCTGGCCTCCTGCTCGACAGCTGGAACGCCTGTCTCAGCGCGCTGCTGCTCCTCCTGCTTGGGATTTCCGTGCTGGTCAGGGGCTTCTCCGCCGCCGGCGCGATCCAGCTTCTGCGCACCGGTCTTGCCGCTGCCGCTCTTGCCCCCGCCCTGCTTGCGGATTCCGCGCTTGCCCTGCTCGACACGGCCTCCCGCGCCTTCGTCTACGCGGCGGACACGCTGTATGTCTTCTCCGCGCTGCTTTTCGCCGTCGGCCTCTTTGCGAAGAACCGCACCGGCAAGGGCTTCGTCGTCACTGCGGCCATCCTCGGTCTCGTCGGCGCCCTGGGCACCGCGCTCGCGCCCTATGTGATGCCGGACGGCTTTGCCGGTCTTCCGCAGCAGCTCTCCCCCATCCTGCGCAGTTTGGTCAACACGCTCGCCCCCGCCCTCTTCTTCTTCCTCGGGCAGCTCTGCCTCGGCGGCTACTTCGGCGCCATGCCCGATCCGCGTCCCGTCGCCTGGATCGACAGGATGATCGAGGAGCGCGAGCACGCCGCGACGCCCGCCCGCAGCGTCAATTTCTGACAGACGCAAAGGTCAACAGCAAAAGCCAGACGCCAATGGCGTCTGGCTTCAAGCTGTCGACAAAGTGTCGACAGCTTGAAGCGCCAAAATGGGAACTTCAGAAAAAGTTCCCATTTTGGCATGGATTGAACGTGAAGGGGGGCATACCCTCCCCCCTTCACAATCCCCCCATGCGAGTCCAAGCTTTGCCGCATGGGCGAAGGGTTGTCTACAGACTGAAGCCAGACGCCAAAGGCGTCTGGCTTATTTAATATGAGTCAGCCTGTAAGCCGGGTTCTGTCGAGAACGATCATCTATCTAGGCCTGCCGTTGCCGACAGGCTCAAGCCACCTCCCGAGAGCGGCCGGGCCGGCCTCACGCTCTCCCACGGTGTTGCTCCGGATAGAGTTTACAGCACCAACGTGTCTCCACGCGGCGGGTGAGCTCTTACCTCACCTTTCCACCTTTTCCCCGGAAGCCGGGGTAGTCTATTTCTGTTGCACTTGTCCGAGGGTCGCCCCTGGCGGGTGTTACCCGTTATCCTTGCCCTGTGGAGCCCGGACTTTCCTCATGCACGGGCTTTCGCCCTGTGCCCGCGATCGTTCGGCTGACTCACGTGCGTATTGTAACCACTCCGCGCCGCGAAGTCAACAAGATTTTCTTGCAAGCCAGGCCCCGGCGCAGTATACTGAACAAGCTGCACGGTGCCGCTGGCGCCACGACATGCAAAACAGACGATGGAGCGAAAGCAATGAAAATCACAGATATCAGACCGGAAATCTACGAGCTGGCCGCGCGCGCCGAGGCGCGCTGCCGCAGCCGTTTCGCCGCGATCGACCGCATGGCGCTGGAGAACAGCGCAAAGGTCATGGCGGCCTTTCAGGAAATGCACGTGTCGGACAGCTGCTTTGCCGGGACCACCGGCTACGGCTACGACGATCTTGGCCGTGAGACGCTCGACCGGCTCTACGCGCGCATCTTCGGCGCGGAGGCGGCGCTCGTCCGCATCGGCTTCGTCAACGGCACCCACGCCCTCACGGCGGCCATGTTCGCCCTCTGCCGCCCGGGCGAGACGGTCCTGGCCGCGACCGGTCTGCCCTATGACACGCTGCGCACCGCCATCGGCCTGAGCGGGGACGCCTTCGGCTCGCTCAAGTTCTACGGCGTCGGCTATGCGCAGGTCGACCTCGCGCCCGACGGCGGGCCGGATCTCGCGGCCATCCGCGAGGCGGCGAAGGATCCCGCTGTCACGGGCGTGATGATCCAGCGCTCCCGCGGCTATGCCGACCGCAAGGCGCTCAGCGTGGAGGAGATCGGGCAGATCGTCGCGGCTGTGCGCGAGGTGAACCCCAAGGCCAACATCATGGTGGATAACTGCTACGGCGAATTCACCGACCGCCTCGAACCCACCGATGTGGGCGCGGATCTGATCGCCGGCTCGCTCATCAAGAACCCGGGCGGCGGCGTGGCCCCCACGGGCGGCTACGTGGCCGGGAAACGGGAGCTCGTCGAGCGGGCGGCCATGCGCCTCACCACGCCCGGCATCGGCGGCGAATGCGGCTCGACGCTGGGGCACAACCGCCTGCTTTTCCAGGGGCTCTTCCTCGCGCCGCACACCGTGGCGCAGGCGCTCAAGACCGCGGTGTTCTGCGCGGCCATGATGGAGGAGCTTGGCATCGAGACCAGCCCCGGGGTGGACGAGGAGCGCTCCGACATCATCCAGATGGTGAAGCTGCACGACCCCGAAAAGATGAAGCGCTTCTGCCTCGGCATCCAGGCCGGCGCGCCGGTGGATTCCTATGTCACGCCCGAGCCGGCGCCCATGCCCGGCTACGACTGCCCGGTCATCATGGCGGCTGGCGCCTTCATTCAGGGCAGCTCCATCGAGCTGAGCGCGGACGGGCCGATGCGCGAGCCCTACACCGTGTACATGCAGGGCGGCCTCACCTACGAGTCCGGCAAGCTGGGCGTCATGATGGCCGCGAGCGCCATGCTCGAGGCGTGATCCGCGCCTCAGAAAAACCGCCTTCGTGCCTCAGGCAAGCCGCCGCGCCGCGAAATCAGTTAACATAATTTTTCGCCTCCCCGCTGTCGGGGAGGCGATTTTTCGCATCAGACAAGAGAAACACCCTCCCGGATCGCTCCGGGAGGGTGCAGCTTTTGGGTAGGTTTTCAGGGCAGGGGCGGCAATTCATTCTCGTCCGGATCGCCTTCCTCGGCGGGATACGGCGTCACGGCGGGAACAGAACCGGGCTCAGCCTGTTCGACCGCTTCCTCTTCGACGACAGGCAGCTCAGGGTCCACCGTCGGCTCCGGCGTCGGCGTCGGGCTCGGCTTGACGGTCGCCTCAGGAGCTTTGTCGGAGGTCTCTGCCTGTTCAGCGGGAGAAACAGCGGGTTCACTTTTTCCGATCAGCCCCGTGGTGTGCAGCAGGAGCACAAGCGCCGCCGCAATCACCACGAGAGCCAACAGGATCCAGAGGGTCTTGGATTTCATCGCTGATCAGCGGCCGAAATCTCCGCGGAGAATATCGTCAAAATCGCCGATACTCAGATCGGGAAGCTCATTGCCGCAGAAGCTGCTCGTAATGATATCGCTGTTGTCGAGCCGAACGATACGTACCTCAGGAGTATTGTACTTCATCTTTTTTCCTCCTCGCTTATCCGAAGTAGGCCTTGGCGGACTGGTTGTAGAGAACCATGGCCTTGAGCAGATTCAGCAGGTCTTCATTCATGCCTTCCTTGTTCAGGGCGGAATTAACATAACTGAATACGCTATATTCGGAATTATACAGCACGTTTCCGTCCTTGTCAAGAATCTGGAAAACAACAGGCGTATCGAATTCCACAGCCGAGATATTGCCGGTCTGGACGTAGTATCTGCCGGCCTTGAGGGCGGGCGTGACTTCCTCGCCGTTGACGGTGAAGACAAGATCCTCGGCGGCAACGCCTTCGGCGAGCTTCACATACTGGCGGACAATGATGCTGTCATCCAGCACGAGCGTGGTTCCGCCATAGCTGAGCTTGCTCTCATCGATGATCTGAATAACAGGCTGGTAATCAGCGAGCTCATCGGCGGAGACGACGCTCAGATCGCAGAGCGTTTCGGCAATGTTCTCCGTATTGTACTTGAAGTAGGTCTGGGCATAGCTGCCGAAGTCGTTCAGGGCCTCGAAGAGGTTCCTGAGGTCGCCCTCGGTATAAGTTGCCAGAGCCTTGTCAATGTACTGCTGCGCGGTGTAGACATAGCCAGTCTCGGTGACGTCGTTGTTGTCACGATCCAGGATGACCACTGCATTGCCCTTACCGTCAAACACGCGGGCAACGATCTCGTCATTGAAGGTCTTGGGCGCGAGGCTGTAGCGGAAGCCGTACATCGTTTCGCCGCGGGAGACTCTCTCGTGGCCCTCGGAGAGCTTGTAGGTCACGTCGTTGAGCGTGAGCGTGGCGTTCTCGTCAGCCAGCAGCTCGTCGCTGAGCGCGAGGTAGAGGTTGAGCGTGAACTTCTCACCCACGTCCATGGACGTGCTCTTGACCTGAACGGGGATCGGAGCAGTCTTGGTGTCGGTGTAGGTCTCGCCCTCGAACTCGACGGTGGCGGTGTAGAGCAGCGCGCCGTCGGCGAACTCGTGGCTGAGCTCCGCTTCGATCGCCTCGACATGCTCGCTGTCGCGCTTGCAGACGAAGGTAGCCGTCGCAGCGGCAGTGCCGTCCCACTCCCAGGTCGGCTCGCCCCAATCGTGGCCAAGCGCCTCGAGCTCAACGGTGTAGGTGTCGGTGAAGGTCTCGCCGTTGAATTCGACCGTGGCGGTGAAGACGTTCTCGCCGCCCTCCTCGCAGGTTGCGGGCGTGGTCTCCAAGGTGATGACCGCCTCGAGGGTGCGGCTCGCGCCGTCCTCCTCGCACTTGAAGGTGGCGGTGGCAGTAGGCGTCTCGCCGTCGGTGTACCAGGTCCAGACAGGCTCGCCCCAGACGTGCTCGTGATCGAGCGCGACCTCGGTGCTGCCGAGGAAGACGAGCTCTTCCTTGCCCATCTCGTCCTCAGAGTTGAGCTCCTCGGTCGTGATGGAGACGGTGCCGGTGCTGCCCTCGGCAAACTTGAGCGTCAGGATGACGCCGTCGGCCTTGATGCCGTCAAGATCCACGTAGGCCAGGACATAGTGGCCGAGACGCTCGGTCTGATCCAGAACGCCCTTGTACTGCACGGAGGGGAGGACGGAGAGCAGCGTCGCGGTGGCGGGATCGTAGTCGATGACGATCTTGCCGTTGTTGGTCAGCTCGTCGGCCTTGATATAGACGGTGACCTCGGTGTCGATCTTCTCAACGTCAGCGTCGCCGCCCAGATCCTTGATGCCGGTCAGGCCGCCGACGTTCCCGGCGGGCTCTTCGGTCTCAACGGGGGCCTCGGGAGCGACGGGCTCCTCGATGGGCTCTTCGACAGGGACGGACTCTTCGACGCTGCGATCCACCAGAGGCTCAATGTGGGTGAGGAACTCGGCGGAGCTGTCGATCTGCTCGGCAGCATGGTCTGCGCCGATCTCCGTAAAGCCGGTGGCCGGGTTGATGCCGCTCTCATAGAGGCCGGCCGCGGGCCAGACGTTATCGGCGAAGAAGCCGGCCTGGTAGACGGAGCCGTCGTTGTAGATATCGTCGACCATGATGATATCCTGCGCGTTCGCGTTGAAGCGGCTCCAGTAGAGGCTGACGCCGTCGTAGTACAGGGAGGAGAAGTAGTCGGTGTCGCTGGAGAAGCCGAGGTTGCCGACCGTGCTCACGTTGAAGCGGCTGTAGCTGCCGTTGTAGGGCAGAACGCCGGTCTGGTACAGGTTGCCGGCCGTGTCAACGAGCCACACCCAGTCAGTGTTGCCGTAGGAGGGATGATAGTACTGCTCCTCGTAGGCGATACCGATCAGGCTGTTGCCGTTGGTGTAGCTGCTCAGATCCATATAGCCGATGTAATCGCCCGTGCTTGCGTCGACGATGACGAGATACGGGCCGTAGACGGCCATCAGGATGTTGTCGCCCAGGCTCGGCGCGGAGCAGATGTCCATGTAGCCGATTTCAGAGGGGCCGATCTCCGTCAGCTCGAAGGTCTCTTCATCGACGGTGTAGAGCGTGGAGACCCAATCCTGGGAATCGAAGCTGGAGACGTAGAGCGTGCCGTCAGCGCCGTAAGCGGTGCCGGCGAGCGGGAGACGCATGTTCTCGGAGAGCTTGGTGTAGGCGGGCAGGGTCTTGAGGTTGAAGTCGGAGAAGAAGACTTCGCCGTTTTCATCCCAAACGATGCCGTTGAGTTCCTTCTCGATGAACTTGACGGTGATCTCGCTGCTGCCGTAGACCTCCTCGTTCAGCGCGGAGACAGCGGTGATGGTGACGGTGCCTTCGGCGACGCCTCTGACAACGCCGTTGTCATCGACCGTGGCGACGGACTCGTCGCTGGAGGACCAGAACACGGTGTCGTCAATGCCCCAGGGGCGCACGTCAGCGGAGAGCTGGACCGTGCCGGTGCCGATGACGGTGGCCTCGGCGGGCGTGACCGTGACGGACTCGACCTCAGCCACGGAGACGTCCTCCTCGAGGTTGATCTTCCAGGTGGAGAGGTTCATGGCGTAGTCGTAGACCTGAACCATCAGGTACGGATACACGCCTTCCTCGGAATCGGCAAAGAGCTGCGCGAGGTCGAAGCTGTAGTAGACTTCCTTGCCGCGGATGGTATCCTGCACGGCGCCGGAGTAGCTGATGAGATCGCCTTTGTCGTTGCGCAGGAGGACGGCCGCGACATACTGGTTGTCGTGCACGGTGACCATGAGGGTGTCGGAGGCAGCGCCGGTCTCGGTATCGGCTTCGGTCTCGCCCTCGTCGGGCTCAACCGGCTCCGCCTCGGTGGTGAGGCGCTCGACCTTGACGATGTCAGGCGCGGTATTGTCGATGACCGCAGGGACCGTCAGCGTCGCGCCATCGCCGGCAGCCTCCCAGTCGGTCGTGCCGTCGGGCGCGACGTAGTACTCGGGAACGGCCTGGAACATGAAGTTCAGCGAAGTGCCTTCCTTGACATGTCTGGGGATGAAATTCACCTTGCCGGTGGTGGCGGTGTTCGCCCAGGTGGCCTGGTTGCGGTTGTAGTAGGCGGCGGTGATGGGGCCGAGCTCGAACTCGGAGCCGACCGCCGTGCGGCCGTACTTGTCAACCGCGTAGAAGCGGCTGTTGCCCGCGTTGCGGATCAGGGAGAACTGAACGCCATAGAGCATATCGCCGTTCTCGCCGTTGATGGCGTTGCGCTCGGGCATGTAGGTCTCGTCGGAGATCAGCGGGTTGCCGCCAAAGATGTAGGGAGTGGATTCGTTGGCATACTTCACGAGGAAGCCTTCGATCATCTCGTTCTGGCCGTTGGCCACATAGAGGTACGGAACAATGCCCGCATCCTCGGCGCCGTCGCCGAAGCCGTACGAGTACTCGAGGACAGAGCCGCGGTCGAACATGTTGGCGTCGGTGATGCTGCCGTGATAGCCGAAAACGGGGATGGAGTGCTCCACGCCCAGGGCGCCGTCATTGGTGTCGCCCTCGCGGACGAAGAGGTAGCCCTCGATGTAGTTGCCGTTTACGTCCTCATAGTCGGACATGTCGTAGTAGACCGTGGCAGCGATGACGGCGGTCTCGCCGGCGGCGAGCTCGACAGCCGCGCCGTTGAGTTCCTCAAAGGCGAGCTTGGCGTCGGCGGTGTCAACGTTGCCGTCGCCGTCGAGGTCAGCGTACTCGAGATTGTAGATCTCGGTGGTTTCGTCTGCGCACCAGTTCAGCAGGGTCTGGGCGTCCACACTGTTGGAGACGCCGTCGCCGTTGAAGTCCAGCGCGAGGCTGGCGGGCGCATAGGCTTCGCCGTTCACCGCCCAGAGGATGGCGGCGGGAATGGGCAGCGCATAATTGGTGCGGAAGCCCTGCATGCAGTACTGGCTGAAGAAGTCGCCGTTGAGATACAGGGACATATCCTCTTCGGAGAAGTTGGTGACGGAGAAGCTGGTGCTGAAGGAGCCGTCCTTCACTTCGCCGACCTCGACCTTGACCTTGCCGTCGGCAATGGATTCGGCAGCGGAGGCGGGGGCGGTCTCGGGAACGGAGAGGATCTGGATCAGCGCGCGGGCGGTGATGGCGTTGTTCACGTCAGCGAGGCCGGCGCCCTGCTTGAGGATGGAGTAGTAATAACCGCCGGTCGCAGAGTCGAGCACGGGGACAGCCGTGGACATCAGCAGGCTCTGCGCGATGAAGCGCTCGTTCTGGCCGAGCTTTTCAACGAGGTTATTGTCGCGGATGTACTGCTTGAGAACAGCGGTGAGGCCGGCGATCTGGGGAGCGGCCATGGAGGTACCGGACATGATCTCATAGGCCTTGCCGCCGGGCACAGCGCCGTTGACGGACCAGATGTTGCCGCCGGGCGCGGTGATTTCGGGCTTCATGGTCAGGCCGCCGTTGCCGCCCCAGGAGCTGAAGTCGCTCATGGTGTAGAAGGCGGGCTCAGTGCCGATGCCGGTGTTGACGAGGTTGGTCTCATCGGTGATCGTGAACTTGCCGGTGTAGTAGGTGGCGTCGCCCAGCGTCTTCTCTTCGGAGAGGGACTTGATCAGCGCGCCTTCGGCACGCGTGATGGAGACGACAGGAGCATGGTAGAGGTAACCGGTCAGGTTCAGACCGATGCTGCCGGCCTGGTTGTTGTAGATGATAACGCCGATAGCGCCGTTTGCAACGGCGGCGTTGGCCTTCTGATAGAAGGAGGTGGAGCCGCGGGAGCAGATGGCGATCTTGCCGGCCAGGACGGAAGCGAGAGCGGCAAAGTCCTCATCGGTGCCGTAGCCGTCGATGAAGATGTACTCCTGCTCGCCGACAAGGGTGCTCAGAGGAGCATTGCCGTACTCGTTGTTCTCCATGAAGAAGACGTTCGAGCCGTCGGAGAGAACGATCGGAGCGCCGGTCATGCCCTTGTTGTCCACAGAGGCGACGGTGAAAGCGTTGGCATAGGTGCCGGGAGAGCCGCCGGTGTGGAAGTTGATGTCGTCCTCGTAGAGGTAGCCGTACGGGGTCTGCTCCGCCCAGTAGTAGTTGTTGCCGGCGGAGATGGAGACGACGGAGTTGTTTTCCTTCAGGTTCTCGAGGATCTCAAGGTAAGTGTCGCTGGGGGTGAGGAAGCCTGCGCTGCCGGAGCCCAGGGACAGGTTGATGGCGTCCGCGCCCATGACCATGGCGTCCTCGATGGCGACCATGTAGTCAGAGTCATAAGCGCCGCCGCCCTTGCCGAAGACCTTCATGATCATCAGCTGCGCGTCGGGAGCTTCGCCCTGCGTCAGCACGGAGCTCATATTGAGGGCCTTCTCGAAGCCGCCGTCCACGGGGATGTACCTGTTGGCGGCCGCGATGCCGGCGACGTGGGAGCCGTGCTCGCCCTGGGTGTCATTGTCGTGGGTGACGTCCAGATCGCTGTCAACATAGTTGGCGGCGAAGGGGACCTTCGCATCGCGGTAGACGCCGTCGGCGGAGCCGAGGCGGCCGGCGATGTTCAGCTGATCCCAAACAGCCCCGACGTCGTTCTCCGTCATGAGGACGATCGCCGCTTCGCCGGTCTCGGCGCGCTCAGCGTTCACCTCGTCGATGGCATACTGGAAAGCAGCCGCGTCGAAGGACTGGTGGTCGGTGTCCAGGCCGGTGTCGATGACGGCGATCTTGCTGCCCGCGCCGGTGTAACCCAGCAGCCAGGCGGCCTTCGCGCCGGACATCTCGCTGGCGGAGGCGTTCTCAACCTCATCCTCGCAGGGGAGGTAGAGGGTCTCGAGAACGACATCCCTGACGCCGATGACGTTCCGGATGGCTTCGATCTTCCCGTAGGGCACGTTGGCGGACATCATGTTGCCGGCCAGCGTGATATTCCAGACAACGTCGAGCTCGGCGCCGTCCAGAACCTCCGCGGAGATCTTGTTGGCAAGGGCATTCTGCTGGGCTTTCAGCCCGTTGCGGTAGCCCGCTGCGCTCGCAGGTGCGTAACCCGCGTCAAGAGCGGATGCATCGTTGAGCACGATGGACACGCGGACGATGTCATCGTCAGCGTAGAGGGGTTCTTCTTCCAGCTCAGCGGGATTGGCGAGCGGGAAGTCTTGGGGGACGGTGTCGTTGTCGACCTGTTGGAAAGGCAGTTCGACAGCGCTGCTGAAGGCCTGTTCCGCCTCTGCAGGCTCAGCGGCATTGTCATTGGCTGCAAAGCCGGACACGCCGAGAGACAGCAGCAGCGTCGCCGCCATCAGCAAGGACAGGAAACGTTTCCAGGTCCTACTCATGCTTCTTTCCTCCTTGATAAGATTCTATATAAGGTGTTGCCACTTTATATACATTATAATAATATCCGCAGCCGCTCAGGCTGTCGCGCTTGGGGTGGAGGCGGCTCCGGGCTGCAGCTCGTTGACGGTATCCTTGCTCACGCTGCGCACGCCCTCGACCAGCCGCACGACCGGGATCTCCTTCTCCGGGAGATTCACGGCGAGCACATTTCCGGTCTTGATGCGCCACACGACGTCCAGCTCATGACCCAGTGCCTCCTCGATGGCGGCGATCACGGCGTCGGGCTCGGCGTTCTTCTCCAGGGCGATTGACACGCGGACGCTGGGGTTTTTCAGCTTGTTGGGGTCCAATTCGCTCTCCTCCGCTCTCTCTGCCCCGTTCTCCGGCTCTACCGTGGGGGCGGGGCTTTGCACGGCGGCGTCCGGCGAGGGCCGCGCCGCCTCGGGCTCTGCGCTGTCCGCGGCGGGAGCCGCTCCGCAGCCGGCAAGGAGCAGGCAGGCGGCAAGCAGGAGGCATGGGATCAGTCCGGTTCGCTTTTTCATCCTCCGCCACTCTCCTTCCCCGGAAGGATATACCGCAGGCCCGAATAAATATCCGCCGGGTCAGGCGCTGCTTTTGCTCACAGCGCTGGCGGGATTTTATTTATTATACAGAAAGTTGGCAAAATATTCAATAATTATTTCATTATTTCCGCAGGAAACAATTCACAAAAGTTTTCCGGCGCTGCCTGACAGACTTGGCAAAAGCGTCTAATCACGGCGCTGAAAGCGTCCTGCTGCGGGAGCCGGAAGGGTACAAGGAAGCCTCTCCATTCCGGCATTTGGAAAAAGAAGCATATTCTTCCCCTTATTATATGAACATTGTACGCTTGTGCTCTCCTTTTGTCAATCCTGTTCCGATTTCGATATGCGTAAAGATACATTTGGAAAACTTTGTTCCTTGTCGTATGCAGCCGCAACATTTATACTCTTGATCGGAATAACCGGGCACACATCCCGCCCGGGCAGAAAAGGGAGAGAGGCTCGGATGCCTGTGAAGAAGATATTCCGGCGCATGCTCGCCATGTGCCCCGCCGCCTGGCGCATCACGCTCGCAAGTCTGCGGATCGGCTGTCTGCTGCTGGCGGCGGCGCTGCTCCTGCTCGCCGCTTGGCGCGCCGACCCCGTCGGAAGCCGGATACTCTACATACGCGCGCACGCGCTCAACGAGAGCTGCCAGGCGCTGCTGCTGGTCTCCATGCTGGCCGCGGCGATCGTGGAAGATCAGCACACGGCGCGGTAGCACTTGCATTCCGGCGCGCGGTCGGGTATAATAGCCCCGCATTCTTTTGCGAGGTATCAAAGCGAATGAAAAAAACAAAGCTGCTGCCCACCGCCGTGCTGGCGGTGCTGATCCTTGTCCTGGGCGTCCTGACCGTCAAACGCGCGACGCTCCGGGAGCTCGAGGTCGCCCTGCCGACCCTCTCCCCTGCGCCCGCCCCCGCCGAGGAGTCCGCGCCCGTCTTCGAGGAGCGCGACTATGTGATCTCCTGCATTGGGGACTGTACGCTGGCCTCCCACCAGTTCGCCTCCTTCGCCGCGTCCTACCGCGGGCGGATCGGAGACGATTATGCCAAGCCCTTCTCCGCCACCGCCCAGTATTTTGCCGACGACGAGCTTACGCTCTCCAACCTCGAGTGCACGCTCTCGGACAAAAAGCTGCAGTCCATGGAGCAGTATTTCTTCCTGGCTCCCACCGCCTACGCGCAGATCCTGACGCAGGGCGGAGTGGACTTCGTGACCACTGCCAACAACCACATGGAGGACTTCGGCGAGCAGGGCGTCCTTGACACCTACGCCGCACTCGAGGCCGCCGGCCTGCCCTACGGCAAGGAGGGCGAGGCGCAGATCATCGAGACGCGCAGCGGCCTCAAGATCGGCATCTACTGCGCCTACAACCACCTCAAGCCCGACCTTGACGCCGCCGTAGCCGCCGTCACTTCTCTGCGTCTGCAGGGCGCGGAGTACATCGTCTGCATGTTCCACTGGGGCAAGGAGCTCTACTACTCCCCCAACGACGAGCAAATCACCCTGGCCCACGCCTGCATCGACGCCGGCGCGGATCTCATCTACGGCAGCCACACCCATTGCCTGCAGCCCATCGAGGCCTACGGCGACGGCATCATCCTCTATTCGCTGGGCAACTGGACCTTCGGCGGCAGCACCTCCCCCACGGATAAGGACACCGCCATCGTGCAGCTGACTATCCACCGGAATGCCGACGGGAGCCTCAAGTGCACCGGCATCAAGCGCATCCCCTGCTGCGTCTCCGGCCGTCCGGTGAACGAGGGCTACTCCGGCGACAATTACAACGACTACATCCCCACCCCCTATACCGAGGGCAGCGACGCCTACCAGCGCGCGCTGAGCAAGCTCGACGGCACCTTCCAGCCCGATTCCGAGGGCCGCGACTACTCCGACGTCTACGCCCAATACGGCTGACATATCGAAGCTGATATAAAAAAATAAGAAGCCCCCCGGGGCTTCAGACTGTAGACAAACCCTTGCGGCAATGGTTCGTTTCGCATGGGGAGATTGTGAAGAGGGGACGGTAATCCCCTCTTCACGTTTAATATATGCAAAAATGGAAACTTTTTCGGAAGTTTCCATTTTTGCCTTTCAAGCTGTAGACACTTTGTCGACAGCTTGAAGCCCCCGGGGGGCTTCTTTTTTTATTCTATTCCGAAGAGACGCTTGCCGTTTTCAAAGGTCAGGCGCTCGACCTCCTCGGGCAGCATACCCTTGACAGCCGCAACGGTCTCGATCACATAGCGGAGGTTGCGCGAGTCGTTGCGTTTGCCGCGCATGGGCACAGGGCTGAGATAGGGACTGTCCGTCTCGATGAGGATGCGCTCCGGCGGGCAGATCTCCAGCACCTCGAGCGCCTTGCGCGCGTTCTTATAGGTGATCGGGCCGTCGAAGCCCAGATACCAGCCGCGCTTGAGCAGCTCCTTCGCCATCTCGGCGCTGCCGGAATAGCAGTGGAACACGCCGGACAGCGCCGGATAGTCCGTGACGATGGCGAGACAGTCCGCGTGCGCCTCCCGGTCATGCACGATAACAGGTTTACATAACTCAAGTGCAAGCTCGATCTGCCGCCGAAACAGCGCCTTTTGCTCGTCCTTGTGCGTCGCGTCCCAATAGTAATCGAGGCCGATCTCCCCGATGGCCACGCATTTGGGATGGCGCGCCATCTCGCAGACCTCGGCGTAGGATTCGATATCGTACTTGTCGATGTCCTCCGGGTGGATTCCCACCGCGGCATAGACGAAAGCGAAGCGCTCCGCCAGCTCGAGCGCCATGCGGCTGCTCGGCGCGTCGCAGCCGGGATCGACGATCAGGCCGACGCCGGCGGCGGGCATCCCGGCCAGGAGCTCCAGACGGTCGGCGTTGAAGGCGCCGGAATCATAGTGGGCGTGGGTATCAAAGATCATGCGTCTCACCTCACGATAATGACCATCGGATGGCGAAATCAATCGAGGGTTCGATTGATTTCGCTGCCAAACGATAAGTTTGGCAGCGAATGACCAAAAGGGTCATTCGCCCGATGCTCATTGAAATGAATATATGGCCAAACAGCTATGCTGTTTGGCTGCGCGGCAAAGCCGCGCGGCGAAAAGC
>DFGE01000028.1:13747-70995 GCA_002371675.1 Clostridiales bacterium UBA3758
GGCGAAAAGCTTTTTGGCTTTTCGCCATCTTATAGTCATTATAAATCCTAACACGGAGCGGGACGCTTTGCAAGGCCTTTGCCTTGACAAGCTGAAACGCCCTCCCTGCCGATGCAGGGAGGGCGTTTTGTACTTATGCGTGGATACTCCGCTCGCTGCTTACTCGATGGCGAGCTTGCGGCTGACGGGCTTGAGCTCGGCCTTCTTGGGCATGATCAGGGTCAGGATGCCGTCGGCATAAGAAGCCTTGATGTCGTTGACCTCAACGCCGGAGACGTCAAAGCTGCGGGAGAAGCTGCCGTACACGCGCTCGCGCTTGATATAGTTGAGCTGCTTGTCCTCCTCATCCTGCTTGCGCTCGACGCTGATGGTCAGAACGTCGTTCTCAATGTCGATGTTGATGTCCTCCTTCTTAAAGCCGGGCAGCTCGGAGACGAGCTTATAGGCTTCGCCTGTGTCGATGACGTCGGTACGGAAGCCGAGCGTGGGCTGATCGGAGAAGAAGCTGCGCTGCATATCGTCAAACGCGCGGAACGGATCGGCAAAAGAAACACGATGAGCAAACGGAATCATTTCAAACATGGTAACAACCTCCATTATTAGTATACACATTATTTTTGTGGAGACGTTTTATGTCTCTCGCTTCATTTCGTATATAAAGTACCATGCAAATGTTAACAAATCCGCAGTATATTATGAACAGAATATGAATTTTAGCACTTTCGGTCTTCGAGTGCTAATTCTTTTGCAAAAAAGACGGAACGGCGAAGAGGAGCTTCTGTCCCCTTCGCCGTTCCGGGCGGGAAGCCTGTGCTGACGGCCGCGATGGCATGTCCGCCTCCCAGTCAGAAAGAGAGCGGAAAGGGAACGGCACGTCATTTTTTGCCGATGATGGCGCAGATGGCGAAAACCAGGAGATTTGCAAGCACGATGCTCGCGCCTGTGGGCGTCTCCAGGAAGAAGGAGAAGGAGGTGCCGACAAGGAAGCAGCAGACGGAGAGCGCCGCAGCCGTGATAACCACGCTGCGGAAGCTCCGGCACACGCGCATCGCCGAGAGCGCCGGGAAAATGATGAGGCTGGAGATGAGCAGCGCGCCCATCATGCGCATGCCGAGCACGACCGTCACGGCCGTGAGCACCGCGAGGAGCATGTTGAAGAGCTCCGCTCTCGTGCCGGTGGCGCGGGCAAAGGTCTCGTCAAAGGTCACGGCGAAGAGCCGCGGATAAAAGAGCACGAAGAGCAGCAGCACCGCGAGCGACAGCACGACGGAGAGCAGCGTGTCCGAGCGGCTGAGGGAGAGGATGCTGCCGAACATATAGCTTGAGACCTCAGTGTTCATGCCGGTGGTGAGCGAGACGGTGATCACGCCGATCGCCAGCGCGCTCGAGGAGAGGATGGCGATGGCGGCGTCGCCCTTGATGCGGCTGTTCTGGCTGAGACGAAGCAGGAAGACCGCCGTCACGACCACGACGGGAACGGCCACCGCGAGCGGAGCGAGATTCGCCGCCGAGGCCACGGCCAGCGCGCCGAAGCCGACATGGCTCAGCCCGTCGCCGATCATGGAGTAGCGCTTGAGCACGAGGGAAACGCCGAGCAGCGCCGCACACAGGCTGACCAGCACGCCGACCAGCAGCGCGCGCTGCATGAAGGGATAAGAGAGCATCCGGACGATCATGTTCATAAACGGTGCCCTCCCAGAAAGCGGCGGGCGAAGCTGCTCTCCTTATAGGCGGCCGTGCTGCCGAAGAAGAGCTGTTTTTGCCCCAGGTGCAGGATATGCGTCGCATAGCGGGCTGCGGCGTGCAGATCGTGCGAGACCATGATCACGGTGATGCCGTCGCAGAGGTTGACGAGCTTGATGAGATTGTACATCTCGCCGGTCGCGATGGGGTCAAGTCCCGTCACCGGCTCGTCGAGCAGGAGCAATTTCTTCGTGGCGCAGAGGGCGCGCGCGAGCAGTACGCGCTGCTGCTGCCCGCCGGAGAGCTCCTGATAGCTCTTGTCCGCCAGCTCCTCGATGCCCATGCGCTCCATGTTCATGGAGGCGCGCTCGCGGTCGGCGGCGTTATAGTGCAGGCGGCGGCCAAGGGAGTTGAGGCAGCCCGAGAGCACGACCTCGCGCACACTCGCGGGGAAATCGCGCTGCAGCTGGGTCTGCTGCGGCAGATAGCCGATCTCCGAGGGCTTGAGCCCCTCGCCGAAGCGGATACTGCCGCCGTCCGGCGCCTTGAGGCCGAGCAGCCCCTTGACGAGCGTAGACTTGCCGGAGCCGTTCTCGCCCACGATGCAGAGATAGTTCCCTGCGTCGAGCGAGAAATCCACGCCCTCCAGCACCGTCTCGCCGTCATAGGCGAAGCGCAGGTTTTTACATTCCAGGATCATCCGTACAGAGCCTCCTTCAGGCTTTCGAGGTTTTGGCGCATGAGGCTGAGGTAGCTCACCCCCGCCGCAAGCTCCTCCCGGCTCACGTTATGGCAGGAGTGGAACTTCAGCTTTTCGCAGCCGGTATCCTCGCAGATCACATCCGCCATCTTTTCATTGGAAAACTCGATCGTGAATACCGCCGGGATCTGCTCGCTGCGCACCTTGTCGATCAGGAAGGCCACCGTTTTGGCAGAGGGCTCGGTGTCCTCCGCGCAGCCGGGGAAGGCCGCGAAATACTGCAGGCCGTATTCCTCCACGAAATAGCGCGCGGGAAAGCGGTCGGCAAAGACGAGCGTGCGGCGCGGGGCCTTCTCCACGAGCTCGCGGAAGGACGCGTCCAGCTCGAGGAGCTCGGCGCGGCAGCGCTCGAGATTTCCGCGATAGACGCTCTCCCCCGCCGGGTCAAGGACGCAGAGCTTTTCGCAGAGCGCCTCGCAGATGCGCGCGGCGTTGCGCGGCGAGGTCCAGACATGCTCGTCGTACTCCGGGCCCTCCTCCTCGTGCTCATGCTCCTCATGAATGTGCTGCATCCCCTCCTGCACTTCCTCCTCGAGCGCGTCCACGCAGTCGAGCATGCTGAGGGTCTCGAGCTCCTGCTGACTCTCCAGCAGCTCCTCCACCCAGGCCTCGCCCTCGCCGCCGTTATAGAAGAACAAATCGCTCTCCTGCACGCGGACAAGATCCTGCGCGGTGGGCTCGAAGCTGTGCGCCTCGGCGCCGGGCGGCACCAGCAGCGTCACGGTCGCGCGCTCGCCGGCGATCTCGCGGGCGAAGTCATAGGCCGGGAAAAGAGTCGCCACGATCTGCACGCTCCCCTGCCCGCTCTGCACCGGGCCCTCGCCGCAGCCGCAGAGCGAAAGCGCAAGGCAGCCTATCAGCAATATGGTTAAAAATCGCTTCATGTTTTGAACTCCAGTTTGATCTAAAAAAATAGTGTAACGGAAAAACCTTGCCGCGTCAAGCCGTCCTGTGGTATTATTTCTATATAGTACTGTAAAAACGGAGGGCGCTATGAACATCTGTATTTTCGGCGCGTCGGGCAACAATCTGGACGCGGAGTATTTTGCGGCGGCGGAGGAGCTCGGCAGGCTGCTCGCGCAGGGCGGGCACAGCCTCGTCTTCGGCGGCGGCGCTGGCGGGCTCATGGGCGCCTGCGCGCGCGGCGCGGCGGAAAAGGGCGGCGAGATCGTCGCCGTGACCCCGCGCTTCTTCGACGAGCCGGGCGTGATTTTCCCCGGCTGCACGAGAATGATCTGGACGGAGACCATGAACGAGCGCAAGGAGCGGATGGTGGCCCTCAGCGACGCGCTCATCACGCTGCCCGGCGGCATCGGCACCTTTGAGGAGTTTTTCGAGGTGCTGACGCTCAAGCAGCTCGGCCGGCACGCCAAGCCCCTTGCCCTGCTGAGCACGCTCGATTACTACGCGCCGCTGCTGAAGCTGCTGGAGAAGGCGGTGGAGGGCGGCTTCCTCGTGAAGAGCTGCATGGAGCTCTTTTCCCTCTGTGCGACGCCGCAGGAGGCGCTCGAGGCCGTGCTCTCCGCGCCGCCCATATCCGGGAGCGTCGCCTCGTATCATACCTGACATACCGTTACAAAAACGGAAATTTCCTTCGCTTGTCCTTGAAAAACAGGGCGAAGCGTGGTAAAGTATGGCTGTTGATCCCAAATACTTTCCGGAGGTCTTAAAACATGTTTGAAAACCTGATTGAGATTCTGAAAGCCAATCCCCGCAAGATCGTTTACACCGAGGGACATGACGCCCGCATCCTGGAATCCGCTGCCCGCCTGAAGAAGGACGGCTTCCTCACCCCGATCCTTGTCGGCAATGTCGAGGTCGTGAAGGCCGCGGCCGAAAAGGGCGGCTTTGATATCGAAGGTCTCGAGATCCTCGACCCCGCCACCTACGACAAGATGGAAGAGATGGTTGAGACCATGGTCGCTCTGCGCAAGGGCAAGATGAGCGCGGAGGATTGCCGCAGCGCACTGCTCAAGGGCAACTACTTTGGCACCATGCTCGTCAAGATGGGCGTGGCCGACGCGCTTCTGGGCGGCGCCACCTACTCCACCGCCGACACCGTGCGTCCCGCACTGCAGCTGGTCAAGACCCGCAAGGGCGCGAACCTCGTCTCCTCCTGCTTTATTCTCGTCAAAGAAGGCGCTCCGATGCTCTGCATGGGCGACTGCGCCATCAATATCGACTACCAGGATCGTCTCGACAAGGAAGGCAACGTCGTGCTGAGCGCCGCGCAGCAGCTGGCGGAAGTCGCCGTAGCCACCGCCAAGACCGCCAAGGTCTTCGGCATGGATCCCAAGGTCGCCATGCTGAGCTACTCCACCAAGGGCTCCGGCAAGGGCGCGAACGTCGATCTCGTGCGCAACGCCACCGCCATCGCCAAGGAAATGGCTCCCGAGCTCGATCTCGACGGTGAGATGCAGTTCGACGCCGCCGTCTCCCCTGTCGTCGGCCAGCTCAAGTTCCCCGGCAGCAAGGTCGCCGGCTATGCCAACACGTTCATCTTCCCGGAGATCCAGTCCGGCAACATCGGCTACAAGATCGCCCAGCGTCTGGGCGGCTATGCCGCATACGGCCCCATCCTGCAGGGTCTCAACGCCCCCATCAACGATCTGTCCCGCGGCTGCGACGCGGAGGAAGTCTACCAGATGTCCATCATCACCGCCGCTCTCGCCTGATTTCCCCAAACGCCACGCCCGGTACGTCCCGTACCGGGCGTTTCAAGCTGTCGGCAAAGTGTCGACAGCTTGAAAAAACAGGGAACTTGCGAAAAAGTTCCCTGTTTTGCCTGGATTGAACGTGAAGGGGGAACTCCCATCCCCCCTTCACATTCCCCCCATGCGAGTCGAAGCCTTGCCGCACCGGTATGTCTACAATCTGCTCGCCCGGTCCGTCCCGTACCGGGCGTTTCCTTTACGCGCAGACGCGGCCGACTTCGCGCGCCGTGTCGGAGGTGCCGATATGGAATATGAAAACAATATGCGAGATGCGCTCGCGCTCGCGCAGGACGCGGCCCTGGCCGGGGACGTGCCGGTCGGATGCGTCGTTCTGGACGCGGAGGGCGCTGTGATCGGCAGAGGGCGCAACCGCCGCGAGGAGATGGCGGACGCCACCGCACATGCCGAGATCGAGGCGATCCGCGAGGCCTGCCGCGCAAGGGGCGACTGGCGGCTGGACGGCTGCACGCTCGTCGTGACGCTCGAGCCCTGCCCGATGTGCACCGGCGCGATCATCAACAGCCGCCTCTCCACCGTCGTCTACGGCGCGCGGGAGCCGGAGTTCGGCTCCTGCGGCAGTGTGGTAGACCTCTTTTTCGAGCGCTACGGTCACCACCCCCGGGTCTATGGCGGCGTTCTCGCCGAAGAGAGCGCTGCGCTGCTGCGCGCGTTTTTCCGCGAGAAGCGCTGATGTCTCCTTGACGCTTCGCTATGGACGGGACAGAACCGCGCAGCCCGGATAAGCAGAACACAAAGGAACTCTCGTCATGGCGCTGCTTTTGGCAAAAAAGCCCTCGCTTTTACAGAGTATTCACGTTTTTCCGCAAGAAGCGCTGAGGCCCTCCCTTGACGTTGTCCTGTGAACATGGTAGAATGGCGCAGCCCCGATAAGCAGAATACAAAGGAGCACTCGTCATGGCGCTGCTTTTGGCCAGGAAGCCCTCACTTTTCCAGAATAAACGCACTCTTGCCGCCTCGCTTGCGTTGGCGGTTTTTCTGCTGTTCGCCTGGATCGGCTTCGCTGCGCCGCTGGAGATCGACGACATGGGCTTCTGGACGATCACGCACACGGAGGCCACCTCCCTCCCTGCCATGCTCGCCTTTTCGCTCGGCTACGGCAACGGGCGTCTGCTCGGCAACCTCACGGTGCTGCTCCTTATGCGCAGTCAGGCGCTGCGCATCCTTGTGAAGGCGGCGGCCTTCACGCTGATCGTGCTCTTTCTGCCGCATGCGCTGCATGTCAGGCGCTATTTCGCCGGCGCCATGCTGACGCTTCTGCTGCTGCTCGGCATGTCCCCCGGGACCTTCGCGCAGACTGTCGTCTGGACGGCCGGCTTCAGCAACTATGTCCCGCCGCTGCTCCTGTCCGTGCTCGGGCTGGAGCTCGTGCGCCTCGTGGCGGAGGAGCGCAGGGGCGTTATCCTCCTCTGCGCCGGCGCCTTTCTCTTCGGCGCAGCCATGCAGCTTTTCGTCGAGCACAGCACAGGCGCGAACGTGATCCTGGCAATCCTGCTCCAGATCCGCGCCTCGCGGGACGACAAAAAGCGGCAGCTGCCGGTCGCCTTCTTCCTCTCCGGCGCCTTTCTCGGCGCGGCCGCAATGGCGCTGATCCCGGAGTTTTTCGTGCACGACGGCTTTGTGGAGGGCTACCGCAACAGCTTTCTCGGCAACGGCCTGCGCTACCTGCTGGCAGGCTGTGTCAAAAACGGCGTGAAGCTCGCCGGGATGTTCTCGGAAAACGGCATTGCGCTGCTGATCCTCTCCGCGCTGCAGACAGAACTGCTCCGCCGCGCGGAGCGCCCGATCCCGATCCGCCGTCTGCGCATCCTCTCCGCGCTCACGCTGATCCCCGCCTGCGTCTTCCTGCTCATGCAGATCGACCTCTTCAGCGGATACTACGGCCGCCTCGCGATCTTTGAATCCCTGATCCGGCTGCTGCTCCTGGGCGCGGAATTCATCGGCCTCGGCTGTGGCGCGATCACACTGCTGCGCCGAACTGCCGCACCGGCAAAACGGCTGCGCCTTGCCCTGGCGGATCTCCTGCTCGCGCTCTGCCTCATCACGATCTTCCCGCTGCTCTTCGTAGAGCCCGTGGGATACCGGGTGCTGCTGCACCCCTACGCGCTGCTCTGCGCGGCGGCGGTGGTCGAGCTGGATCTGGTCATGGAGCAGCCCATCGCCGGTCTGCTGGAGCCCGACAGGCTGCGGCGCGCGCTCGCGCTGCTCTGCTGTCTCGCCGTCGCCGCGATGGCGGTGCATTTCGCGGACGTCAACCGCATGCGCACGATCCGCGAGGCGGATATCGCCGCCGAGGTCGAGCGCGGCGCGGATGTGATCGACTATTTCCCCATCCCCAGCAACTACGTCTATTTTTACTGGAATGAGAGTACCTACAGCCGCTACTACTCCCTGCGCTTCGGCCGTCAGGTGACCCTGCGGCCGCAGGCGGAGCAGCTCTGGTTCGGCGAGCACTATTATCATTACTACGAGCCCTCGGATTTTGACTGACGCGGGCAAAGCCCGCGCCTCCCGCTTCGGACTGCAGCAGCGCTTCCGGATACAAGGCATAGCGACCGCCGTGGCCTGGGACTGTCAAAGAACCCGCAGCAAGGCGGGAGGACAGAGCAGCGGGGGAGCTCGAGGGGGCAAGGCCCGCCTCGAATACTATAAACCGCCGCCGGAAAAGCCCGCTATTTCGGGCTTTTCCGGTAAAAGCATTTTGCCTCAAGCAAAATGCTCGGCGGCTGAAGCGCAGTCAAAAAAGTCCGGTATGGACTTTTTTGACAAGCTGAGGCCACGGCCGCCCCTGTACGGGGCGGCCGTGGCCTGTTTTGACAATACGATCCATCCGCTTCAGCGGCTTGCCGACGCCGGGCGTTTCCCGCCCTCAGGGCAGATCCCGCTCCGCCGCACGGACGGTGCTGACAAAATATCGCATGGCCTCGACGGGGTACTCCCCTGCCGCAGTCTCGCCGGTGAGCATCACGGAGGCCGCGCCGTCGAGCACGGCGTTATAGACGTCCGAGACCTCCGCCCGGGTGGGTACTGCGCTGTGCTCCATGGAGGCGAGCATCTGCGTGACCACCATGAAAGCGCGGCCAGCCCGCCGGCAGGCGGCGGCGATGCGCTTCTGCGTGCCGGGCAGCTCCCAAAGCGGCATCGCGTTGCCGAGATCACCGCGCGCGATCACGATCTCATCCGCTGCAGCAATGAGCTCCGGCAGTCTTTCCAGTCCCGCGGCGTTCTCGATCTTGGCAAAGATCCGCAGCTCCGGGCAGCCCGCCTCCTTCAGCGCCTGCCGCACGGCTTGCAGATCCTCCGCGGAGCGGACAAAAGGCTGCATCACACCGGTGACGCCGTACTGCCGCGCACGGGCGAGGTTTTCTCTGTCGCTTTCCGTGAGCGCCGGGAGAGAAAGCTCCAGGCCCGGGAACGCCGCGCTCTTGCGGCTCCGGAGCAGCCCGCCCCGCAGCACGTGGGCCCGCTCCCGATCGCAGGCCCGCAGCAGGAGCTTCCCGTCGTCGAGCAGGATCTCCTGCCCTGCGGCAAGCACTTCGCGGATCTCGGGCGGGAGATGCAGCGCGTCGAGCGCGATCCTCTCCCCTTCTCTGAGCGCAAGCGGCTCTTTGAGCGCACCCACGCGCAGCTCCGGCCCCTGCAGGTCGATGAGCAGGTCCGGCTGCACAGCGGCGCGCCGTGCCGCCTCCCGCAGCGCCTCGATCTGCACCGCGGATTCTTCCAGCGTGCGGTGGCTGAGGTTGAGGCGAAGTCCCGTCATCCCCAGGCGCAGCATGCTCTCCAGTATGTCGGCCCGAGCGCATGCGGGACCGAGCGTTCCGTAAATCTTCATGGCGTTCTCCAGATTCAGTTCGACAGATACAGTGTAAAGAAATCCTTCCCCGAAAAGAAGAAGCGCTCCAGCGTCGTGTGCGGATCGCTGTCCGACCAGGAGGTGCTGACCGTTCCATCCGGGGAAATCTGCGGCGCGCGCATCGAGTAGATAAAGTAGCCGTAGGTGACGCCGTCCTCGCAGTTGAGCAGCAGGCCGTAATTGCCGTAGTCCGTGCCGTCGTTGAGGCAGAGCAGGCAATCCATGGAGCCGTCAAGGTTGAAGTCGGCATAGGAAGTGTCCGTAATGCTGAGGTCGCCGTCCGTATACTGGTAGAGCGTGCCGCTGCGCATCAGCTCGGAGAAGGCCAGCTTCCCCTCGCGATCGCTCATTTGCACGAGGCCGTCGGTGTCAACGAGCTTCATGTAGAAGTCCGGGTCTTCGTTCGGCCAGCCCGCCGCCGCTGCAGGCGCCTTTCCGCGCCCTTCCGCCCAGTCGATCACCTCCTGCCAGCAGCTCAGCAGCAGCTCGTTGGAGCTCGGCACCGAGAGATACAGCGCGCCGGAGCCGGGCACAACAGCGCCAACGGACGTATACTCCGCGCCGGACTGGTTGATGTCCTCCTCGAAGATGAGCTCTTCCGTGAGACCTGTCCCGCTGATGCAGACCTTGCTCATCTGCTGGTAGCCCATATGGCCCCAGATATGCAGCATTGCATTCTCGCCCGGCCAGGTCGCCACGCCGCCGTGACCGAGATGGATCTCGCCCAGCGTGAGGATCTCTCCGGCGCGCAGCGTGTAGACGGTGCCGGTATAATCGGCCTCGCAGGTGCCGCGCTTGATGATGAGCTCGGGCACGCTGTCCTTGTCGATGTCATAGAGGATATACTCGCTGGAATAGCCGCCCCAGCCCCCCTGCTCCGCCTGTGTCTGCGCCGTGAACGCCGCCTCCTCGCGCAAGAGCTCGCGGTAGGCTTCAAGATACGCGCCATCGGCCGGCGCGGCAGCCTCCGCCTCTGCGGGCACGGGCGTCACGCTCGGCAGCGGAACGGGCGTTGCCGCAGCGTACGAGGCGGGCTCCGCCGTGCTCGGGGTCGAAGCGGCCGGTTCGTCGTACCGAACCATGCGCCTGCCGATCAGCACGCCCAGAGCAGCGACAAGCGCGAGCGCGGCGATCAGGGCAAGCGTGCGAAGGACGACCGCGGCGGGGCTTCTTTTGGGCGAAGGGGGATTCCCGCGCCTCTCCGGACGGACCTGCGCCCCTTCCTCCCCTGAGGCCGGCCGCCGGCTGGGCTCAGGGGCGGTTTCCCCGTTCAGGCGCTCTCCGCAGCGAGGGCAATAGACCGCTCCCTCCGGGATTCGTTGACCGCAATTCCGGCAAAACATTGTCATTCTCCTCTCCTCTGTCTGTCATAATGCGTAAATGGCAAAACAGCCTTGCTGTTTTGCTGCGCGGCAAAGCTGGGCGGTGAAAAGCTTTTCGTTTTTCGCCATCCTATAATCATTATTAAGCACGCTTGACAGCTTTTTCTCTCCGTATTATACACCCGCCCATCAGCTTTGCCAACCGAAACCTTCTCATCGCTCCCCCGCTCCTGCCGCGCCGCGCTCTCGTTCACCCGCCGGAATGCTCCCGCGCAGCGCGCAGCCATAGGGAAACCTGTGATCCCCGGCTTGACTGCAAAGCACTTCCGCCGCTGGTGATCGTCTGCATTTCTGTCCCTTGAAAAGATTTGCCTCCGAGTGGAAAAAGTCCTTGACTTTCCGCGCGCTTTGTGGTAGTCTAATAAAGCTCTCAAAAAGAGCGCTATATCGCGGGGTAGAGCAGCTGGTAGCTCGTCGGGCTCATAACCCGGAGGTCGTTGGTTCGAATCCTTCCCCCGCAACCACCTTGTCCGCCCGGAAAAGATATCCGGGCGGTTTTTTTAGTGTTTTCAAGGCTTCGCGGGCTTCTGCAGAGCAAGTTTTTAGAGTGAAAATAAAAAGATATCCTCCCCGTGCGGGAGGGATCTGAACTGCAGTTATCCAACAGAGGCAGAAAAATGAATCTTTTATCCTTCCTGTTTCGAAAGAAAAAGCAAATTCCAGAGCCTCCTCCGCTGCCATCATGGAGTGAGGCGGTATCCGTGATGTATAACAAGCAGCTCAACTGTTTTGGGGATGAATTGGTCGACGTTCTCTATACCCCAGACAAGACGAAGCGCTTTGTTTTGCTGAAAAGCGACAAGGGTTATTTCAGGTTTGTTTACGAAGAACTTCACCCCTTCACGGAGGAAGAATGGATGTACGCATCCCGGGGAAAGAACCCATTCCCTGCGATATGGGAACCCTCGGCAGCTTGGCAGGGATCCTCTCTGTTTGGCACTTTGGAAGATACATGGAAAGAATTGAAGCTGTCTCCAGAATACAAGCTTTATTTTGAGGCGGCAGACCCCTGCGATTGAGATATCTTTTTCGGGCGCACAAGACACATTGTCCGCCCGGAAAAGATATCCGGGCGGATTTTTCAGGTTTATCAAGGCTTCGCGGGCTTTTTTGCTGGCAGATTTTGATTGGAAATAAAAAGATATCCTCCCGTGATGGGATGGATTTGAACTATCGCCCGGCAGTCGTCAAGGGGGGCGCAATATGGCACAGTATCATTTTGAGAGCAAGCTTACGCCGGAGCAGATCAAGGTACGCATATCTGTTTTTGCAAAACCGGCTGCATCCTTTGGCTGGCGAATGGGGGAGCGCGCGTTTTACTACAGGTTTTATCGGAGAACGGCTTTCTTTTTGATAAAGACAAAACCCGGTCGATCAGGAGGCGCGGCGATCAATCAGCCGGTTTTTCTTGGGAAGCTGACAGAAAAGGATGGCATGACAGTTATTGATGGGCAATTCGGTTGGGAATGGAAAAAAGCAATCATCTCATGGTTGATTTTTGCCGTTTCGTTTTTGGCTTTTGATCCGAATGTTCTGATGCTGATTTTGGCAGGAATTATTATCTTGCTGGGTTCATTTTTCCTCCTCGCCCTTTCCTCTTCTTTGTACGGAGAGGAAGAAAAGGCGGTTATCGAATTGATAGAAGAGCACCTGCTATCATGAGATATCTTTTTCGGGCGCACATGACACATGGGTACACAGGCTATGATACGATAGCCTGTGTACTTTTTTGCGTTTCTCAGACACGTCAAAGGCTTGCTTTACGACATAGCCAAATGTTCATGTAAGCGTTGATTTTCCGGCCTGTTCGTTATAAAATATACAAGAATTGCCGGGATCAGGGAAGTGACTGTACAGGGCTTCGGATGATTACCGGGGCCCTGTTTTCAAGAGGAGACCGAAGCATGACAAAGATATCGTTACAGGAGCAGCGCCTTGACTATCTGCTAGAAGCTTTCAAGACGGACTCCGTTGAGTATAAAGATCTGCGGACGCCTGCGGACACGGAGAGCAGGCAAAGGCTCCTGCGTTCCCTGATGAACATCCGCATGCCTCGTCCCATGGCAAAGGAGACCCTGCTGGTCCAGGACGCGTACCTGAAGGAGCGGGCGGAAGAACGAGGGATCGTGCCCCTTGATCGGATCCCTTCGATCGTGGAGAGTCTCGGCAGCAAACGGCCTTTTGCGGACACGCTGTCCCTCTGGCAGGGTGACATCACCTGCCTTGCCGTGGACGCGATCGTTAACGCCGCCAATTCACAGATGCTTGGCTGCTTCCAACCCTGCCACAGCTGCATCGACAACTGTATCCACACCTATGCGGGTATCCAGCTGCGCGCCGAATGCCATCAGCAGATGCAAGCGCTTCGTTCCCGCTATGGGAGAAATTATGAGCAGCCGACCGCAGTGCCGATGCTGACGGAAGGATATAATCTTCCTGCGAAGAAAGTCGTGCACATCGTTGGGCCGATCGTATACGACAGACTTACCCCGGACCTGGAGAACGATCTGGCTGACTGTTACCGGAATACGCTGGACCTGTGCGCGGAAAACAGTCTCCGCAGTGTGGCATTCTGCAGCATCTCCACCGGCGTGTTCCGCTTCCCGAAAGAACGGGCGTCCGAGATCGCTGTCCAGACAGTGACAGAATGGCTCGCCGCCCATTCTGGCAAGATGGAACGGGTCATTTTCAACGTATTCAGTGACAGGGACAGGTGCAATTATGAGCAGAGCCTTCGATAACAGACCGAAAGGGTATTCCGATTCCATCCGCAAGGGCCTTTCCGCTGTGCGCGGCTTTGGTTATTCTCTGGGTGAGGGAACAGGAAGCAGGGAAGAAAACATCGCCAGCCTCAGAGAGGAACTGAAAACCACTGACACAGTTGTGATCGGGGCCGGAGCGGGACTTTCCACAGCCGCCGGGCTGACCTACAGCGGCGAGCGCTTCGAGAAGGTTTTCTTCGATTTCATAGAGCGTTTCGGTATCACGGACATGTATTCCGGAGGCTTCTATCCCTTCCCGGACAGCGAAACCCGCTGGGCCTGGTGGGCTCGGCATATTTACTTCAACCGCTACATCGACCCGCCGAAGCCGGTCTATACCGATCTGCTGGCCTTGGTAAAGGATAAGAACTATTTCGTTATCACAACCAACGTGGATCATCAGTTCCAGCGCGCGGGCTTTGACAAGTCCCGGCTGTTTTACACTCAAGGTGATTACGGTCTTTTTCAGGACGCACAGGGGCGCGGCGGCAGGACATGGGACAATGAGGATTGGACGATGCTTGCCATGGAGGCGCAGGGCTTCATGCGGGACGAAAACGGCGTCTTTCAGGTGCCCGAGGACCAGAAGCTCTCGATGCGCTTGCCGCACGACCTGATCCCGACCGACCCGAAAACCGGGCGGGCCGCGGCGATGAACCTGCGCGCGGACGACACCTTTGTGGAGGACGCAGGATGGCATGCAGCCTCGGCGAACTATGCGGCTTTCCTGAAAGCGCACGAGGGACAGCACGTGCTGTTCCTTGAACTGGGCGTCGGAGGCAACACGCCGGTCATCATCAAGTACCCCTTCTGGGCCATGACTGCGGAGAATTCCATGGCCGTCTACGCATGCCTCAACCGCAGCGCGGCCATCTGCCCGGAAGTGATCAAAGATCGCTCTATCTGCATAGACGGTGACACAGGGGAAGTATTGAAAAGGCTCCTGTAGCACACGGCAATCCGCTGTCCGTGGCGTCTCCGGGGTACAATGTCCATTCAGCAAAAAGATTGGCGCAGAAAAGCTCTCATCATTTGATTTGCACCTACCTTGCACCCACCTCCCTTTGGAGGCAAGAAACGCCGAATTGTATGATTATTGGTGTCCTAACGCATATCGGGTGGATGTAACGGATTTCAGTTACATCCACCTGTTTTTTGTTGCCCATCTTGAGGGGAAAAAAGATTCTGTGATATAATATAAGACGAATTCGAGGATCATAGGATGATTTGCAGAGATGAATATACAAGAGTTTTATTCCCGCATTGCCCTCGATCATCCAGAAAGCGAAATAGCTGAAGAGGCGGGGCAAGATCTCCAGATACGCGATCAACAATTGCTGGAATAAAAAGACAGACTCGTTTTCAAGGGAACGGTGTCGATGGCGGGAATGAGATGCTGCCGGGAGCGGCCGTTGTCAAACTTGGAATTGATAAACCAACTTCTGCATGGTATACTCTCAAGATGAGAGTTCTCTGCTGAGAGACGGATTCGGAGGAAAAGCTATGATGTTTGACATCAGCAAATGGAAATGGACAAGAGAACCCCGGCAGTACTCCATCGCGGATGGCCGGATCGAAATGACGACAGAGCCCGGAACCGATCTGTGGCAGAGAACCTATTATCATTTTCGCAACGACAATGCGCCGGTACTCCAGTTGGAGACTGAGGAGACATTCTTTTCCTTTACCGTGAAGACGGACTTCACAGAGAGCCATCACCGCTTTGACCAATGCGGGATCGTGATGTACCTCGACAGCGAAAACTGGCTCAAAGCCTCCGTTGAATATGAGAACGAAGAGTTCCAGCACCTGGGCAGCGTGGTTACCAACCACGGCTATTCCGACTGGGCCACCACAGCCATCCCTGCAAACGTTAAAACCATGTGGTATCGCTTCAGCCGCCGGGAGGACGACTTCTGCATCGAGTGCTCGCAGGACGGAGAGCATTTTACGCAAATGCGGATCTGCCACATGTGGGAAGGGGCCGGCCCCATCCGCTTTGGCGTCTATGCCTGCAGCCCGGAGGAGTCCTCCTTCCAGGCAATCTTCACCGATATGAAGATCACCGAATGCCTATGGCCTGCGCATGACGGGCAGGCGCCGGATGAAGAGCCGCATGATACAAAGTGAGCGCGATTGAAGAAAGGTATAGCACCCTATGTGCTTCGGCATGGCATATCAGTACGCCGGGCGCGGAGCGGGATTTGATCCATCCGTTCCGGAACGCAGGGGATGCGAAAAGCGGGGCATGCAGAATTGTCTGCAGGCCCCGCTTTTCCTACGAAAAAGCAAATTTTCTTTGCGGCCGGGCTTTCGAGGAAGCCCGGTTGATTATTTGGTCAGGACGGTAATCACCATAGGCGAGAGCCCGGCCTCCGTGATCCGGCCGAGGTCTGCCTCCATCACAGGCTGCCCCTTCTTCACGCTCTCCCCTTCCTTGACCTGAAGGCTGAGACCGTCGCCGTTGAGCAGGAAGGTATCGATGCCCACCAGCACGAGGATTTCCATACCATCGGCGGTCTTGAAGGTCAGCGAATTGCCGGTATCTGCGATCTCCACGACCGTTCCGTTGCAGGGAGAGAGGATATGCCCGTTCTCCGGCATGATCCCGACGCATTTGCCTATCACGCCCGAGGAGAACATGATATCCGGGATCTGCTTCATGGGAACCGTCTTGCCGGCGACGGGCGCCGTCAGATCCAGATTGACGGCATAGTGCCTTCCGGTAGACATCAGCGATTCTCCCGCCTCGACCCGCCGGGAGTCTTTTCTGCTGAGTCTGGAGAAGGATGCGGAGCGCCAGGCGTCCGCCTGTTTGGCAGAAACGGAAACCTCATAGTTCAGCTCCTCTTCGCGGTACAGCGCGTTGGTGACGAGATATCCCCCGATATAGCTGATGACGAGCGCAGTCAGGTAGAAGAGGACGCTCTGTACCGAGCCGCCCGGGCCCGCGATCATCACAAAGGCGCCCAGCAGCCCTGAGGGGCCCCAGGTGGTGGAGGCCACCTGCGTGACCATGATGAAGGCGCCGCCGAAGCCCGCGCCGAGCCCCGCCGTGAGGAAGGGCTTGCCGAGAGGGAGCGTTACGCCGTAAATGAGCGGCTCGCCCACGCCCAGGAGGCCTGCCGGCAGCGCGCCGGAGATCACCGAGCAGAGGTTGTTGTTGCCGACCTTCTTTGCCTTTCTCCAGAGCGCGAACGCTGCGCCGACCTGCCCGGCGCCAGCCATGGCGAGGGCGGGATACAGCGTGATATAGCCGAGCTCCTGCAGCTGAACGCTGTAGAGCGCCACCAGGCCGTGGTGCATGCCCGCGGCCACCAGCGGAAGGAAGAAGGCGGCGGCAAAGTAACCGGAGACAGCCCGGATCAGGACGTTCTCGGACAGGCAGGCTCTGCTGAACAGCCAGACGATGCCGCCGGAGGCATAGCCGAAGAGCGGCATGATGAAGATGATGTAGGGGACCACGCAGAGGAACATGGTCAGCAGCGGTGTGAAGACGATGTTGACCGACGCGGGCATCACGGAGCGGATCGTCTTTTCCACAAAGGCGATCAGAAGCGCGCCGGCAATCACCGCCAGCACGCCGCCCTTCCCGCTGCAGAGGATCGAATCCAGCGGAACGGCGCTGTTATACAGACCCATGATGGAGGAGATCTGATTGATGCCGTCGAGGGAGGTGATCATGCCCAGCATGCCGCCCAGGATGGGCGTTCCGCCGAAGCGCTCCGCCGCCCGATAGCCCGCCCAGGCGGTCAGAAAGCTCATCATGGCGGTATTGATCAGCGTCAGGATCTGGTAGATAAACGCCCATAGGTTGTTCTCTGTATAGTTTGGTACGGTCTGCGAGATGAGAGACGCAAAGCCCCCGCACAAGCCTGCGCTGATGATCCCCGGGAGAAGCGGAACAAAAATATCTCCGATTAGTTTCAGGGCGCCCCTGATCCGGTTCTGTTTCATTGCTTCATTCTCCTATAGCCAGATAACGCTCCGGTCTGCTCAAGCGCAAGGCCCGTTATAGCGGAAGCAGAGCATCGTGATATCGTCAAACTGCTCCGCGCCATCCACAAAGCGGTCGATCTCAGATTTAACGTTCGGAAGGATCTGCTCCGGCGGCGCGTCCGGGTCCTTGTTCAGCGCATCCAGCATGCGCTTGGTTCCGAACATCTCTTTCTGCTCGTTCGTCGCCTCCGCGACGCCGTCCGTGTACACGAAAAAGCTGTCGCCCGGGTTCAGCAGGAAGTCATGCTGTCTGAACGGGATACCCTTCATACTGCCGACGGGCATGGAATGTCTGTAGACCTGCAGCTCATAGCCGCCCCCTGCCCTGCGCAGCACCGGATGCTCGTGTCCGGCGTTGGCCGCCACGCCTTTTCCCGTCGAGATCTCGAACACGGCGAGCCACACGGTGATGAAATAGCCCTCATCGTTGCCCTCGCAGAGCTGGTTATTCACACTCTCGAGGGCCTCCGCCGGGTTCTTGCCGTTCTGCAGGCTGGATTTGATCAGAACGCGGGAGACCATCATCACCAGCGACGCGGGCACGCCCTTTCCGGACACGTCCGCTATGACGAAGGCAATATGGTCGTCGTCGATCATGAAGAAATCATAGAAGTCTCCGCCGACCTCCTTTGCCGGCGTCATGCTGGCAAACAGGCCGAACTCCTTCCGGTTCGGGAAGGGCGGAAACAGGCGGGGCAGCTGGCTGCTCTGGATCCTGCTGGCCATTTCGAGCTCCGTGCCGATCCGTTCCTTTTCCGCGGTGACTCTTTTGACCTGGTCAATATACAGTTCAGTTCTTGCGGACTGCTTGGCAAAGGACTCCGCCAGAACCTCGATCTCATCCCCGGTTCTGTAGGCGTCCTCCATCTCGAAGCGCCTGTTGCGGACGCCCAGAGACGCCACGCGCTTGGTGATCATGTTCAGGGGATCGGTGATCTGGCTTGAAATGGAAAAGGCGGACGCAAGCCCTGTCACCACGATCAGGGCCACCAGAAGGATCAGGATATTCCGGGCGTGGAACATCCCCCGCCGGAAAACCTCTACCGATTCGCTCCAAACGCGCTCGGAGTGGTCCTCCAGGCCGCTCTCCGCGAAGAGCTGCTGCTGCAGCTCATAGCTGTCCTCGACAAGCTGCTCCACCTTGTTCGACTGGTAGAAGAGGATCGCCGTGTAAGCCGCGATAATCAGAAGGATCGTAATCAGCAGCATGCTGAAGATCTTCATCCGAATGCCGCCGGAGAAAAGTTTCCTGAGCTTTTCCATGATTGTCTCCTTATATTCCGCATGTTCCGCCCCAGCCGGGGAACAGCTTCCGTTTACTCATCATCCCTGCTGCTTGTCAAAAAAGGAAAGCGAAATGAAAAGCGATTACAAATTTTCGTATTGGTTTATTATATCATCGTTTTGCCGATCCGGAAAGCCCTTTTCTTAAAAAGTCAAGGAGCGCACGGCCAAATACGGATTCGGATCTGCTTGGACGAAGTTTGCGAAAACGGTTCAAAAACAGTTGTTGGAGACTAAGCTTTGTGATATACTGAAATAAATACTTCCCTGCGCGGCCAAGGCGCGGAGGAAAGCGCAGAAATTCTATACATTCCATCTCAGTCGGCCTGTGCGCTGAACAGAATGCGCAATTTGAAACAGAAACGGCTTGCAAAACGAGTAATGGCTGCGGAGCTTATGGACGAGCTGCTCGCGGAGGGCACGGCTCAGCGGTCCTGGGAGGCGCTGAGCAGCATCGTCCGTGCGCTCGCCGGCATCGACTGATTGCAGCAAATGTGAGAGTACAGGATATTTCAGGAAGGGAGAACATACTATGAACGAAGTTGTCAATGGCATCCTGACTGCCGATCAGCTGAAGATCGCCCTGTCCGGGCGCATCGACTCCGTGAATGCGCGCGAGGTGGAGGAAGCGATCATGAAGCTGGCCGCGGACGCTGCGGACAGGCAGATCGTGCTGGATCTGGAGCAGCTGAGCTACATCTCCAGCGCGGGGCTGCGCGTGCTGCTGCATCTGCGGAAAATCAATCCCACGCTGCGCCTGATCAATGTCGGCAGCGAGGTATACGAAATCCTGGACATGACCGGCTTTACCCAGATGATGGACGTGGAAAAGGCATATCGGGTCGTATCCATCGAGGGCTGCGAGGAGATCGGACGCGGCGCGAACGGCACCATCTACCGCATCGACCAAGACAACGTTGTAAAGGTCTATAACAATGCCGACGCGCTGGCGGATATCCAGCATGAGCGCGAGGTTGCAAAGCTTGCGCTGATCCTCGGCGTCCCCACCGCGATCTCTTACGACGTGGTGCGCGTGGGCAACAGCTACGGTTCCGTGTTTGAGCTTCTTAACGCCCGCTCCTTCTCCAAGATCATCGCCTCAGAGCCGGAAAAGCTGGACTGGTGCGTGCAGGAATACGTGAAGATGCTCAAGATCATCCACAGCACCGTGGTGCCGGAGGGCAAGCTGCCGGATATGCGCCAGACCGTCCTCGGCTGGGTGGATTTCATGCAGGATCATCTGCCGAAGGAGGCCTGGGAAAAGCTGGCCGCTCTTGTCGAGGCGGTTCCCCATGACGACCACATGCTCCATGGGGACTATCACACCAAGAACCTCGAGCTGCAGAACGACGAGGTGCTGCTGATCGACATGGACACGCTGGCCGTCGGTCATCCGGTTTTTGAGCTGGCGAGCATTTACAACTCCTTTATCGGCTATTCCGAGTACGACCACAGCGTCATTCTGTCCTTCCAAGGCTTTGATTATGAAACGGGCCGTACCTTCTGGAACAAAGTGCTGGCGGCCTATCTGGAGACGGACGACCCGGCCAGGATCCGCGAGGTGGCCGACAAGGCGCGCATTGTCGGCTATACGCGCATGATCCGCCGCTCCATCCGCCGTAAGGGACTTGAAAGCGAAAAGGGCCGCGCGGAGATCGCGCTGTGGACAAAGGAGCTGCTGGAACTTCTTGACAAGACGGAAACGCTTCTCTTTTGAGAATAATACTGCCATGAAAACGTATGAATTGACCGTAGACGCTACGCTCGACAATCTCAGGCTTGTCAATGCTTTTCTCGAGGAGCACCTGGAGGAAGCGGACTGCCCGCTCAAGGCGCAGATGCAGATCGCCGTCGCGGCGGAGGAGATCTATGTCAATATCGCGAACTATGCCTACGCGCCGGAGACGGGCACAGCCACCCTCCGCCTTGAGCTGCAGGAGGAGCCGCCCACGGTGACGCTGACCTTTCTTGACAGCGGCATTCCCTTCAACCCGCTGGACAGAACAGACCCGGACGTTTCGCTCCCCGCGGAGGAACGGGAGATCGGCGGTCTCGGCATCTTCATGACCAGGAAGTCCATGGACGACCTGCGTTACGAGTTTCGGGACGGGCAGAATGTCCTGACGCTGATAAAGCGTCTGTGAGCGCAGGTCTCTCCCGGTGCGAAGGAAAGCCGCCCGCGCAAGCGCGTGTTCTTATCCGGGAAACAGCCGTGTCTTCAAGCAGGAAAAGCAGGAAAAAGCGGCAGCTGTGATCTTTGATCGCAGCTGCCGCTTTCTCTTATCCGTTTTATCCTCCGACGAGGACGCAGCAGAGGTCGTTGACGTTGGTGCCGGTGGGGCCGGTGACGATGAGGCCGCCGATGGCCTCCAGCGCGTGATAGGAGTCGTTGTCCTGCAGAACGGCAGCAAGTTCGATGCCCTCGGCCTCCAAAGCCTGGGCGCTGCCGCCGTCTACGTATCCGCCCGCCGCGTCCGTCGGGCCGTCCGTCCCGTCGGAGCCGACGGAGAACACACAGACCTTCTCCAGACCCCGGATACCGTCTGCAGCGGCAAGCGCAAGCTCCTGGTTCCGCCCGCCGAGGCCATGGCCCGTGAGGCGCACAACAGTCTCGCCGCCCGCGATATAGGCGAGCTTTTCGCCGTCCCCGGCGTGACTGCGCGCGATGTTCGCGAGGAAAACGCCGGCGTCGCGCGCGGTGCAGGATAGCCGATCCGTCAGCAGGATCGGGCGATAGCCCAACTCCCGGCAGATCCGCTCCGCGGAAGTGCAGAGCTGCCGCACGCTGCCCGTCACGATGCTCTCCACATTGTCGAGCGTCTTCGGGGTCTCCTCTTCGAGACAGGCGAGCGCCGCGGGAGAGAGCCTGAGCTCATATTGCCGCGCGATGCGCAGCGCGTCCTCGCGTGTGCTGCTGTCCGGATAGGCGGGGCCGGAGGCGATGGCGTCCAGCGGATCGCCCAGCACGTCCGAGAGGATCACCGCATAGACCCGCGCCGGGGCGCAGAGCTGCGCGAACTTCCCTCCCTTGACGGCGGAAAGCCGCTTGCGGATCACGTTCATCTCCGTGATGTCCGCGCCGCTTGCGAGCAGCTGGCGCGTGATATCCTCAAACTCCTCCTCGCCGATCAGCGGGCGCTCGAAGAGCGCGGAGCCTCCGCCGGAGACCAGAAAAAGCACCGCGTCCCGCTCCGTAAGTGCAGAGACCAGCTTGATTACCTCGCCGGTGGCGGCGTAGGAATTGCGGTCGGGCACAGGGTGCCCGGCCTCAAAGATCCGCAGCTCGCCTATGGGGCCTTTGGCGTGCTCATACTTGGTGATCACAACGCCGTCCGCGACGGCGCCGGGGAGCGCGGCATGGGCAGCGGCAGCCATCTGCCAGGCGGCCTTGCCGATGGCGACCAGATGGACGCTTTTCCCGCCGAAATCGATCTGCGAAAGCGCGCGGCGGACGGCCTCATCCGGCAGGGCGTCCTGCAGGGCGCCGCGATAGATCTGTTCGGCGTCAGAGCGCAATGACATGATGCTTCTCCCCTCTCAGGCGTTCACAACATTCTGCGGCTCTCCCGCGAGGAAGCTGCGCAGATTCTCTGCGGAACACGCCAGAATGCGCTCCCGCGCCTCCTTGGGCGCCCAGGAGATGTGCGGGGTAATGAAGCAGTTTTTGGCCTTGAGCAGCGGATTGTCTCCGCGGATGGGCTCAGTGGAGACCACGTCCAGACCGGCAGCCGCGACCTTGCCGGAGTTAAGGGCGTCGGCCAGATCCTGCTCGACGACGAGCTGGCCGCGGCTGTTGTTGATCAGGATCACACCGTCCTTCATCCTGGCGATCGTGTCCCGGTTGATCATGTTGACCGTGCTGGGGAAGGCCGGGCAGTGCAGGCAGATGACGTCCGAGCGGGCGAAGAGCTCATCCCGCTCCACATACTCCGCGATGGCCAGGCCGCTCTCGGTGGGGCGGCTGCCGGAGGCCAGCACCGTCATGCCCAGGGCCTTGGCGATGCGGCCGGTGGTCTGGCCGATCTTGCCGAAGCCTATGATGCCCATGGTCTTCCCTGCCAGCTCGATGAGCGGGTAGTCCCAGAAGCACCAGTCGGGATTCGCCTCCCAGCGCCCGGTGTGCACGGCCTCGCTGTGATGCGCGATGTGGTGGCAGATCTCCAGCAGCAGGGCGATGGCGAACTGGCCAACGGCCGCCGTGCCGTAGGTCGGCACGTTGGAGACGGGGATGCCCTTCTCCTTTGCCGCGGCGATATCCACCACGTTGTAGCCGGTGGCGAGCACGGAGATATAGCGGATCTGCGGGCAGGCATCCAGCGTGGCGCGGGAGATGGGGGTCTTGTTGGTGAAGACGATCTCCGCGTCGCCGATCGCCTCGGCGATCTTGGGAGATTCCTCATAGGAGACGCGGTCGTATACGGTGAGCTCGCCGAAGGCTTTCAGCGCGTCCCAGCTCAGGTCGCCGGGGTTTTCGGTATATCCGTCAAGAACGACGATTTTCATGGCATGCTTTCCTTTCTGCCCGCTCGGCGGCGGCGCATTCAGCGTTGGAGACTCTTACAGTATAATCGAGCGGCGGCAAACTGGCAAGACAAAAGTGCGGATCCGCTCGGGCATGCACGCTTGCCTTGCCGATCCCGCGCGGCTGCCTGCCGAAGCCGGCAGTCGGGGCTGCCGCTTTCCGGCGAAGCCTGTACAGATTTACGATACGTACAGAAACTCGCCTCCGGCCTTGTCGGAGGCGAGTTTCTGCTATCTCTTTCTCTTCTTATTCCCGAGGGCTGCGTCTCGCGGGATCATGACGTGATCTGCGGATCGGCCACGGCCCAGACATACAGCTCCTGGCGCTTCGGGTCGGTGTAATCCGGCAGTCCCTCCGCGGGGAAGCCCAGATTCGCCGTCACGCGGAAGGGCACCGCGCCGTGCTCGCAACCGTAGAGCTGCGCCACCTCGGTGAAGAGCAGCGTGCCGAGCGGGATATGATAATCGCTCGTCACGAGCGCGAGCTGCCGCACCTGCGGATACTCCCGCGTAAGGATCGCCAGGCAGCGCTGCGCGTTCTCCTCTGTCGTGCGGGAGGCGGCCTCGCGGATGATCCGCTCCGGTGCGATCCCCTGCTCAAGCAGATAGGCCTCCATGACGCCCGCCTCTGTCACGTCCGGGTTTTTCATCGCCGTGCCGCCACCCGTCACGATCACAAAGGCGTTGGGGTATTGTTCCGCCGCCTTCAGGGCCAGATCACAGCGCCCCTTCAGCTCCGGCGCCATGCTGCCGTCCGGCTCAAGCTGGAAGCCCAGCACGAGGATGGCAAGCGAATCGTCCTGCGGCAGATCGTCCGGCAGGCGCTCATAATTGATCTCCAGATCCCCATTGACCTCGACCCAGGTGCGCATGATCTCCTCCCAGGCCGCGCCGAGCTCCGGGTCAATCGCCTTGAGCTGCGTGACGTCGCTTTCGATCACCGCGAGGTGATCCGCCGTCTGGTGCTGGTAGGCATAGACCATATCCGTCACAAGCTGGAAGCTCTGCTTGTTGTAACGGATCGGATGGATGACCTCCGGGTTCGGCGTAGGCTCCGCAGCGCTCACGGCGGCAGGGGGCGCGCTCGTCTCAGGCGGCTCGGGCAGTACGCTTGCCTCCGGGGAGCGCGTCGGCTCGGGCGACGCGGCGGGAGGCTGCGTCACTTCCGGCGCGGACAGCTCGTTCGCGTTCGCCTGCGCGTCCGGTTTCCCGGACGGAGGCGCGGAGGCATGCAGGCGCAGCAGCAGCGTGCCGCCCAGGATCAGCAGCAGGAGCAGCAGGAGCCATCCTCCCCTGCCCCGTTTCCTTTTTTCCTCTTTCACGCGCGCCCCTCCTCTGCTCTTTTACTTTATTATACCATAGATGCGAAGCGGCTATGGTATAATTTGTCATGTTTTTCGGTTGCCGCGCGAGCGGCGAGAAAAACGACTTGGGATCAGAATAATAACCGCCTTGCGGTTATTTTACCATGCCTGCGGCGTGGAAACAAGCCGTCCGCGAAGCAAATCCGCTGCACGTTTCCGCATAACGCGGAGAAAAAACAGATGCTTTTTCCGCGCCGCTATGCTACAATGGGACAGAGGTGATGAGTATGAGGCTTCTGTATGCCGAAGACGAGAGATCCCTGGCCAGGGCTGTTTCGGCGATCCTGGTCAAGAATCACTACGCGGTCGACGTCGTTTATGACGGCGAGAGCGCGCTGGATTACCTCGAGACCGGAAACTACGACGGTGCGATCCTGGACGTGATGATGCCGAAGCTGGACGGCTTCGAGGTGCTGCGGCGGATGCGCGCCCGCGGCGACCGCACGCCTGTGCTGCTGCTCACCGCCAGGTCGGAGATCGACGACCGGGTTGCGGGGCTGGACAGCGGCGCGAACGACTATCTGACCAAGCCCTTTGATATGAAGGAGCTGCTTGCGCGCATCCGCGCGATGACGCGCGACCTCTCCGTTCAGCCTGACAAGACCCTGCGCTTCGCTTCTGTCATGCTCGACTGCGCGGGATACGATCTGAGCGGCCCGGGCGGGAGCGTCAAGCTCGCCGGCAAGGAGTTCCAGATGATGGAAATGCTGATGCGCAGCCCCCGCCAGCTGATCTCCACCGAGACCTTCATGGATCACATCTGGGGCTACGAGAGTGAGACGGAGCTGAACGTCGTGTGGGTGTATATCTCCATGCTGCGCAAAAAGCTCAGAGCCATTGATGCGGATATCGAGATCAAGGCGCAGCGCGGCACGGGCTACTACCTGGAGGGCAAGACATGATCCAAAAGCTCCGCAGAAAATTCGTGGCGGCGGCTATCGTCTCCGTCTTTCTGGTGCTGTTCCTGCTGATCGGCGCAATCAACCTGATCAACTATCAGCGCCTCGTCGCCGATGCGGATCAGACCCTCGCGATCCTCTCCGCCAACCGGGGCTCCTTCCCCGGGGAGATGCTGCGGGATGAGGACCGGCCGGAGCTTCCGCCGGCCATGCCGGACGAAGCTATGCTGCCGCCGACGCCGGGCGAAAGCGAGTTGTTCGGCGGCGGGCACGGCTTCAACAGAGAGCTCGCCTACCAGTCCCGTTTCTTTTCCGCCTGGTTTTCCGGAGACGGCGATTTTCTGCGTCTGAATCTGGATAACCTCGCCTCGCTGAGCGAGGAGGAGGCGCAGGCCCTTGCGGAGGAAGTTTACGCTGCCGGGAAGACACGGGGCTTCGCCGGCGAATACCGCTGCTGCCGCGCGGACTGTGAGGGCGAAACACTGCTGCTCTTTCTCAACTGCGCACGGGAGCTGGAGACCTTCCGCAGCTTTCTTTATGCGAGCATCGGCATCTCCCTGGCCGGGACGCTCGCTGTCTTCCTGCTCCTGCTGCTCTTTTCCGGACGCATCGTCCGTCCGATTGCGGAGAGCTACGAAAAGCAAAAACGCTTCATCACCGACGCCGGGCATGAGCTGAAAACGCCCATCACGATCATCCGGGCGGATGCGGATGTGCTGGGCTCCGAGCTCGGCGAGGAGAACGAATGGCTCTCGGATATCCGCCGCCAGACGCTCCGGCTCTCGGAGCTGACCGCCGATCTGATCTATCTCTCGAAGATGGAGGAGGAAAACGCCGCGCTGCAGCTGCAGCCTCTCCTTCTCTCCGAGCTCGTGGACGAAACGGCGCAGTCCTTCCAGGCGCTGGCGATCACCAAGGGCAGGCGCTTCCTCTCCTCCATCGAGCCGGAGCTGACGGTCAGCGGTGACGAGAAGGCGCTTGCCAAGCTCGCCTCCATCCTGCTGGATAACGCCATGAAGTACTCCCCCGCGGGCGGAACGGTGAGTCTCACGCTCTCAAAGGCAGGGAAAAACGCGCGGCTTGCCGTCAAAAACAGCACGCCGCCCATGGAGACAGGGAACGCGGACCGGCTGTTCGAGCGCTTTGCCAGGGAGGACCCCTCCCGCAGCGCGGAAACCGGCGGCTTCGGCCTCGGCCTTGCGATCGCCAAGGCGATCACGGAGGCGCATAAGGGAAGCATCCACGCCCAGTCGGAGGACGGCGCATCCCTGACCGTGACGGCGGAGCTGCCTCTTGCGTAAGTTAAGAGCAAAGTTAAGAGCAAAAAGAACACGGATCAACGGATCCGTGTCCTTTTTGCTGTGTGATCTGCTGTCAGGGGCGCCCTCCCGGGAAACCGCCCTGTCCGCCGGGGAAGCCGCCCTGGCCGCCGGGGAAACCGCCCTGGCCGCCGGGGAAACCGCCCTGACCGCCGGGGAAACCGCCCTGGCCGCCTCCGGGAACGTTGCCGAAGCCACCCATACCGCCGGGACCGCCCATCATCTGGTTCGTCAGTGTGCTGACCTGCTGACCGTTGACGTACACCGTGCCGCCGGTGAAGCTCGCGCTGCCGTCATAGTCGAAGGGCGAATTGGCGTTGATGCTGATGGTGCCGCCGCTGATGATGAGGCTGCCGTTGGAGTCGATCCCGTCGGTATCCCCCGCGCCCATCGTGATGCTGATGCTGCCGCCGGTGATTTCGACGCTCGGCGCATAGGTCGAAGACTTTCTGGCGGCATTGATCCCGTCGTCGGAGGCCTGGATCGTGATCTCCCCGCCGCTGATGAGAACATAGCTGCCCTCAATGCCTTCTGCCGCGCTGATCTCCAGCGTGCCGCCGCTGATCTCCGCCTTTTCATCCGCGTGGATCCCGTCGTCCCCGCTGCGGAGCGAGAAGCTGCCCGCGCCGATCATAAGCGAACCGTTTGTGTGGATAGCGTCGTCCAGGGAGTCGATGCTGCAGACGCCGCCGTTCATGATGAGGGAGACGCCGGCCTTGATCCCCTTGCCGGATTCTGTGCTGTAGGCGCCGGACGCGCTGCCGCCGGCCGTAATGCTGATTTCCGCGTTCTCCGAGGCAAAAACGGTCTCTGCCTGGATACCGTCCTTCCCGGCGGTGATCGTGAGGGCGGAATCAAGCACATAGACATAGCCGCGCTCCGCATCCTCACCGTTATCCGAGCGGACGCCGTCGCTGCCGGCCGTGATGCTGACCGTCGCCTCCGAGAGCGTCACGGAGTCCTTGCCGTTCAGGCCGACGTTCTCCGCGCAGATGCTGAGATCCTTTGCCGTGACAACCAGATCATCCTTGGAGACGACCGCGTGCTTATAGTTGCCGTTGATCGTGAGCTTGCCGGCGCCGTTGATGGTGAGATCCGCCTTGCTGAACACCGCAGCGTCCAGCGTGGTTTCCCCGTCGGAGAGGCTGTAGGAGGAACCGTCGGAAATCGTGTTCTCCGTGCCCGCTGCGGCAGTGAGAAAGACCTTGTCCGCGCTGCGGACATAAATTGCAGGGCCATCGGCATCGCTGATCGACGCGTTATCCAGCACGAGCTGCACCTTGTCCTCCTCCCCCGCTTCGATCACGATCATCTGCTCTTCATAGCTGCCGGAGAGGATGTACACGCCTGCCTCCGTGATCGTCAGATCGCTCCCGGGCGAGAGCGTCACCGCCTCGGCAGCGTCGTATTCGCCGGAGGCGTCGCGCTCAGACACATCGGCCTCCGGCGCTGCGGAGAGAGCGGCCGCGGTCTCTGCCGCTGTGCTCTCCGCCGAGGCCGGGGATGTGAGGCCGCAGCCCGTCATCAGCAGGGCTGCGAGCGCACCGGCCAGCATGATCCTGTATTTGCCTGTCATAGTTCTTCTCCTCCTTCGGTATCGTTCAGCAGAGCGATTTCCAGATTGCCGTTCCGGCAGCGCAGCGCGTCCAGAAAGTCCTGCGCAGCCGCGGGATTCTTCAGCTCTATTTTATAATGCAGCTTATACAGGCTGCCCATATTCGAGGTCTTTGCCTTGACGAGCCTGCTGTTCTTCGTGTACTGCGCGAACAGATCGTCAAAGGCGTCGCTGAAATGCAGCGACTCGGGCACGGTGACGAGCAGCGCGGCGGTGCGGTCGCAGCTCATGGGCAGGCGGGAGAGCAGCAGCATCACGCCGGATGCGATCAGCGTGAAGAGCAGCGCGAGGGCGAGATAGCCTGCCGCACAGGCGAGACCAGCCGTCATAACGAGGAAGATCGCGGAGATATCCCGCGCCTTGCCCGCCACGCTGCGGAAGCGCACAAGCGAGAACGCGCCCGCCACGGCGACGCCCGTGCCCACGTTGCCGTTGACCATAAGGATCACCGTGCTGACGATGATCGGCAGGACGACGAGTGAGATGAGAAAGCTGCGGCTCGCCTCGCGCTCGCGGCTCAGCGCAAGCGCGGCCACGGCGCCGCACAGCCCCGCGGCGAGCAGGCAGAGCAGATAACTGCCAACGGAAAGGCTTCCGCTCAGAACCGAATCAAAAATTGACGACATATTGGTTTCCCCCTTTAGATAACGTGATGATGCGCCTTGTTCTCTCCAGGCTGTGGAGATAGCCGGCACCGTATTTGGAGAAGCTGCCCGGCAGGATGCCCTCCGCGTCCAGCGCATGCGCCAGCCACAGCGGCATGCCGCCCGCAGTTTTGATCTCCAGCAGCACCGTGTCCTCCGGCAGCAAGGCAATTCCCTCCGTGCCTGCGCTGAGGCGGAGTTCGCTCTCGCGGTAACGGATGTTTCGGTCAAAGGTCAGGCGGAGATCCGGGTGCTCCTCATCAAACCAGGCCTCGCGTTCGCAGGCGATCAGCATGGCGGGCCGCAGGCTGCCGTAGAAGCTCATGGCCCAGTCGAGCTCGTGGATGATCTGGCTTTCAAATGGCCGGATCCCCTGCTCCAGATAGCGCTCCGCCTCGGCAAGCGTCATGGACGCGCGGCGCTTATACACAACGCCGTTGTTTTTCTTCTTCAGCTCCAGAAACACGCTGCTGTCGGCTTTTGCTGTACCGTAGCTGCGCAGGCGGAGCTTTTCCTTGTAGTTCACCGCCTCGATGGAGTTGCGGATGATGCGGTGATCCGGCGTATCCAGATAGAGGCTCATCACGGTGCTGCGGCCGAATTCGTCCGGCCGCAGATGGAAGCGGATTCGCCGGAAGAGCGCTTGAAACTGCGCCTCGGAGAGAAGATATTTCTTCTCGATCCGTTTGAAAATGAAGGTCGTATCCATTTGCGGCGCCTCCTTCCTTGTTCTGATGCCATCATAGCGGCGCAAATTTAAACGAACTTAAAAATACGGAGAGACGAAAAATTATTTTTCACCACGGCAGAGAGGCCGCCGCTCGCGGCCCCCTCTCACCGGGCAAAAAGAACACGGCTGCCCCGCATCTGCTGCGGGACTGGCCGTGTTCTTTCTGTATGATGTTTCCCCGGGCGCGCCGCACCTGTCTTCTCAGGCTGCGAAACGTGCGGAGGGGCGTGTGTTCACACTTCCTGCTCTGCGATCCAGCAGAAGGCCCTCGCGGTGCGCAGCTCGCTGTCCCGGAAATGATTGCCGGGATTCCATTCCAGTGTGACGCAGTGATCGGGCTGCAGCAGCGCGTACTGCTCCCGGATGCGCTCGCCCACCGCGGCCACGACGGGGTTTTTCGCCCGCTCCTCCCGGTCGCCGAGGCTCAGATAGACCCTCCTCGCCCGGATCGGGCAAGAGCGGACATAGTCGAGCCAGGCGGGGAACCACACGGAGGGCGAGGCCGCCGCAACGGAGGAAAAGATCCCCGTCCGCGTCGCCGCCCAGAGCGCAAAAAGCCCCGCGAGCGAGTAACCGCCGAGGCAGAGCGGCGTCTCTCCGTTCAGCGCAAGCCGCGCACGCAGCTCCGGCACGAGCCGATCTGTCATGAAGCGGAGCGTCTCCTCCGCGGCGCCGCCGAAGGGCGTCTTCCCGAACACCGGCGGCGCCTCCCAGGGGCTCAGTTCCCGGTTCCAGTCTTGGATCTCAAAGGCCGCCAGCGCAAAGGGCAGCGGGCACTGCCGCATTGCCTCAAGCTGCCTGTCCAGCAGGGCCGCGTCATGCGTGTCCACCGGCTGGAGGAACAGGATCTGCGGCGCCGATGAACAGAACAGCGTCACCGCGCGCCCGTCCAGCAGGAAGCTTTGCTTCTCCATGCCTTCCGTCACAGCAGCTCTTTGACCCAGGAGACGAGCTCCGCCCCCAGCGCAGCGGCAGCGTCCTTCGCTGCCCGCGCCGTCGTCCCGCTCTCTGCGCTGAAGAAAATCACAAGTGTTTTCATCGTTTAGCCTCCGGAGCATTTTGATAATCTGTCATGTTTTTCGGTTGCCGCGCCAGCGGCGAGAAAAACGACTGAAATATAATAGCCGCCTTGCGGTTATTATTCCATGAAAGGAGACCGGCATCCAAAGCCCCGCTCCGCCGCCGGAGCTCAGCCCATGCGAACCAGGACGGAGACACGGCTTCCGGAGGGCTGCACGGGCAGAACAGTCCCCGCGATCTCCTGGCCATCGAGGGTGACGGAGCGAACGCCCTTCTCCACTCCGTCCGGATTTTCCACCGTGATCGCATAGACCGCGCCGCGGAAGCGGCGGGTGACCGTAAAGCGGCGGAGGAAGCCGGGAACGCAGGGGTCGATCTGCAGGCCGTCCAGCGTGGGCTTCACGCCCAGGATGGCCTGTGAAATGCTGAGGAAGGTCCAGGCCGCCGTGCCGGTGAGCCAGCTGTTTTTCCCCTCTCCGAAGCGCGGGGAGTCCTTTCCGGCGACCATCTGGCTGTAGACATAGGGCTCGGTGCGGTGGATCTCGCTGATATCCTCGATGTAGGCGGGCGCGGTGCGGCGGTAGACCTCAAAGGCGCGCTCGCCATGCCCCAGCTCCGCCTCCGCACAGACGATCCAGGGGTTGTTGTGGCAGAAGATGCCGGCGTTTTCCTTGACGCCGGGGGGATAACTGGAGATCTCGCCCAGCTCCAGATGATAGCGGCTGTAGGCCGGCTGCAGCAGGACGATGCCGTACGGCGTATCCAGCCGTTCCTTCACGCTCTCCAGCGCTTTGGCGGCCTCGCCCGTCTCCTTGCCGATGCCCGCCATGACGCACATGCCCTGGGGCTCGATGAAGATCTGGCCCTCCTCGCATTCTCTTCCGCCTACGACATGCCCGAAGGCGTCAAAGGCGCGGCGGAACCAGGCGCCGTCCCAGCCGGCGTCCAGCACAGCCTTTTCCACGGCGGCAATGGCCCCGTCGCCGGCATCGGCCTCCTGCTCCAGCCCGAGCCGGCGGCAGATTGCCGTCCAGGCGCGGCCGTATTTGACAAACATGCCGGCAATAAACACGCTCTCGGCCACGGGGCCCTCGCTGGGGCCGGTGATCTGGAAGCTCTCGCCCGGATGCTCCGAGAAGCAGTTGAGATTGAGGCAGTCGTTCCAGTCCGCCCGGCCGATCAGCGGCAGGCCGTGCGGCCCGAGATGCGTCCTGGTATAATCGAAACTGCGGCGCAGATGCTCCAGCAGCGGCTGAGCCAGAGAGGGATCGTTGTCAAAGTCCACCGGCTCTTCGAGGATGCTCCAGTCGCCGGTCTCGCGCAGATAGGCGTCCGTCCCGGCGATCAGCCAGAGCGGATCGTCGTTGAAGCCGCTTCCCACCGCGAGATTTCCCTTCTTTGTCAGCGGCTGATACTGGTGATAGGCGCTGCCGTCGGGGAATTGGGTGGCGGCGATGTCCAGAATGCGCTCCCGCGCCCGCTCCGGGATCATATGAACGAAGCCCAGCAGATCCTGACAGGAATCCCGGAAGCCCATGCCGCGTCCCATGCCGGATTCAAAATAACTGGCGGAGCGGCTCATGTTGAAGGTGACCATGCACTGGTACTGGTTCCAGATGTTGACCATGCGATCCAGCTTTTCCTCTCCGCTGGAGAGCCGATAGCCGGAGAGCAGCGCATCCCAATGCGCGCACAGCGCATCCAGCGCAGCGTCGAAAGCGGCGTCATCTGCGTAGCGGGCGATCATTGCCTCGGCGCGCGTCTTGTTGACGACGCCGGGGGCTGCCCATTTTTCCTCTGCGGGATTCTCGATGTAGCCAAGGCCAAAGATCAGCGAGCTGCTCTCGCCCGGTGCGAGCGAAAGATCAAATTGCTGCGCGGCAACGGGCTGCCAGCCGTGGGCGATGCTTCCGGTGCAGCCGGCGCCGAAGACGGCCTGCGGCCGGGCGGGGCTGCCGTACACGCCCACGAAAGCGTCCCGCGAGGTGTCGAAGCCGTCGGGCTGCCGGTTCGCCCAGAAGACAGCGTAGTGATCGCGCCGCTCACGATATTCTGTCTTGTGATAGATCGCCGCACCCACGACCTCCACCTCGCCGGTGGAATAGTTGCGCTGGAAGTTGGAGCCGTCGTCCATGGCGTCCCAGAGGCAGAATTCCACGTAGGGGAAAAGGCGCAGCTCTTTTTCTTCGGCGCTCTCATTGCGAACGCTGACGCGCATGAGCAGGCAGTCGTCCCCCTGCGGGACGAGGAGCTCCTGGCTGACTGCCACGCCGTTCTTTGCCCCTTCGATCACGGTATAGCCCAGGCCGTGGCGGCAAAGGTAAGAATCCAGCTCCTCCTGCACAGGCTGCCAGCCCGGATTCCAGACCGTCCCGTCGTCCTTTATATAGATATGAAAGCCTTCGGAATCCAGGGGACAGTTGTTGTAACGATAGCGCGTAAGACGGCGAAGCCGTGCGTCGCGGAAAAAGGCGTAGCCCCCCGCGGTATTGGAGCAGAGCGCAAAAAAGGCTTCGCTGCCCAGGTAGTTGATCCAGGGCAAGGGCGTGCGCGGCGTGGTGATCACGTACTCCCGGCGCGCATCGTCAAAATATCCGAACTGCATGCTTGCCTCCTCAAGAAAACGTTTAAGTTCTTGCTTACTTATTAAGAGTATCTGAAACGCAGTCAAATTGCAAGTCCTTTTTTTAGCATTTTCCCCATTAATCCGCTTATTTGGGGCGTTCGTCCTGCAGGACCTCAGGAAGAGCCGCCGGAGCTCTGTTAAAAATATACAAAAACCTCCCTTTCTGATTGTGCATGCCTAACGAAATCAAAAGAAATCGCCCCAAGCACTTGCATTTTCTGTTGTTTTGCGCTATTTTTGAAACAACGAAAACGATTAAGTAAAGGGGCTGATCCTGTGGTGTCGATGAAGGATGTTGCACGCAAGTGCGGCGTCTCCGTTGCCACCGTGAGCAAGGCCCTGAACGGGCACCGGGATATCGGCGAGGCAACGCGAGAGCGTGTCATCGCGGTGGCGAAGGAGCTGGGCTATACCGCCAATTCCGCGGCGCGCGCGCTGAAGACCAACCGCACCTATAATCTGGGCATCCTCTTCTCGGATCTGCAGAACAGCGGCTTCACGCACGAATACTTTGCTTCGACGCTCAACAGCTTTCGCTTTGAGGCGGAGCGCTGCGGCTATGACATCACCTTCATCAGCAGCGACATCGGTCATCACCAGGCGAGCTATCTGCAGCACGCCCTGTATCGGCAGGTCGAAGGCGTCGCCATCATCTGTGCGGACTTTCTGGACCCCGGTATTCAGGAGCTGGTATTCTCCAATGTCCCGGTCGTAACGCTTGACCACGCCTTCAACAACCGCTGCGCTGTGCTGTCGGACAACATGCAGGGGATAGAAGCCCTTGTCCGGCACGCCTATGCGATGGGGCACCGCCGCATCGCCTATATCCACGGCAACCGGACCGCGGTGACGGAAAACAGGCTGACCGGCTTTTACCGGGTCTGCGAAGCGCTGCAGCTTTCGCTGCCCGAGGAGTATGTCCAGCCCTGTGCCTACCACCATCCGGACTACTGCCGCGAGGCCACGCTGCGTCTGCTTTCTCTGCCCGAGCGTCCGAGCTGCATCCTCTTCCCCGACGACTATGCGGGACTTGGCGGAATCAACGCCATCCGTGAGATGGGGCTTCGCATCCCGGAGGATATCTCCGTCATGGGCTATGACGGGATCGACCTGGCAAGGGCAGTCAGCCCCCGCCTCACGACCTGGCATCAGAACACAGACGAGCTGGGCCGGACTGCTGCGGCCATGCTGATCGAGCGGATCGAACACCCCCGCACCTCGCTGCAGGAGCACCTCGTGATCGGAGGAAGCCTGTTGGAGGGCGGCTCCGTGAAGCGGCTGGGCTGAGCGGACTGACCGGGGTCCTATATATCAAAGAAAGGAACAGGAGCCAAATGACGCGGGAGCATGCAAAACAGCTGGCGGAAGAACTGGTTGGGCGGATGACGGTCGAAGAAATGGCCGGTCAACTGCGCTTTGACGCTCCTGCCATCGAGAGGCTCGGCATCCCCGCATACAACTGGTGGAACGAGGCGCTGCACGGGCTTGCCCGCGGCGGTACCGCAACCAGCTTTCCCCAGGCGATCGGTATGGCGGCCATGTTTGACGACGAGCTGCTGCAGAAGATCGCCTCCGCGATCGCTGACGAGGCGCGTGCGAAATACAACGCGCTTTCCGCCGAGGGCGACCGCGATATCTACCATGGGCTGACGATGTGGTCGCCCAACGTCAACATCTTCCGTGATCCCCGCTGGGGGCGCGGCCACGAGACCTACGGCGAGGATCCTTATTTGACCTCCCGTCTCGGCGCCGCCTTCGTCCGCGGTCTGCAGGGTGAGGGAGAGTCGCTGAAAACAAGCGCCTGTGCCAAGCACTTCGCCGCGCACAGCGGTCCCGAGGCGCTCCGGCACAGCTTCAACGCACTTGTCTCGCCCAAGGACATGGAGGAGACCTATCTCCCCGCCTTCCGGACGCTCGTCTGCGACGCCGGGGTTGAATCTGTGATGGGCGCATACAACCGCACGAACGGCGAGCCTTGCTGCGCGAGCGAGACCCTGATGCAGAAGCTCCGCGGCGAATGGGGCTTCCAGGGCCACTTCGTCTCCGACTGCTGGGCGATCCGGGACTTCCACGAAAACCACAAGATCACCGCCTCGCCCGTCGAATCTGTTACCAAAGCGCTGAAGGCGGGCTGCGACCTCAACTGCGGCTGTACATATCAGCACATCATGCACGCCTATGAGCTGGGCCTCGTCACGGAGGAGGATATCCGCCGCTGTGCGGTCCGACTCTTTACGACCCGTTTCCTGCTCGGTATTCTCGGCGGCGAGGGCAGCGAATACGATGCGATCCCCTACGACGTGATCGAAAGTGAGGAGCATCTCGCGCTCGCACACCGGGCGGCGCTGCGCTCCTGCGTGCTGCTCAAGAACGACGGTCTGCTGCCGCTCGACCTCGAGGCAGGCGAAACGATCGGCGTGATCGGCCCCAACGCCAACAGCCGCTCCGCGCTGATCGGCAACTACCACGGCACGGCCTCGCGCTATGTCACCGTCCTGGAGGGGATCCAGGATCTGACGGCCGGGCGCTGCCGCATCCTCTATTCGCAGGGCTGCGCGCTGAGCGAAGACCGCGTCGAGCCGCTCGCCCAGGCTGATGACCGGATCGCGGAGGCAGTCGCCGTCGCAAAGAACAGCGACAAGGTGATCCTCGTCCTCGGTCTCGACGAGACGCTGGAGGGCGAAGAGGGTGACACCGGGAACAGCTACTATTCCGGCGACAAGGCGGATCTGCTCCTGCCGGCGCCGCAGCGGGCTCTGCTCTCGCGTGTGCTCGCCCTCGGGAAGCCGACGGTCGTGATCCTGATGGCCGGCAGCGCGATTGATCTCTCCGAGGCCCAGGAAAAGGCGGACGCCGTCCTGCTGAGCTGGTATCCCGGCGCTTCCGGCGGCCGTGCCGTTGCCGAGCTGCTCTTCGGAAATGAATCGCCCTCGGGCAAGCTGCCCGTCACCTTTTATCGCAACGACGCGCTCGCCCATATGCCCGCATTCACGGACTACTCCATGCGCGGCCGCACCTACCGCTATTATCGGGAAACGCCGCTCTACCCCTTCGGCTACGGCCTGAGCTACGGCAGCTGCTCCCTCTCCTCTCTGGAGGCGGATACCGGACACGCAAGGCTCACGGTCAGAAATGAGAGCGACCGCGAGCTTGAGGAGGTCGTCGAACTCTATCTGCACGACGAGGACTCGGCTTTCGCGCCGCCCAATCCCGTGCTCTGCGGCTTCCGCCGTATTCATCTTGCCCCGCACGAGGAGAAGGCGCTCACGATCGAGATCGACAAGGCGGCCTTCACCGTCGTCAACGATGCGGGCGAGCGGCTGCCGGGCAGCGGCAGCTGGACCCTCTACGCCGGCTTCGGCGCACCGGATCAACGCACTGCGGAGCTGACCGGACGCAAGCCGCTCTCTCTTCCCCTCTCCCGCCCCTGAGACAGGGCACTCCCTTCTTTTGTGAAGACTTTGGCCGACGCGGTCTACCGTCTGCCTGGACAAGGATCGGCTCCGCGTTTCGCCCAATTCTTTAGTAGTACGCAAACCAACCATCAACCATCAAAAACAGGAGGAATATTATGAAAAAGATTTTTGCTCTTGTCCTTGCGCTCTGCATGGTCTTTGCGCTGGCCGCCTGCGGACAGCAGGCCGCCCCTGCCCCCGCTGCCGAAGCCCCCGCCGCTGAAGCTCCTGCCGCCGAGGCCCCTGCTGCCGAAGCCCCTGCCGGTGAGCAGACCGTTCTGAAGCTGTGGTGCATCGCGACCGAAAGCGACGCCAACCGCCCCGGCTATGAGAAGGCCATCGCCGAGTTTGAGGCCGCTCACCCCGACATCAAGATCGAGTGGGAAGCCTTCGAGAACGAGTCCTACAAGACCAAGATCAAGGCCGCGATGATGGGCGGCGACACCGAGGATCTGCCTGACATCTTCTTCACCTGGTCCGGCGCCTTCCTTGGCGACTTCGCCAACGCCGGCACGGTCTACTGCCTGGACGAGGCCTACAAGCCCTTCGCCGATCAGCTGCCCGAGGTCATGCTCTCCAACTCCACCTACGGCGGCAAGCACTACGCAGTTCCTCTGACCTACAACATCGTCACCCTCTTCGCCAACATGGATCTGCTCGGCCAGGTCGGCTGGGATCACGTCCCCGAGACCTACGAGGATCTCTGCGCCTGCTGCGACGCTCTGGTTGCTGAGGGCATCATCCCCTTCGGCTGCGCCGGCAAGGAGACCTGGTGCGTGACTGAGTACCTCGAGCCCATCATGGAGAAGACGATCGGCTATGAAGCGCTGAACGCCATCTTCCAGGGCCAGGCCACCTGGAACGATCCCGACATCGCCACCGCTGTTTCCACCTTCCAGGATATGATCAACAAGGGTTACTTCGATCCCGCCGGCATGGCTCTCGGCAACGACGAGGTCAAGGCCAACTTCCTCGCCGGCAAGACCGCCTTCTATCAGAACGGCTCCTGGAACACCGGTGAGGTCAACAACGCTGACTTCAACGCTGCTGTCGCCCTGTTCCCGGTCATGAACGCCGACCGCGCCACCTACAGCCAGGTCATCGGCGGCCCGTCCGACTCTCTCGCCGTCTGCGCCTCCTCCAAGCATCCGGAGCTGGCTGCCCAGGCTGCTTTTGAGCTCGGCCGCGGGATCTGCCACTACTGCTACCTCGCCGGTGCCGGCCTGCCGGCCTGGACGCCCGATTACGACACCAGTGACGTGCTGCCTCTGGTCGCCGCTGTTGCCGACATCGTCGCCGCCTCCGACGGCATGGTTCTCTTTGGCGACACCGCCATGAGCGCCGACCCGGCCAACACCTACCTGAGCTATGTCGCCCAGGTCTACGGCTGCGAGATCGACGGTGAGGGCTTTGTTGCCGGTCTGACCAAGGACCTCGGCTAATCGCCTCCCGCCGGACTTCCGGCACTGAAAAAAGGCGGCTCCACACAGATCGTCCAGGGATCTGTGGGAGCCGCCTCCCAAATCAGAGGGGTGTGACACATGAAAAAGCTTTACAGCAACAAACTTCATATCCTGATTTTTCTGCTGCCGGCGCTGCTCCTTTTCTGCGGCGTGCTGATCGCGCCGATCGGCGCCTCCGCCTATTTCAGTTTCTTTGACTGGAGCGGTTTCGGAGCCAAAACCTTTATCGGCTTTTCCAACTACAAGGAGCTCTTTACCAGCAACGCCATCGGCTTTCTGAAGGCGCTGCGCAACTCTTTGCTGCTCGCGTTGCTGTCGGTGTTCCTGCAGCTGCCGCTGGCTCTTGCCCTGGCACTCACGCTGGGCAAGAAGATCAAGGGCGAGCGGACTTTCCTTTCGGTCTATTTCATGCCGGTTCTGATCTCCACCGTGGTCATCGGCCAGCTCTGGCTGAAGATCTACAATCCGGATTACGGCATTTTGAACGTGTTCCTGCGCAGCATCGGCCGCGAAGACTGGGCACAGATCTGGCTGGGGAACAAGAAGACTGCACTGGGCGCGGTCTTTGTCCCGACGCTGTGGCAGTACGTCGGCTACCATATGCTGCTGCTCTACGCGGGCGTCAAAAGCGTGCCGCAAGAGCTGCGCGAGGCCGCCATGCTCGACGGGGCGACCGACGGACAGGTCAACCGTTATATCGTCCTTCCCTACATCAAACCGATCATTCGCATCAGCGTCATTTTCGCAGTGACCGGCTCGCTCAAATCCTTCGATCTGATCTACGTCCTGACGAACGGCGGCCCGCTGCACGCCACGGAGGTGCCGAGCACGCTGATGATAAACATGCTGTTCCTGCGCAACCGCTACGGCATGGGCAGCACGATCGCAGTCATGCTGATCATTCTGTGCTTCGGCTTTGCGCTGCTGATCAGCGCCATCTTCAAGGAGGAGGACTGAGATGAGAAATATCAGTAAAGGTCGTCAGATCGTCATTTATATCGGTCTGATCCTGTGGATGCTCGTCAACCTCTTCCCGGTCTACTGGATGTTCACCTTCTCTCTGAAGAGCAATCCGGAGATCTTCGGCGAGAACATCATCGGCCTGCCGAGAGAATGGCTCTGGTCGAACTACAGCAGTGCCTTGAACACCGGCAAGATGGGCGTTTACTTCCTGAACAGCGCCATCGTTGCCATTGCGACGATCCTCATCACGCTTGTCGTTGCGCTGATGGCCACCTTTGCGCTGACGCGGCTGATCTGGAAGCAGCGCAAGACGCTCAACAAGTTCTTCATGCTTGGTCTGACGATCCCCATTCACGCCTCCATCGTCCCCGTTTATGTGACGCTCTCCCGGCTGCACCTGCTCAACACCTATTGGGCGCTGATCATTCCCTACTCCGCCTTCTCGCTGTCCATGGCGATCCTGGTTTGCACGGGCTTCATGAATGAGATCCCGCGCGAGCTGGATGAAAGCGCCTGCATCGACGGCTGCAGCGTGTGGGGGATCTTCCTGCGCATCATCGTACCGCTGATGAAGCCCGCGGTGGCTACCGTCGGCATTTACACCTTCCTGCAGTGCTGGAACGAGCTGATGTTTGCCAACGTCTTCATCAGCAAATCCTCCCTCAGGACCCTGCCTGTCGGCGTCCAGGCGCTCTCCGGCCAGTACACGACCGAGTGGGGCCCCATCGGCGCCGCTCTCGTCCTCGCCACCTTCCCGACGCTGTTCATTTACATCTTCCTCAGCAAGAAGATCCAGGACAGCTTCGTGGCCGGCGCAGTCAAAGGCTGATATCCGCGCTAATAGACAAGCCCCGCAATTCCTTGTGGAATTGCGGGGCTTGTCTGCTTGTCAAAAAGTCCATACCGGACTTTTCCGACAGCGGTTTCTTGTGTTCGAGGCGGGTCTTGCCCCCTCGGGCTCCCCCGCTTCTCTGTCCTCACGCCAGCCCGGGCGGGCAGGGGCGGCCGATCTCCCGGCGATGGCGGCAGTACAGCTCCTCGGTTGCCAGCGCCATTTTCGTGACGGAGAAATCGCAGTCGTGCGGGTAGATGTACCAGGTGTCCTCCAGCGTGTTGAGATCGACGCAGTCCCCGAATTTCCCAAGGTACTCATACTCGATATGGCAGGAATACAGGCTGGGGACGGGCTTGATCATTTCAAAGGGGTCGCCGTCCACATCGACGCCGCTCACCCGGAAGCCGTCCATATCGTGCACCATGATCCCCTCGCCCAGGCGGATAAAGCGCTTTGCGTTGGGCAGCGAATCGACCGTTACGGGCAGCTCGCCGCTGGAATAGGTCCCGCTCTCGACCTCCGCGCGGACGTTCGCGCGCTCCCACTCGTACCAGTCTGGGATATGGCTGAACTCCGTCTCGCCCTTTTCCGCGCTCAGCTCGCCCAGCTCGGACATGATCCAGCTCTTTCCGCAGGCCTTGCAGAACAGCCGCGTCCCCTCGGAGCCCATGCGGTATTCCGTCCGGCAGGCGGGGCACTGGTACAGCACCTTGTGCAGTCCCTCCGCGCGTTTGCCGTAGGGCGTGCGGATGCCGCGCGCCTTCTGCCAGGCGAAGTCGTCATATTGAAAGGCCTGTACGATCGCGGCGTTGATCTCGTCGGGCGGGGTGCTTTTCAGCTGCTCTGGCGTGAAGAGGAGGCTGAATTCCGCTTCGGTCGGCTTTACGTCGCGGCTGTGCAGATTCCAGAACGGCGAATTGACATGATGGCCGTGGCAGATCAGCGTCACGACCGGGACGCCCAGCAGCCTGCAGAGCTTGCCGAGGGAGGCGGGCAGCACCGCCGTTGTCCCGCAGAGGGAGTAGCGCGCCTCGGGATAGAGCATGGCGACGTCGCCGTTGTCCACCACGCGCTTGAGCTGCCGGATCAGGCTGATGTCGTTGGTAAACTTGCGTTTGCAGATACAGCCGACATTCCGCAGCAGCTCTTCCCTGCCGATGAAGCCGTCGATCGCCACGACGTAGTTCGCCCGGTGGGGATAGATCGTTCTGGTTGCGACCTTGAAATCCAGAAAGGCGTTGTGATTGCAGAGCATGAGGTAGGGCGGTTTCAGCCCTTCCGTCCCCTTGCGCGTGATGATCGTTCGGTGGAGATAGGTCTCAGGCGCGCTGAGCAGGTATGTCAGCGGGCGCAGATACCAGCGCGTGCGCACCGGTGGGCGCCGCATATCGAAACGCGGGTACTCTTGCTTCATGTTTTCCTCCCCCCGGCATGAATGCCGCTCCGCTCGGCCTGTTTCTTCCTTTTCTGTCGTGCCATAAGGCGGACGATCCGTCGTTCAGCCGGTGTTCCCTGCGCTGCCCGGGCGGCATGCTCAGATGAGAATAAATCCTCTGAATCCGCGCACGGAATAATAGGAGTCGGCGCCGTTGTGAAAAGTGAACACGGTATCATAGCGCCGTTCGCAGAACAGCGCGCCGCCCAACCTGCGGATATCGTCCGGCGTGGCGATCCAGCTTGATGTTTTCAGATCAAATGAGCCGAGACTCTGCAGTCTGCGGTACAGTTCCTCCGTCATCAATGAAACGCCAATCTCTTTCGCTTTCTGTTCTGCGCTGCCTGACGGCGGATTTTTGGCGCGTCCCTGCAAAGCCTTTTCGTCATAGCACAAGCTTCTGCGCCCGGAAGGAGACTCCTTTGCACAGTCACAGAAAATGAGCTTTCCTGTTTTTTCGTCGTAGCCGATGGCGTCCGGCTCACCGCCGCTTTCCTCCATCTTTTGCAAAACCGCGATGGCATCGGGAAACTCGCGCAGCCTTTTCTCGACCTCGACCCAATCCAAATCCGGGTGAAGTTCCTTGTGTTCTGAAAATCTCGCTTTCAATACTTCCAACATCATGTTCACCTCTATCAATATCGATTGGGAATGAAGCTTTTCCCGGGCAGTTTTTGTGGATATGAGAATACTTCCGGCCTTTGATTGGCGCAATACGCTCTTCCTTTTCCCATATCTTTCCCGATTCTTCGGATGATATTTTTCCCTGCAATCCCGATTTGCCCACCCGTTTACCAATCCTCTCCCGGCATCCCGGGCAGACCCGCGGTCCTGTTTGCATGTTCATAATAGCATTAGGGCAATTCTATCAGCATTACCGTGATGATGTGTGAAAGAGCGCGTAAAAGGACACCAAACCATAGAAAGAACGCCTAAAAGATACACCAGAAGGAGTAGAATCGGTTTAGATTAGTTCGATTGTTTTATTATATGCAGTAAGGAACTTCCCGGAGTGGTCCCTTGTATGTTCAAACAAGAGCCACTGTTCCTTTTCGTCGGAATGATGCGGATAAGAGTTGGCAACCATACATTCAACCACAATTCCATTGTCCAACGTGATTTTGAGGTCATGAACTTCGTTGATCAGCACAGACAAGACAAGTCCGCCAACGATCTTTTCTCTGAAAGCAGCCGCGTTCACCCATTCATCATTATGCGTACTGTCCAATTCATCCCACGACTGATAATCGTGTGTTGTGACAAGGATATCGTTTCCGTTAATAACACGGCTGAATCCCATCGCATGAAGAACGAAATTACCTTCAAAGATAAACTCTAGAATGTCAGCCTCACATCCGAAAGAAACCAAACGTCTGCCGTTCAACTGGTAAAGAAATGACTGAAAATCGTTATTCGTTTTCATAGTCAGCACCTCTTTTTCAGACTTTGTTGGTATATTATATCATAACCACAAGGTTACAGCAACAAGAAAACCTCTCTTGCCTTGGTAGACAAAAGAGGTTTCTTTGATGGAAAAGGTATCGCGTTTTGATAGAATTTCCCGCAGGGGGGGCAACCGTGTTCAAGGGGGGTGCACTTGCCAAAGGGGGTTCAACGTGAACGGTTGGGGTGCTGGATCGACAAACTGCAAGCTGTCAGCAACGAATAAATCCACAGCAACCGATCTCTTCGAATGCTGAAAAACCCAGCGATTTATAAAACGCTACGGTTTTGGGGGTGTTGTCAGTTGTCAGCTCAATTTGCCGAACGTCGGAATAACGGTCAAGAACTGCCTGTAAAAGGGCTGTGCCAACGCCTTGCCGCTGCTTTTTGGGAAAAACAAGAATGTCCTGAACAAATACAATGGTAAAGCCATCTCCGACAACCCTTATTATACCGAGCAATTCATCGTTTTCATACGCCGCCAATACTAACAATGAGTGCTCATAGCCCTGCCGAAGTGCTGTCATGTCTTCTGTGTAAGCTGTCCAGCCCACTTCTGTATAGAGCCGCAAGATTTCCGCTTCTTTATAATCTTTATACTCTTTGATTTCCATATATAATCTCCAACAATCCCGATTTATTCGTCTGTTTACCAATCATCATCCAGCAGCGGGGACAGGCCCTCCGCCTCGTCCATCCATGATGGATCATACTTTGCTTTACTCAAAATAGAACAAATCCTCGAATTTCCTGTCCAATGCAATGCAGAGAACAAGTGCCAACTTGGCAGTAGGGTTGAATTGACCGGTTTCGATCGAACTGATCGTGTTACGGGAAACACCAACCATTTCAGCGAGTTGGCTCTGTGAAAGACCGTTCTGTACTCGTGCGTCCTTCAATCGATTTCTCAGTATCAGTTTATCGTTCATGTTGCTTATCCTACCAGTCTGTGAACGAACAAAACGGTAAAGAACACGAATAATCCAGAACAAAGAATAGCAAGCAGCAGCTCGTGCTTTTTACGAAGTATACTATATTTTACTGTAAAAAGTGTCCCTAAAATACTGAAATAAATCATCCAACTCTCATAACTTGTGGAATCGGTGAACGCAGCCTGTAAAACCGCCACGACGCAGCAGATAACTATCCCTATCTGCGCCGCCAGTTTTCCAGCCAAATTCAGTACGACCAACTCCATCTCATCCGTACCCTCATTCTCCCGTCTGCTCTTCTCAAGTATTTCTTCTCTATTCATCATAGCATCTCCTTGCCAAGTTTTATTGTCAATACTATAACGCCGCCAAGTTTACTTGTCAATGTCTTTTCCAAGTTTTCTTTGCAAAAAACGGCCAAAACAGAGCAAAGCTTCCCTGACCAGTTGCGTCTCCGAGCCTGAATGCGCTCCCTCTACTCATATGGCTATCGAAAAAAGGCTTATAGATATGACTGGCAGTACGCGGAAAAAGAGCCGGAGACCTCAAATTGAACGATTACCCTCTGTGAGAACGATACCCTTCAAATTGAACAATACCCCTCTGTGAGAACGATTTGTCCGGGAGAGGTGGGCCGGGAACACCCAAAAAAGCAAAAACGCCGCTGCGGAAATGACTCCGTAGCGGCTGCTTTTTAATGGACGGGCACCGAAAAAGCCTTGAAATCAAGGGCTTTCGGGCAAAATGAAAAGGTAGGCAATTTCTATTAAAATTACCTACCTTTTGTGGCGGAGGGTGCAGGATTCGAACCCGCGTGGAGTTGCCCCCTAACGGTTTTCAAGACCGCCCCGTTATGACCGCTTCGGTAACCCTCCGAATCGGACGCTCCTTCAGTATACACGTTCCGCGCAGGGATTGCAAGGCAGAATTCACAGCAACGCGGCGCGAATTCACAGCAGCTCGCCGCGCATTCGCTTCGGCAGCACGCGCGGCAAGCTGATCAACGGCAGCCGATGCAGCGCCCAGGACGCTCCCCTTCTCAGGCGAGAAAATGGCGCAGCGCGGCAAGAAGCAGCAGATGGCCGGGGTAGAAGAAATAAAACAGGTACTTGATGGACAGACCGCGCTTGCCGTTGTAGAGCAGGAGCGGCACTGCGCTCAGCATGCACCAGGACTGCAGACCGCCGCGCATCACGAACTCGAAGGCCAGTGCGGCAAGGTTGCGTCCTATATGATAGCGGCGCAAAAACCAGAACACCAGCACGAGCCCGACGCCGAAAGCGTTGTAATCCGTGTGCAGAAGGATGGCCAGCACGCAAAATACGCCGCAGACGGCGGTTTTCAGCATGGCGTCGAGCCATTTCTTCCCGGTGTCCAGCTTCTCACAGCAGAAAATCGCGGAGACGGCGAGCAGGAAGGTCAGCATGACGTTCTGATGGCCGAATTCCAGGAGGCAGCCTCGAAAGCAAAGATCAAAGGGAATCTCCGACACGAGAGCAAAGATCCCCAGACGGAGCATGTATTTGGGTAAGCTGCGCGTGTGGGCGCAGCCCTCCGAGATGCTGAACGCGAAAAGCGGAAAAGCCAGACGGCCGACAATACGCCACCACGCAACGTGCGGAAAGAACACCGCGCCGATATGGTCAATGGTCATGCTGACAATGGCGAGGAGCTTGAGCGTCGTGCCGTCGATCACGCGCAGCTTTTCCGGGATGGCGAGCGCAGGTTTGTTTTCTTCTGTCATGGCTGTCTCTCTCTCAGAATTTCTTTTCGTAGGTCGCGATCACGGCGTCCGTCACCGCGGCGCGAAAGGCGCGCTCCTCGAGCAAGCGCACACCCTGGATGGTGCTGCCGCCGGGCGAGCAGACGCGATCCTTGAGTGATCCCGGGTGCTCCCCGGTCTCGAGCAGGAGCTGGGCCGAGCCCTTGAGCATCTGAGCGGCGAAGGCGAGCGCCTCGCGCCGCGGCAGACCGCAGGCCACTGCCCCATCCGCCAGGGCCTCCACGAACATGGCCGCGAAGGCCGGGCCGCAGCCCGTCACCCCGCCCGCCGCGTCAAGATGCGCCTCATCGAGCTCGGAGACGAGCCCGGAGGCCGCGAGCAGATCCTCAACAGTCTGCAGCTCCTCCGCGGAGATCTGCCCGTTTGGGCAGAGGAGCGTCACGCCCGCGCCGACCGAGACGGGGATGTTCGGCATGATGCGCACGATGGGCCTGTCCCCCAGCGCGGCGCCGAGCTTTTCGAGGCTCCAGCCGGCCGCCATGGAGACGAGCACGACGCGATCCCGCCGCGCGTCGAGCACGGGGCGGATCTCCCCGATCACGTCCGCGAGCATCTGGGGCTTCACGGCAAGGAACAGCACCTCGGCCTTCTGCGCGACACCCCGGTTATCCAGCACGGAGCCGCCGAGCTCCTCTGCGAGTCGGCGCGGCTTCTCCGCGCTGCGGTTCGAGAGCAGAAGCTGCTCTGTAAGCGGGCTCTTCACCGCCGCGCGCGCAAGCGCGGCACCCATATTCCCTGTCCCGATGAATCCAACGGTCGGCATGGTCGTTCCTCCCTGTTAGCTCTGTTTTCTCAGTTTTCTCGGTTATTCTCAGTATAGTCCCAATCCGCGCACACTTCAAGCTAAAACTAAAGGGCCTGACACCTGCTCAACACAGATATCAGACCCTTCAGGTCGCCTAATTCTATAAATGTCTAACTTTTGGGGTTCACTTCAGTTTCCGTGCGGCGTTTCAAGCTGTCGATTCTATCAATTCTCAAAACAAGGTGACCGTGTAGCGGATCTGCCAGCTCTCGCCCGGCGCGAGGGTCACACAGAAGGGTTTGTCGAGGAAATCTCCTGTGTCGTCCTCCATGGCGGCGCAGCCCACCCAGGGCTCAAGACAGAGATAGGGGGCGTTGGCGTGCGGCATCGTCCATACCGCGAAAAGCGGGAAACCGGCGAAGTCCATGTGGACGCCGTGTCCGGTCTCCGGATTCATAAGCGATACGCCGTGTGAGCGCAGGCTGTCGAAAATCAGCGTATCGCAGCTGTCGAAGACCCCGTGCGTCAGCGGGTAATCCCGCGCACCGGCGAGCACCGGCAAGCGATCTTTCTTGCTGAGCGCGCCGGACGGGGTCACACGGATGGAACTGACGGTTTCCTCCTCGTCGAAGCGCAGCACATAGTCCTCAAAGCGCTCCCCCTCGCGCATCGGGCAGCAGAAGCCCGTGTGCGCGCCGATGCAGAAGGGCATCGGCCTCTCGCCGGGGTTGAAGACCTCGAAGCTTGTGACAAAGCCGCTGTCGATCAGCTCATGACGCACGCGCAGGCGGTAGGGATATGGATAGTGCCGAAGCGTCTCCTCATCCTCACGCTGCTCCAGCTCCACAGACTCCCTGAACTTGTGCAGAAGCGTGAATTCCCGGCGGCGAGCCAGACCGTGCTGCGGCATCTCGCAGGTCTCGCCTTCAAAGCGCACTTTTCCGTCCCGAAGGCGGCCGACAATGGGAAAGAGGATCGGGTTGCGGCCCGTCCAGGAATCGGGGCTGCCCTGCCAGATATGCTCCCGATTGTCCGTCCCCATGAAGGAGATCAGCTCGCCGCCGTGCGTATCCGCAAAGGCGCGGCAGCTGTCGTTGCGAAGCTCAAAGATCATGACCTTCCCTCCTTCGCCATCCAGCGGCGGAAGAACGCGCACTCCTCGTCGTTGGCCTTGGTGGCGTAGGCGTTGCGCAGATCGCACATGAAAACATGCCCGGTGTTCTCGTCGCCGTAGCAGTGGTACTCGGCGCGGCCGCCGCGCTGCTTGATCAGGTCGCACATCGGCTGCTGGAACTTCTGAAGGAAGTCACCCGGTGCGCTCAGCAGGAAAGTGGGCGGATAGCAGGCGTTGATATACTGCAGGACGTTGATCTTCTCGCCGTGCTCGAGGTAATTCCTGCCGAAGTAATCGAACATAATGCTCCTGGTATTGCCTTGGAACACATCGAAGATATTATACATGCCGCAGTTGAGGCCGATCGCCCGAAGCGTGAAGCCCTTGGGCGGGTGGATCTCCATGATGTCGGCATAGCTGCGGTTTGTGACCATCGCGGCGTACTGGGACAGAAGCTGCCCTCCCGCAGAATCGCCCACCATAAAAACGTTGTTCAGGTCGACGTGGTAGGCGTCGGCGTTGGCGATCAGCCACTCCATGACATGATTGGTGTCCTCGATGGGCGCCGGGAACTTATGGCGCGGGGCAAGACGATAGTTGAAGTTTACGAACACGAAGCCGCGCTGGGCGAGGTTCATGCCGTAGAACTGATAGGTCTTCGTCGAACCGTATACATAGCCGCCGCCGTGAATGGAGACGATGACCGGCAGCTTCCCGGTCGTCCCCTTGGGATAGTAGATCTCGAGCGTGGCCTCCTTGTTGGGGGCGTAGCGGATATCGTTGAAGCGCTCGATGTCCGGGGGCGAGGTCAGACCTGCGTCGCGTTTGTTGTCGGACTTGAGGAACGCGCGCCTCATCAGAAAGCTCATGAGCGACATAAGGGATCCTCCTTTTCGTGTTGCCGGATCGGGACAGGGTACCGGGATTGAAGCGGGAGATCTGCCTCACTTTCCCGATTGTATTATAGTGTATACCATTTTCCCCTGCCGCGCAAGCGGCTGAAGCGTCCCGCGCGCAGCTTGATAAGACAAAATGTGATGAGTACCTGCATGTAAAAAAAGACTGCGCTATGCAGCGCAGCCTTTTTTTGTGAGTTGAAACTACTCGTGAGTAAGAATTACTCGTTGATGCCGATGACAACACCGGAGCCGACGGTACGGCCGCCCTCGCGGATAGCGAAGCGAAGGCCGTTCTCGATGGCGATCGGGGTGATCAGCTCGACGTCCATGTCGACGTTGTCGCCGGGCATGCACATCTCAGTGCCTTCGGGCAGGGAGATGACGCCGGTAACGTCGGTGGTACGGAAGTAGAACTGGGGACGGTAGTTGTTGAAGAACGGGGTGTGACGGCCGCCCTCTTCCTTGGTCAGGACGTAAACCTGGCCCTTGAACTTGGTGTGGGGGTGGATGGAGTTGGGAGCGGACAGAACCTGGCCGCGCTCAACCTCTTTCTTGTCGATGCCGCGGAGCAGGCAGCCGACGTTGTCGCCAGCCTCGGCGTACTCGAGGGTCTTGTGGAACATCTCGGTGCCGGTGACGGTGGTGCTCTTCTTCTCGTCGCTCAGGCCAACGATCTCGACCTTGTCGCCAACCTTGACGCGGCCGCGCTCAACACGACCGGTAACGACAGTGCCGCGGCCGGAGATGGTGAAGACGTCCTCGATGGGCATCAGGAAGGGCAGATCGGACTTGCGCTCGGGAGTGGGGATCCAGCTGTCGACAGCGTCCATGAGCTCCTTGATGCAGGCGTACTCGGGGGCGTTGGGATCGTTGGACTCGCAAACGAGAGCGTTCAGAGCGGAGCCGCGGATGATCGGGGTGTCGTCGCCAGGGAAGCCGTAGAAGTCGAGCAGCTCGCGGACTTCCATCTCGACGAGCTCGAGGAGCTCTTCGTCGTCGACCTGGTCGCACTTGTTCAGGAAGACCAGGACGGAAGGCACGTTAACCTGACGGGCAAGCAGAAGGTGCTCGCGGGTCTGGGCCATGGGGCCGTCGGAGGCAGCGATAACGAGGATAGCGCCGTCCATCTGAGCAGCGCCGGTGATCATGTTCTTGATATAGTCGGCGTGGCCCGGGCAGTCAACGTGAGCGTAGTGACGAGCTTCGGTCTCGTACTCGACGTGAGCGGTATTGATGGTGATGCCGCGCTCGCGCTCTTCGGGAGCCTTGTCGATGGAAGAGTAGTCGGTGTACTCAGCCTTGCCCTGCAGGGCGAGGTACTTGGTGATGGCTGCGGTCAGAGTGGTCTTGCCGTGGTCGATGTGGCCGATGGTGCCGATGTTCACATGGGGCTTGGAACGGTTGTACATCTGTTTAGCCATTGTAAAATCCTCCTAAAGAATTTAGATGATTTGTTGAATACGGACTCAGTAATTCGAAAAACCGTTGCGGGAATTCACAAGGTTTTCCTGCAGATTCTTGGGCAGCTCGACGAAGTGGCTCGGCTCCATGCTGTAGGTCGCACGGCCCTGAGTCTTGCTGCGCAGGTCGGTGGCATAACCGAACATCGTGCTGAGCGGAACGCTGCACTCGATGATCGCCGCGCCGTTGTGGATATTGGAGCCCTGGATCTGACCGCGCCGGGCATTGATGTCGCCCATCACGTCGCCCATGTATTCCTCGGGCGCGGTGACAACGACCTTCATGATCGGCTCGAGCAGCGTGGGATCCGCCTTCTGGCATGCTTCCTTGAATGCCATGCTGCCGCAGATCTTGAATGCGAGCTCGGAGGAGTCCACCTCGTGGAAGGACCCGTCCAGCAGCGTCGCCTTCACATCCACGACCTGATAGCCGGCGAGGACGCCCGAGAGCATGGCTCCCTGAATGCCCTGGTCGACACAGGGGATGAATTCCTTGGGGATCGCGCCGCCGGTGACCTTGCTGACGAATTCGTAGCCCTTGCCGGGCTCGTTCGGCTCGATCATCAGCTTGACGTGCGCGAACTGGCCCTTGCCGCCGGTCTGGCGGACGTAGCGGGTGTCGACCGTTGCGGCGCGCCGGATGGTCTCCTTGTAGGAGACCTGCGGTTTACCCACGTTGGCCTCGACCCTGAACTCACGCAGGAGCCTGTCCACGATGATCTCCAGATGGAGCTCGCCCATGCCGGCAATGATCGTCTGACCCGTCTCCTCGTCCGTATAGGTCTTGAAGGTGGGGTCTTCCTCTGCCAGCTTCTGCAGGGCGATCGCCATCTTTTCCTGGCCCGCTTTCGTCTTGGGCTCGATGGCCACACGGATAACGGGTTCGGGGAATTCCATGGATTCCAGGATAAGCTGGTGTTTTTCATCACAGAGGGTGTCGCCCGTGGTGGTGTTCTTCAGGCCCACCGCCGCAGCGATGTCACCGGAATAGACCTGGGTGATATCCTCTCTGTGATTGGCGTGCATCTGCAGGATGCGGCCCATGCGCTCCCGCACGCCCTTCGTGGAGTTCATGACGGTCTTGCCGCTCTCCAGCGTGCCGGAATAGACACGGAAGAACGCCAGCTTGCCCACGAAGGGGTCCGTCATGATCTTGAAGGCCAGAGCAGAGAACGGAGCGTCGTCGTCGGCATGCCGCACCTCGACCTCGTCGGTCTTGGGGTGCTTCCCTTCCACGGGAGGAACGTCCAGCGGAGAGGGCATATAGTCGACTATCGCGTCGAGCAGCTTCTGTACGCCTTTGTTTTTGTAGGAAGTGCCGCAGGTAACGGGAACCATCTTGTCCGCCACCGTGGCCTTCCGGATCGCCGCGCGGATCATATCCGCGGGGACTTCTTCGCCTTCGAGATACAGCATTGCGATCTCGTCATCGAAGTCTGCGACCGCTTCCAGCAGATTCTCACGATACTGCTCTGCGAGTTCGAGCATATCCTCCGGGATTTCCTCGGTAGACATGTCTTTACCCAGCTCATCGTGATAAATGCGCGCGTTCATATCCACAAGATCGACGATGCCTTCAAACGAGGCCTCGCTGCCAATCGGGAGCTGAATGGGGACGGCATTGCATTTGAGTCGATCATGCACCATTTCCAGCACATGATAGAAGTCCGCTCCCATGATGTCCATCTTATTGACGTAGATCATGCGGGGGACGCGGTAATGGTCTGCCTGTCTCCAGACGGTCTCAGACTGCGGCTCGACGCCGCCTTTGGCACACAGGACGGTCACGCAGCCGTCGAGAACGCGAAGAGAGCGTTCCACTTCGGCGGTGAAGTCCACATGACCCGGCGTGTCGATGATATTGATTCGGGTGTTCCGCCAGAAGCAGGTGGTAGCGGCAGAGGTGATGGTGATACCTCTCTCCTGCTCCTGCTCCATCCAGTCCATGGTTGCGGTGCCTTCATGGGTCTCACCGATTTTGTAGTTGACGCCCGTGTAATACAGAATGCGTTCTGTCGTGGTCGTCTTTCCGGCGTCGATGTGAGCCATGATCCCGATATTTCTTGTGCGGTCAAGTGAATACTGTCTGGGCATGAGAATCTCCTGTGCGGATTACCAGCGGAAGTGCGCGAAAGCCTTGTTGGCTTCGGCGTTCTTGTGCATATCCTCGCGCTTTTTGACAGAGGCGCCGAGGTTGTTGGTGGCGTCCATGATCTCGCCTGCGAGGCGCTCTTTCATGGTCTTCTCGCTGCGCTTGCGGCTGTAATCAACCAGCCAGCGCAGAGCCAGCGTCTGACGGCGGGCGGGACGAACTTCGATAGGAACCTGATAGGTTGCACCACCGACACGGCGAGCCTTGACCTCCAGAGCGGGCATAATGTTGTTCATAGCTTCGGTGAAGGCGTCAAGGGGCTCCTTGCCGGTCTTCTCCTTGATGATGTCAAAAGCGTCATAAACGACCTTCTGAGCAACACCTTTCTTGCCGTCGAGCATAACACCGTTGATGAGCTTGGTCACCAGAACGCTGTTATACACAGGATCAGGCAAAATTTCACGTTTGGGAACATTACCTCTTCTGGGCACGTTGCTTCCCTCCTTCATTAAAAAATGGAATCACAGGTACTCGAACACAGATCGTGTCCGTTGCGCCCCTAGGTCTATCCACATGATCTATATAGATAAACGACAGGGCTGCTGCCGTCGGAAATTACTTCTTCTTTGCAGCTTTGGGTCTCTTCGCGCCGTACTTGGAACGAGCCTGCATACGACCGTTCACGCCCTGAGCATCCAGGGTGCCGCGGATGATGTGGTAACGGACACCGGGCAGGTCCTTGACACGGCCGCCGCGGATCATAACCACAGAGTGCTCCTGCAGGTTATGGCCGATACCGGGAATGTACGCAGTGACTTCGTAACCGTTCGTCAGACGAACACGGGCGATCTTACGCAGAGCGGAGTTCGGCTTCTTGGGAGTAGAGGTACGCACAGCGGTGCAGACGCCTCTCTTCTGAGGGGAGCTCAGGTTGGTCTCCTTATCCTTCAGAGTGTTCTTTCCCTTCTGCAGTGCAGGAGAGGTGGACTTGTAGGTGACCTTTTCTCTGCCTTTTCTGACAAGCTGGTTAAAAGTGGGCATTGTTTTCCTCCTTTCTTCAATGCTGTTTTCGCATTCGATCAGCGCCGCAAGCGGGCTGATTTTCCGCCGTTCGGGTCAAATGGGCGCACTACCGCCCGGGAATGGCCACGAACTATTGGATTGTAGCATAATAACCAAATGAAGTCAAGAATTTTTGTGAGAAAATTCAGTTAAACATTTTGCAGGATTGCCCACTGCCCGGGGGGGAAAACGCCGCGGCTGCGCTCCCCTTTCGAGGCGGCAAAACGCCCGGAGAGCGGAAGCTCTCCAGGCGTTATTATGCTTTTTCCCGGGGATCAAAGCGCGTTGGTCTTGGAGACCAGAGCGGTCAGATCCACGTATTCCTCGACAGCAGGCTCGGCGTTCTCGTCGACGTCCTGCTCAAAGTCGCGGTAGACGTTCAGACCGGAGCCGGCGGGGATCAGCTTGCCGATGATGACGTTTTCCTTCAGGCCGACCAGGCGGTCCACCTTGCCCTTGATGGCGGCGTCGGTCAGGACCTTCGTGGTCTCCTGGAAGGAAGAGGCGGACAGCCAGCTGTCGGTCGCAAGGGAGGCCTTGGTGATGCCCATGAGCAGCTGGGTATAGGTGGCCAGACGCAGGCCCTCCTCGCCCGCCGCGATGCGCTCGCGCAGCTTGGCGTTGGCTTCCTTGAGCGTGGTGATGTCGATGGTAGCGCCGGAGAGCAGGTTGGTGTCGCCCGCGTCCTCCACGCGCACCTTGCGCATCATCTGACGGACAATGACCTCGATGTGCTTCTCGTTGATATCGACGCCCTGCTGACGGTACACCTTCTGGACCTCGCTGGTGATATAGCTGCGAACGCCCTGGTGGCCGAACTCGTCGTCGTTCACGCCGCGGATGCGCAGAACCTCGTGCGGGTTGAGCGCGCCGGAGGTGAGCTCCTGGCCCTTGTCAACATGGTCGCCGTTGTGCACGAGGATACCGGCGGAGTGCGGGACGGTGTAGACAAAGGTCTCGCCCGCGGCCTCGTTGGTGACCGTGATGGAGTACATGACGCCCTTCTTGGCTTCCTCGATGCTGATCGTACCGGAGGTCTCGGCAAGGACGGCCATCTTCTTAGGCTTGCGCGCCTCGAACAGCTCTTCGACACGCGGAAGACCCTGCGTGATGTCGTCGCCGGCAACGCCGCCGGTGTGGAAGGTACGCATCGTCAGCTGTGTGCCGGGCTCGCCGATGGACTGGGCCGCGATGACGCCGACGGCCTCGCCGGCGTTGACCGGCTTGCCGATGGCGAGGTTCATGCCGTAGCATCTGGCGCAGACGCCCGTGAGGGCCTCACAGGTCAGCACGCTGCGGATCAGCACCTCATGGATACCATGCGCCTCGAGAACCGCTGCATCCTCGGCCATGAGCATGTGCTTGCGGTCGAACAGGAGCTCGCCGGTGCTCTCATCGACGATATCCTTCGCCGGGAAGCGGCCGTTGATGGCGGTGGCAAAGGACTTGACCTCCTGGCCGCGCTCGTAAACGGCGCTGGCGCGGACGCCTTCCTCGGTGCCGCAGTCCTTCTCGCGGATGATGACGTCCTGGCAGACGTCGACCATGCGGCGGGTCAGATAACCGGAGTCGGCAGTACGAAGGGCGGTATCGGCCATGCCCTTACGGGCGCCTCTCGTGGAGATGAAATACTCCAGGACGGACAGGCCCTCGCGGAAGTTGGACTTGATGGGGATCTCGATGGTCTTACCGGAGGTGTTGGCCATCAGACCGCGCATACCTGCCAGCTGGCGGATCTGGTTCATGGAACCACGGGCGCCGGAGTTGGCCATCATATAGATGGGGTTGTACTCGTCCAGGCAGCTCTGCAGCGCGTCGGTGACTTCCTTGGTGGTCTTTTCCCACTCGGAGACGACCAGGCGGTAGCGCTCGTCGTCGGTGATGAAGCCGCGCTTGTACTCGCGCTCGATCCGGACGACCTCCTGCTCGGTGGCGCGGATCATCTCGTTCTTGGAGCTCGGCACCGTCATATCCGCAACGGAGATCGTGATGGCGCCCTTGGTGGAATACTTGTAGCCCAGCGCCTTGATGCTGTCGAGCACCTCGGCGGAGATAGTGAAGCCGTACTTCTGGATGCAGCGGTCAATGATATCGCCCAGCTGCTTCTTGCCGACCTGGAAGCCGATCTCCGGATCGAAGGCATGCTCGGGATCGCTGCGGTCAACGTAGCCCAGATCCTGCGGGATGGGCTCGTTGAAGATGATGCGGCCGACGGTGGTGATGATCGTCCTGTGCTGCTCGACGCCGTCGACGGTCTTGGTGACGCGCAGGCGGATCGGCGCATGCAGGCCGACAACGCCCTCATTGTAGGCCATGATGGCCTCGTTGGCGTCGCGGTACATCAGCAGGGGCTTGAAGCTGCAGGGGCGGGTGCCGGCGTTCTTCGCGTCGAGATTCTTCTGGTAGATCTCGTCGCCGTCGACGATCGCGCCGCTCTCGAAGCCGGTGTCGCCCGGATCGTCGATGAGCATGCGCTCGGCGCCCTTCTCGGCGGAGCCGATGCGCACCATCGTCAGGTAGTAGGACCCGAGGATCATGTCCTGGGTCGGGACCGTGACGGGGCGGCCGTCCTGCGGGCGGAGCAGGTTGTTGGCGGAGAGCATAAGGATGCGGGCCTCGGCCTGCGCCTCGGAGGACAGCGGGACATGGATTGCCATCTGGTCGCCGTCGAAGTCGGCGTTAAAGGCGGTGCACACCAGCGGGTGCAGACGCAGCGCGCGGCCCTCGACGAGGATAGGCTCAAAGGCCTGAATGCCCAGACGGTGCAGCGTAGGCGCACGGTTGAGGAGCACGGGATGCTCCTTGATGACGTCCTCCAGCGCGTCCCACACCTCGGTGGCCTGCTTGTCAACCTTCTTCTTGGCGGACTTGATGTTGGTGGCGACGCCGTCCTCAACCAGCTTCTTCATGACGAAGGGGCGGAAGAGCTCGAGCGCCATCTCCTTGGGCACGCCGCACTGATAGATCTTCAGATCGGGGCCGACGACGATAACGCTGCGGCCGGAGTAGTCAACACGCTTGCCGAGCAGGTTCTGGCGGAAGCGGCCCTGCTTGCCCTTGAGCATGTCGCTCAGGGACTTGAGGGCACGGGAGTTGGCGCCGGTGACGGCGCGGCCGCGGCGGCCGTTGTCGATCAGCGCGTCGACCGCTTCCTGGAGCATACGCTTCTCGTTGCGCACGATGATGTCGGGCGCGTTGAGCTGCTGGAGTCTCTTGAGGCGGTTGTTGCGGTTGATGACGCGGCGGTAGAGGTCGTTCAGGTCAGAGGTAGCGAAGCGGCCGCCGTCGAGCTGAACCATGGGGCGGATCTCCGGCGGGATGACCGGCAGGATGTCGATGACCATCCACTCGGGGCGGTTGCCGCTCTGGCGGAAGGCCTCGACGACCTCAAGGCGCTTGACGATCTTGGCCTTCTTCTGGCCGCTGGCGTTCTTGAGCTCCTCGCGCAGCTCCTCAGCGAGCTTGGTGCAGTCGATCTGCTTGAGCAGCTCCTTGATGGCCTCCGCGCCCATACCGGCCTGGAAGTCATCCTCGTACTTCTCGCGCATCTCGCGATACTGCGCCTCGCTGAGCAGCTCCTGCTTGCTCAGCGGCGTATCGCCGGGGTCGGTGACGATATACTTGGCAAAGTACAGCACCTCTTCGAGGTGATGCGGGGTCATGTCGAGCATCAGGCCCATGCGGCTGGGAATGCCCTTGAAGTACCAGATATGGCTCACGGGCGCGGCCAGCTCGATGTGACCCATGCGCTCGCGGCGCACCTTGCTCTTGGTGACCTCGACGCCGCAGCGGTCGCAGATCTTGCCCTTGTAGCGGATCTTCTTATATTTGCCGCAGTGGCATTCCCAGTCCTTGGTGGGTCCGAAAATGCGCTCGCAGAACAGACCGTCGCGCTCGGGCTTGAGCGTGCGGTAGTTGATGGTCTCAGGCTTTTTTACTTCGCCGTAGGACCACTCCAGGATCTTTTCAGGGGAAGCGATGCCGATTTGAATCGCATCAAACGGTGCATAACTCATTCTTCTTCCTCCTCATCGTAATCGTCCATCGCAGCACTCGGGTCAAGCTCGTCCTCGGGTACATCCTCGATGGTATAGCCGCTGGCCTCGATCTCGCTGTCGTCCGAGGCGTAGAGCTCATCCTTCATCTCCTGGATGAAATCATCGTCATCGTCGTCCTTGAGCTCGATCTCGTTGCCGTTCTCGTCCAGAACGTTGACGTCCAGGCAGAGGCTCTGCAGCTCCTTGACCAGGACCTTGAAGCTCTCGGGCACGCCCGCCTCCGGGATGTTGTTGCCCTTGACAATGGCTTCGTAGGTCTTGACACGGCCGGTCACGTCGTCGGACTTGACCGTCAGGATCTCCTGCAGGGTGTAGG
>DFGE01000028.1:71127-71550 GCA_002371675.1 Clostridiales bacterium UBA3758
GCCCAGAGGCTGCTGGGTGACCAGGCTGTAGGGGCCGGTGGAACGGGCGTGGATCTTATCGTCGACCAGGTGGTGCAGCTTCAGGAAGTACACCCAGCCGACCGTAACGTCGTTATCAAATTTCTCGCCGGTGCGGCCGTCGTACATGACGCTCTTGCCGTCCTCGCGCAGACCCGCCTCGCGCAGCGTCTCGCGGATGGTGACCTCGTTGGCGCCGTTGAAGGTCGGTGTGGCGACCTTCCAGCCCAGAGCCTGGGCGGCGTAGCCGAGGTGGACCTCCAGGACCTGCCCGATGTTCATACGGGAAGGCACGCCCAGGGGGTTCAGCACGATGTCCAGCGGAGTGCCGTCGGGCATGTAGGGCATATCCTCGCGCGGCAGGATGCGGGAGACGACGCCCTTGTTGCCGTGGCGGCCGGCCAT
>DFGE01000028.1:71628-96067 GCA_002371675.1 Clostridiales bacterium UBA3758
GATCTTGCGCTTCTGGGCGATATAGACGCGGACGACCTCGTTGACGCCGGGGCTCATCTCGTCGCCGTTCTCGCGGGTGAAGACCTTGACGTCGACAATGATGCCGCTCTCGCCGTGAGGTACCTTGAGCGAGGTGTCGCGCACTTCGCGAGCCTTTTCGCCGAAGATGGCGCGCAGCAGGCGCTCCTCGGCGGTCAGATCGGTCTCGCCCTTGGGCGTGACCTTGCCGACCAGGATATCGCCGGCGGTGACCTCAGCGCCGACGCGGATGATGCCGTTTTCGTCGAGATCCTTCAGCGCGTCGTCGCCGACGCCGGGGATATCACGGGTGATCTCCTCGGGGCCGAGCTTGGTGTCGCGCGCGTCGCACTCGTACTCCTCCACGTGGATGGAGGTGAAGACGTCTTCCATCACGAGGCGCTCGTTGAGCAGGATGGCGTCCTCGTAGTTGTAGCCCTCCCAGTTCATGTAGCCGACCAGGATGTTCTTGCCGAGGGAGATCTCACCGTTGGAGGTGGAGGGGCCGTCGGCCAGCACATCGCCCGCCGCGACGCGCTCGTTGAGAGACACGATCGGGCGCTGGTTGATGCAGGTGCCCTGGTTGGAGCGGGCAAACTTGATGAGCTTGTAGTCCTTGATCTCGCCGGAGTCGTAGCGGACGGTGACGTGGTTGGCGTCCACACGGGTAACGATGCCGTCGCCCTCGGCCAGCACGCACACGCCGGAGTCGACCGCGCATTTGTGCTCGATGCCGGTGGCCACAATGGGGGCCTGGGTGGTCATCAGAGGCACGGCCTGGCGCTGCATGTTCGCACCCATCAGAGCGCGGTTCGCGTCGTCGTTCTCCAGGAAGGGGATCATGGCGGTCGCGATGGAGATCATCATCTTGGGGCTGACGTCGACATAGTCAACGTCTTCCCGGTTGACCTCGATGGTATCGTTGCGGTGACGGCAGGTGATACGCTTGCGGATGAATACGCCGTTCTCGTCGACAGGCTCGGAGGCCTGGGCGACGGTGAACTGGTCCTCCTGATCGGCGGTCATATAATCGACCTGATCCGTCACGCGGCAGGTGCCCTTCTCGACCTTGCGGAAGGGAGCCACGAGGAAGCCGTACTCATTGGCGCGGGCGTAGGAGGCCAGATAGTTGATCAGACCGATGTTCGGGCCTTCGGGCGTCTCGATCGGGCACAGACGGCCGTAATGGCTGTAGTGCACGTCTCGCACGTCGAAGCTCGCGCGCTCGCGGCTCAGGCCGCCGGGGCCCAGAGCGGAGATACGGCGCTTATGCGTCAGCTCTGCGAGGGGGTTGGTCTGATCCATGAACTGGCTCAGCGGCGAGGAGCCGAAGAACTCCTTGAGCGACGCGGTGACAGGGCGGATATTGATCAGGCTCTGCGGGGTGACGACGTCGAGATCCGTGAGGGTCATACGCTCGCGGATGACGCGCTCCATGCGGCTGAAGCCGATGCGGAACTGGTTCTGCAGCAGCTCGCCCACGCAGCGCACGCGGCGGTTGCCGAGATGGTCGATATCGTCCGCCTCGCCAATGCCGTGCGCCAGGCAGTTGAGGTAGTTGACGGAGGCAAAGATGTCGTCCGCAACGATGTGCTTGGGGATCAGGATGTCGATGTTCTCGCGGATGGCGTCCTTGAGAGCCTCGCCCTCAAAACGCTCCATCAGCTGGCGCATGTAGATCCCGTGCACGAGTTCCTTGACACCCACCTCGGCGGGGTCAAAGTCGATAAAGCGGCGGATATCCACCATGCCGTTGGAGAACACGCGAACGACCTTGCCGCTCTCCAGCTTGAGCATCACGCTGATGACGCCGGCGTCGGCGATCTCGCGCGCCTTGTCGCGGGTGACGACGGTGCCGGCCTCGGCGAGGATCTCGCCGGTGAAGGGGTCGGTCACGGTCTCGGCCAGGGCGAAGCCCGCGATGCGCGGGTAGAGGGAGAGCTTCTTGTTGAACTTGTAGCGGCCGACGTTGGACAGCTCGTAGCGGCGGCGGTCATAGAAGAGGCCGTTGAGCAGGGTCTCGGAGGACTCGACCGTCGGAGGATCGCCCGGGCGCAGTTTGCGGTAGATTTCGATCAGAGCCTCTTCCCTGCTGCGGGTGCTGTCCTTCTCAATGGTCGCGACAAGGCGCTCATCCTCGCCGAAGATCTCCTTCAGGCGCTCGTTCGTGGTGGCGCCGACATAGGGATCCGGCACGCAGCTGAGCCAGGTGGCAGGCTCGTTCTCGTCGAAATTGCCCATGGCCTTCAGGAACCAGGTGATGGGCAGCTTGCGGTTCTTGTCGATGCGGACGTTGAAGACATCGTTGGCGTCCGTCTCGTACTCGAGCCACGCGCCGTGATACGGGATCACCGTGGTGGCGTAGATCGAGACCATGGCCTTATCGGTGGTCTTGTCGAAATACACGCCGGGAGAACGCACGATCTGGGAGACGATGACGCGCTCCGCGCCGTTGATGACGAAGGTGCCGCCCGGGGTCATGATCGGGAAATCTCCCATGAAGATCTCCTGCTCCTTGATCTCCTCGGTCTCCTTGTTGCGCAGACGGACGCGCACCTTGAGGGGTCTGGCATACGTGGCGTCGCGGGCCTTGCACTCCTCCTCGCTGTACTTCGGAGGATCGTCCATGGAGTAGTCGATAAAGCTCAGTTCCAAATTCCCGGAAAAGTCGGTCACCGCGTCGACGTCGCGGAACACCTCGTGGAGGCCCTCAGTCAGAAACCACTGATAGGAACTCTTCTGGATCTCCAAGAGGTTCGGCATGTCCAGGATCTCCGGGGTGCGGGCAAAGCTCTTGCGCAGAGTTTTGCCGTAGAGAACATCTTTTGGCATTGGCGCACTCTCCTTGTTTGTTTTGAAACGCCCGGGCGCGTTGATAGAAACTTCGCTCCCGGCGTTGATTTTTCTGATGGAAGCTGCTATACTGTGCATGATGATAGTGGAGGAATATCTCCTTCCCAGGCACACATAGCATCTGATTTTACCATTGCAGTCTTCATTTGTCAAGAATTATTTTTATAGATCAAAGATATTCGGCGGGAGTGCTGTGCTCTCGTCTCTTTTTTTGTGCATCCTGCCTGCACATTTTCCGGAGGACAACGAATGGACGCCTATGTCTTGCTGCTTTTGATCCTGGAGGCCGCGCTGGGGCTGCTCCTGCTCCACCGCGCGGGTCTGCTGAAAACGCCCGGGGCGATGCTCGCCGCCGTACTGCTGCTCGCGCTCGCCTTTACGCTGCGCGGCATGCTCTTCGATTTTGAGACGCTCGATTACAAGAACTTTCTCTCCCGCTGGGCCGCCTATTTCCGTGAATATGGCGGCTTCCGTGCGCTGAGCGAGCAGGTCGGCAATTACAACATCCCCTACCTCTATTTCCTCGCCGCCTGCTCCTACCTCCCCATCCGCGACCTGTATCTGATCAAGCTCCTGAGCTGCCTTTTCGACGTACTGCTCGCCTGGGGCGCGATGCTTCTCTGCCGGATCTTCACGCAGAAGCCCGCCCGGCTCCTCGCCTGCTTCTTCACCGTGCTGCTCCTGCCCACCGTGGTGCTCAACGGCGCCTGCTGGGGCCAGTGCGACAGCATCTATGTCTCCCTCGGGATCCTCGGCGTCTATCTCGCGCTGCGCGATAAGCCCGTAGGCAGCATGATCCTGATGGCGCTCTCCTTCTCCGTCAAGCTCCAGGCCGTGTTCCTTCTGCCGGTCTGCGCGGTGCTCTGGATGTATAAGAAGTACAGCTGGAAGCACTTTCTCATCTTCCCCGCCGCGTATATCCTCCTGGTGCTCCCGGCGGTGGCGCTCGGCAGACCCTTCCTCGAGACGATCACGCTCTATTTCAGCCAGACCGGCTCCATCGGGGACGGGCTCAACTACAACTCCTCCTCCATCTTTTCGATCTTCTGGCGCATCCCGCCCGAGCAGCAGAAGGCCGCCGCCGGGATCGGCATTGCGGCCGCCGCGGTGTATATGCTCAACATCCTCGCCGTCGCCTATGCCAACCGCAGCAAGCTCAGCGACCGCAGCATTCTCGGCGCCGCGCTGCTCTTCGTCATCGGCATCCCCTTCCTGCTGCCGCATATGCACGAGCGCTACTTCTACTTTGTGGACGTGCTCACGGTGCTGCTGGCTTATGTCGCGCCGCCCTACCTCGCCGCCGCGCTGCTGGCGCAGTTTTCCTCGCTGATCGGCTATCACGTCTATCTCATGAACCTGCGCTACTATGTCATCCAGCCGCGCTACGGGGCGGCGGCACTGCTCGTCGTGTTCGCGCTCTCGCTCATTTTCTTCCTCCGCTCGCTCCGGGAGCCTCCCGCAAGAGGCAAAAGCGCGGGGAAAAAGAGAAAGAAATTTTCCTCTTGACAAAGCGGGATCTTCTGCTATAATAGCTTTTGCCTTAAATGAGGCAGCCAAAAGGTGCCATGCGGCTTTCAATGCAGCCGGCGCACCGGCTATCTGCGAGAGTGCTGGAATAGGTAGACAGGCACGTTTGAGGGGCGTGTGTCAACCGACGTGGGAGTTCAAGTCTCCTCTCTCGCACCATAATGGGACTCTGATCAGGATACGATCAGGGTCCCTTTTCATATACGGCATATCGTGTATGAAAAGCATTTGGAGAAAAATACACATTGACAAATTTCTATAAGTGTGTTACTCTACATATAGAATATTTTGAATGTGAGGGAAGTGCATGGAACAGGTCTATATCGACACCGCGAAAATGCTGCGCGCCATGTCCGATCCCAAGCGGTTGCGGATCGTGGATATGCTCTCTTGCGGAGAACTGTGCGGCTGCAAGATCCTGGAGGAATTTCACATCACCCAGCCCACGCTGTCCCACGACATGAAGGTGCTGAGCGAGGCAGGGATCGTGAAGCAGAAGCGGGAGGGGAAAAACATTTACTACTCCCTCAACGACGAGGCGCTTGCCACGATGCATCAGACGCTTGGCCGGATGTTCAAGGATAAGCCGGACTGCATTTGCCGTCAAAATAGCTGTTGCGATTGAGCCGACGCAAACAACGTCGGCTTGATCCAAGTCCTATATATTGAAATAATTAAATGTTTCGATGAAAGGTTGTGTTTTATGGGCAAGTTTATTCAAAATCAAATCCTCGGCATGGAGTGGCTCAACGCTTTGATCGGCAAAGGGCTGAGCGCGCTCGGTCTGGATACCGCCACCCGCTGGGGCGGCAGCATACAGTTTTTTATCTATGACGTCATCAAGATCACGATCCTGCTTTGTATGCTGATTTTCATCATCTCCTACATTCAGAGCTTCTTTCCGCCGGAGCGGAGCAAAAGAATCCTTGGCCGTTTTCACGGCGTCGGAGCAAATATCATCGGAGCACTGCTCGGCACGGTAACACCCTTCTGTTCCTGTTCTTCTATCCCGATCTTCATGGGCTTTACGAGCGCCGGCTTGCCGCTGGGCGTGACCTTCTCGTTTCTGATTTCCTCCCCGATGGTGGATCTCGGTAGCCTCGTTCTGCTAATGAGCATTTTCGGCGTCAAAATTGCCGTGGCCTATGTGGTGCTGGGGCTGGTGATCGCCGTCCTCGGCGGAACGCTGATTGAGAAGCTGCACATGGAAGACCAGGTGGCAGACTTTATACGCAACGCCAATTCGAGTGTCAACATTGAAGCGCCGGATTTGACCATTCGTGACCGTATACTCTACGCAAAAGACCAGGTTGTTTCTACTTTCAAGAAGGTCTTTCCCTACATCCTTGTGGGCGTAGGCATCGGCGCGGTGATCCACAACTGGATCCCCGAAAGCTGGGTGGAGGCGGTGCTGGGAAGCCGTAATCTCTTCGGCGTGGTGCTGGCAACACTTGTAGGCGTGCCCATGTACGCGGATATCTTCGGCACGATCCCGGTGGCAGAGGCGCTGCTTGGAAAAGGTGCTCTGCTGGGTACGATCCTCAGCTTCATGATGGCGGTCACGACGCTGAGCCTGCCCTCATTGATTATGCTCCGTAAGGCTATCAAGCCCCGGCTGCTGAGCACCTTCATCGCTATCTGCATAGTGGGCATCATTCTCGTTGGATACGGCTTTAACGCCTTCCAATATATCTTTATCTGACAGGAGGAAATAGACATGAATATCAAAGTCCTTGGCGGCGGGTGCTGCAAATGTGAGAATTTGCTTGAAGCAGTAAAAGAGGCTGTTGCCGAAAAAGGGATCGAGGCCGAGATCGAGTACATCACCGACATGGCCAGGATCATGGAATACGGCATCATGAGCACCCCGGCGCTGATGGTCGATAACAAGGTTGTGTCCATGGGACGTGTGTTGAAGGCAAAAGAAGTGATGAAACTTTTATAGTAATGCACCCCACCCCTCGAAAATGCACCCCACCCTCAAAAAATGCACCCCGCCTTGACCCCGGGGTGCATTTGATATCATTATTAACGTGATTTGCCATAATGGGACTCTGATCAGGATACGATCAGAGTCCCTTTTCTTTGCGCCCCACCATTCTTCAAAGCATCCTGCGGCAAGGGTCTTTCTGGCTTCTCGCAAATCTTTATCGGCTGAAACCAATCCCCGGCAGAGTGATTCTGTCGGGGATTTTGCCTTGCCTTGGCAATGTTTCAATTCGTCGTTCCACTCGCCGTACATGCGGCCTTGCTTCGTCCCTGCAATCAGATCAAAATGCCGTTGCAGTGGTCGATCTCGTGCTGGATGATCTGCGCCGTGAAGCCGGAACAGGTTTTCATACGTGTTTCAAAGCGCTCGTTCTGATACCGCAGCGTGATCGAGCGGTAGCGTTTGGCCTTTCGCGTCCCGGCGATGGACAGGCAGCCCTCCGCGGCCTCATATTCTCCGGAGCATTTGACGATCTCCGGGTTGAACATCAGCGTTGCGCCGCCCCTGTCGTCGAAAATGATGATCCGCTTGGCCGCACCGATCATGTTTGCCGCCATGCCCACGCAGCCTTCGCGATGCGCCTCAAACGTGTCGCGCAGATCCTGCGCAGTCGGCAGGTCCAGCACCGTGGCCGGCGCAGACTTCTGCGAGAGAAAGATCGGGTCTTTGACGATCGGTTTAATCATGTCTGTCTCCTTGTCTCATTCATCGTTAAGGCTCATTCATCCCGGCAAATCTCAATTCATCGTTTCAGCCGTTTGACTGCCGCATAGATTCCGTATCCGACTGCCGCTCCCAGCGTATTCAGGATCAGGTCATCCACGTCAGAGGCCCGGGAGGCAAAGGGCAGCTGAAGGATCTCAATGCAAAGCGAGAGAAGCGCGCCGGCTGCAAGCACTTTCCCGAAACGATCCAGCTTCCTGTATACGACCGGCAGCACAATGCCGCTGGGTATGAACATTGCCATATTCCCGACCACATTCCAAAGGATGTCCCGCAAACTGTTATAACCGAACAGATGAACAAGGGGAACAAGGTTCAGCCGGAAAGGAAAGGCTTTCGCCGCCTCGAAAACCAGCGGCTGCACATGACCGTTCACCAGACCCCGGGGGAAAAACACAAAGCGGATGATGACCGCAAGATTGACAAACATCAAAAGCAAAACGGCCTCTCTATTCCAGCTGATTTGGCCCTGCCGCTTCCATACAACAAGCCTGGTCAAAAGCCAGATCCCTGTAAAAATCAGCTCTGCGGCAAAAAACGATATTTCGATCATAGCACGCTCCTTTGCAAATCCCGGGATATGCGGGCGTCTATCCTTGCCCTTGTTGATAGAATACCACATCCCGCGGGAAAAGAAAACAAGGACGCCTGTTTTTCTCGCCATTTGAGACGATCCGCCGTCCTTGATCAAATAGCGCGCCTTTTGTCCGCAGACAAAAGGCGCGTGTTGTTTGTCCGTGCTGCGCCAAACGGCGTCCATTACAGCCGGAGTATTGCTGCCAAAAGGCGTCAATACTGTAAACCGAATTGCCGGGCCATAAGTCTCGGCATTTTTCTTTTTCCGCCGGGGTGTATCGTTTTACAGCCAGTCAGATACTGTTTTCCTCACCAGTATCTTCATGTTTCGTCTCTTACTTTCTGATAAACCGCTCATCGGAGGACGGTTCCTCAACGCTGACAAAGCGTTCCGCCTTCATGTGAAGGTCATATTTTTCCCGAAGCGCCGCGATCACTGCCATCATCGGGGATGCGTGATGGGCGTCTATGGCTGCCTGATCCCGCCAACTGTCGATCAGAAGGATGGTCTCCGGGTCGTCAAGAGGCTGAAAGTATTGGTAACAGAGATTCCCCTCCTCCGCGCGGATGCGATCCGCCGTTCCCGTGGACTCCATTTCATCTGCAAACGCCCTGGCGCTGCCGTTGGCGCCGGTGTAGTAAAGATTGACTGTGATCATTTCGCCTGCCTCCAGTTTTATGCTGCAGCATCGATCCAGGCAAGCAATTCGTCAAGGATCCGGGAAACATTTCTTTTCATAGCGTTGTTCTCTCAGTCCAGATTCAGTCCTGCGATCCAGGTCATGAGCTCGCTCTCGGAGGCGCGGGCACTGAAGCGTTTGCCCATCAGCACCCTGGCTCCCTTTGCAAGTGCTTCGATCCTTCCCTGTCCCTCACCGAGATCGCTCCCGCCGGAGGTCAGGAAAGGCACAAGTGTCTTGCCCGTGAAGTCATAGGCGTCCAGAAAGCTGTCGATGATGCTCGGCTCGCGGTACCACCACACCGGGAAGCCGACGAAGATGACCTCAGCGTCCGCGATCGGCGCGTCGTGGTCTTTCAGTGCCGGACGGCAGTTTTTGTCCTGCATCTCTACCGTGCTGCGGCTTTTTTTGTCCATCCAGTTCAGATCCTTCCGCTCGTAGGGAACAGCCGGTCGGATCTCATACAGGGCAGCATCCGCCGCCGCAGCCATGGTCTTTGCCAGCCTTGCGGTGTTACCGCTGGCCGAAAAATAGGCAACCAGTTTTTTACTCATAATCAGCTCTCCTTTTGCTATATCTCAAAGTTTGTTATACTCTTCGTCCGAAACAGGCTCCAGCCATTCGTTGGAGCTGTTTTCAGCGGGGATCTCGATGGCCAGGTGTGAAAACCAGCTGTCCGATGCCGCGCCATGCCAGTGCTTGACTTCGGCCGGAATGTTGATAACGCTGCCCGGTGTCATCTCGACAGGCTCTTTGCCCAATTCCTGATACCATCCGCGTCCGCCGACGCAGATCAGCATCTGTCCCCCGCCGACTGCGGCGTGATGGATGTGCCAATTGTTGCGGCAGCCCGGCTCGAAGGTAACGTTGTATACCGGTATCTGCTCAGTGGTGAGAGGCGCCAGATAGCTCTTGCCGACGAAGAACTGTCCATATGGATTCTCTTCCCCAACGGGGAAAAAGATCGTATTCTGATAGGCGTCCTTTTCTGACAGCACAGGCTCTTCTTCGTTCCAGATCTCTTTGGCCATACGGAAGACTGCCCAGCCCTTGGGCCAGCCCACATACATAGTGGCGTGCGTGATGATGGCGGCGATCTCCGCCTTTGTCACTCCGTTGTTCTTCGCATTCTGCAGATGATAGCCCAGCGAAGAATCGGTGATCCCGGATGCCATCAGAGAAACAACCGTGATGATGCATTTCGTTTTGACGTCGATCGCTTCCTCATTCCAGACCTCGCCGAACAGGACATCGTCATTGAGGTGTGCGAACATCGGTGCGAAATCACCGAGCTGGACGCGCCCGGCAGTCTGCGTGATCTTCTTGCTCATTTATTATTCTCCTTCCTGAAAAACGATAGATTTATGCAAGCCTCCGAGCAGAGTCCGTATGCAGCTGTAAGCCATGTCATAGGTGCTCATATAGGCGTACGAGATCCCGGCCTCTTTCATTGCTTCCCTCTGCTTGTCAGTCACCACAGTGTAGGGATACAGGCCGAAGATAAAGGGGAAGAACGCATACAGGAAATCCTGCCGGCTCTTCTCTCCCAGCCTGGGGCAGAAACGGAGCAGGCAGCGATCCACCGCGTCCATAGATGCTCCGAAGGCAGATTTGAACTCAATCAGCCTCTCCATGCGGGAGTTTGTCTCCATGTCATAGAGATTCATGCTCAGAAGCTTGAGCATCAGCGGCCGCCGTTCCAGTGCCCGCGCGAGTTCCGAGGCGAGCTCATCCAAAGACAGGACGTCCCCGCGTTCGCAAAGCCTGTCAAGATCTTCGGCGAAGAGCTCGTATTCCTGCGTGAACAGGGCGAGAAAAATCTCTTCCTTCGTCTCAAAATAGTTGTAGATCGAAGTGCGTGTGAAGGAGGTCAGCTGCCCGATCTCCTTGAGTGTGATGTCTTTGAAGCTCATGGTCTCATAGAGCTTCCGGCAGGCGGCAATGATTTCCTCCTTCCGGGCGGAGGTCAGTTCGGGCGATCCTTTCGGCATATCTCTTTCCTTCCAATTATCGGTTTTCCTGCCGAGTCAGTTCATCTTCATGCATGCGCCGAGGACATCTCCGGTCTCCAGGTATTCATAGGTTGGGAACTGAAACAGCACAGGTTTGAACTTGCGGTAGTCGATTTTGTCCTTCTCCGTGAGGATGCTCTCGTCAACATAGGTCCCGGTGATCCTGCAAATGAAATTGTCGAACCCCTTCAGATCATAGATGTCCTCGACTGTGCACTCCATCGTGACCTTGGCCGCGTCGATCATCGGCGCGCCGTTTTCACCGAGAGTGTAGGCAAAGGCCCCTGACTTATCTGTTTTGTTTCCGCTGATGCAGCCCATGCGGTCAGCTTCCTTCAGCCAGGAGGCGTCCACCACATTGACGGAAACCACTTTGTTCTCCCGGATGCCCTTGTTGGTATAATGCGCTTTCACCATAGAGAGCATCAGATGGCTGTGCGCCATAACGCCCGCATGGGCAACGAGTGTCCAATTCGGCTTTCCGTCCACCATAGCGCCGACGACGATCACGGGAGCGGGGTACAGCGCAAGCTGCGCACCGGTATTCTTCTTCATATTGAACATTCCTTTCAGGCAATAACTGACACGATGTCAAAACAAAGTATAGCATCATTCTGACACCGTGTCAACATTAATGTTCCATTTCCTTTTTTATAAACGTGCCAAAGCCTGAACGACGGGCAGTGGATACCGGATCGTCACCCGTCGGTCGATGGGCATTTTTGTTTTTTTATTACCTTGATTCCTTTGTTTGAGACCTGTTTAAGGTGTCTGCAATTAATCTCTCCAGGCTGAAAAGACCCAGACCGCTTAACACAAGTAGTCTGGGACTTTTTCTCTATTGTTTCTATTATTTATTCGATTCTTCCCACTCCGGAGGTCTGTTTTCCTCGCCCCATATACAAAGCTGATCGAGAACCTTAACGAGCGAGTGGCCGCGCTCTGTCAAGGTATACTCCACTTTAGGCGGGATTTCCGGGAACATCTCACGGTGAATCAACCCGTCGCTTTCCAGCGCTTTTAGTGTTTGGCTAAGTGTTTTGTCCGATACATTGCCCACATATCGACGCATCTCATTAAAGCGCACCGGTTCATATTCCATCAGGCAGTAAAGCACGATGGGTTTGTATTTCCCGGCAATCAAGGACAATGTATAGCTGTAACCCGTGTCTTCAAAATTAGCCTCAGCAATCTTTCTTTCCGGCATATGCTTACCTCTAAGATAGTACATAACTTCTTTGTTAGTACTTGCTAACTGTCCGGTTGTATGATACCATGAGTCTGACGAAAAGTCAATTTCGAATATATACCACAGGAGGATTTCTCAATGGGAAAGAAGATTCTTGTTCTCACCGGCAGCGCCAGAAAAGATGGAAACAGCAACCGCATGGCACGTGCATTTTCCGAGGCGGCAGAGGCAAAGGGAAATGAAGTGAAGATCATCGATACCGCCAGGCTGAAGCTGAACTTCTGTCATGGCTGCGAGACCTGCTACAAGACCGGTAAGCCCTGCTCCTTCAACGATGATTTTAACACGATTGCGGATGACATTCTCGCCGCAGACGCGCTTGTATTCTCGACCCCGGTCTACTGGTATTCCGTTCCGTCGCAGATCAAGGCAGTGATTGACAAACTGTTCAGTTTCGTGATCGGCGGCAAGGCGGATCGGTTCTTCGGTAAAGAGACTGCTCTGATCTGCTGCTGTGAGGAAGAGGATCCGGCCATTCTTGATGGTGTCCGCATCCCCTTTGAGCGCACTTCCGCTTTGAACAAGTGGACGGTTGTGGGCGAAGTACTTGTGCCCGGTGTGCTCTCCGTTGGAGACATTGATAAGACCGATGGCATTGCCCAGGCTGCAGCGCTGGCGGACAAGTTCTGAGGAAAATCCCATGGCAAAGAAAATCGTCATTCTCAACGGCAGCCCCCGCCCAAACGGCAACACCTCGGCCCTGACCGCTCAATTCAAAAAGGGCGCGGAGGAGGCAGGCGACACCGTCACGGAGTTTCAGCTCTCCAGGATGAACCTCCACGGCTGTCTCGGATGCTGGCATGGCGGAAAGGATGCGGAGCACCCCTGCGTCCAGCGGGACGACATGGAGCAGATCTACCCCGTCTACCGGGAGGCTGATGTGGTGGTGCTGGCCTCGCCGCTGTACTACTGGTTCATCTCGGGGCATCTGAAAAATGCCTTTGATCGGCTCTTCGCCATTGCGGAGTGCGATCCTGACTATCGAAACCCAAAGAAGGAGAGCGTCCTCATCATGGCTGCCGAGGGTGCTGGCTTTGAGGAGAGCGAGCATTGGTACGACCATCTGGAAAAGCACATCGGCTGGAAGAGTCTCGGCAAGGTGCTTTGCGGTTGGGTCACCCAGCCCGGCGATATTGAGGGCAAGCCGGAGCTGGAGCAGGCCTGGCAGCTTGGGCGCTCCATCCAGTAATGATATGTGAACAAGGGAAAAGCGCCGGGACACCCTGGCGCTTATTTGTTGCTGCAAAAGTGCGGAAGCGATCCCGACAAGGCGGGATCAATCTGCACGCTTCTTTTTAAGCGACTTTCCGTAAATCGTTCTTCCAACCAAGAAGACGCACGGCCCGAAAACAGAGGACAGCGTCATAACAGCGTATCCCGTTCTGGTGATTCTGCCCTCCTCCGTTCGCAGATCGTTGTTTTTTCCCAGGAATTTGATCATAAGTTAGCTACCAAATTTTTATTCATTTCAGCCCGTATAGGCGTCCTCGGCCGTATTGCTGAAATCCTGTCTGGCAAGCCACGCGGCTTCCTCGTCGGTCTCCGGGATGTCGATGCGCTCGATCTTGAAGATGACCGGGCGGGTGCCGTCGTTGCAGCAGGCGATCATCATGCGGTCATCGTTGGTCCAGCCTTTCATAATGGAGCCGCCCTGCAGCGCCGCATACACATAGCGGCTGACGGCGTCCCAGGCCTCGCCGCAGAATTTGCCGTTCATCAGATGATAGAAGTCGTCCTGCTGCGGTGTGCGTTTGAGCAGGAAGGTATCGCCCTTTTTGAAGAACGGGCAGGGCCCGGACTTCGGGTCGGCCAGATAGGCCTCCTGGTATTCCGGAAAGCACTTCGTGTCCAGCACTGTGATCCTGCATTGGTGATTCATGTTATTTCGCTTTCTTCGCGGACTTTGTGATCTCCTCATGATAGAAGTAGTTGCACACCACAGGCGGCTCGCCGAAGGGCGCGCGGTGCTGGTCATCGTCGCGGATATAGAGCATGCCTTCCTTGGCCGTATAGTCCCGGATCTTCTGATCCAGCTCCGTCCAATAGGCGCGGCTTTTCTTCGTATAGATCTCCCGGTACAGCTCGTCCAGCTCCGGATGGTGCTCGTGGATCCAGTCGAGGATGCGCTTCTTGTAATCCCCGCGCAGGTTCAGATTCTCCAGCCATACCAGGTTGCACTGGCCCTTGGCCCGCTCGATGATCTCGATCGGGTCTGTGATGCCGGGAAAGATCGGCGAGATGAAGCAGGTGGACTGGATGCCCGCCTCGTAAAACTGGCGCATGGCCTCCAGTCTGCGCTCGATGCTGACGGCGCGGTCCATCTCTTTCCGGAAGTTTTCGTCCAGCGTGTTGATCGACCACGAGACATGTGCGCTGGGAAACTGTCGGATCAGATCCAGGTCGCGCAGGATCAGGTCGGATTTCGTGGAGATGCTGATGCTGATCCCGGTGGGAAGGAGCTGCTCCAAGAGGGCGCGGGTGCGCCCGTACTTGGCCTCCAGCGGCTGGTAGGGGTCGGTAACGGAGCAGAAGAATGCCTCCTTCCCGGCGTACTTCCCGCTCTTGCGGATCTCAGGCCATGTCTTGACGTCCACGAACTCTCCCCAGGGCTCCGGGTGGTTGGTAAAGCGCTTCATGAAGGAGGCATAGCAGTATTTGCAGGCATGCGTGCAGCCCACATAGGGATTGACGGCGTAATCCGACACCGGCAGATTTGTCTTTGTCAGGATGTCCTTGACTTCGATCTCTTTGATAACCATACGTATACTTCTCACAGTTTTATTTGTCATGTTTTTCGGCTGCCGCGCAAGCGGCGGGAACGACGATTGAAAAACCTAATATTGTAGATCGGTATTATATTACCAGTTTGCCGGAAGATTGTCCAGCCGCAGAAGCGGAATGGTTCACACCCCCCTTCTCCGCGCTACGGAAACAGAAAAAAACAGAAAGCACAGAGCCGGGATCATCCATCCGGTTTTGTGCTTTCTTGCTGCTGCAGGCTTCATAATGATTATATGATGGCGAAAAGCCAAAAAGCTTTTCGCCGCGCGGCTTTGCCGCGCAGCCAAACAGCATAGCTGTTTGGCCATATATTCATTTCAATGAGCATCGGGCGAATGACCCTTTGGGTCATTCGCTGCCAAACTTGTCGTTTGGCAGCGAAATCAATCGAACCCTCGATTGATTTCGCCATCCGATGGTCATTATAGGTGTAGCGGGTGTGCCGCTCGTTCATGTCATGGTTGATTGTGGCGATCCGCAGTCCCGGCGCGGCCATGGAGCCGTCCTCGAACTCGATCCCGCCGGGACGCCGACAGAATGGCGGAGTGATTGATGAAAACACCCTTGCGGTATTGATTTTTCCTTGTATTTCAATCATTGTTATTTTTCCTCAAATTGGAAAGCGTGAAGCATATGCACGAACACGAGCACGACACGGGAGAAGTATATTATCACGATCACGGCGACGGCCAGGCCATCGACAAATTCATGTAGTTCTGTGTGAAAGAGCACCGGCAAGGCGGGATTTCCTGCCTTGCCGGTGCTCTTTTGTTGGAATCGCTCAATCGTTTCCCTTGTGGATCACCACCTGCGGGAAGGGGATCTCCACGCCGTTGTCGTCAAACAGGATCTTCAGGTCCCTCGCCAGCATCCGCTGGCCGGCAAACACGTTCTGCTCTGTCACGTCCACGGCGAATTTCAGGTTCACCCCGCTGTCGGCCAGCGCGTCCACGCCGAGATAGCGCGGCGCCGAGAGATACAGATCCGGGTGTTCCTTCCCCAGTCCGGGCAGCTTCTCCTGCAGCATCTTCTCCAGTTTGCGCAGGTCGGTCGCATAGGAGACCGCCGCCAGCACCAGCGCCACGGAGTTGTTGCGTGAGCGGTTCTGGAAGTTTCGAATATCGGAATTGTTAACCACCTTCAGGTTGCCCCCGGCGTCTTCAATGACGGTGGTGCGAACGCCGATGCTGCGGACGGTGCCCCGGAAGTCGTCCAGAATGATGATGTCGCCCACGCTGTACTGGTTTTCAAAAATGATGAACGCGCCGGTGATGATATCCTCGATCAGGCTCTGGGCGCCAAAGCCCAGGATCAGGCCCACGATGCCAACGCCCGCCAGAACAGCCGTGGCGTTCACCCCCAGGATGCTCAGGCCCCAGACCAGGGCGGCGATCACCGCCACATATTTGAGCAGCCCTGAGACCAGATTGGTCACCGTGCCCGCTCTGCCCCCGCGCTTGCCCAGCGCGGCCAGAATCAGCTTCACGATCTGATAGCAGAGCCACACCAGGGCGACGGCAAGCACCAGAGTCAATAGCTGCGCAATGGTGGTATGGGCGTCGCTCTGGAAGAGGAGATTGTTCTTCTCCGTCTCCGCCAGGGCGGTTTTCAGCTCCGACGGCAGAGGCAGCCAGTTGGGATTAGCCAGCAGCAGGGCCAGGATCGCCACAAGAACAATGCCGATGTAGGTCCTGGTGTTTTTCTTTTTCATTTCGATCCTCCTTCAGCTTCTCAAGAAAGACTGTCAGCTTATATCATGGTAGACGAAGAGCTCCTGCTCCCAGCGGGGGCCCATGCCGTTGTAGTAGCGCAGCCCGATGTCGAAAGAGTACTCGCCCGGGCTGAGCTCTTCCAGCGGCACCGTGAAGACCCAGCGGAGGCTGCCGTCCCCGGCGGTATAGACCCTGCTCAGAGTCGGCGTACCGATACTGCTCCATTCATGGGTCGCGCTGCCTGCGATGACTGCCACGTTCTCCGGCTCGACCAGGGAGAGATCGATGACGACCTCCGCCACCAGCTGCTTGTTCTCTGCGTCGTAGGTGATTGCCGGGCTGTTGGCGTAATGGGCAAAGCCGCCGCCGTACTGCTCGAACACGGGGCTCTCCAGGGTACCGGTGACCCCGTCGGGGTAGATGTAGGAAATCACGAACTTGGCCTTGTAGCGGCGTCCCACGTCGTCCACGCCCCAGAGGGCGCTCAGCTCGGGATCCTTATAGGCGAACTCGAGGATACCGTGATCGTCTGCAACCGAGGCGTTGTATTCAAGGGTCCCGAAGTCCGTATCGGTCTCCCAACCGCCGGAGCCCAGCTTCTGCATGGTGATAAAGGCCTGGCCGCCAAGCAGATCATTCAGCTGGAGATCGCAGGCCACACCACAGCCGGGTTCATAGGCGCCGGGCTCGACCCAGCCGCCGAAGAACAGGCTCAGGGTCGGAGCGGTGTGGGCGTCAAACTGAACCAGCGAGACGCAGCTCCAGTCAATGGCCCCGCCCATGTCCTTGTAATTGAGCCTGAGATCCAGGTCGTTGTAGACCAATGTGTTCAGCGTCTCCCCGTTCAGGGTATAGCTCACGGTAATGCTGCCGTCCGCCTCCGGGCCGGTGATCTCCGCCTTGCCCAAAAGGTCGTAGATCGAGCTGCCGCTCCAGAGCACCAGCTCCGTGGGCGTCACCTTGCTCAGGTCCAGGATCAGGCCGGTATCCACCTGGAATTTTGCGGTCAGCTTCCCGTCCCGCAGTTCAGCGGAAACAGGGCTCAGATAATCGCCCGCGTAAGACCAGATGCTGCCGCAGCTGGTGCTGTAGATCGTGCCCGCTGCGCCGTTTTTCATCGTGTAGTCGCATACGACGCGCATCTCCCGCAGGACGCCCGGCTCTGTGCCTATGTCCACAGAAAACATGTCATAGATGATGGACCCGTCCCAGTTGGGCGAGCTGCCGCTGTAGCTTCTGCTGCTGCCGCTGACCTCCTGCCAGCCGCCGCCTTTCACATCCCGCAGCTGAAGCCTGGCCGTGATGGGCTTGGTCCGGTCCGCGTCGTTCAGCGCGATGGTATAGGCATAGGTAAAATTGTCATAGGGAGTGGGATCATCCACCACAGACATCGCATGGGACTGGCTGATGCCGGTAAAGGCCGGCGCGGTCAAAGTCGGCGGAGGCGTGGGTGTAGGCGTCGGTGTGGGTGTAGGCGTCGGTGTAGGCGTAGGTGTCGGTGTTGGCGTAGGTGTCGGTGTCGGTGTTGGCGTAGGTGTCGGTGTCGGTGTTGGCGTCGGCACCGGAGTCGGCACCGGCGTGGGGATCGGCGTAGGGTTCGGCGTCGGCGTAGGCGCCGGAGTGGGCGTCGGTATCGGCGTGGGCGGCTCACCCGGCGGCGTGCTCGGCATAGCGCTGGGAGAGGGCGCCGGCGTTGGCGTGGGGAGGACGATCGGGGTCTCAGTAGGGGGATCAATCGGGTCGTTTATCGGCGGATCTGGAAGATTGATCAGGATCAGGATGGTGATGAGGGTGACGACGCTGGTGGTAAAGTACTTGCGCATATGATTCATCCGCACCAACCGGCGCTGATACAGGGCCGCCTCATTTCCGGTCAGGCGGCCGCGGATCTTTCTCCTCCGCAAGGGTTCATAGGGGCGCGCGTATTCCGGGTAGCGATCATCGATTTCGCGCATGGCTTTTCCCCCTTCCCTCGCCGCTTCTGTTCCGATCCGAATCGAAAGCGATGCACAGGCGCTGTCAAATGGAGAGATCTGACTTCTCCGATCGTCGAGGCTGTCTAAATCTGTCTATACTAATTTTACCATATGTATATACGCATTTCAATAGCCTATCGCTTTCCTGTCCTTCAATTTCTATTCGGTTTAAGGCCAGAAGGCCCCGGTTCGATCCCAAAAGACGACGCAGGAACGCCTTAATGACGCCCTTGGAAGTAAGCGTCAAACGGGTATCATATAGAAAAGGAGCTCGCAGGATGCGAGCTCCGAGAAGCGTACGCCTGTTAAGTTGAATCAGACCTGCATTGCGGTGGGGCATTCTGCAGCAGAAGTGTGGTTGCCCAATCAGAATCGGAGAGAGCCCGCCTTGGCGCTTCGTTCAGCAACCAGGTCAAGTAGCGGTACGAATCAAGGCCGTTCTCCTTGGCTGTCTCAATCAGACTGAAGATCACAGCGCTGCTCTGTGCTCCACCCGGCGTGTTTGCGAACAGAAAGTTCTTCCGTGAAATAACAAATGGCTTTATGCTGCGCTCGGCACGGTTGTTGCTGAGTTCAATGCGGCCGTCCTCAAGATAGACGATCAGAGTCGGCCACTGGTTCTTCAAATAGTTCAGCGCAATCCCAAGCTTGGACTTCGGCGCGGCATCTCTTCTATTGATTCCTGCTCGATACCGCAGGAACCCACTATATGGTTTTTCCTGGCCATGTTTGATCCTCCTCGATATTTGGTAGGATAAAGAAGCCAGAGAGCATGAGAAAAGTCAAGAAATATAACTGATCCATTTTAGCCTACTTTTGAGCAAGAATGCAGGCCATATGTTGATTCGCCTAACGGCATTCTCAGGTTCGAAGCCTTCTGCCTCTTACTTTAAGCGAGACTTCTGCACAGCATATTTGCACCAAAAGGTGCCTAAAATTCCTGAACTATTTGAACATAAAAAGAACTCCCGCACGCTCTTTTTGACCGTGCGGGAGCAACTTTTCGTTGAAATTACAGGGAAACCGGGGATTATTGACCTATAAACGTGATAAATGCCGGATTTGCCTGGTAGACAAATTCGGCACTTATCATGGCAGGGGAAGAAGGCTTCGAACAGAATTTGGGTATTTTTTGATACTTTTAAACGTCATTTTACGTCAAATTTGCCATTTTTAAGAACTTTTCCAAACCGGTCTGACCACTGCATTTTTTTAGGTTCAATAAGTTGGGGGTCAATTAAGGGGTCAAAACGCACTCTGAAGGCGGTTCGCCGAGTGTCCTGATTTGCATTTGCATATATTCATTTTTCGGCTTGTTTTCCCCTCCACCACCAAGAACAGAATCAACCATTTGACTTGAAAAGGAGTACTGATTATGGATCTGACATATACCCGAAACGGCGACTATCTGTTCCCCGATCTCCGCTTCGAAGCCGAAAATCCGCCCATCGGCAAGTACGGGCTGCTGCGAAAGAGATATCTGAAAGAGCACAGGCGCGGATGGTATTCCAGCCTGCTGCTGACCGGCAAGCTGGACGAACACCTGGCCAAGATCGACCACAGTTGCAATGAACGCATTGAACTTATTATGAATCAACTGGCTAGGCGTGAGGGCGTGACCGAAGCGCTTAAGGCGGCCGATCAAATGGAATGGGTGCACCGAATGAACAACATCCGGGCACGAGCGGAGGAAATCGTTTTGAGCGAGTTGGTTTACTGCTGATTGAATATCTTGAGCCCGTGACGATTTGTCACGGGCTCATTTTTGTGTGTTTCTATTTGCGTTCAAACAACACTTTGTTCAAACGCCCTATACACGTCACTTTTGGAGGCTAAGCTTTCTCATATATAGCAGAAATCGTCTTGAAACGAACTATTTCAAGACGATTTCTGTCTGTGTTGCACCAAACGGTGTCCAGACGAGGGTTTTACTACCAGAAGGTGTCTGATATTATGTAAACTATTTGTCGGGCCGTGCGTCTCGTTTTTTGCCGAGATATACAGCCGTCTATTATCACGTGATTGCTTTTTCGGAGCAGATCATTTTCTGCGTGTTCCCGTGTTCTCCGAGCCGCGGATCTCCTCGTGATAGAAATAGTCCACGATCACAGGATGCCCCTGTGGCACTCTGCCGTAAGGCATCTCGTTGTCCACAAAGGGACAGTCATACCGTTTTGCCATGGCTTCAGCTCTGGCCTCGAGTCCTTCAAAGTAGCTCCGGTCTTTCTTGTTGTAGATCGCATCGTACAGGCCGACCAGTTCCGGCCGCTTCTCCGCGATATAGTCCATGATCGTCTTTTTGAAGCCGCCGCGCAGATTCAGATTTTCCAGCCAGAACAGATCACACTGATCCTTGACGCGCTCGAAGATCGCCTCAAAGTCCGTGATGCCGGGAAAGACCGGGGAGACAAAGCAGACCGTGCGGATTCCCGCATCGTAGACCTTTTTCATGGCGGACAGGCGGCGCTCGATGGAAACAGCGGAATCCATGTCGTCCTTAAACGCCTCGTCCAGCGTATTGATTGACCAGGAGACGGTGACCTGCCCCAATTCCTTGAGCAGATCGAGGTCCCGCACAACAAGGTCCGACTTGGTGCAGATCAGGATATCCGCACCGCTGCCGCGAAGCTGTTCCAGAAGCTTTCTGGTATTCTGAAAGACCTCCTCCTGGGGATTGTAGCCATCGGTGACAGAGCCGATCACCACGCGCTGTCCGGCGTATTTCCGAGGATTCTTGATCTCCGGCCAGTGCTTGACATCCAAAAACGTGCCCCATTCCTCCGTATGCCCGGTGAAGCGCTTCATGAAGCTTGCGTAGCAATACCTGCAAGCGTGGGTACAGCCCACATAGGGATTGACCGAATAGCCGCCCACTGGCAGGCTGGATTTGGTCATGATATCTTTGGTTTCGACCTCTCCGATCAAAATGCCGTCCATCATCATTTGCGCCATGCTTTCTGTTCCTCCAACACCTTGTTGAACGGATCCGGGAGTTCCTGAACCATGCTTTCCTCCCCCATGATTGGAAGAAGATCCTCCTTCCAGAACACGGGGATATTCCTCACGTGCGCCTGCTCTGTCAAAGACCTGGCCCAAGCAGGGTCCGTATGCACCTTCCGGCTCTGCGCACCAGTCATCGTGCCCACCACGAGCCAGCCAATCCCTTGCAGATCCACCTCGCCGGGATCGTCGAACAGCGGTTCAAAGGTGACGTGATAGTGCTTCGCGCGGACATTCTTTCGCAGCGCGTCGATCCGCCACAGATCGGCCCGTCTTGTGACCGTCACACCGAACCACGCGTTATCCAGCTCACAGTCGATGTTCAGCAGATCGGGCCGCTTGGACAGAAACAGGAATTGATGCTGCGGGTTGGCCCGCATTTTGGCGAGCACTTCCTCCAGCCATTCCGGCTTCCAGACACAGAGGTCGCTCATGCCCGTGAGCAGAAAATTCTGCGGGCGGGGCTTTTCCATCAGCCGCAGCTTTCCCGGATAAAACTCTGGCTTTGAAAAATCGTCGAGCATGTGATAGCGCTTTACATTATTGCGGGCATAACAGTAGTCGCAGCCCACCGTACAGCCGATCACGAGGTTCATGTTTTGGATCTGATCCTTGATACAGACGCTCATGGTCTCTGTCCTCCTTCCAGATTATCCAGAACGCGACGCAGGAAAGACTCAAACAGCCGGATTTCTTCCTCGCTGAAGCCCTCATAAAAGACCTCGCCCATCTGCGCCGATACGGCCTCGTAATCCTCCCGTAAAGCATAAGCACGATCTGTCAGAAAAAGCAGGGTTTTCCGCTTGTCTTTCTCGTCACTCTCACGACGGAGAAGCCCCTGCTTTTCCATGCGCTCCAGCATGGAGGTCAGGGAAGTAATTGCCAGACCGCATTGGTCCGACAGGGCTTTAATGGAAATGCCGTCTCCCTGCCACAACACATATAGGATGCGGCCCTGTGCGCCGTTGAAAGCGTCGATTTTCTTTTCATTGAGGATCTTCTCAAAAACCCGGTCACTCAGCTGCTTCACCTTTGTGACCAAAAAACCTCCATTTGTATTCATATCAAAAGCTCCTATATAGTAGTTGTTTGCATTCTACTATATAGGAGCTTTTCTGTCAAGCTTTTTAACGGATCCGACCTTTAGGCTTGTCGAACCATATGTCTGGGCGAGTTTTATTGTTTCCGAGACATGTAAAACACCCTAAGAAGTCCGAACACATGGGGTTCAGATCTCTCAGGGCATTTCATTCTTTTGGGGATCCATTTAAGCGATCCGTCGTGCTTGTCGTGTTGAGGCGATATAGAAAGGTATCGCCGCTAATTGTGTCACTACAGAAACGATGACCATGGCAACCATATTGATATCATACAGAGTTCCCAGAAGCCAGCTGCCCAGAAACCAGAATACGCCAAAAGCGCATTCGAAAATCCCATACCCTGTCGCGCGGCTTTGCTTAGGCACCATGCCGGTAACAGCCGCTTTCAGGATCGATTCCTGTGCGCCCATGCCAACGCCCCATAAGGCGATACCTATGAGCAACAGCGGGACGGTACGGCATAAGAAAACGAAACAGGCAAACGGTGCGGAGATGAGCGTAGACAGGACCAATGCGCGAACACCTTTTTTATCATACAGCATTCCAAAAAGCAGGGCAGCAACAGCGTCTACCAGCATGGCCCCTGCGTAGAGCAATGGGAGCGTGCCACTGTTCACCAGGGAAGATGTTTCAGCAAGGCCCGGCGCAAGTGTGGTGTAGTTTCGGGATACGTGCATGATCACGATAGAATAGTCGATGAAGCCAAAGGCAAACAGGCTGATTCCGGCGATATACAGAATAAACTCTTTTTTCAACTTGAAGGGAATATACTCCTTCGGTTCCGGCTCAAATCGCTCGGGATTCGGAAACTTCGCCCGGGTGACCAGAAGCAGGATCAGCGTGATGGCGCCGGGGATCGCAAGGACCGCGAAGCAGGCCGAGTAGATCTGAAACGTAGTCCCTTCCTGCCGCAGCAGCATCACCAGATACAGCAGCACCGGGCCGAGAAAAGCGCCGATCTGGTCCAACAGCTCCTGGATTCCGAAACTTTTTCCTGCACCTTCCTGTGATGCGGCAAAGGACATGACGGTATCTTTGGCCGGCTTTTTGATAGCCTTTCCCATGCGCTGGATCACAAGCAGCAGGCAGGCGGCCAGCCAGCCGTGCTCACCCACCAGTGCCAGAGCAGGAACCGCAATGATGTCCAGCACATACCCCAGGATTACCATGGGCCAATATTGTTTCGTCTTGTCGGTCAGTCTGCCAAACACATATCGCATGGAGTACCCGATTAACTCACCCAGTCCAGACACGAAACCAATAGCCCCGGCTGACGCCCCCAACAGGGACATATACGCTCCGCGGATGCTGGACGCTCCTTCATGCGTCATATCTGAGAAAAGACTGACGATTCCGAACAGCAAAACAAAAAACATGGCCTGCGAAATATGTCTATTTTGCGTTTTTCTGCTATTCACCGGAATCACCCCACCATGAGCCGATAATCAGATTTATCATATTCATTTTATCAAGCGCCCAAATGAACAAAGCTTTTTCCCATCCGGCATCTGCTCTGACACATATCATTCTCTCAAAAAACCAATAGAGTAATATCCCGCCAAACCGGGATTTGTCGATTTTACAGTCCAAGAAATCGCAACGATTATATCATTGAGCCAGGTACTCAGACAAGAATATACCCTCTGAACCCGCGCACAGAATAGTATGAATCCGCGCCGTTGTGAAAAGTGAACACGGTATCATAGCGCCGTTCACAGAACAGCGCCCCGCCTTTGCTGCGGATATCATCCGGCGTAGCGATCCAGCTTGATGTTTTCAAATCAAAAGAGTCGAGACTTTGCAGTCGACGATAGAGTTCCTCCGTCATCATTGAAACGCCGATTTCTTTCGCTTTCCGTTCGGCACTGCCTGACGGCGGGTTTTTCGTTCGTCCTTGCAATGCCTTTTCGTCATAGCACAGGTTTCTGCGCCCGACGGGCGATTCCTTTGTGAAGTCGCAGAAAATGAGTTTTCCCGTCTTTACGTCATAACCCATAGTGTCCGGCTCACCGCCGCTTTCCTCCATCTTTTGTAAAATTGCGATTGAGGCGGGATCCTCGCGCAGCCTGTGCTCAACTTCAGACCACTCCAAATTCGGATGACGTTCCCGGTGTTCGGAAAATCTCGCTTTCAGTAATTCCAACATCTTACACACCTCCACAAATCCCGATTTATCGATATCCCGACAAATGCGAATTTGTCTTTATCTATGCTTTTCTAAGCGTATAAGACCTTCTTCATC
>DFGE01000018.1:0-14582 GCA_002371675.1 Clostridiales bacterium UBA3758
TTCGCCATCATATAATCATTATTATACGCCATGCCGAGAAAAAAGCAAGCCGCTTGCGGTCGATGCCGCGGCTGCGTCTTCTTCCCGGCAAGCAGCAGGGACTGTTGCAAGATGCGAAAACCCTGGCTGCATCGTAGGGGAGGGCCTTGCGCCCTCCCGGCTGCATCAAGCTGCAATATCGGCAAAAATGTTCGGCGTATTCGTACAATCTGCGAATTCGCCGAACATTCTTATGCGTATACTGTTGCGCCGCCGGGCGGGGCAGAGCCGCCGCCCCTGCGAACTCATTACGCGCTCATCCTTATCTTGCAGCAGACCCTGTTATATCCTCTTTTTTCGGCGCGGCTGCTTATCCGCTGCGCCGGCCGCCGCGGCGCGCGAAGGCCGCGGCGATGCCGCCCTCGGCGGTCTCGCGGTAGCGCTGGTTCATGTCCAACCCCGTGCGGTACATGCTCTTGATGACCATGTCGTAGCTGATACGGCGCGTGCCCTCGAGGAAGAAGGCGAGGTTGGCGGAGTTGAGCGCGCGCATAGCCGCGACGGCGTTGCGCTCGATGCAGGGCACCTGCACCAGGCCGCAGATCGGGTCGCAGGTCAATCCGAGGTGATGCTCCAGGGCGATCTCCGCGGAGTACTCGATCTGGTTGAGCTCATAGCCGAAGATATAGCCCGCGGCGGCCGCCGCCATCGCGCAGGCCACGCCGACCTCCGCCTGGCAGCCGCACTCCGCGCCGGAGACGGAGGCGTTTTTCTTGGCCAGCTCCCCGAAGAGCCCTGCCACGCCCAGCGCATGGATGATCTGCTCGTCGGTGACCTTGCGCTTCTGCCGCAGATAGTACAGCACCGCGGGCAGCACGCCGCTCGCGCCGCAGGTGGGTGCGGTGACGATCACGCCGTTGTCCGCGTTCTCCTCGCCGACGGCGAAGGCGTAGGAGCAGACCTTTTGGCACTCGAGCACCTCGGGGTGGGCAGTCTCCAGAACTTTATTGTAGAGGCGCTTGGCCTTGCGCTCGATCTTGAGCCCGCCGGGGAGAATACCTTCCTTGCTGAGTCCTGCCTCGACGGCGCGCTGCATGGTCTCCCAAACGGTGGCGAGATACTCCCAGATCTCGTCCCCCTCGTTGATGCTGATGTACTCCACCAGGTCGATGTAGCGGTACTCGCAGAACTGCCGGATCTCCGCGAAGGAGTTCTCCAGATAGATTTCCCCTTCATGCTTGTCCTCGCGCTCGCGCCCCTCAACGGCGATGTCGCCGCCCCCGATGCTGTACACCCGCATGCGCCCTGTCTCCTCTCCTCCGGCATAGGCGAAGAGGTCCATGGTGTTGGGGTGCTTCATGTTCTCGGGCTCCTCGGCGGAGAATTCCACCTCGGTGGGCAGCGGCTCCATGGCCGCCATGATGGCTCTGTCGGTCCCGTGGCCCCTGCCGGTTTTGGAGAGGGAGCCGTAGAGCACCACGCGGAAGCGCTCCGCCTCGGGATGCTCCCCCCGGAAGAGGCGGGAGGCCGCCTCCGGCCCCATCGTATGCGAGCTGGACGGCCCGCGCCCGATCTTATAAATATCCCGGATAGATCTCATATCTGTTCCCCCGTTGAGCTGTCGGTCGATTTGTCGATTTAATGGTTGCTCCCCCAATCAATTCTTGATTTTTGGGGCGCAATTTTGCCATGTTTCGCGGCTGCCCCGTCAAAGGACGAGCGAAACGGCAATCAAATCGTTATTGATATGCCATGGAAATGCTGCGTTTTGATGCAAGATTAAACTGGTATATAAATAACTTTATCATATCTCTGCGGGAATTTCAATCGCCCGAACGCCGTATGCGTCAAAGAAAACTCGCATCCAGCTTTTTCCAATCTGCGTTTTCGGCGCTGCGGCGGCGCTCCGCCGCTCTGACGAAAACTGCCACCGCTAAATCGCAGCTCGGTGCGCATACTGCTCTTGTGCGACGCGCAGAGCGCGAGCGATTTCGCCGCGTTTTGCGCTTTATATAACAGACAGTATGTGCGGGAGGGATTTTTTTATGAAAAGAAGCGGAACGGTGCTGCTCTGCTTTCTGCTGCTGGGCGGCGTGCTGAGCCCGTCGGCCGCGGCGCAGGAGCTCGCAGTGGGCGGGCAGGCCGTAGGGATCGAGATCGAGGCTGCGGGCGTGCTGGTGGCGGGCGTGTCGCACGTGCAGACCGCGGAGGGCGAGCGCAGCCCGGCGGAGGACGCGGGGCTCGAGGCCGGGGATTTCATCACGGCGGTGAACGGGGCGCCGCTGCGGGACGCCTCCGCCCTGCTCGAGGCGGTGACGGCCTCGGGCGGCGCGGAGCTGGCGCTTTCGGTGCAGCGCGGCGGGCGTGAGCTCTCCTTCCGCGTCACGCCTGCGTACTCGGCGGACGGCGCGTGGATGCTCGGGATGTGGCTGCGCGACCGCGTGAGCGGCGTCGGCACGCTCACCTTCTATGATCCGGTTACGGGCGTGTACGGCGCGCTCGGCCACGGGATCTCCGACGCGGACACCGGCGCGTCGATCCCGCTCTCTGCGGGCTCGATCCGCGAGGCGGAGATCGTCTCGGTGACGAAGGGCAGCGCGGGCGCGCCGGGCGAGCTCAACGGACTCACGGAGGGCACGGCGAGCCTCGGCAGCGTCGAGCGCAACTGCCCCAGCGGCATCTACGGCCACCTCAACGGCGGCGCCGCCGGTGTGACGCGGGAGACGGGCGAGCTGCGCGTCGGCCCGGCGCAGATCCTCTGCACCTGCGAGGGGCGCGAGACGCGGGAGTACGCCGTGGAGATCAGCCGCATTTATCGCGAGGGCGGCAGCGAGCACGTCCTGCTCGAGGTGACCGATCCGGCGCTGCTCGCGCTCACGGGCGGCATCGTCCAGGGCATGAGCGGCAGCCCCATCCTGCAGGACGGCAAGCTCGTCGGCGCGGTGACGCATGTGTCAGTATCAACATGATACCCACCCAAAAACCAGGCGTTTCCTCACACGAATCGTACATAGTCACGGAAAAGCGAATAATTATGACGCGGAGACAGAAGGTGCAATCCAATGAGGATGCACCTTCTGTGTATTATAGAGGCTTGGGAATGATCTTTACAGGAGACTGCGAGATGATTGTATTGAAAAAAATGTCAGCAAAATAGATAGAAAATCAAACAATAATCGTTGCCTTTTCGAATATAATATGTTATACTAGTTCAGCTGCTGCGATATGTGAAGGAGTGATAACTGTGAAAGAATTGTCTGAAAGAATAAAAGCATATCGTAATAAACTTCATTTGTCTCAAGAATACGTCGCATCATTTTTAGGAATTAACAGAGCAGCAGTCACCCAAATAGAAGCAGGAAACAGGAAGGTTTCAGCGGAAGAATTGTCAAAGCTTAGCACTCTTTTTGGTATTACAGCAGATGAGTTGCTTAATGGAGCAGAATTAAGTGCTCCGGCAACCATGTTTGCAAGAAGCTTTGAGGGGCTGAGTGAAACTGACCAAGCTGAGATAATGAATCTCATTCGATTCAAAGAAATGCTGAAGGAACAGAGAAACTAAATGAGTACGTTTAAGGGCCGGGCAAAAAGCTTTTATAATGCTGATACCATGGCGGCAGCATATTTGAGAGAATATTTCCCGGATGCCAAAATTGAATATCCAATCAATCCTTTCCAGATGCTGAAAGACGAAGGAATTATTTTTTCTTTTCGCCCCTTTGGAAAGCTAGAAGGTGTTTATATTCCTGCTTCTCAAATGGACGATGTTCCATTAGTCGGCATCAACTTAAAACGACCCATTACTCGTCAGAGGTTTACTGCCGCTCATGAGCTCTGCCACCACTTTCGGGACTCCGAAAGCCAAGTTGTTTGCCCAATAGGTGATCGCAGTCCATCTGAAAGATTTGCAGATGATTTTGCTGCAGCCATTCTTATGCCTATAGGTGAACTACGGAGACTAGTTAATGAGAGAAAAGTAAACGGGTATGTGCCCTTTGAAGCCGTTCTTGAAATTGCAGATTACTTTGGAGTTAGCTTCCAAGCCTGCCTTTTTCGAATCGCATATCGGCTTCATGCCATTAGCGGCGCAACCGATCCGGGATCTCTTAATCGTCGAATTACCAAGTTTGCTCCTGATAAGAAGAGGCGCGAGCGGGGTATGTCGTCAAGGATACTGTATGAAGGGTTAATTGATTCTTTTGCCCAGAACCTTTCGTTTACTCCCAGTGACTTTGCTAAAAACGTCTTCCAGAACAATTACATTTACAACGATAGTCGCATGGAAGGGCTTGATATATCCCTTGAAGCTGCTTCTGAGATTGTGACAGATTTGTATCACAAGAAGCAAGCGAGTAAGTATTGCCAAGAGAAAAATGAGGCGTTTTTATCAATAGCCGGTCACTACCAAATGTATGAGGCCATTTTGGAAAGTCCTATCAAGGATCGCTGTTCCGTCTTTGATACATTTAGTCTAAACAAAGACCTGTTTTCCTGCTTCCCCTTTCCGGAATATGGAGGCCAAGTTCGAAAAACGGACACCCTTGTTATGGGCGCAAAATTTGATACTGTGGATCCAAACCAAATCTATCCCGAATTGATCAAAATCGATGGGGAGATAAAGCAGCATTTTTCTGAGGTTGTTCAAATGCCATTGAGCAAGTACCTCGAAAGAGTTTTTGAGTTTCACCATCGGTTAACTGTTATCCACCCGTTTGCGGACGGAAATGGTCGTACATTAAGAGCGTTTATGAATGTTATGCTTGTGCGAAGCAGGATCTGTCCACTTTATATAAAGTGTGAAGAAAAAGACGCATATTTTCATGCACTTGAAATAGCCGATCTAACCGGTAACTATGATGAGTTGTATGAAGTGTTGTTCAAAGCTTTGCTTAGATCCCATTCTGAACTATGTGAATAAACTTTCGTTAACGATACCGGCACTTCCCTGCCGGTATCGTTTTTTTGATGGATTATAAAGCGCAAGCAGGTATCAATGTGATTCAATGAAGCCCACATAAGCTTATAAGAGTTAAGAAAAGCGAGAATACGGAAAAAGCAACAAGAGCGCGGCGGTTCCGCTGCGCTCTTGTTGCGTCTAGGGAGGTTATATGACAGACTTACGCCCTCAGAGCGAGGGCTTTTCTTTTTACCGGATTCCCAAGCAGCTTGTCAAAGGGCGGGAATACCGCCCGCTGTCGCCTGCGGGAAAGCTCCTTTTCGGCCTGCTGCTCGACCGCGTGAGCCTGTCCGTAAAAAACGGCTGGCGGGACGGGGAGGGCCGTACATATGTGTATTACGCTGTCGCGGAGATCTGCGAGGACTTCGGATGCAGCCGCGTCACAGCCGGAAAGCTGCTTTCGGAGCTAGAACGGATCGGGCTGATCGAGCGTAAAAAGCAGGGCCAGGGCAAGCCGGATCGGATCTATGTCCTGCAATTTTGCGCTAAATCAGACATCTAGACTTCCCAAAAGGAAAATTCTAGACTTCCGGTTTCCCGAAGTCTGGAGGCTAAATAGTTTTACATCAAGAAGTCAAAAACATATACCCTAATAAGAACGATAGAAAGAAACTGAGAGAATTATACTGAGTGATCTATCCATCTATCTATCAATCGTACTAATCTCCGCGCCAAAACCCGAAGTCTGAGATCGGAAATCTGTCTCATCGTGAGACAAGATTTCTCTGGGGACGAGGAAACTGACCGTTAGGTTAATACTTATACAGGCCTTGCACATTCCAAGGTATGAGGTGCCATTCTCCGTTTTTTCTCCATGGAAGCGCTATTTTTTCAGATTTGTCTTGATACTCACTTCCAAACTCCAATTCCTCAGAAAATAGCTTTCCGTTTTCTTCCCAACTAGCTTGTACCAATATTCGAGTCATGGCGCATCCTCGCTCCTCTATTTCTTTGATCTCAAAGGAGCGGAAATTCTTTTGAGCAAACATTTTGCGGCATTCTCCGGCACGTTTCTTTTCGGATTGTTCGTAAGAGAAAAGTCTTTCAAGATGTGAAGAAAGGGCTCCGTAGTTTTTCGCTCGCCAAGCATCAAATGTTTTTATGACTGGAATCACATATTGATAGTCTGCGCAGTCTTCGATAGTCGGGATGGCAGGAATATCAGAGCCTACTATAACCTCTCGCCTTTGCCATCTGTTCATTTCTTCCCGATCTTTTGCTATTTCATTTAGAGCTTTAATAGATTCTGAAATAGGGGGTGGGTTGCATTCCTTCTCATATTCAGCTTTCCGCGTTTCCTCCGAACTTTTCATGTTCATCCAATCAGCCAGAGCGAACATGAGAGCAACGCATTTGCAAGAAACAAACTCATTTCCATAGTTTAGGTCTCTGCCGTGAAGAATACCGTTCCTATAGGGAAGCCGGATTTCGTCATGATTAGTTTTGTTTCTTCCTTTATTGAAGATACCTTTCATTTTTGTAAGGCTGTCCCCACATCCTACTATGCAATCCCACGCCGTTACATCGGTGCCTTCAGCAAAAAAGCCTTTACTCTTGGTAAAGTCATTTACTGCACCATCCATGATAATGAGGAAAAGGGGGACGCTGGCATAATATCTCCCGGCAAAATGTTCTTCGAAAGCCTTATTAATCAAATCATATCTTTGCATAAAAGGCTCGGCTTTGTTTTTTAGCCACGGAACAATATCTTTGACATCTGTTTTATAAAAATCAACCAAAACCTTTTCTCCTGCATCTGCGCCAGAGGTTTGATACTCTGCAATCGCCTTCTTCATCATGGGCAGATTCATGGAGTCATAGGAACACCACCCCAGATCAGAATAATAGCGATTGAACAACAAAAGCGTTTCTTCCAATTCTTTCATCCCTTTTTCCAACTCTTTAATTTTTTGCCGTTCTTTTTTAGGAAGCAGAAGGGAAACTAGTCGCATTATCTTGACGTCTTGCTTTAACTTGTTGAAAGTATGTAAATTGCTATCCATGTCTTATCTCTCCCAATACAAAACCAGTCATAGAGTAGTGCTTCAGCAAAGAAGGCCCGTTAAGATACCGAAAATTGCTTTTCCTGAGCATTATAAGCGTTTGTCGGAAGTTAATCAACATTTCGATTCGATGTGCGCAATGATATGGTAATTGCAGGTCCGGGCAAGTATGGCATTTGTTAAACACAAACGCCCTTGTTAGGGGACAACCCCTAGAACCCTGTGCAGCGGAACGAACAGACGGCTGTCGGAGGAACACTGTGCGCCAAGATATACCGTTGACAATTAGCGTAATTATGCATATAATAACGCTAAGCAAGGAGGTGGCGAGATGCCGAATATTCGCCCTATTTCCGATCTGAGAAATCATTTCGCTGAGATCACCAAAGACGCGCAGCTCAGCGGTGAGCCGATCTTCCTGACCAAGAACGGCGTCGGCTCCATCGTTGTCATGAGCATGGAGAGCTACGAGCAGAACCGCTATGACAGCATGGTCTATGACAAGCTGCGTGAGGCGGAGCTGCAGGCGGCCAGCACGACCGAGCGCTTGAGCCACGCGGACGTAATGGCGAAAGCGCGTGCGTTTCTGAGCGGTACGGAGGAGCAAAAGCGTGCATAAGATCGTTTATTTGCCGCTGGCAGAGAGCGACTTGATGGACGCGCTGGGCTATATTGCTTACACGCTGGACGCGCCAAAAGCCGCCCGCGATCTGCTGGCCGAGTTTGACGAGACGGTACAGCGCATCGCGGAGTTTCCCTACGCCCACGAGCTTTACCGAACAGACCGCCCGATGAAGGATGAGATCCGCAAGGTGCCGGTCAAGAACTACGTGCTTTATTATGCCGTCTTTCAAGACCGCGTGGAGATTCGCCGCTTTCTCTACGGTAAAAGGGACAGAAGCAGAATCGATGAAGAATAATGCAGCACAGAAGGTGAAACTGCCTGCCGTCCCAGTCCCGGACATGAGCGAACTCACGAAGGAGCAGTTGAAAGCGGAAATCGAAAAAGGCTTTGCTGACGCCGCCGCCGGACGGGTAACACCGGCCGCAGAGGTGTTTGCCGAGCTGCGGAACGAGCATCAGAGTTCTGTTTCGCAAATTTGAGTTCTTCTTGATATTGCGAAACAAAAGACGGATTGTTGCTGAGGTAACTGGCAGTTATCAAGAAAAGTCGAAGGAGAACAGGCGTGAACAATTATTTGGATTCCCTTGAGCCATACAAAGATATCAAGGAGATCTCAGATTTGATTGACGAGGTCAAAAAACTGCGAGAATACTATTACACCCAACAGCACGAAAAAATGCAGCAGCATATTAACAATTTGATGATTAAGTATCTTGCCGAAACTATTACGTGGAATGCGATCCATCCAATCAGGCCCATCACTTATCAAGAGGCATACATAAATGCGGAAGTTTTTCTTCGGGCAAAAGGAATTCACACCCTTCTCGATAAAGGCCTGAAGCGCCGGGATCAGCTTACATCTGAAGAATTGGCGCTTATCGAATCAAGCATCAGCCCAACGGAGTAAAAAGGATATCAAAGCTTTTCCGTTTCACCGTGAAACTAATTTACAAACGAATAACGATCAACCGGAAACTTGTCTCACCCTGAGACAAGTTTCCTTTTTTCATGGAGGTGTTATGAGAGAACGCAATCATTTTGTCGGCCTATGGCTGAACGATGAGGAATACGCCCATCTGCGAGAGCAATGCGAGATCACGGGTTTACCAACCAGCGTACTGATCCGCAATGCCCTCGCTGGGGTACAGCTCCGGCAAAGACCACCCGGCGAATACGCGGCTCTGCTTCGGGCGCTGTCGGCCATCGGCAACAACGTCAATCAGATCGCCCATTGGGCCAACGCCAAAAAGAGCATCCAGGAGGCGGAGATCCGGCAGGCGGTTCTGCGGGCAAATAAGGCGTGGGAGCTTGTGAAAGAGAAGCTTTAAATGCGTTTCATGGCGAAACGGATTATCGCGCTGATAATTTGCATTCCATATTTGGCCTGCTATAATGATTCCAGGGAAGAAATAAGCCACCAGTAAAAGCATAAAAGCATCTGATTTATGGGAATAAGTCCTGTGAGAAGCATTATGCAACCTGAGGTTGCGGTAATTCTACCTTGGGTTATTGGCCTCGTTTTTGGTTTTGTGTTATTGTCCGGGTATAGATTCAACAAAGGAGTGTGAGTTATGCCATTTCAAGATAATCTGAAAAGAGTTCGCAAGAGTAAGCAACTGTCACAAGAAGAATTGGCAGAGTTGTTGGATGTTAGCAGACAAGCTGTATCAAAATGGGAGCAAGGTATTTGCATGCCTGAGGCACAAATGTTATTGCGGCTTTCGGAAAAACTGGACGTATCATTAGATGAGCTTATGTCGGAGTCTGTTGAAGCTATCAACAACGATTCAGAGAGCGGTGGTGCAAACAGCTTATTCCCAGAGGAAGACAAACAAGCCCATAAGAAGTTCAAGAAAAAGATGTCCAGAACAATAATCTTTTCAAGCTGTGCAATCATTCTTTGCATCGTCATTGCTGTTATATTAAGAATACGTACAAATGAGATATCGCCCGATAATCAAGAGACTGTGGATAGTCCGATTGTTGCAACCGCAAAAAATGAGGACGATGAATCCCAAGAAGAGCAGACTGAAGAAACAGATACTATGTCTGTCCTCGCGGAAGAAAACAAGGACAACTATGTGTTTACAACAAAGGAAGACAGAAGAATTATTGCAGAGATCGCCGCGGATTTTGCACAAGCATATTTTGAACAGAGTTTTGATAAGATTGCTACGTTTCTGTCTCCCTTTTTTGAAGGAAACCCAAAAGAAGTATGCCCTTGGGAAGGAATTGATACATTTTTCATAAAGGGCGTCGATTCTATCTCATCGGAGAAAGCCGATGGAACAAAAACGGTTTCAGTTGAATTTAGAAATCCAGATTATCCAGACTCATTTTTATACTTATCAGTAGTCTTTATTAAAGAAAATGAGGAATGGAAGGTTCTGTCGTATTATTTGGAAGCGTGAAGCGGTGAAACCGATATAGAATAAAATGGGGTGCTAACAATAGAGAATCAACGTGAATCTCTCTGGCTTCCATGCCCCAAATGCGGGGCAAAAAGTAAAATCAAAATCTATGAAGATACTGTGCTCTTAAACTTCCCTTTATATTGCACCAAGTGCAAAGAAGAAACCAAACTCGGCGTGATAAAATTCAAGATCGTAGTCCGCGACGAGCCAGACGCTTAAAGCGCAGAGCCTGCTACTCCGTGAGTGGAGAAGCAGGCTCTTTTTATCGTTGTTGGGCATTCAGCACGGGCGTTTTCCCTTCCCACGCACGGACTGTTGAAGGAAAGGGGCTGAAAATCTGCTGATTTGGCCTGATCAGTGAGATTCGGCACCGTTGCTATAGCTTCGATTTCGTATTGAGATCAGGCACCGTCTATGTTCAAAAGCGAAAAGATAGTATTGCTTATTTGACCTACACATTCAAAAAGCGGAGAACAGATATGTACAGCTTTTATTCTGAAAACAAAATATCCTGCGTTGCGCCGGAGGAGATTGCGCGGCTGCTCCGCAGCATCGGCGCCTCCGGGCGGCTGGTCGGTTTTCATTACACTGTCTACATCGTGTATCACATCCTGCAAAAGCCGGACGAGTATTTCTGGATCACCAAATGCGCCTATCCGGAAACGGCCCGGTATTTCAAGGTCAGCCCGTCCTCCGTGGAGCACGCGATCCGCACGCTGATCGCCTCGGCATGGAATCGCCGCGACCATACCAATCTCACCCGCGTGGCCGGGATCGAGTTGGAGAAGCCGCCCACCAACAGCGAGTTTATTGATATACTGGTCGCCTATCTCCGCTACGGCGTGGATTAATCCGTTTCACCGTGAAACGAATTTTCGCATCGGGTGTTAGGGGCTACCCCCTAAAAGGCGGCGTTTGTACTATCAAATGCCATACTTGCTTATAACACGCGGCTTCCGTCGAGAAACGGATAAAAGGATCAGGCAAGGTAGTATGCGTTCCGTACTCTCTCGAACGAAAAGAAGCCACTTTTCCAGATGCTTGCGGTAAAATGGTGTTAAACCAAATAGAGCTGGCAGATACAGTGGCGCCGAACGGAATCAACTGTCCGGCTATAAGCGCGGGAAGAAATCTGCCGCAAACGATTTCTTTTTGTCGCGGCTTGACTTCTTTTGCGAATTTTCGTTTTTTCAGCGCCTTAATTTGTTTTAGATATATGAAGGGAGTCCCAAGGGACACCTTCCTCGAAAACCAAATAGGGCAGGCAGATACGTTCTGCTTGCGGGGAGCCGGGCAGCGGGTGCGCCAGGATGCCGATCAACCGGGAGGTGAACAGATCAGGGCTGAGCGAACGACACCGCGCTGTGTGCAGCCGATGGAAAGGCTGAGGGCCACGATCCGCAAGCAGAGATAATGATACCTACGTTGATGGCACGTCACAGAGTCAAACGTCCCGCCATGAGCATGGAGGGAGGCACGAAGCTTTTCCTACGGAGCGGCCCGCCCCGCCGCCGTCTGGCCCTCGCCTTTGAAAAAAACGTGAACCTAACGATCCGCACTACAAAAGAGTGCGGATTTTGTCGTTTATTGTGTCTCACGCTGAGACACATTTTTCATGCGCGAAACGAGAATACTAAACGAAACAACATACGAAAGGAGCGGGAGCCTATTATCGTTTCCACGATCAAAAACGAAAACGCCGTGGTCCAGATCCACGACGATTATATTGAGGACATCGACAAGAACGCGGCGCGGGTGAAGGAGATCCTGACCAAAGCCCGCAAGCGCCGCAAGGCGGCAGCGAAGCCCACGGCTGCACAACGAAAGTCTTACGCGCCGCAGCTGTGATCTGCGGCGCTTGCCATAAATTGCCACGTCCGAAAATTTGACAGGCTTTCCCCGATTTGAGATAATATCGACAGAAAGGAGGCCCCCATGGAGCAATATATTGAATATCTCCGTAAATCTCGCTTTGACCGTGACTATCTGGATTTAAGTGTGGAGGAAACGCTGAAACGGCACCAGGAAATTCTGGACAGACTGGCGAGAGACAGAGGATTCTATATTGCGAAGGTGTATCGGGAGGTCGTGTCCGGCGAGTCCATCGCCGCCCGTCCCGAGGTACAGAAGATGCTGGAAGAGGTCTCTTCCGGGATCTATACCGGGGTGCTCGTTGTCGATGTGGAGCGTCTGGCCCGCGGCAACAGCGCGGATCAGGCATATATCAGCCAGATCTTTCAGTTTTCCGACACCAAGATCATCACCCCCGCCAAGACCTACGACCCGACAGACGAATTCGACCAGGAGTATTTCGAGTTTGGCCTGTTCATGAGCCGGAGGGAATACAAGACGATCAACCGACGCCTCGTCAGAGGGCGTCAGAGCTCCGCCAGTGAGGGGAAATACGTCGGCAGCATCGCGCCATACGGCTACGACCGGGTGAAGCTGCAGGGCGAGAAGGGCTATACGCTTGCACCCAATCCGGCGGAGGCGGAGACCGTGCGGCGGATGTTCGAGCTGTACGTCCGGCGGCAGGGCACGAAGATGATCGCCAATGAGCTGAACGACCGCAAGATCCCGACGCGGCACGGCGGGAAATGGGACGCCTCGACGGTGGGCAATATCCTCATAAACCCTGTCTATCTTGGCAAGATCAAGCGCGGCTATGTGAAGGAGACAAAGCGCCTCGACGAGCGGGGCAATGTGGTATCCAGCTACAGGCACTGCAAGGACGTGGAGGACTACGATCTGTACGAGGGCCGCCACCCCGCCCTGATCGACGACGCGCTCTTTGAAAAGGCGCAGATGATCCGCAAGGAAAACTACGTGGGGCCGAAGGTGAAAAAGCAGTACGAGCTTGTCAACCCCTTTGCCGGGGTGATGGTCTGCGCCGAGTGCGGGAAGCCCATCGGCCGCAAGGTGTCCTCCAAGAACCACCCCAACCCGCCCCGCGTGGCCTGTACCAATCCGCACCACTGTTCCAACCGCTCTGCCAGCTTTGCGCTGGTTGAAACGGAGATCCTGAACGCGCTGCGGAGTTGGCTGGACGGCTACAGGATCAAGCTGGATACCGTGGGTTTTGCGGAGGACATTGCGGACTGTCGGCGGCAGCTGGAACGGATCGTAGCGGATCGTGAGAGGCTGAAAGCGCAGCTTGACCGGGCTTACACGCTGGTGGAGCAGGGCGTCTACAGCCTGGAGGTCTTCGGGGAACGGCGCGACAAGCTGACCCGCGAGCTCAATGAGCTGCAGGAGCAGCAGGACGCCGCAGAGCAGAGCCTGGCGCAGTATGAGGCCGACGAGAGCAGCCAGCAGGAGATCATCCCGCAGACGGAGACCCTCCTGGCCAGCTACGACGAGTTGACCGTACAGGAGCGAAACGAGCTCTTGAAGACCATCCTTTACAAGATTGAATACTACCGGGGAGAGGATGGGATCGTGTCCATTGACCTGTATCCCAGGCTTCCCAAGGTATAGACCGCTTTGCGACGAACCGGAGAATAATGGTCGATAAGATCCTTCGACTCCGCTGCGCTCCGCTCAGGATGACAGAGTGGATTCGTAGCCATCATGCGGTGACGCATGTCTTCGTCAACGACCCCGCGCGCGGCTACGGCATCAGCATCCAGGACATGCTCGCCGCCGCCGGGATCGACCAGGCAGCCTGAGGCTGCGTATATGCAGAACATGGCGAAACGCTGTTCGGCGTTTCGCCATTACAATGCATATATTCCGATACGCCTGCCGCGCGGGCTCAGCTGCATAACAAGAATCCCCCTGCAAATACTATCTCTGACATGAGATAGAAACGCAGGAGGATTTTTCCTATGAAAGCAACCGGTATCGTGCGGCGCATCGATGATCTGGGCAGAGTTGTAATCCCCAAGGAGCTCCGCCGCAGCATGCACATCCGCGAGGGTGACCCGCTGGAGATCTTCACCGACAAGGACGGGGAGCTGATTTTGAAAAAGTACTCCCCTGTCGGCGAGCTGGGAGAATTTGCCGCGCAGCTGTGCGACAGCCTGCGCCGCGGCGCGGGCGGGATCGCGGCCGTATGTGACCGGGACAGCGTGATCGCCGTAGCGGGCGGCGGGAAAAAGGAGCTGCTCGATAAGCCGGTGAGCCCGGAGCTGGAGCAGATCATGGCCGGGCGCGGCGTGTACCGCAGCGTTGGCGGCGGCGAGGTGCCCGTCAGCGTGGAGGACGGGAGCTTCTGCGTCTCCGTCGCGGTGCCGGTGCTCAGCGAGGGTGACGTGCTCGGCTGCGTGCTCTTCGTCGCCCCGCGCGGCAGCGCCGCGGGTACGGAGCTGGAGCTCAAGCTCGCTCAGACAGCCGCGATCTTCCTGGGGAAGCAGTTCGATACGAACCTCTGAGCGGCCAGCAGTTCCCGGGAGGGGATACGGCGGAGGGAGGTCAGAGGACGCCGTCCCCTGCGGGCAGATACGGAACCGGAAAACGGTGCGGAAACACGGGCGGCTGATAGCCGCCCCTACGGGGCAAATCAGCTTTTCGGGCTGCCTTTATTCAGGTTTATTTTTCCGAGCTTGCTTTACAAAGCGAGGCCGCTGCGGTAAAATAGCATTATAATGATTATATGATGGCGA
>DFGE01000018.1:14660-54154 GCA_002371675.1 Clostridiales bacterium UBA3758
GCGCAGCAAAACAGCACGGCTGTTTTGCCATATACTCATTGCAATGAGCATCGGGCGAATGATTTTGAGAATCATTCGCTGCCAAGCCTGTCGTTTGGCAGCGAAATCAATCGAAACCTCGATTGATTTCGCCATCCGATGGTCATTATCACTACGGCAGCTTTATAGGAAAGGATGATCTGAAATGAGTAAATCCAGCGCGCCCGGCGGGCTGAAGCTCAATGTCAAGCGCACCGCGCTCATCGGCTTCGCCTTCTTCGGCATTCTCCTGCTCTGGCAGGTGTACGACTCCTGGTGTCCCACCTTTCTGACGGATATTTTCGCCCGCAGGATGTTCGACATGAATTCCTTTGAGCTCAAGCAGAGCGGCAACACGGCCAACATCCTGCAGGTGCAGTGGATCGTCGGCATTATCATGGCCTGCGACAACCTCGCCGCCCTGATCCTGCTGCCCATCTTCGGCGCGCTCTCCGACAAGACGCACACCAGGATCGGCAAGCGCATGCCTTACATCCTGGTCGGCACCTTTGTGGCCGCCTTCGCCTTCCCCTTCATCCCGCTCTTCTTCCACAACAACGAGATTATCGGCATGGTGACCGCAATGGCGATCGTGCTCATCTTCATGATGATGTACCGCAACCCCGCCGTCGCCCTGATGCCGGACATCACGCCCAAGCCCCTGCGCGCCAAGGCCAACGGCATCATCAACATCATGGGCTACTTCGGCGGCGCCTTCGCCACGGTGCTGGGCCTGTTCTTTGTCCTCTCCAACTACATCAACGCGCCCGACGCCGCCCGCAGCGTCTGGACCATCGAGCTGCCCTTTATCATCGCCTCCGTCCTCATGGTGATCTCCGCGCTGGTGCTCTTCTTCACCATCCGCGAGAACGAGCTGGAGGAGAAGCTGCACGACGAGCTGGAGCTCGGCGAGCAGCTCGCCGCCGTCGAGACCCCCATCGACGACGACAAGCCCATGTCCCCCGCCAACAAGAAGATGCTCCTCGCGATTCTCGGCGCGGAGTTCCTCTGGTTCATGTCCGACAACGCGCTCGGCACCTACATCGGCAACTACGTCATCTACCATCTGCAGTCCTCCTCCAGCGCCACCATGATCCTCACGATCCTCGGCGGCCTGGCCTCGGTGATCGGCTTCGCCGTCGCCGGCGGCATCGCCGACAAGGTCGGCCGCAAGTGGACGATCTCCTCCGGCCTCGGCATCACCTTCCTCGGCCTGATCGTGATGATCTTCGTCGCGCCGACGGGCAATGTCGTCGGCAAGAACGGGGAGTTTGCGTTCCCGACGCTGCTCTACGTGGTTTGGGCGCTCAAGGGCTTCGGCATGGCCCTGGTGCACAACTGCTCCTTCCCGATGGTCGTGGAGCTCTGCTCGGCCAAGCGCATCGGCAAATTCACCGGCTACTACTACGCCGCCAGCATGTCCGCCCAGACGGTCACGCCCGTGCTCATCGGCCTCGTACTCGACCGGACGCTCGCCTGGCGCGCGCTGCCCATCTACGCCGCGGTAATGACCTGCCTGAGCTTCGCGGTGTTCACGGGACTTGTCAAGAACATCAAGGCCGGCAAGGTCGCCAACGCGAAGGGGCTCGAAGCCCTCGGCGCGGACGACTGAGACCGCCCGATACAGCCAAAAATCCGCAGCGGCCGCCTGGCCGCTGCGGATTCCTTTTGACGATATGCAAGCCCCCGTCGGAAGCTCCGGCGGGGGCTGCTGTATGTTGCGGTATTATCCTGCCATACTGTATTATGCGATTATGCGCGCTCGCGTCGCGCGATCAAGCCTCGCTGTCTCTGCGTCTGCGGCGGGCGATCACAGCGGCGCAGGCGGCCAGCGCGGAGAGCGCCATGGCCGAGCTCCAGAGGGCAGGGCCGCTGTCGCCGGTGCGCGGCGCAACGTAGCTCATCTGAACCATCAGCCTGGTCTCGGCCACGCCGTCGTCAAACTCCACGGTGAGGGTGTGCTTGCCGAGGGCGATCTTTTTGAGCTTGGTCTGATCCAGCGTGAGCACCAGGCCGTCGCCCTGCCTGTAGGTGAAGTCCGTGCCCTCGATGAGCTCCTTGCCGTCGATCAGCACGCGGTCAAAGTGGCTGGCGGCACTGCCGTTGTTGACATTGCGCTTGATGAGCAGCTCCAGATCTTTGCCGCCCTTCTTGCCGTAGGTGATGGTGCCGTCGGGGAAGAAGTTGTACTCCACCTCGATCCAGACCGCCTTGAGCGTGATATCGTCCCAGACGGGCTTGGAGAAGTCATAGGCCTCGCCGTCGAGCGTCCAGCCGCCGAACTCAAAGCCCTCCTTGGAGGTAGTCGGCATCTTGCCGGTCTTGCCCTCGTCGAAGGTCTGGGCCTTGACCGCGCTGCCGCCGTCGGTGTCAAAGGTGATGGTAACCTGCTTGACCCACTGGGCGTAAAGCGTCATATTCGCGGTGGGCGTGACGGAAGCGCCGTCCTCATAGCTCGTGCCGGAGCCGTCTGCCGCGGTGTTCCAGCCGTCGAAGCGGTGCTTTTCGCGGCTGAAGTCGTTATCCGTAAGGGTCAGGCTCTCGCCCTCGAGCACCTTCTCGCTCGCCATCGTGCCGCTGCCGCCGTTCGCATCGTAGCGCAGGGTCCAGATGTTCTTCCACGCGGCAGTGAGGTTGAGGTCTGCGTTGACCGGGGCGCTGAAGTCGTACGCGGCGCCGTCCTTCTGCCACTCGATGAATTTGTGCTCCGCCCAGCTCGGATCGGCGGGCTTTTCCACGGTCTTGCCCTTGGCCACGTCCACGCTCTTGGCGTCCTCGCCGTTGGCCGGGTCGAACATGACGGTGAACATCGTCCGGGCATAGAGCTTCAGCTCCTCGCTGACCTTGGCGCTGAAATCGTACTTCTTGGTGCAGGCCTCGTCGGTATACCAGCCGTCAAGCTCGCCGGAGGCCGGCTTGTAGGCAGGCTCCTTGGCGCTCTCGCCGGTCACCACGTTCTGCAGCTCCTCGCCAAGCTCCTCGCCGTCAAGGAAGAAGTGGACCGGCCAGGTATCGCTGACAGGCTCCTCGCCCTCTCCCGCGCTCGGATTCACCGCGCCGGGCTTGATGTTGAGGAAGCGGTAGCCGCCGATGTCTGCGGGCACATAACTGTCCGCGCCGGAGCCGTCGCTATTCGGGGCGGCGGTCACAACGGCGCCTTCGGCCACCGAGGGTGCGGAGCTCATGGCCGCCGTGCCGCCGGAGGCGGTCACAACGCCGCAGAGCACGCGGATGTCCCCGCACTGTATGCCGTAGGAGCTCTCAGCCGCGCCGCCGGAGACGGTCAGGCTGCCGGTACCGGAGATGGTGAGCGGCGCGTCGGAATACATGCCGACGGAGACCGCGGCCGCCTCGGCCTGCTTATCGTCCCCGGCGCGGGCCGCCGTCACGGTATTGCTGCCCTTGAGCAGGATCGTCAGGCCGTCCTCCAGCGCAGAAAGGATCGCGATGTCCATCCGCCTGTCCGCGCCGAAGATCTCGCGCAGATCCGCGCCTTTGACCGTCGCACCGTCGAGCGTGAGGGTGCGGGAGGCGGGATCAAAGCTGACCTTGCCGTCGCCCAGGATGTTGCCCTTGTTCGCATCCGTGACCTGAACGCCGCCGACGAAGAGATCGTATGCCGCGACCTCCGCGGGCGCGGACTCTTCGGCAGGCGCAGCCCCGTCCTCCGCGCGGGCGGTGGCCCCCAGAGGCAGCAGGCTCATCATCAGCACGAGCGCCAGCAAAAGCGAAAAAATGCTGCGGGTATTCCGTTTCATTTCCGTAAACCTCCTTCGGAACAAGCATGAAACGCTGTACAACAGGAGCGGACGCAGCGCTTTGGCGCGCCAAAACTCCCGACTCATACAAATCCATTGTCATTATACCAGACCGCTTTCTGTTTGTCTATGAAGCAGATTGATGTTTTTGCCCTCCAAATCTTAAGTTTTCATAAGCAAAACGCCCTTTCCCCGGCGCACCGCTGCCCCACAGTGAAAAAATGAGGGGCGAAAACGAGAAAAACTGTCGCATTCCGGCGCTGATTGTGTTATAGTCTATACAGCCGCCGGGAAAGGCTCCCCTGCGGCGGAGAAGGAAGAGAAAACCCCGCTACTATATATTATCTTATTATCAGGAGGTATGCACCCATGTGGGATCGTGCAGAACTCAAAGAGCGCGGCAAGGCCGCGTTCAAGGCAAACTTCTGGACCGTGGTGGTCGTCGCGTTCATTCTGAGCATTGCCCTCGGCGGTCTGCGCTTCACGCAGGAAATCAACACCGTACAGAACGTTTCGGATTCTTACAGCTACGGTGAGGCTGCCCGCGTCGCAACGAGGGTCAGCAGCTGGAGCACGCTCGCCCTCCTGCTGAAGGTTCTGGCGCTCAACCCCATCGCCGCTGGCTGCTACCGCTTCTTCCTGCTCAACACAAAGGGGCAGGGCCAGATCGAAGACGTCTTCTGGTTTTTCCGGGAGGGCAGATGGTCCAACGCAGTGATCGTGCTGCTCGTGCGCGACGTCTATCTCATCCTGTGGACGCTGCTGTTCATCATCCCCGGCATCGTCAAGATCTTCTCCTACCGCATGGTGCCATTTATCCTGGCGGAGAACCCCGGCCTCGGCCCGAACGAGGTGATCACGCGCTCGCGCGAGATGATGGACGGGCAGAAGGGCGCGGCCTTCGTGCTTGACCTCAGCTTTATCGGCTGGGTCCTCCTCAGCGTTCTCACGCTGGGCATCCTGGCCGTCCTCTATGTATCCCCCTGGATGGAGTGCACCAACGCCGAGCTCTATTGCGCCATCGCCCACCCCAGAGCTGCGGGTCCCTTCGGCGCCCGCGACCCCGGCGATTACCGCGGCGGCAACATGCCCTACTGACGGGGGCGCAGCCCCCGCGCGGCGCATTTTCGCGCTCCCATATGCAGAACAAGCCTCCTCTGCCGAGCTCCGGCGGGGGAGGCTCTTTTGCAAGAGAGGACGTTTTTTTGCGCAAATACAGACCTCGATTCTTTCGCCGCAATGTGTTAAACTCCTGTCAGACAGTAGGAGAGCTCCCGGAAGCTCCCGCAGTCCCCATCCTTACTTTTACTATCAGGAGGAATCACGCATGGCCAACCGCATCGTACTCAATCCCGTATCCTACCACGGCAGCGGCGCGATCCTGGAGATCGCCCCCGAGCTCAAGGCCCACGGCTGCAAGAAAGCCCTCGTCTGCTCCGGCAAGCACATCATCAAGTCCGGCGAGATCAACAAGATCCTCGACCCTCTGACCGAGGCCGGCATCGAGTACGCCCTCTTCAACGATATCAAGCCCAACCCCAGCATCGAGAACGTCCAGGCCGGCGTTGAGGCCTTCAAGGCCGCGCAGGCGGACAGCATCATTGCGGTCGGCGGCGGCTCCATCATGGACACCGCCAAGGCCATCGGCATCATCATCAACAACCCCGAGTTCGCCGACGTCCGCTCCCTCGAGGGCGTGGCCCCCACCAAGAAGCACGCCGTCTTCACCATCGCCGTGCCCACCACCGCCGGCACCGCCGCTGAAGTCACCATCAACTACGTCATCACCGACGTGGAGCGCAAGCGCAAGTTCGTCTGCGTGGACACCAACGACATCCCCGAAGTCGCCATCGTCGATCCCGACATGATGAACTCCATGCCCGTCAAGCTCACCGCCGCCACCGGTATGGACGCCCTGACCCACGCCATCGAAGGCCTCATCACCAAGGGCGCCTGGGAGATGACCGACATGTTCCATCTCGAAGCCATCCGCCTCATTTCCCGCAACCTCCGCGACGCTGTGAACAACGATCCCGAAGGCCGCAAGGGCATGGCTCTCGGCCAGTACATCGCCGGCATGGGCTTCAGCAACGTCGGCCTGGGCATCGTCCACTCCATGGCGCACGGCCTCTCCGCTCTGTACGACACCCCGCACGGTGTCGCCTGCGCGATCATCCTGCCGACCGGCCTGGAGTACAACGCCGAATACACCGGCGAGAAGTACAAGGCGCTGGCCGAGGCCATGGGCGTCGAGGGCGTCGAGAACATGACGCAGGAGGAGTACCGCCGCGCGGCCATCGACGCGGTCAAGAAGCTCTCCGCCGACGTGGGCATCCCCGCCGACCTCAAGGGCATCCTCAAGGAAGAGGACGTGCAGTTCCTCTCCGAGAGCGCCTTTGCCGACGCCTGCTGCCCCGGCAACCCGCGCGACACCAGCCTCGAGGAGATCAAGGCTCTCTACCGCAGCCTCATGTGATCCTCCCTTTCCCGCATATAGATCCCGCCCGGCTGCGATGCAGCCGGGCGGGAGTTTTTTTCTTTTTGACGGCAGAACGGGCTTTTCAGAATGCGCAGACTGCGAAGCCGAACATGTCGGCCAGGGCGCGCAGGGCGGCGGCATGGCGGCCCTTGATCACGACGAAATGCGGCTCAAAGCCCGCCTTGACCGACTGCTCGACAAGCTCGCGGCAGGCGGCGTCGGTTTTCACGACGATAGAGGTGCCGATGAACTGGCGCGGCTTGTCGAGCGCCTCTCCCTCGGCGAGGAAGAAGCGGAAGCTGCCGTCCGGCTCGCGGCCGATGCGGAAGATCGTCGCCTCCGGGAAGGCCTCGCAGCCGAAGTTCATGGCCGGACCGATCTTGCGGTTGGGGTGCACGCCTACCTCCGCGCCGGTATCGCGCCGGGCGAGGGAGCAGGCGGCCGCGCCGCAGTGCCAGAAGGTGACGGTGTTCTCGCCCTCGTCGAGGGAGACGGGGTCGCCGAAGAAGACGGGCTCGCCGCTCAGCTGCATGCCGAGCCACATGGACAGCGCCCCGTAAATATCCGCCTCGCAGGCCGCGGCGACGCCGAGGTCGTTGAGCAGGGAGAGCACTGTGCACACCGGGGTACCGAAGGCGGTGAAGAAATCGGGCCAGCAGCGGGAGGCCAGCGCGCCGATCCCGTTTTCCCGCACATAGTCGCTGTAGGCCTTGAAGAGCCGCGCGTGGTCGAGCTGATTGCGCGTCGGGGTCTTGTCGAGCCCCGTCGTGGCCTCGGCGGTGCGGCGCAGATAGTCGGCGCAGTCCTCGTCGGTATAGCTCTTTGCCCTGTCGATGAGCTCGCGCGCCTCGATGGCCTCGAGCTCCACGCCGAAAACGCTCATGAGCTCGCTGTCCAGCGCGCGGCCGAAGCCGAAGCCCTGCGGCGTGTGGCCGACGGCGGACAGCTTGAGCGAGCGCATGCTCTTCTTGAGCTGCGCCGCGGCGAGATTGGCCTTGATGCAGCGCACGACGGGCTCTTCCTCCGGCGCACCGAAGCAGTAGGCAAAGCGCTCCCGGCCGAAGGCGCGCATGGCGTTGGCGGCGGAGTAGGCGCCGGTGAGGGAGTTGAGGCGCAGGCGGCCTCCGTCGATAACGGGCTCGCGCAGCGTCCAGAGGAGGACGGGGCAGTTCGTCCGGCGCAGCAGCTCGGACATATAGGCGGCGTTGGCAAAGGTCAGGTTCTGGAAGATGACGAGATCGGGCTGCAGGCCCTCGAGATAGGCGCGCAGCGCATCGAGAGAGAGCAGCATATCCTCCGGACAGACGACGGAAGGCTCCGCGGCGCGGAGCATGGCGACGGAGCGCTCAAACTGCTCGCGGGCGCTCTCGAGATGAAAGGTCGGCACGCCGACCGGGACATAGACAGCGGTAAATCCGTTCATGATGATACCCCCGTTAGGCAAAAAATGAGGAAAATGATCGCCGGTTCATCATAGCTTTTCCGCGCCCGTCTGTCAATCCCCGCGGAGCGAAGCCGGATTGACAAACGCGCTGCAGGGGGATATACTTTTAATGTTTGAGACCAAGAAACTACGGGAGGCTGATAAACTTGAACCCTGAACTCAAAGAGATCTGCAAGGATATCCGCTGCGATATTCTGACCTGCATCGCCCACCTCGGCGTCGGGCACATCGGCGGCTGCCTGTCGCTCGTGGAGCTGCTCGCCGTTTTGTATTTCAAAGAGATGAACATCGACCCCGCCGAGCCGAAGATGGCCGGGCGCGACCGGCTGGTCTGCTCCAAGGGGCACGCCGGCCCCGCCGTGTACGCGGCGCTCGCCAACCGCGGGTACTTCCCCAAGGAGGAGCTGCTCACCCTCAACCAGGGCGGCACGCATCTCCCCAGCCACTGCGACATGAACCTCACCACCGGCATCGACATGACCACCGGCTCCCTCGGCCAGGGCTTCAGCTGCGCCGTGGGCGTGGCGCTCGGCTCCAAGCTGGCCAAGGACGGCGCGACCATCTACGCCATCATCGGCGACGGCGAGAGCCAGGAGGGCCAGATCTGGGAGGCCGCGATGTTCGCCGCCGCCAAGAAGCTGGACAACCTCATCGCCTTTACCGACTACAACAAGCTCCAGATCGACGACAGCGTCGCCAAGGTCAACGACATTGCGCCGCTGGCCGAGAAATGGGCCGCCTTCGGCTGGAACGTCATCGACGTGGAGGACGGCAACGACGTCGACCAGGTCGAGGCTGCTGTGGAGCACGCCAAGCTCGGTCTCGGCGGCGGCAAGCCCACCATGGTGATCCTCAACACCGTCAAGGGCTGCGGCGTCAAGTGGATCGAGGATCTGGGCGCCGGCAACCACAACACGAAGATCAGCGAGGAGCAGGCCGCGGCCGCGATCGCTGCGATCAGAGGGAGGGACTAAGCCATGGAAATGAGAGCTGTTTACGCCCAGTGCCTTGCGGAGCTGATGGAGAAGGACAAGCGCGTCGTCGTTCTGGACGCCGATCTTGCCAAGGCCAGCGGCACCCGCAATCTCTACGAGCGCTTCCCCGAACAGATGTTTGACTGCGGCGTGGCCGAGCAGAACATGGCCTCCATCGCCGCCGGCCTCTCCAGCTACGGCTTCAAGCCCTGGATCGAGAGCTTTACCCCCTTCGCCACCCGCCGCATTTGCGACCAGATCGCCATCTCCATCTCCTATGCCAAGCAGAACGTCCGCATCGTCGGCACCGACCCCGGCATCTCCGCCGAGCTCAACGGCGGCACCCACATGAGCATGGAGGATATCGGCGTGCTGCGCTCCATCCCCGGCGTCGTGATTTTCGAGCCGGTGGACAACGTGCAGCTCAAGGCTGCCATGCCCGTGCTCGACGCCTATCAGGGTGTTGTGTACATGCGTCTGTTCCGCAAGGAGAGCCCGCAGGTCTTTGAGGAGGGCTATACCTTCGACCTCTTCAAGGCCGATCTGCTCAAGGAGGGCAAGGATCTGTCCATCTTCGTCTCCGGCATGCTCACCAACGACGTGCTGACCGCGGAGAAGGAGCTCGCCGCCGCCGGCATCGACGCGGAGATCATCAACATCCACACCATCAAGCCCATCGACGCCGAGACCGTGCTCGCCTCCGCGAAGAAGACCGGCGCCGTGCTCACCGTCGAGAACCACAATGTGATCGGCGGCCTGCGCTCCGCGGTGCTCGAGGCTCTGGCGGAGGAGAAGATCCCCGTCTGCGGCGTCGGCGTGCCCGACCGCTTCGGCGAGGTCGGCAAGCTCCCCTACCTGCGCGAGGTCATGGGCCTCACGGTGGAGAACATCGTCGCCGCCGCGAAGAAGGCCGTCAGCCTCAAGTAAGTCATTCTGCCTTCCCGCACAGGGGAGGCAGAATTTATGAAGACCGCTCCCTCCGGCGAGGGAGCCGACTATCGACCATATGATTTTTAGGAGAGTATTATGAAAATCGCAATCGGAAGCGACAAGTCCGGCTTTGCCGCAAAAGAAGCCATCAAGAGCTACCTCACCGAGATCGGCGCGGACTTCGACGACCTCGGCACCACAGACCTCGAGCACGTCCACCCCTATTACCAGGTCGCCAGCGAGGTCGCGCCCCGCGTGCAGAGCGGCGAATACGACCGCGCGGTGCTCATCTGCGGCACCGGCGCCGGCATGAGCGTCGTCGCCAACAAGTTCAAGGGCGTCTACGCCGTGGCCTGCGAGGGCGTGTACTCGGCCAAGATGGCCCGCGCCATCAACAACGCCAGCATTCTCTGCATGGGCGGCTGGATCGTCGGCCCGGAGATGGCCGTCGAGATGGTCAAGACCTTCCTCGCCACCGACTGGTGCCAGGATCTTGAGGACTGGCGCGCGGAGAACATGCACAAGTTCGCCGCCCAGCTCAACGCCATCGAGGAGCGCATCTATGACTGATTTCGTCTACGCCCAGCCCGTAAAGATCTTCTTCGGGGCGGGGCAGTTCCGCGCCCTCGGGGATATCCTCACCCAGCTCGGGGCGGAGCGCTGCGTGATCGCCTGCGGCAGGCACTTTGCCCCGACCGCACGCGCAATGTGCGAGCAGGACGCGAGGCTCTGCGCCGTGTTCGGCGAGGTCGAGCAGAACCCGCAGCTCTCCGGCGTCGCCGAGACCGCGCGCCTCGCCCGTGAATGCAAGGCCGACACCGTCATCGGCATCGGCGGCGGCAGCTCGCTCGACACCGCAAAGTTCGCCGCAGCCATCGCCCTCGGCGACGCGGACGCGCTCGCCTATTACCGCGGTGAGAAGCCCTTCCCGGCAAAGCGCCTGCGCATCGTCGCCGTCCCCACTACCGCGGGCACCGGCAGCGAGGTCACGCAGGTCTCCGTCGTCTCCCACGACAGGGAAAAAAAGACCATCAACAACCCCGTCTTCATGCCGACTGCCGCGATCGTCGATCCGGAGCTCAGCGCCAGCGTGCCGCCGCGCACGACGATGAACACCGGTCTGGACGCGCTCGCCCACGCCCTCGAGGGCTACTGGAGCCGCAACCACCAGCCGATCTCCGACCTGATGGCGATCGAGGCCGTCCGCGTCATCCTCGCCAATCTCGAGACCGCCTACCGCGACGGCGCGAACCTGGAGGCCCGCAGCGCCATGGCCTACGGCGCGCTGCTCGGCGGGCTGAGCTTCGCCCTGCCGAAGACCGCCGCCTGCCACGCCTGCAGCTATCCCCTCTCCGAGGACTACCATCTGCCGCACGGCGAGGCCTGCGCCTTCACGCTGGACAGCTTTGTACGCCTCAACGCCGACGAGCGTCTGGAAGCGCTCTGCCGCGCGGTCGGTCTGCGCGGGACGGAGGAGCTCGCGCAGCGCATCGCCGCGCTCAAGGAGCTCGCCGGGCTGCGCCGCCGTCTCTCCGAGCTCGGCGAGGTCGATGTGGAGAAGCTCGCGCGCGACTGCGCGGCCCATCCGCTGATGAACAACAACCCCGTCCCGATGGACGAGGCATCGCTCAGGGCCATGTTCGAGGCTCTGCGCTGATCTTCCGCTGCCAGAATACACAGCTTGAGACTGTAGAAAACCTGCGATACGGCGGGTGGATAGAGCAGCGGGGGGAGCTCGAGGGGGCAAGGCCCGCCTCGAATACAACAAACCGCCGCCGGAAAAGCCCGCTATTTCGGGCTTTTCCGGTAACAGCATTTTGCCTGAAGCAAAATGCCCGGCGGCTGAAGCGCAGTCAAAAAAATCCGCTATGGACTTTTTTGACAAGCTGAGGCTGCCCTTCCGGCTCTGCCGGAAGGGCAGCGATTGTAAAGGAATCTCTTCCATGTCAAATCGTTTGAAAAGCGCCGGCATGATCGCCGGCATGGTGCTCTCCTGGTCGGTCTATTACGCGGTGAGCAAGGTCATGGTGAACGCGACCGGCTCCGCCTTCCTCGCGGGCTTTCTGCTGCGCGCGGCGGCCTTCGTGTTCCTGACACTGCAGCTGCTGCTCGACCGCGAGCTCTCTCAGGTCTTCCGCCAGGGCAGGACCGCCCGCATCCTCCTGCTGATCGGCGTGTTTGGCTTCCTGCTCGACCTCTTTGCCAACCTCGGCTACGCCCACGGCTCACTGAGCACCGGCACGGCTCTGCTCAAGACGGACGTGCTGATGGTCAACCTCGTGACCGTCGTGCTCTACCGCAGAAAGCTCAGCCTCTCCGACTGGATCGGCACGCTCGTGATGCTCTTCGGGGTGCTGCTCGTCCTGGGGGTCGACTTCGGCAGTCTCTCATGGAATCCCGGCGATCTGCTCTTCCTCCTCTCGGCGGCCTGCGTGACGGCCAACGCCTTCATCATCAAGCACGCGCAGGAGAAATACCGCGCGAGCTCCGACATGATCTCCTACTACAACAACTTCGTCGTGCTGCTGCTCTTCGGCAGCAGCGCCGCCCTTGCGGGCAACTTCGAGAGTGCGCGCATCGGCACGATCCCGGGCTTCTGGCCGCTCGTCCTGCTCGGCGGTCTCGCCCAGGCGGGGATCTATTTCTTCTACTACCGCAATCTCCGCGCCTATGAGGTCTGGATCGTGAAGCTCTACCTGCTGCTGATGCCGGTCGTGAGCTGCCTGATCGGGACCGTCTTCCTCGACGAGACGCTCACGGCGACGAAGCTGCTGGGCATCGCCGTCGTGCTGGCCGGCGCGGCCGTTATCCTCCTGCACGGGAAATTCAACAAAAAGGCCGGGATCTGAACAGCCTGTACAATGCGAAACGCCTCTCCGGGAACAGCCCGGAGAGGCGTTTTCTGTCTGGATTTCTCTGTATTCTGTGTACGGGATGCGGGCGCTGCCTCAGCGCATGCCCTTGTCGTAGGGGATGCCCTCGGCCTTCGGCGCGCGGGACTTCTTGGAGGTGAGCGCCAGGACCAGCAGGGAGATGATGTAGGGCAGCATGTTGTACACGGAGCCCGGGATGTTGAGGCTCATCAGCCAGTCAAAGCCGAAGTACACGTTCGAGAGGGCGCGGAAGAAACCGAAGAGCAGCGCCGCGAGGGCGATGCGCTGGGGCTTCCACTGGCCGAAGATCATAACAGCCAGCGCCAGGAAGCCGAAGCCGGCCACGCCGTTTTCAAACTTCCAGGAGGAGACGCCCGCCAGGATGTAGCAGATGCCGCCGAGGCCGCCCAGCATGCCGGAGATCAGCACGCCGGCCCAGCGCATCTTGAAGACGTTGATGCCGACGGAGTCCGCCGCCTGGGGATGCTCGCCGCAGGCCATGAGCCGCAGACCGAACTTGGTGCGGTAGAGCGTGATATAGGCGAGAACCAGCATGAGGATGGCGATCAACATGAACCAGTTGAACTCGAAGCCGCCGATGTTCATGATGAAGGCCTTCTTCGGCTCGATGTACATGATCTCGGAGGAGTGGTCGTTGGGGTTGGCGGCGGTGTTCATGGCCTTGACCAGAACGGTGGCGCCGGCGGTGCCCAGCATGTTCAGCGCAGTGCCGACGATGGTCTGATCCGCCTTGAGGTTGATGCAGGCCACGGCCAGCAGAGACGAGTAGGCCACGCCGAAGAGGATCGCCGCAAGCAGCGTCAGCATCACGATGCCGAAAGCGCTGAAGCCCGCGGGCAGGAAGCGCATCATGAGCGCGCCGCCGAGGGCGCCGATGACCATGATGCCTTCCAGGCCGAGGTTGATGACGCCGGAGTGCTCGGAGAAGCAGCCGCCCAGGGCGACCAGGATCAGGACTGACGCAAAGATCAGCGTGTATTGGATCAAAAGCAGCATTACTTCTCGCCTCCTTCTTTTCCGGCGGCCTCAGCCGCAAGCTTGGCCCTGTGTGCCTGTGCCTCCTCGTGTCTGGCGATGCTCTTGTTCATCATCTGCTTGATGAAGAGCACGAAGCCGCAGAGGTAGATGATGATGGACGAGATCAGATCGGAGATCTGGGCGGAGTACATACTCAGGTCGACATTGGTGCCGCCGTCGGTGATGTGCTGGATGAAGTAGGAAGCGAAGATCGTGCCGATCGGGTTGAGGCCGCCGAGGAAGGTGGCCGCGATGCCGTTGAAGCCCATGCCCGGGACGGAGGTGGCCGTGCAGGACCACTGCTCCAGGTCGGTCAGGTAGAACATCGCGCCGCCGATGCCGGCGAGGCCGCCCGCAATCACGAGGGTGAGGATGATGTTGCGCTGCTCCGCCATGCCGGCGTACTTGGCGGCGTTCCTGTTGTTGCCGGTCGCCTTGAGCTCGTAGCCGAACTTGGTGCGGTCGAGCACGACCTCGACCACGATGGCGGTGATGATCGCCAGCGGAACCGCGATCGTCACATACTCGTTATCGGAGAAGAGGGAGCCCAGACCCAGGCTCGGGAGGATCGCCTGCGGGGCGGTGGTCTTGAGGTGCAGCGTGTAGGGGCTCGCCACTTCCTTGACCTTGGAGAGCATCATGTTCGTCAGATACAGGGCGATCCAGTTGAGCATGATGCCGGAGATGACCTCGTTGACGTTGCAGTAGGCCTTGAGCAGACCGACGATCGCGCCGAGGAGTGCGCCGGCCAGCAGCGCGAAGATCAGGCAGGGGAACCAGCTCCAGCCCCAGGCGAGAGCGGCGTAGAGGCTGGCGCAGACGCCGGCGACGTACTGGCCGGCCGCGCCGATGTTGAACAGGCCGACCTTATACGCGAAGAGCACGCTCAGCGCGCACATCAGCAGCGGCGCCGTGCGCACCAGGGTGGTGCCGAAGTTGCGGAGCTGGCGTGCGGCCTTTTTGGCGTGGAGGAAGTTCTTCATGACCTCCACGATGGAGTTCCACGCGCCGTCGGGGTTGATGAGGAGAAGAACGATGTAGCCGATCAGCAGACCCAGGAAAATGCAGAGCAGAGACGCGATCAGAGACTGGACGGCATTGTTCTTCAGGATGTTTTTCTTCATGCTTTCACCTCGTCTCTCTTGGCGCCCGCCATGTACAGGCCGAGCTCCTCCTGCGTGGTCTTCTTCGGGTCGAGCTCGCCGACGATCTCGCCCTCGTACATCACAAGGATGCGGTCAGGCACGTCCATGACCTCGTCGAGCTCCAGGGAGACCAGCAGGACGGCCTTGCCCGCGTCGCGCTGGGCGACGAGCTGCTTATGGATATACTCGATGGCGCCGACGTCCAGGCCGCGGGTGGGCTGCACAGCGATCAGCAGGTCAGGCGCCTTGTCGATCTCGCGGGCGATGATGGCCTTCTGCTGGTTGCCGCCGGACATGCTGCGGGCGATGGTGATGGGGCCCTGGCCGGAACGCACGTCGTACTGCTCGATGAGCCGCTCGGCATATTCGCGGATGGGGCCGCGCTTGAGGAAGCCCATCCTGCTCGTGAACTCGCTCTCAAAATAGCGCTGCAGGATGAGGTTGTACTCCAGAGAGTAGTCCAGCACGAGGCCGTGCTTATGGCGGTCCTCGGGGATGTGGCTCATGCCGGAGGTGGAGCGCTTGCGGATGCTGGCATGGGTGATGTCCTGCCCTTTGAGCTCGATCTTGCCTTGCTTGAGCGGCTCAAGACCGGACAGGCCGTAGACCAGCTCCGTCTGGCCGTTGCCGTCGATGCCCGCGATACAGACGATCTCGCCCGCGCGCACCTTGAAGCTGACGTTCTTGACGGCGTCGTTCTTGTGCACCTTGGAGGCGACGGTCATGCCCTCGACGTTGAGGATCACGTCGCCGGGGTGAGAGGGCGCTTTTTCCACATGGAAGTTGACGTTGCGGCCGACCATCATGGCGGAAAGCTGCTCCATGGTGGTGTTCTTGGTCTCGACGGTGCCGATGTACTTGCCCTTGCGGAGCACGCTGCAGCGGTCGGCGACGGCCATGATCTCGGCCAGCTTGTGGGAGATGAAGAGGATGCTCTTGCCCTCGGCGGCGAGATTGCGCATGATCTGCATCAGCTCGTCGATCTCCTGCGGGGTGAGCACGGCGGTCGGCTCGTCGAAGATGAGGATCTCATTGTCGCGATAGAGCATCTTGAGGATCTCGGTGCGCTGCTGCATACCGACGGTGATATCCTCGATCAGCGCGTCGGGGTCGACACGCAGACCGTATTTTTCCGACAGGGCCAGAACCTTTTCGCGGGCTTCCTTCTTCCGGAGGAAGGGACCGCTGGTGGGTTCTACGCCGAGGATGATGTTGTCAAGCACGGTGAAGCACTCAACGAGCTTGAAGTGCTGGTGCACCATGCCGATGCCAAGATCGTTGGCGTCGTTGGGGTTCTTGATCTGGACGACCTTGCCGTCCTTGCGGATCTCGCCCTCCTCCGCCTGATACAGGCCGAAGAGAACACTCATCAGCGTGGATTTGCCGGCGCCGTTTTCACCCAGCAGGGCGTGGATCTCGCCCTTCTTCAGCTGCAGGGTGATGTCGTCGTTGGCAATGATTCCGGGGAACCTTTTCGTGATGTGCAGCATCTCGATCGCATACGGAGTCTCCAACGGTATCGACCTCCCTTTTTTTCCAAAATACCGCTTTTATCATACACCAGAACGGGGTGGATTGTAAACAAAAATCGCGTATTGCGGTTTAATTTTTCTCAGCCGGGAAGCAGCGCGCCGCCTCCCCTGCGGGCTCTTTTCCGCTCCGATACGCGCTGCCGCGCAGGAAAAGGCGCGCGGCGGCGGAGGATATGCCGTACAGATCCCCGCCGCCGCGCCAACCGCCGCTGCTTGTATTCAGTTCCCCTACGCCGCCCTCGCCCGGTAACAGGCGTTACGGTAATAATCATGCGCTGTGAGGGCTTTCGACCATGCGGATGTAACACTGCGGGGCCTGCGTTTTAAGATGGGATTCGAACCCTGTACATGCCCGTCTGTACTGCCGATGCCGGTCATTCTCACCGGCCGGAGATCGCGCCCACATTACCGGACTACCAACTGTTGCTTTTTCCTCTGCGCTTCAATGCTATAACGAAGCATGGCGCAAATTCTGCCGCAAAGATTGTCTGGTTTCTATTAGATAAGAGTATCAGATCTCCGTGGTCCAGTTGAGCTCCTGGATCTTCTCGTCCAGCAGCCGGAGCTTCTTGGAGCAGTCGTCGAGCTCCTTCTGCAGTTCCTTGACGGAGACCGTGCTCCTGATGGCGATCTCGGACTTGGTATAGCGGTCGACCTTCGCGCTGGCGTTGTCGAGGAAGCCGCGCATCGCCTTGAGCTTCAGCTTCAGACAATCCCGCTCCGCCAACATTTCCGTCAGCGTGACGCCGTCGGCCCTGGTCGCGCTGTTGGCCAGATTGATGCGCGCGATCAGCGCCTGGAGCGCCGCCAGGTCTTCGTCGTATTCCTTCAGGAGGGTCTTCGGGTCCTCCGCCGGCTCCTCGCCGGCCTGCACCTTTGCGTTGTTGTTGAGCCTTTTTTCCAGCTCGGACAGGCGCTGCTGCAGATTGGACCGCTCCGCCAATGCGTTTGCAAGCTTCATGTTCATGTGCTCCTTTTCCCGATATGCCTCCGGCGAAGCTGCCTCGCCGTCCTGTATTTTGCGATAAACTGTATTATGTATTATAATGAATATATGATGGCGAAAAGCCAAAAAGCTATTCGCCGCGCGGCTTTGCCGTATGCTCATTATAATGACTATATGATGGCGAAAAGCCAAAAAGCTTTTCGCCGCGCGGCTTTGCCGCGCAGCCAAACAGCATAGCTGTTTGGCCATATATTCATTTCAATGAGCATCGGGCGAATGACCCTTTGGGTCATTCGCTGCCAAACTTGTCGTTTGGCAGCGAAATCAATCGAACCCTCGATTGATTTCGCCATCCGATGGTCATTATAATCGCAGCCAAAGCAAAAGGCAAGAGCGCGGGGCGCTGGGGCGCGGCGCTTACCCGGCCGTCGGCTCTTTCAGTTCTCGATAACACCTCACCGCAAGGATCATAATGGCCGCCGCCCAAACGGCGCCCCAGAGCTCGACCGCCCACAGCGGCACGACGCCTCTCTGGTACAGCGCGGGGGCGGTGTCCGCCAGCATGTGCAGCAGGATCGCCAGCGGCAGGCGGCCCTTCTTCGCGCGGACGACGCCGTCATACACGACGACTGTGAGCCCAATATGCACGAACATCGCCAGCAGCCGCTCAATGACGTTCATCGCCATCATGGGGTAACCGAAGGCTGCGGCCGCCTGAACAGCCGGGAGCGCCGCTGCGGCGTTTTCCTCCGTGATGTTCAATGCTCTGAGCGCGTTTTCCGTATCTCCGGCGGAAAACAGTACCGCTACCGCGAGATAGGTGATCATGCCGGGCAGAAGGACCGTCAGGATCTCGATCCCGCCGTGACCGATACCATAGAGAACGGCATTTTCCCGGCTGCGATTCTTTTTCAGGATGTATTTCAGGATGATATGCCGTCCGCACTCCTCGAAAAGTCCGGCCATCAGGGTCCCGTAGAGCACATAGGCTGCCGTGTTCCCGTTGATGAAGCGGGAGACGGGATTATCCGCGAGGATGCAGAAATAGTGCACGCCCAGCTCCAGCACGCGGGCAGAAAGGATAAACCCGACAGCGCCGGCAATGAGCCAGCGGATAGTTGTCTGCGCTTTATGCTTCCTGCGCCAGCAGAGGAAGAAGGCGGCAGGGATCACGACCATCAGAATAACCGTGATGATCAGAGCGGGGACACTGCCTGCGCCGACGGCGATGCTCTCAAATTCCTTCATTTCCCGTCACCTCCCCAGACCTCCGCGCAAAAGCCTTTGTGACCGCAGGCCGTGCAGGTCAGCTTGCGGGCCGTTGGCGTATGATTGGCCCAAAAGGCCTCCTTCAAGGCGGGCTTGAAGAGTTCATGGCATTCCGGGCAGATGTATTTGACATGCCCGAAGTAGTACCGGCTGACCAGGATCCCCCAGGGGATCGCCGCCAGCACCCAGACGACAAAGGGCCAGCAAATCCCCTTGACGATCCAGAAAATGATGGAAAACCACTGCAGCGCCGTGAGCGGGATCCCGCTCAGGATTATCGTCCAGCGCATTTTTTTCAGTTTTTTCTTGCCTTCCATAATAACGGCTATGTCACCGATGGATTCGAGAGACGCCGCACCCCGGCTTTTCAGTCCGTTTTTCAGCTCGCGAAGCCTCGCCAGCTTCTCCTGCTTCCCGGCGATCTCCTCGGCAAGGGCGCTCTCCTGCTGCTCGATCAGCAGCGAGATCAGCTTCTCGGGATGCTCCTCCCGGAGGATCTGAGAGATCGCGTCAATGGGAAGCTCCAGCTCCCGCAGGAAGCAGATGACCCGCAGGCGCTTGAGATCGTCCTCCGAATAGAGCCGCCTCCCGCCCTCGGACAGCTCGCTCGGGATCAGGATGCCTCTGGTATCGTAGTACTGGACGGTCCGGACCGTTACGCCGCAGAGCTTGGCCAGCTCTCCCGTCGTGTATTTTGACATAGCGTACACCTCCTTACGCCATGGATCTTACAACATGACGCAGCGTCACAAGCAATACCTGACGCAGGGGGATTTTTTCTTTTTCGGAAAAATCTCGATCCCCGCCCTGTCCTTCGGGGCGAAGAAGTCAGCCGGCCGCAATCGTTATCGTGATATCGCCGGTATCGGTCGTGATCTCGCAGCTTCCTCCCTCGGTCGTCCCGGGCGTTCTCACTTTTCCCGTGTCGCTTTTCGCGAGGAAGATTTTGTCGGAAAGAAGCGTACCGGAGACGTCTCCCGTATCCGTGCGGATCGAAATGCGCTCCGCATCGCAGCCGTCGAGCCGGATATCTCCCGTGTCTCTTCTCAGCTCGAAGGTGCCGGACGCGACGACCTTCGTCATCACAAGGCTGCCGCTGTTCCCCTCGGAGGAGAGATTTCCGCAGCGCACGTTTTCCAGGGTCGCTCTGCCGGTGCTCACCCGGATCTCCAGATCCCCCTCTACAGCCGCATCCGACACTTTGATCCGTCCTGTGTCCGTGTCGAGCCTCATTACCGCGGCGCTCAGACCCGAAACGGCAATGTCGCCTGTGTCCGTCGTAATGACGACTTCGCCCTTTGTCGAAGCGAAGCACTGCACGCGCCCCGTATTGAGCGACACGCGGATGCTGTCAAAGGAAAAGTCCGCGGGGATACTGACGTCTCCCGTGTCGGAATCGACCGTAAGCGCGCCGTAGGTCTCGCCCGGAAGAAACACCGTGATTGCGGGGCTCTCGGTCACAACGCCGACGTGTAGGGACCAGCCTCCGCTTTTTTCCGTTTTTTCAATCGTCAGGGTGCCGCCCCGGACCGTGACGCTGTGCGGGTCGTTCTCCTCCTCGCGGCACACTACTTTGCATGTCCCGTCATCGGAGGGAACGAGCGTGATCTCCTCCGTGCTCGCGAGGACGCGGATGTTTTCAAAGCGCCCGGAAACCTCATAGGTGTTCGTCACATACGCAACTGTGCTGAATGTCCCGAACGAAAAACCGCTTGCGGCATATGCCGCCGCGCAGACGGCCGCTCCGATCACGAGCAGCAGCACCGCGGCGACCATCCATTTCGTCCTTCTGCTCATCGTTCAATCCTCCTTGCCGATAATCGACGTTTTGATACCTAAAAGAGCCCTGCGTGTCAGCCTCAGGATGGCTTTTGAGATCCCTGTGGAAGCGAAAAACAGCAGGATCGCAAGGCCTGCGCAGGTAAGCCCCGCTCCGAGGGAGAACAGCGCTCCCGCGGGATTCCCGTTCTTCAGGTACAGAAAAACCCCCGCGAAGCCGGCGACGGCACAGGCCGCCAGCGAGAGATCCGCCGCGTAGACGCAGACCGCCGCGGCCCACAGGACGAGATAGACCGCCAGGATTACCGCTGCCGCGGCAATCAGAAGCGGGAGCCAGAGCGGCGCGCCGAGCACCAACAGGACGATCTCCCAGCCCTTCAGCCTTCGCCCGGGCCTGACCTTTTCCCGGACAAGCGCCGTCAGCGGGATCTCCGACGCGATCTGCTCCCTGACGGAATCCACGCCCCCGATTTCGGCTACGGCCTCTTCCTCCGGGATGCCGTCCTCCATGCGATCGTCTATCATTTCGCTGTAAAAGGATAGCCTCTCCTCAAGCTCCCGCTGCGGCAGCCCGGAAAGCTGCCTTCTCAGCTCTGCCAGAAACCGTTCCTTATTCATGTCGGCCGTCCTCCCTGGTAATGAATCTGTAGATGGAAAGGATCTCTTTCCAGTCCTTTTTGAACTCCTCTATGCGCTGCTGCCCCTGCTGCGTGATGTGATAATACTTCCGCAGCCGCCCCTCGTGCTCCACGCTTCTGACCGTCAGCATATCCGACGCCTCCAGCCGCTTGAGGATCGTATACAGCGTAGATTCCGACAAATCCAGATACGGCTTCATGTCCTTGATGATTTTATATCCGTAGGAGTCTTCATTCTTGATCGCCGCCAGCACGCACGCGTCCAGCAGCCCGCGCTTCAACTGAATGTCCATAGGATACCTCCTTTAGCGTCATACATCGTATCATGAGGTATTGATGCTGTCAAGCCCTTTTGCCCGGCCCGATCCGCCGGTAAAAGGCTTTTCGGGAGAGGCAAGCCCCTCCCGAAAAAACAGACGAAGCCGCAGCATCGCAGGGATTCGCCCGCATGATATGAAATGATTTGATGATGCCGCGCGGGCGCCTGATAGCCGCCCCTACGGTGGGAAAAGGCGATCACCAACTGCAGGGGCGTCACCTGCCCTTTAGGGGGGCAACAGGATCCGAGGGGGCATATTTCAAAGGAGTTCAAAGTGAACGATAGAGGTGTCATTTCCCCTTAAAAACCGCGATCAGCCAAATCCTTCACGATTGCAGTATAAACATCGCAAATATCTGCAATGCCATCTCCATTTCTCCTTGAGGAGAGAGGCGAACGCCTGAAATCGATCTCATCGTAATGCGAGACGCCTCTGTTTGTTCGGCCTGTCAGCAGGGTAAAAGATTCTCCCCATTTTGCGGATTCAACGCTGACCAAGCCGTCATTCTCGCCTTCGATCATTTTTATAACAGCATTTGCGGTTGAGAGATTGATATCCGAAAGCGGGGTTCTCATTATGCCTGCAAAGCTCTGATAAAAGATACCCGGAACATCTGGGTTCTCTTTATTGAATGCTTCGGCATACTCCGTGGAAAAATCTTTGCACACAGCATAGAAATCTGGTTTTGTGTCGCCAATGAGACCGATCCAGTTATCAACGGCAAAAGACGCAATATTGAATAGCGAGTCCGGGGCTTTCAGCAGTTTGTCGATCGTTTTTGATCCACGGTGAGGCGTCCCGATTGTCGTAATACTTGCGATATAATCCCCCATGCCCAAAGACGATGCGGCCATACGCGCCTCCAAGCCGCCTTTGGAATGTGCGATGATATTGATTTTATCAGAGTTTGTTTCCTCAAGGATCTGACGGATCCTCGCTTTGATTGTTTTCGCATTGTCCTCAATCCGGGCCCAGCAGTCCTGCTGCCCATAGAACAAAACCGCCCCGGTACTGGCAAGCGCCGCAGGTATCCGGCCCCAGTACAAGGGCCACTTCAAATCTCTGAAACCAACACCGTGAATCATCAAAATAGGATATTTTGTGCTGCGATCTTTGTTTTCCATATCATCGCTCCTATCTCGAAATGCCAAGTAAACACAAAGGAAGAATGCTGACGTCTCTGCCGCATATTCATCATAACACAAAAAGAAAAGCACGGCAATTCTATCAAAACTTCCGTTCCTTTATGAACACCCCACGAATGGGGTGCTTTTCTTTTGGCTAAACTTTACACTTTAGATGCCGATCAGGTTCAGTGAAATGCTGCCTGCGGCAGCGTGATGAGTGAACTTGCTTCGCTGCGCTCGCAGTGATATTTGATTCGCCCCAACCGGCCGCAGCCGATATCACTTGCAAAGCAAATATCACTGGCGCAGCCAATCGAACTCGCCGAAAGGCGAATCAAACTGAAAAATCGACAGGTCGAAACCTGTCGATTTTTCATGGCGGAGATGGAGAGATTCGAACTCTCGAGGAGCTTTTGACCCCTACACGATTTCCAATCGTGCGCGCTCGACCAACTACGCGACATCTCCGTGTGTTGCTCAAGGGAGTACCTGTTCAATTGAGAGCTTGTCTATTATAATGCCTCCCTCGTGCAAAGTCAAGCGGGAATTTGCGCAGCAGGGCCATTTTTTCCTTTTCACCGAAAATGCCGCGCCGCACGGCGATCCGAAACGCCAAATTTTGTGAAGAATTTCACGATTTGCCGACAAATAATCGTTGCCGCAGGAGACGATTGGTGGTATGATATTATTAAAGTGGGTTTTTAGTATCCACGCCGGATTCGCGGGTCGGCAGCCCGTTGTTTTCCACCCCCGCGCCGCTCCGGGCAGGCCCCGGGCGACTCCGCATACTGTGCGGAAAACCTCTAAACGAAGGAGAAAACTATGAAGAAAGTTCAATTCACAGAGACCGTCCTGCGCGACGCGAGCCAGTCTCTCGTGGCGACGCGAACCAGATTCGACCAGTTCGCGCCCATCCTGGAGACCATCGACAAAGCCGGGTTCTACTCCGTGGAATGCTGGGGCGGCGCCACCTTTGACGTATGCCTCCGCTTCCTGAACGAGGATCCCTGGGAGCGCCTGCGCAAGATCCGCGCGGCCATGCCCAACACCAAGCTGCAGATGCTCCTGCGCGGGCAGAACATCCTCGGCTACAAGCACTACCCCGACGACATCGTGCGCCGCTTCGTGCGCGCCTCCGTCCGCAACGGCATCGACATCATCCGTATTTTCGACGCCCTCAACGACACCAACAACCTCAAGGTCGCCATCGAGGAAACCGTGAAGTCCGGCGCCATCGCCTCCGGCGCGATCTCCTACACCACGAGTCCCGTGCACACGCTCGAGAAATATGTCGAGATGGTCAAGGAGCTGCGCGAGATGGGCGTCTCCACCATCTGCATCAAGGACATGGCCGGCCTGCTCAGCCCCGCCAAGGCCTACGACCTGGTCTCCGCGATCAAGGACGCGGTGGATCTGCCCGTCGTCATCCATACGCACTGCACCACGGGCCTGGCCTTCATGACCGAGCTCAAGGCCGTTGAAGCCGGCGCCGACGTGATCGACACGGCCATCTCCCCCTTCTCCGGCGGCACCTCCCAGCCCGCCACCGAGACGCTGAACTTCGCCCTGCGCGAGCTCGGCTACGACACGGATCTGAACAACGAAGCGCTCACGAAGATCGCGGCCTTCTTCAAGCCCATCCGCGCGGAGTTCCTCGAGAAGGGCACCCTCAACCCGATCTCCCTCACCACCGACACCCAGTGCCTCAACTACCAGATCCCCGGCGGCATGCTCTCCAACCTGCTCAGCCAGCTCAAGTCCCTCAACGCGCTGGACAAGTTTGAGGAAGCGCTCGCGGAGACCCCGCGCGTGCGCGCCGACATGGGCTATCCCCCGCTCGTCACGCCGACGAGCCAGCTGGTCGGCACCCAGGCCGTGCAGAACGTCCTCGCGGGCGAGCGCTACAAGAATGTCGGCGCCGAGATCCGCGCCTACTGCCGCGGCGAATACGGCCGCACCCCCGCCCCCATCAATCCCGCCGTCCGCGCCAAGATCCTGGGCGACGAGAAGCCCATCGAGGGCCGCTATGCCGACTCTCTCCCGACCGACACCTTTGAGAAGGCCGCCGCCGAGCTGGGCGACACCGCCCGCTGCGAGGAGGACGTGCTCAGCTACATCGCCTTCCCGCCCGTGGCCGAGAAGTTCTTCGCCAAGCGCCGCGAGGAAGAGGAAAAGCGCTGCGCCTACAGCATCGTCGCCGTGGAGGAATAAGCCATGGAAGATCTTGTGAACATCACCATAGGCACAGCCGGCGCGACCGCGCTGCTGGGCTACGCGGTGGTCTTCTTCGCGCTGGTGCTGCTGATGAGCGTGTTGTACATTCTCGGCGCCGTCATGAAGGCGAAGGCGAAGAAGCAGGCTGTCTCCGTGGGCGACATTGAGGCGCCCCGCGTGATGGAGGCCGTCCCGCTCGAGATCAAGGCCATGGCTCCCGGCTCCGCCGGCGAGCTGAAGCTCTATGACACCGACCCGCGCACCGCCGCCATGCTGATGGCCATCGTGGCGGACGAGATGCACGCTCCGCTCAACGAGCTGCGCTTCCTCTCGATCCGCGAGATCAAAGAGGACAAGGACTAAGGGAGGAACGAAAACATGAAATATCAGATCACCTTAAAGGGAAAGACCTATGAGATCCTGGTCGAGCGCGGCGAAGCCATGCTGCTCGACGAATATGACGCCAAGGCCCCCGTGCCTACCGCCGCCCCCGTCGCCGCGGCTCCCGCTGCTCCCGCTGCAGCCCCCGCTGCCGCCGCGCCTGCCGCTCCGGCCGCCGGTCTCGCCGCGGGCGAGGTCGTCAAGAGCCCGATGCCCGGCAACGTCCTGAAGATCAACGTCACCCAGGGCCAGCAGGTCAAGGAGGGCGACGTGCTGCTCATCCTCGAAGCCATGAAGATGGAGAACGAGATCGCGTCCACCAAGAGCGGGACGGTCGCTCAGATCGTCGTCAGCAAGGGCGCCGTGGTGGAGACCGGTGCGCCCCTCGTCGTGATCGCATAAGGAGGGCCCTATGGATATATTAGGCGTCCTGCAGAAGCTGGGCATGGAGTCCGGCTTCGCCCAGTTCTTCATTGCAGAGGGCTGGAAGAACCTGGTGATGATCATCATCTCCTTCGTGCTCCTCTATCTCGGCATCGTGAAGAAATTCGAGCCGCTGCTGCTGTGCGGCATCGCCTTCGGCTGCCTGCTCTCCAACCTCAGCTACTTCGTGGGCATGTCCGAGAACGCGCTGTACCACCCCGAGCTCTGGGCTCAGTTCCTCGACGAGAGCAGCCCCTATTACCACAGCTACGGACACATCATGTCCCACGCCGGCCTGCTCGACTTCTTCTACATCGGCGTAAAAGCCGGCATATACCCCTCGCTCATCTTCATGGGCGTCGGCGCGATGACGGATTTCGGTCCGCTGATCGCCAACCCCAAGAGCCTGCTGCTCGGCGCCGCTGCGCAGCTGGGCGTGTTCGTGGCCTTCTTCGGCGCGGTGCTGCTGGGCTTCACCGGCCCGCAGGCCGCCTCCATCGGCATCATCGGCGGCGCGGACGGCCCCACGGCCATCTTCCTCACCACCAAGCTCGCGCCGGAGCTGCTGGGACCCATCGCCATCGCGGCCTATTCCTACATGGCCCTGATCCCGCTGATCCAGCCGCCCATCATGAAGCTCATGACCACCGAGAAGATGCGCAAGGTCAAGATGGTGCAGAGCCGCGAGGTCTCCAAGACCGAGAAGATCCTCTTCCCCTGCGTTGTGGCCACCTTCGTCATCCTGCTCCTGCCCTCCACCGCCCCGCTGATCGGCTGCCTCATGCTCGGCAACCTCTTCCGCGAAAGCGGCGTGACGGATCGCCTGTCCGATACCTCGCAGAACGCCCTCATGAACATCGTGACGATCTTCCTCGCCACGAGCGTGGGCGCCACGATGATCGCGCAGAACTTCCTGAGCCTTGACACCATCAAGATCATCATCCTCGGCCTGGTCGCTTTTGCGATCTCCACCGCGGGCGGTCTGCTCGGCGGCCTCGTGATGTACAAGACCTCCGGCGGTCAGATCAACCCCCTGATCGGCTCCGCGGGCGTCTCCGCCGTGCCGATGGCCGCGCGCGTCAGCCAGGACGTTGGCCGTCGTTACAACAAGAACAACTATCTCCTCATGCACGCCATGGGTCCGAACGTGGCCGGCGTTATCGGCTCGGCCGTCGCCGCGGGCTTCCTGCTCGCCGTCTTCGGCGGCTGAGCCCGCTCCCCCGGGCGTTTTCCCGAAACCGTTCGCAAAAAACTAATCATAATGAAGGTGGGTACTCCTCGAGCTGAGCGAGGCCCACGGAAAGGCGGAAAACTCTATGGATATCCTGAAACCCATCGACCTCGGCATTGCCGGCGACGGCGTCGTCTACCGCAACCTCCCTGTCCCCGAGCTCGTGATGATGGCGCTGGAGCGCGGCGAAGGCGTCCTCTCCGACACCGGCGCCCTCTCCGTTGAGACCGGCAAGTACACCGGCCGCAGCCCGAAGGACAAGTTCATCGTCGATACCCCGGCCGTCCATGACGAGATCGCCTGGGGCAAGGTCAACGTCCCCATCTCCAGGGAGAAATTCGAGCTCATCAAGGGCAAGATGCTCGCCTACCTGCAGAATCTCGAGCTCTTCGTGTTCGACGGCTTCGCCGGCGCGGACCCGAAGTATACCCGCAGCTTCCGCATCGTCAACGAGCTCGCCAGCCAGAACCTCTTCATCCACCAGCTGCTGATCCGTCCCTCCGAGGAGGATCTTGAGAACTACAAGCCCGACTACACCATCTATGTCGCCCCCGGCTTCAAGTGCATCCCCGAGATCGACGGCGTGCACAGTGAGGCGGCCATCATCATCGACTATGAGGCCCACGAGGTCATCATCGCCGGCAGCCAGTACGCGGGCGAGATCAAGAAGTCCGTCTTCTCCGTCATGAACTACGAGCTGCCCAAGGCCGGCATCCTCTCCATGCACTGCTCCGCCAACATCGGCGAGAAGGGCGACACCGCCGTGTTCTTCGGCCTGTCCGGCACCGGCAAGACCACCCTCTCCGCCTCTCCCGACCGTTCCCTGATCGGCGACGATGAGCACGGCTGGACCGACGAGGGCGTGTTCAACATCGAGGGCGGCTGCTACGCCAAGTGCATCGGCCTCAAGAAGGAAGCCGAGCCCGAGATCTTCGGCGCTGTCAAGTTCGGCGCGCTGCTCGAGAACGTCATCCTCGACGAGAATGGCCACCCCGACTACGACGACGGCAGCCTCACCGAGAACACCCGCGCGGGCTACCCGATCGAGCACATCCCCTCCGCGGCCATCCCCGGTGTGGGCGGCCTGCCCAAGACCGTCATCTTCCTGACGGCCGACGCCTTCGGCGTGCTGCCTCCGATCTCCCGCCTCGACAAGGACGCCGCCATGTACCACTTCGTCTCCGGCTACACCAGCAAGCTGGCCGGCACCGAACGCGGCATCAAGGAGCCCGTCACCACCTTCTCCACGCTCTTCGGCGAGCCCTTCTTCCCGCTCAACGCCTCCGTGTACGCCAACATGCTCGGCAAGAAGCTCGACGAGACCGGCGCCCAGGTCTTCCTGGTGAACACCGGCTGGTGCGGCGGCAAGGCCGGCAGCGTCCCCCGCATGAAGCTCAAATTCACCCGCGCCATGGTCAAGGCCGCGATCGCCGGCGAGCTCAACGACGTCGAGTATGACCGCGACCCGATCTTCAACCTCAACATCCCCAAGTCCTGCCCTGACGTGCCGGCCGAGATCCTCGACCCGCGCAACCTCTGGGAAGACAAGGCGGCCTATGAGGAGTCCGCGCACGCGCTGGCCAAGGCCTTCCGTGAGAACTTCGAGAAGAAGTACCCCGACATGCCCGAGAACATCAAGGCTGCCGGTCCCCAGGCCTGATCCCCCGCTCGCTGAATAACACGCAAAATAACACGCAAAAGATACCCTCCCTGTTTTCAGGGAGGGTATCTTGAGTCTGTCAAAAAACTGCGATAAGGCGGGAGGATAGAGCAGCGGGGGAGCTCGAGGGGGCAAGGCCCGCCTCGAGTACAATAGCCCGCCGCCCGAAAAGCCTTGCTTCATCAAGGCTTTTCGGATACAGTATTTTACCCGAAGGCATAATACTCGGCGGGGAAGCGCAGGCAAAAAAGTCCCCTAAAGGGACTTTTTTGACAAGCTGAAGATACCCTCCCTGTTTTCAGGGAGGGTATCTTTTTGTCTTATCGCGTTACTATAGATCGTGTTGCTATAGACTGGCTCAGCGCTTTTTCTTGCCGAAGAGGCCGGATTTCACACCGCTGTCGCCCTCGCCCATGGCGGCGGCGAACTGCCGCAGCTGCTCCTTCTGCGCGGAAGTGAGGTTCTTCGGCACGCCCACGGAGACGGAGACGAACTGGTCGCCCCGGCTGCCGCCATGCAGCGAGGGGATGCCCTTGCCGCGCAGACGGAAGACTGCGCCGGGCTGCGTGCCCTCGGGGATCGTGAGCTTGACCTTTCCGTCGAGCGTCGGCACCTCGATCTCGGCGCCGAGCGCGGCCTGGGCAAAGCTCAGCTCTTTGTCCATATACACATTGACGCCCTCGCGCTCGAAAATGGCGTGCGGACGCACCATCACGCCGATGAGCAGATCACCGGCAGGGCCGCCGTTCGTGCCGGCGTTGCCGTAACCGCGGCGGGTGATGGCCTGGCCGTCGTCGATACCGGCGGGGATCTTCACCGTCATCTTGTGCTGGCGGCGAATCTTGCCCATGCCCCGGCAGCTCTTGCAGGGCTGGTGGATGATCTTGCCGGTGCCGCGGCATTTCTGGCACGCGCCGGTGGACTGCACCACGCCGAAGGGCGTGCGCTGGGTGGTGCGGACGCTGCCGCTGCCCTTGCAGTCCGGGCAGACCTCGGGTGTGGTGCCGGGGGCGCAGCCGCTGCCCTTGCAGTCCGGGCAGACCTCGATGATGGGGACGGTGATCTCCTTCTCGCAGCCGAAGGCAGCCTCCTCAAAGCTGATGGTCACCTGGGTGCGCAGGTCCTCGCCGCGGCGCGGGGCGTTGGGATTGGCGCGGGACGCGCCGCCGAAGCCGCCGAAAATATCGCCGAAGATGTCGCCCAGGTCGCCGAAACCGCCAAAGCCTCCAAAACCCTCGAAGCCCGCGCCGCCGCCGAAGCCGGCGTTGGGGTCGAAGGCAGCGTGGCCAAACTGGTCATACTTCTTGCGCTTGTCGGGATCGGAGAGGATCTCAAAGGCCTCGTTGGCCTCCTTGAAGCGCTCCTCGCAGGCTTTGTCGCCGGGGTGCAGATCGGGGTGGTTCTCCTTGGCGAGCTTGCGGTATGCTTTTTTTATTTCGTCGGGCGTGGCGTCCTTTTTGACGCCGAGCACCTCGTAGTAATCTCGTTTTTCTGCCATGTATGTTCTCCCATTTGGTAAAAATGGTTGTTGAAGATCGCTCTCCGATTCTGTTATACGAATACCGGAAAAGTCTCTGCCTCCCCCACGCAGCCATTCGACGACAGCGCAGCGGGGGACTCACAGGGGGGGCCGCCTCGATTACAGGCATCCGCCGGCAAGAACATACTCCCGTATGTTCTTGCGCGAAGCGGCAGCGCGCAGACGCATCACGGCCGACAAAGGCCGGGGTGCGGAAAGCGCAGCTTTGCGCTGAGGAGGATTCCTCAGCGCAAACTGCAGGGGTCATGCGGGTTGTGAAAGGGGGTTATCAAAAGAGAGGGATTACTTCTTGTCGTCGTCGACCACGGTGTAGTCGGCGTCGTAATAGTCCTGGCCGCCGTTGCCGCCCTGCGGACCCTGCGGGCCGGCCTGGCTGGGATCAAAGCCCTGGCCCTGGGGATTGGCCTGCTGGTAGAGCTTCTCGGACAGCTTGTAGAAGGACTGGGTCAGCTCCTCGGTCGCCTGCTTGATAGCGGCGGAGTCGGTGCCCTTGAGCTTCTCCTTGAGGGTGTTGAGCTTGCCCTCGACATCGGCCTTTTCGCCGGCGTCGAGCTTGTCGCCCAGGTCGTTGAGCGCCTTCTCGGTCTCATAGACCATCTGGTCGCCCTGGTTGCGGATATCGACCTCTTCCTTGCGCTTCTGGTCCTCGGCGGCATACATCTCGGCCTCCTTGACGGCCTTGTCGATGTCCTCCTTGGACATGTTGGAGGAGGCAGTGATGGTGATGTGCTGCTCCTTGCCGGTGCCGAGATCCTTTGCGGAGACGTTCACGATGCCGTTGGCGTCGATGTCAAAGGTGACCTCGATCTGCGGCACGCCGCGGCGGGCCGGGGCGATGCCGTCCAGGTGGAAGCGGCCGAGGGACTTGTTGTAAGCGGCCATCTCGCGCTCGCCCTGCAGGACGTTGACCTCGACGGAGGTCTGGTTGTCAGCCGCGGTGGAGAAGACCTGGCTCTTGCGGGTCGGGATGGTGGTGTTGCGCTCGATGAGCTTGGTGCACACGCCGCCGAGGGTCTCGATGCCGAGGGACAGCGGGGTGACGTCCAGCAGCACGATGCCGTCGACGTCCTGGTTCAGAACGCCGCCCTGGATGGCCGCGCCGATGGCGACGCACTCATCGGGGTTGATGCCCTTGAAGCCTTCCTTGCCGGTGAGGGACTTGACCATGTCCTGCACGGCGGGGATACGGGTGGAGCCGCCGACGAGCAGCACCTTGCTCAGCTCGGAGGGATTGAGTCCGGAGTCGGACAGGGCCTGGCGCACGGGGCCGGCCGTGGCTTCGACGAGGTGACGGGTCAGCTCGTTGAACTTGGCGCGGGTGAGGGTGACGTCCAGGTGCTTGGGGCCGTTGGCGTCCGCCGTGATATAGGGGAGGTTGACATTCGTGGTGGTCATGCCGCTCAGCTCGATCTTCGCCTTCTCGGCGGCCTCGCGCAGACGCTGCATGGCAACCTTGTCGCCGCTGAGGTCAACGCCGTCGGTCTTGCGGAACTCGTCAACCAGATACTTGGTGACGCAGGCGTCAAAGTCGTCGCCGCCGAGGCGGTTGTTGCCTGCGGTGGCCAGCACTTCGATGACGCCGTCGCCGATCTCGAGCACGGACACGTCGAAGGTGCCGCCGCCGAGGTCGTAGACCATGATCTTCTGGTCGCTCTCCTTGTCGATGCCGTAGGCAAGGGCGGCCGCAGTCGGCTCGTTGATGATGCGCTTGACATCGAGGCCGGCGATCTTGCCGGCGTCCTTGGTGGCCTGGCGCTGCGCGTCGGTGAAGTAGGCGGGGACGGTGATGACGGCCTCGCTGACGCTCTCGCCCAGGTAAGCCTCGGCGTCAGCCTTCAGCTTCTGCAGCACCATGGCGGAGATCTCCTGCGGCGTGTAGGCCTTGCCGTCGATGGTGACCTTGTAGTTGGAGCCCATCTCGCGCTTGATGGAAGAGATGGTGCGGTCGGGATTGGTGACGGCCTGGCGCTTGGCGACGGAGCCGACCATGCGCTCGCCGTTCTTGGCAAAGGCGACTACGGACGGGGTGGTGCGGGCGCCCTCGGGGTTGGCGATGACGACGGGTTCGCCGCCTTCGAGAACCGCGACGCAGCTGTTGGTAGTGCCCAGATCGATACCGATAATTTTACTCATTTTCTTGTCCTCCTATTTTAAGATGAATACTTTACAAGTTTATATGAATGGTTTTGCCTGCAAATCAGTTGGCCACCTTGACCATGGCGAAGCGGATCACCTTGTCTCCGAGCTTGAAGCCCTTCTGGAAGACCTCCACGATCTCGTTCTCGCCCTTTTCCTCATCGTCCACATGCATGACGGCGTTGTGCAGCGCCGGGTCGAAGGTCTCGCCCAGGCTCTCGAAGGGGGTGATGCCCAGCTTCTCCAGCGTCGCGGTGAACTGGGTCATGATCATCTCCACGCCCTTGCGGTAGGCCTCGTCCTCGGTGGGCTGCCGGAGCGCGCGCTCCAGATCGTCGTAGATCGGCAGGAACTTCAGCGCGGTCTCGGAGCGGACGTCGGTATACAGGGCTTCCTTCTCCTTCTGGCTGCGGCGGCGGTAGTTATCATACTCGGCCATCAGGCGCAGATACTTGTCGTTCATCGCAGCTTTTTCCTTCTCGAAGGCTGCCTTGGCGGTCTCGAGCTCCGCGCTGCGATCCTCGTCCTTTTTGCGGCCGAATTTCTTTTCTTTCTTTTCCTTTTTTTCAGCCTTTTCTTCGGCTTCGGTGCTGACTTCCTTCTCCTCAGCAGCGGGACTCTCTTCCGGCGCGCTTTCGGCGGCGGTCTCCTGCTGCGTCTCGGGGATCTGGTCTTTCACTTCTTCACTCATGACTGTTGTCCGGCTCCTTGATGATCAGTTTGTTATGCATGCCCTCCGGCGGGGCCTCGCCGCCGCCCAGTCTTCTCGACAGGCCGGCAGCCAGGAAGCTCAGCTTCGCGGCCACGGCGGAATAGTCCATTCTCGTGGGGCCGACCACGCCGATCAGCCCGCGCGTGCCGTCTCCCGCGTCGAAGCTGGCGACGATGACGCTGGAATCCTTGAGCTCCTCGGCCACGTTTTCCGGCCCGATGAAGACCCGCACCTCGTCCGTACCCGCCGCGGCGGCAGAGGGAGGCAGGATGTGCCCGCCCTCGGAGAGGTAGCTCATGAGTCTGTGCGCCTTGTCCGGGTCGCGGAACTCCGGCTGGCTGAGCAGCATGTTCTCGCCGGACAGGAAGGTGGCGGGTTCGGCGGCCTCGTGCAGCTGCTCGAGCAGGAAGGCCGTGATCACCGCGGTGATTCCCGCGGTGTCGTCCGCGGCGCGTTCGGTGCTGTGAATGAGCAGGGGCGTGATCTCCTCCTCCCGCTTGCCGGTGAAGCTCGCGTTGAAGAGCGTCCCGAGCCGCTGCACCAGCTCCTGATCCACGGAGATCGGCAGCCGGACGAGCTTGCTCCTGGCCACGTTCGAGGAAAGCGTGATCACAATAATAAAGGTGTTCGCATCGACATATATGAGGTCGAAACGCTGCGCGGAGACCGCGGCCTGCCTTGTCAGGGCGAGCGCCGGGTAATCCGTCAGCTGCGAGGCCAGCCTGCTCACGCCGCCGATGCTGTCATCCAGATCCTGGAGGCGCTGGTTCAGGCGGCGGTTCAGATCCTCCGCTTCCTCCTCGGAGAGCCGCTGGCGATCCATGAGCTCGTTGACATAGAGGCGGTAGCCCATCGGGGTGGGGACGCGGCCGGCTGAGGTGTGCGGCTGGGCGAGATAGCCCATCGACACCAGCTCCGCGAGCTCGTTGCGGATCGTCGCGGGGGAGCATTTGAGAGAGCCGATCTGCGCGATCGCCTTGCTGCCCACCGGCTCCGCCGTGCGGATATACTCCTCAACGACGGCGGTGAGGATCTTTTTCTTACGCTCGCTGATCGCCATTTAGCACTCTCGCCTCCCGAGTGTTGGCACTCTTTGCTTTCGAGTGCTAATATACCACCGCGCTGCCCGATTGTCAATAGCATCCCGCGGCGGGGCAACAAAATTCACAAATAGGTCAAATATGTTCAATAATTCCCTATAATGTATACAGGGAGCGAATAATTTTTGCACGAAAATCTGGAAATTTTTATTTACTTTATGAAAATCCTGGTGTAAAATAGATTCATACAAATTATCGAAGGGGGTGTCTGCCATGTTGGAGGAAAGTTTCCTGAAAGTGTACGATAAGTTCAAATTCGGCTTCTATCGGAAGGTATTTGAGCTGGTTCGCGAGAGGGACGGCTCCCTGTCGGCGATGGAAGGCTTTTCACTGGAAGTGATTCACATGCTCGGCGAGCCGACGGTGGGCGAATTTGCCAGTTTTCTTAACATTTCCCAGTCCAATGCGACCTATAAAGTAAACAATCTCATCCGCAAGGGCTACCTGGTGCGGCAGAATTCGCAGGTGGATCGCCGCGAGTACCATTTGATCCTCTCCGAAAAATACCATACGTATCTGCGGCTCTTCACCGCCTATGAGCACACGGTCGTGGAGCGCATGAAGCAGCGCTTTTCCGAGGAGGATCAGCGCAAGTTCGACGAGATCCTCCAGGTGATTTCCAACGAGCTGATGCCCGAGTGCGACATCTGAGCGCTGTAAGCTGTCGGCATTTTGTCGGCAGCTTACAGTCAAAACAGGGAACTTCCAAAAGAAGTTCCCTGTTTTGCATCGATTGAGCGGGACTGTTGCAAAATGCGAAAACCCAGGCTGCATCGCAGGGGAGGGCCTTGTGCCCTCCCGGCAGCATCAAGCTGCATGAATGGCAAAAATGTTCGGCGTATTCGTACACTCTGCGAATTCGCCGAACATTTTTGTGCGTATTCTGTTGTGCCGCCGCCCCTACGAGCTCAGCATTTTAGCGCTCATCTTTATTTTGCAACAGACCCGTTATCTTTTCCGCGGCGGACAGGGGCGGCCTTTCCCTCTCCTGTCTGCCGACATGCATCAGAGCTCGCGCTTCCGGTAGAAGCAGATCGACAGGAGCCAGGACAGCGCGTAGATCAGCGCGGAGACAGCCACCGTCAGCAGCGTGCCGCCGAGGGAGCCCTGAACAACGATCTGCGTGGCGGCGTCCGCCCCGCCGATGGTCTCGGGCGGCGTGCCGGACAGTCTGTAGGACAGGATCACGCCGAACGCGCAGATTGCGCCGATTAAGATGTAATAGGCAATGCGCCCCTTCTCCACGCCGAGGCGGAAGATAATGGGCAGGAGGATCGCCGGCCCGATGAGGCCGATCGCCAGCAGGATCGGGATCAGCGCGGGGAGCTCCGCGAGCCGTCCCGCCAGGCCGAGGCGAAGGCCCTGCACCAGCATGATCAGCGCGAAAACCGCCCCGACCATGATGAGCGTCAGCAGATACTTGACCGAGACGACCTGCGCGCGCGTCACCGGCAGGGCGCCGCAGTAGCGCTCCCAGCGGAATTTCTCGTCGTAGGACTGGATCGTGACGGGCAGCATCACACCGACGATCATCGGATAGAAGATGAAAAACCAGTTGTCCTGTCCGAAGGCGCCCACGATGGCGAAACCGAATACGATGAGAAGGAAGCTGCGGCAGTAGGCCGCCATCATGTAGAGATCTTTCCGCAAAAGGCCTTTCATGTCCTTTCCTCCTTGACCATGAGGATGAACAGATCCTCGATACTCAGCGCGCTCCGGCGGAGACTCTCCGGGGCGTCCTCCCGTTTGAGCACCGCGCTCACGCCGTAGGGCGAATTCCGCCGGCCGAGCACGGCGGCGCCCAGCGCGTCGATCTCCTCGCGCGTGCCCTGCACCAGCACGTACTGCTCGCGCAGCGCGTCGGCCTCCTCGCACAGCAGCAGCCGCCCGCGGTGCAGGAAGGCCACGTAGTCGCAGAGCTTCTCAAGGTCGCTGACGATATGCGAGGAGATGAGCACGGCGTGATCCTCCTCGCGCGTGAACTCTGAAAACAGCTCCACCACCTCGTCGCGCACCACCGGGTCGAGCCCGGAGGTCGGCTCGTCGAGCACGAGCAGGCGCGCATGGTGCGAGAGCGCCACGGCGATGGAGAGCTTCATCTTCATGCCGCGGGAGAGCTCCTTGAAGGGCTTCGTCTCCGGGACAGAGAGCTTCCTGAGCAGCCCCTCGAAGCAGGGCTGATCCCAGTTGCGGTAGATGCCCGCCATGATCTTGCCCAGCTTTTTCGCGCTCAGGCACTCGGGGAAGGCCGGTTCGTCCAGCACCACACCGATCTCCTCCAGCGGCGGCCTCTCCTGCCCGAGCACCGTCGCGCTGCCCGCGTCGGGCTTCGCCATGCCGAGCAGCAGGCGGATGGTCGTGCTCTTGCCGGCTCCGTTCTCCCCCACCAGGCCGAGGATGCAGCCTTCGGGCAGCGTCAGATCCAGCTTGAGGTCAAAATCGTCGTAGTGTTTTTCCAGACCCTTCAGTTCGATCGCGTTCATGTCTCCTCCATCCTTTCCAGGATCTCATGCAGTTTTTCGCGGCTCAGGCCGCATTCCGCAGCGAGCTTCTTCGCCGCGCGCAGGTGTTCCTCCAGCTCGCGCTGCTTCTCCTCCTGCCAGCGCCCGCGCTCCACCGGCGCAGCGAAGCTCCCCTTGCCGGGCACGGTCACGATCAGCCCGGCGGCCTCGAGCTCCTCGTAGGCGCGCTTGGTGGTGATGACGCTGATGCGCAGATCCTTCGCGAGGCTGCGGATCGAAGGCAGCGCCTCCTCCGCCGCGACGGCGCCCGAGAGGATCTGCGCGCGCAGCTGCTCGAAGATCTGCTCGTAAATGGGCTGCCCGCTTCGGTTGTCGATGAGAATGGTCATCGCTTTTCCTCACTTAAACTGTATATACCAAATATACACAGTATGCACAGTATTGTCAAGCAATTATATCGGCGCAGAGAAAACCGCCCCGCGCGATACGGAAGACGCCCCTCTGAAAGCCGCGCAGGGGCGGTTAAGGATCTCGAATCCGGGTCTTGACAAGCATGGAAAGCCTGTTATAATGAATGCACAACTGAACACCTTATCAAGAGCGGTGGAGGGAACGGCCCTGTGAAGCCCGGCAACCTGTGTACACAAGGTGCCAAATCCGGCGGTGAGACGAAAGATGAGGATGCTGCATGCTCTTTACGCGCCCTGCCGTCCGGCAGGGCGCTTTTCCGTCCGCTCCGGGAACAGTTATGAACAGTACTATGAAATGATACAGGAGGAACCCATGCATACTTTCTTTACATCCGAATCCGTCACCGAGGGGCATCCCGACAAGATCTGCGACCAGATCTCAGACGCCGTGCTCGACGCCATCCTCGCCGAAGACCCCAACGGCCGCGTCGCCTGCGAGACCACCGTTTCGACCGGGCTGGTGCACGTGATGGGCGAGATCAGCACCAGCTGCTATGTGGACATCCCGCACATCGTGCGCGAGGTCGTGCGCTCCATCGGCTACGACCGCGCCAAATACGGCTTTGACTGCGACACCTGCGGCGTCATCACCAGCATCGACGAGCAGTCGGCCGATATCGCGCTCGGCACCAACGACGAGGTCGGCGGCGCGGGCGACCAGGGCATGATGTTCGGCTACGCCTGCGACGAGACGCCGGAGAAAATGCCGCTGGCGATCTCTCTGAGCCACAAGCTCGCGATGCGCCTCGCGCAGATCCGCAAGGAGGGCCTCGTGGGCTATCTGCGCCCCGACGGGAAGACCCAGGTCACCGTGGAATACGACGAGGAGCACCGCCCCGTGCGCGTCGACACCATCGTCATCTCCACGCAGCACGCCCCGGAGGCGACGCTCGAGCAGATCCGCGCGGACATGATCGCTCTGGTCATCAAGCCCGTCGTCCCGGCGGCGCTGCTCGACGAAAACACGCGCTTCTTCATCAACCCCACCGGCCGCTTCGTGATCGGCGGCCCGCAGGGTGATTCCGGCCTCACCGGGCGCAAGATCATCGTGGACACCTACGGCGGCGCGGCGCCCCACGGCGGCGGCGCCTTCTCCGGCAAGGACCCCACGAAGGTCGACCGCTCCGCCGCCTACGCCGCGCGCTGGGCGGCCAAGAATGTGGTCGCCGCCGGTCTTGCCCGCCGCTGCCAGATCCAGCTGGCCTACGCCATCGGCGTGGCCGAGCCGGTGAGCATCCTGGTGGAGACCTTCGGCACCGGAACCGTCCCCGACGAGGTCATCAGCGAGGCCGTGCGCAAGGTCTTCGATTTCCGCCCCGCCGCCATCATACGCGATCTCGGCCTGCGCCGCCCCATTTACCGGCAGCTCGCCGCCTACGGCCATATGGGCCGCGAGGATCTGGGCGTGCGCTGGGAGGACACGGACAAGGTCGAGGCGCTGCGAATGGCGGTGCAGGCATGAGGCCGGCGGAACTCCTCTCCGCCATGACCGCGGCGGAGCGCGAGGCCGCCGGGCTGATGCGCGAGGCGCATGACATCCTGGCCGAGTGCAAGACCGGTCACCGCGACGTGGTGACGGCCTATGACCGCAAGGTCCAGGAGCTGCTGATCGCGCGGCTGAGCGAGGCCGTGCCCGGCGCGCGCTTCTTTTGCGAGGAGAACGACCGGCATGACGAGCTCTCCGCCGAACATCTGTTCATCATTGACCCGATTGACGGCACGATGAATTTCGTACGCGGCCTGCACCACAGCTGCATCTCCGTGGCCTGCTGCTGCGGCGGCGTGCTCACGGCGGCGGCGATCTATAACCCTTACGCGGACGAGATGTTCACCGCGCTGCGCGGCGAGGGCGCCCTCTGCAACGGACGCGCCATCCGCGTGACGGCGGACCCCTTCTGCGAGACGGTCACCGCCTGCGGCACCTCGCCCTATAACCCCGAGCTCACCGACAAAACCTTCGCGCTGCTGCGCATGGCCTTCCTCGAGAGCCTGGACATCCGCCGCGAGGGCTCCGCCGCGCTCGACCTCTGCAGCGCGGCCGCCGGGCGCGTCGGCGTCTACGTTGAGCCGAGCATCTCCCTCTGGGATTACGCCGCCGGCAAGCTCATCGTGGAGGAGGCGGGCGGCGTCTGCCGCACGCTTGAGGGCGAGGAACTGCCTTTCGACGGGCGCAAGAGCTCCGTCGTCGCAGGCAGCCGGGAAAACGTAGCGGAATTCCTCCGTCTCGCGGCAAAGCTCTGAGCCGTTCCGCGCCGTCGGGCGGAACGCTGCGCGCCTGTCCCCTCCTCGCCGACCAGCCGGGAGTGTGATACAGCGTGCGTCATTTCCCCTCTGAAAACGGAATATTTTACTCAACAAAGTACAATTCAGCGCCAAAAAATCATTGACTGTCCGGCCGCAGTGTTGTATACTCCATTTTGGAATCCGTTCGTCGATGAGAGGGGATCAGCAATGAAGTCCACAGGGATCATTCGCCGTGTAGATGAATTGGGGCGCATCGTTCTTCCGATCGAGCTCAGGCGCAGCCTCGGCATTTCGGAGAAGGACCCAATGGAGATCTCCGTGGAGGACGGCAGCATCATCCTCCGCAAGCATCAGGACGCCTGCCTGTTCTGCGGCTCGGCCAGAGATCTGGTCGAATTTCGCGACAAGACCGTCTGCAGGGACTGTGTGAACAGGCTCGCCGCTCTTCCGCGCTGACGTGCTCCGGCTGCCGACTATGTATCAGCAAAAGGGGAACTCCTTCGGGGCATCCTCTGTAAGGAAGTTGCTTTGAGGCGGCAATTACCGGCTCAAAAGAGTCAAGACCTCCGGCTAAGCCGGAGGCTTGATTAGGCCCTAGAAGGGCCTGTTACTAGCAGCCCCTGAAAGGGCCCGAAAGGTTTGCCAACCGCA